>NZ_JBIASS010000030.1:0-57136 GCF_042890955.1 Streptomyces sp. NPDC001933 | reverse complement strand
CGATTCCCGGTCGAAGCGGGATCCTGCTTTTCGCTTTCCAGTTCTTCGCTTTCGCGTTTCCCTTTCCGGCGGTTCCAACCTTACCAGACTCTTTTTCGTTCCGTTTCCGGTCCGAATTTTGAATTCCGGTGGCCTTTGGAGTGGCCTTGCCTTTCGGCGGACCCGACTTTATCAGAAGTTCTGAGTCGGATTTTCCACTCCGTCCTGGGCGCTCAGCGCACACGAGTGTGCGCAGTGCTTCCCGGTCAGGCGGAGCCGTAAACGTACTGGAGCGGGGCGCCCCGATGCAAATCGGGGGCCCCGCTCCGGAGTTCGTGCCTGTCTGCGTCAGACCTCGACGACGACCGGAAGGATCATCGGGCGCCGGCGGTAGGTGTCTGAGACCCACTTGCCCACCGTGCGGCGGACGAGCTGCTGGACCTGGTGCGGCTCCAGCACGCCGTCCTGGGCGGACCTGTTGATCGCTTCCTCGATCTTCGGCACGACCGCACTGAACGCCGAGTCGTCGATGCCTGAACCGCGGGCGTGGATGTCCGGGCCGCCCGTGATCTTGCCGGAGGAGCTGTCGACCACGATGAAGACGGAGATGATGCCTTCTTCGCCGAGGATCCGGCGGTCCTTGAGCGAGGTCTCGGTGACATCGCCGACCGAGAGGCCGTCGACGTAGACGTAACCCGCCTGGACCTTGCCGACGATCTTGGCCCGGCCGTCGACGAGGTCGACGACGACGCCGTCCTCGGCGATGACGATGTGGTCCTTGGGCACTCCGGTGAGCGCGCCCAGTTCGGCGTTGGCCCTCAGGTGGCGCCATTCGCCGTGGACCGGCATCAGGTTCTTCGGCTTGCAGATGTTGTAGAAGTACAGCAGCTCGCCTGCCGAGGCGTGGCCCGAGACGTGGACCTTCGCGTTGCCCTTGTGGACGACGTTGGCGCCCCAGCGGGTCAGGCCGTTGATCACGCGGTAGACCGCGTTCTCGTTGCCCGGGATCAGGGACGACGCAAGGATCACCGTGTCGCCGGGGACGATCCGGATCTGGTGGTCGCGGTTCGCCATCCGGGACAGGGCCGCCATCGGCTCGCCCTGGGAGCCCGTGCAGACCAGAACGACCTCGTCGTCCGGCAGGTCGTCGAGGGTCTTGACGTCCACGACCAGGCCGGCGGGGACCCTCAGGTAACCGAGGTCGCGGGCGATGCCCATGTTGCGGACCATCGAGCGGCCGACGAAGGCGACCCTGCGGCCGTACTCGTGTGCCGCGTCGAGGATCTGCTGGATGCGGTGGACGTGGCTGGCGAAGCTCGCCACGATGATGCGCTTCTGGGCGTTGGCGAAGACCGTGCGCAGGACGTTGGAGATGTCCCGCTCGGGCGGTACGAAGCCCGGGACCTCGGCGTTCGTCGAGTCGGAGAGGAGGAGGTCGATGCCCTCCTCGCTCAACCGCGCGAAGGCGTGCAGGTCGGTGAGCCGGCCGTCCAGCGGGAGCTGGTCCATCTTGAAGTCGCCGGTCGCGACGGCCATGCCCGCAGGGGTGCGGATGGCGACCGCGAGGGCGTCCGGGATGGAGTGGTTGACCGCGATGAACTCGCAGTCGAACACGCCGATGCGCTCGCGCTGGCCCTCCGCCACTTCGAGGGTGTACGGACGGATGCGGTGCTCCTGGAGCTTCGCCTCGATCAGCGCGAGGGTCAGCTTGGAGCCGATGAGGGGGATGTCCGGCTTCAGGCGCAGCAGATACGGGACACCACCGATGTGGTCCTCGTGGCCGTGCGTGAGGACGATGCCCTCGATGTCGTCGAGACGGTCCCGGATCGTGGTGAAGTCCGGCAGGATCAGGTCGATTCCGGGCTGCTCCTCCTCGGGGAAGAGCACTCCGCAGTCGACGATGAGCAGGCGGCCGCCGTACTCGAAGACCGTCATGTTGCGGCCGATTTCGCCGAGGCCTCCGAGCGGGGTGACCCGGAGGCCGCCCTTCGGGAGCTTCGGCGGGGTGCCGAGTTCGGGATGCGGATGACTCAAAAGACTCTCCTTACCACGCACGCCACGTACCGCTTGGGCACGTGGCGCGCATGTCAATCGTGCACTTGCTGTTGTCTGTGTCTTCGCTCTTGCGAGTGTTCTTCGCGTATTCAGTTGTGAAGTCTGTGGTTACAGCTCTACCCCGCCGGCGGCGAGATCGATCTTGAGCTGGGCCGTTTCCTGCTCGGTGAGCTCCACCAGCGGGAGGCGCAGCGGGCCTGCGGGGAGGCCTTGGAGGGCCAGGGCGGCCTTGGTGGTGATCACGCCCTGGGTGCGGAACATGCCGGTGAAGACCGGCAGGAGCTTCTGGTGGATCTCCGTGGCCTTCTGGACGTCGCCGCCGACGTGGGCCTCGATGAGGGCGCGCAGGTCGGGGGTGACCACGTGGCCGACGACGGAGACGAATCCGACGGCGCCGACCGAGAGCAGCGGGAGGTTGAGCATGTCGTCGCCGGAGTACCAGGCGAGGCCGGAGCGGGCGATGGCCCAGCTCGCTCGGCCGAGGTCGCCCTTGGCGTCCTTGTTGGCGACGATGCGCGGGTGTTCGGCGAGCCGTACCAGCGTCTCCGTGTCGATCGGCACACCGCTGCGGCCGGGGATGTCGTAGAGCATCACCGGCAGGCCGGTGGCGTCGGCGATCGCCGTGAAGTGCCGGAAGATGCCTTCCTGCGGCGGCTTGTTGTAGTACGGCGTCACGGCGAGGAGGCCGTGGGCGCCGGAGCGTTCGGCCGTGCGGGCGAGCTCGATGCTGTGCCGGGTGTCATTGGTGCCGATGCCGGCGACGACGTGGGCCCGGTCTCCCACGGCTTCCAGTACCGCCCTTACGAGCTGGTCTTTCTCCGCGTCGCTGGTGGTCGGGGACTCGCCGGTGGTGCCGTTGACGACCAGGCCGTCATTGCCTGCGTCCACCAGATGGACGGCGAGCCGCTGGGCACCGTCGAGGTCGAGTGCGCCGTCCGCCGTGAAGGGCGTGACCATAGCGGTGAGGACCCGCCCGAAGGGGGTCTGCGGAGTGGAGATCGGAGCCATGGGTAACACGCTACTCGCTGCTCAGGGCCCAATGCCCCCTCGGGGGGACAAGCGATAGGAGCCCGGCACTGCCTGCTCGGGGGTTCAAGCAGTGCCGGGTCCGTTTGATCAGCCTAGATGAACTTCACGAAACGCCGCAATACGGACACCGCCTACGGGGCTACGCGTCCGTTCTTGTTGAAGGCTGCATGGGTGAGCGGCATGAGACGGGCCCAGTGCTCCTCCATCTGCTGGCCGACCATCTCGATCTCGCGCTGCGGGAAGGACGGCACCTTCGCCAGCTCGTGCTGGGTGCGCAGGCCGAGGAAGTGCATCAGCGAGCGGGCGTTGCACGTGGCGTACATCGAGGAGAAGAGACCGACGGGGAGCACGGCGCGGGCGACCTCTCGGGCCACTCCCGCGGCGAGCATCTCCTGGTACGCCTCGTACGCCTGGCGGTAGGAGTCCTCCATGACGCGGCCGGTGAGCTCCTGCTGGGCCTGGGTGCCCTCGACGAACTCGTACTTGCCGGGGCGGCCCTGCTGGACGAGCTTGCGGGAGGCGTCGGGGACGTAGAAGACCGGCTCCAGCTCCCGGTAGCGGCCCGATTCCTCGTTGTACGACCAGCCGACGCGGTGGCGCATGAACTCGCGGAACACGAAGATCGGGGCGCTGATGAAGAAGGTCATCGAGTTGTGCTCGAACGGGCTGCCGTGGCGGTCACGCATCAGGTAATTGATGAGCCCCTTGGAGCGCTCGGGGTCCTTGGTGACCTCCTCCAGGGACTGCTCGCCGGCCGTGGAGACACGGGCCGCGAACAGGACGTCGGAGTCGCCCGCGGCGTGTTTCACCAGCTCAACGGTGACATCGCTGCGGAAGCTGGGCTTTGCGGGCTCGGGGGTCTCGGTCACCGGCGGGGTCCTTCCAGTTGCGTCGCTCGGGCGGCGCCCACTCTACGGGCCACCACTGACAACCGGGCCGGAAGGGCCGTCCAGGGATTTCTTCGACGAATTCGGCGATTCGGGGCACCGATCGGGCCCGCCGAGCGTCTGACCCAATAGCAGCATCCATAACAGAGTTCAAGGAGACCTTCCTCATGTTCCGCCGGCGTGAATCCGTCCCGTTCTCGTTCGTGGCCGAGAGCGACCGATTCCGCAGTAACGTCACTCCCCCGCCCCGGGAGCGCGCCACCGTCTCCCAGCTGGCCAGCCGTTCCCTCGTCGGGCTGACCGTGGTCGGCGGCCTCGTCGGGGCGCTGATCCTCGGCATGCCCGCGCTCAGCCCCGCCCAGAGCGCCTCGCACGCCGAGCAGACCGAGGCCGTCCACGGGCACTGACTCGTACGGCCCCCTGGGGTGGTCGGGTCGGCGGCCTCCTCGGTAGCCTCACCGGGCACAGCAATCGAGCGTGTTTGTGAGTGAGGATCAGTCGTGCCCCTGCCCTTCCTGACGGCCGACCGCGCGTTTGACGCCAGCGCCGAGGACATCGCGCTGCCGTTCGACGACCACGACGGCTGGCGGCGACCGTACCGCCCCGGCCCCTGGCGGGTCGCGGCGGCGGCGTTCCTGCTGCTGCTCGCGTCCTTCGTCCTGCTCGCGGGAATGATCATCGCGTTCGCCGGGGCGTTGCCGGGCGCGGCTGTATGTCTGGGACTCGCCCTCGCGATCATCATCTGCGCGCTGCGGCTGCTGCGGGTCGGTACGTGGGTCAGCCGGCACGGCGTGCGCCGGGTGGGCTTCTTCACCAGCGTCACCGTGCCGTGGAACAGGGTCGCCGCCATCCGCACGGTGCAGCAGCCGGTGAAGTGGCTCGGGTTCCCGCGCACGGTCCAGGGGCAGGCGCTGATCCTCGTACGTCAGGGGGGCGAGCCGATTCCGCCGCTGCTCACCGACAACAACGCCGACTTCCTGACGCGGAGCGAGGCGTTCGACCGCGCCGCCGACACGGTGGAGGCGTGGGGGGACGAGTACCGGCGGGTCTGAGGCCTCCGAACAGTTCGGCGGGACGCCCGCCCGGCCCCTTCAGGGGGTGCTGGGACGGGCGTCCTTCATGTGCAGGGCGATGGCGCGCTGCATGGCCTTGCGCGCCCTCGGGGTGTCCCTGGCGTCCTGGTAGGCGACGGCGAGGCGGAACCAGCAGCGCCAGTCGTCCGGGGAGTCCTCGGTCTCCTCGCGGCGGCGGGCGAACACCGCGTCGGCCGAGTCGCGGTCGATACGGCCGGACGGGGTGCGGACCAGTTCGTCGACCGGCAGGCCTCCCTCCGCGTCGAGCTCCGCGGCCAGCGCGTTCGCCCGCGACACGAACTGGGTGTTCTTCCAGAGGAACCAGATGCCGATCACCGGCAGGATCAGCACCGCGGCCCCGAAGGCGACCGTCAGCAGCGTGCCGTGCCGGATGAGCAGCACGCCACGGCTGCCGACCAGGGCGAAGTAGAAGACCAGGACGGCAGCGGTGACGAAGTAAGTGATCTTTGCGCGCATGGCAGGGCTCAGTCAGTTCAGGTCGAGGAAGTGTTCCAGGCCGAACGTGAGGCCGGGAGTGGTCACCACGCGGCGTACGCCGAGCAGGATGCCCGGCATGAAGCTGCTGTGGTGCAGGGAGTCGTGGCGGATGGTGAGCGTCTCGCCCTCGCCGCCGAGCAGCACTTCCTGGTGTGCGAGGAGGCCGCGGAGCCGGATCGCGTGGACCGGGACCCCGTCGACGTCCGCGCCGCGGGCGCCCTCCAGGGCCGTGGCGGTGGCGTCCGGCTGCGGGGCGCAGCCGGCCTTGCGGCGGGCGTCGGCGATCAGCTGGGCGGTGCGGGTGGCGGTGCCCGAGGGGGCGTCGACCTTGTTGGGGTGGTGCAGCTCGACGACCTCGACGGACTCGAAGTAGCGGGCGGCCCGCTCCGCGAACTTCATCGTGAGGACGGCGCCGATGGAGAAGTTCGGCGCGATGAGCACACCGGTCTCCGGGGAGCCGGCCAGCCAGGTGTTCAGCTGCGCGAGCCGTTCGTCGGTCCAGCCGGTCGTACCGACGACGGCGTGGATGCCGTGCCGGACGCAGAAGTCGAGGTTGTCCATCACCGACGCGGGGGTGGTGAGTTCGACGACGGCCTGGGCGCCGGATTCCGTGAGGGTCTCCAGCTTGTCGCCACGGCCCAGCGCGGCCACCAGCTCCATGTCGTCGGCGGCCTCGACGGCTCGTACCGCCTCGGACCCGATACGGCCCTTGGCGCCGAGAACGGCCACGCGCAGCTTGCTCATTGCTCTGGTTCCTTAACGGTGGGGTTAGGAGACCGCTTCTTCGAGGCGGTCGGCCTGCTTGTCCTTGAGCGGGCCGATGACGGAGAGGGAGGGGCGGTGTCCGAGGACCTCGCCCGCGACCGCGCGCACGTCGTCGGGGGTGACCTGTGCCATCCGGGCCAGCATGTCGTCGACCGACATCTGGTCGCCCCAGCACAGTTCGCTCTTGCCGATGCGGTTCATCAGCGCGCCGGTGTCCTCCAGTCCGAGGACGGTGGAGCCGGAGAGCTGCCCGATGGCGCGGCCGATCTCCTCGTCGGTCAGTCCTTCGGACGCCACCCGGTCGAGTTCGTCCCGGCAGATCTTGAGGACGTCGTGGACCTGGCTGGGCCGGCAGCCCGCGTACACCCCGAAGAGTCCGCAGTCGGCGAAGCCCGAGGTGTACGAGTACACGCTGTAGGCGAGACCGCGCTTCTCCCGTACCTCCTGGAAGAGGCGTGAGCTCATGCCGCCTCCGAGGGCCGCGTTGAGGACGCCCAGCGCCCAGCGGCGGTCGTCGGTGCGGGCCAGTCCGGGCACGCCGAGGACGACGTGGGCCTGCTCGGTCTTGCGGTTCAGCAGCTCGACCCGGCCCGCGGTGCGCAGGGTGCGGGCACCCTCGCGCGGGGCGACCGGGACGGCATCGGCGCGGGAGAGGGCGCCCGCCCGCTCGAACGCCTTGCGGACCTGGCGTACGACCGTGGCGTGGTCGATGTTGCCCGCGGCGGCGACGACCAGGTGCGTGGGGTCGTAGTGCTTCTTGTAGAAGCGGGCGATCCGGCCGCGGTCGAGCGCGTTGATGGTGTCGACGGTGCCGAGGACCGGGCGGCCGAGGGGGGTGTCGCCGAGCATGGTGTGCGCGAACAGGTCGTGCACGCAGTCGCCCGGGTCGTCCTCGGTCATCGCGATCTCTTCGAGGATGACGCCGCGCTCGGCGTCGACGTCCTCGGCGGTGATCAGCGAGCCGGTCAGCATGTCGCAGACGATGTCGATGGCCAGCGGCAGGTCGGTGTCGAGGACCCGCGCGTAGTAGCAGGTGTACTCCTTCGCCGTGAAGGCGTTCATCTCGCCGCCGACCGCGTCGATCGCGGCGGAGATGTCCAGGGCACTGCGCTTGGCGGTGCCCTTGAAGAGGAGGTGTTCGAGGTAGTGCGTCGCGCCGTTCAGCGTGGGGGTCTCGTCGCGTGATCCGACGTTGGCCCAGATGCCGAAGGTGGCGGAGCGTACGGAGGGCAGGGTCTCGGTGACCACCCGAAGACCGCCGGGCAGCACGGTGCGGCGGACCGTACCGATGCCGTTGGTGCCCTTGAGAAGCGTTTGGGTACGGGCGACGGCCCGCGCCTCCGAGGAAGCGCGGGCCGTCGTCACGGAACTACGGGACGTCACTTGGCGGCGTCGTCCTTCTTCTCGTCCTCTTCACCCTCGACGACCGGGATCAGGGAGAGCTTGCCGCGGGAGTCGATCTCGGCGATCTCGACCTGGACCTTGGTGCCGACACCGAGCACGTCCTCGACGTTCTCCACGCGCTTGCCACCGGCGAGCTTGCGGATCTGCGAGATGTGCAGCAGGCCGTCCTTGCCCGGCATGAGGGAGACGAAGGCACCGAAGGTGGTGGTCTTGACGACCGTACCCAGGTAGCGCTCGCCGACCTCGGGCATGGTCGGGTTGGCGATCGAGTTGATCGTGGCGCGGGCGGCCTCGGCGGCCGGTCCGTCGGCGGCACCGATGTAGATGGTGCCGTCGTCCTCGATCGTGATGTCGGCGCCGGTGTCCTCCTGGATCTGGTTGATCATCTTGCCCTTGGGGCCGATGACCTCACCGATCTTGTCCACCGGGATCTTGACGGTGATGATCCGCGGGGCGTTCGGGGACATCTCGTCCGGGACGTCGATGGCCTCGTTCATCACATCGAGGATGTGGAGGCGGGCGTCGCGGGCCTGCTTCAGCGCGGCGGCCAGGACCGAGGCGGGGATGCCGTCGAGCTTGGTGTCGAGCTGGAGCGCGGTGACGAACTGCTTCGTACCGGCGACCTTGAAGTCCATGTCGCCGAAGGCGTCCTCCGCACCGAGGATGTCGGTGAGGGCGACGTAGTGGGTCTTGCCGTCGATCTCCTGGGAGATCAGACCCATGGCGATACCGGCGACGGCGGCCTTGAGCGGCACACCGGCGTTCAGCAGCGACATGGTGGAGGCGCAGACCGAACCCATGGACGTCGAGCCGTTGGAGCCCAGCGCCTCGGAGACCTGGCGGATCGCGTAGGGGAACTCCTCGCGCGTCGGCAGCACCGGCACGATGGCGCGCTCGGCGAGCGCGCCGTGGCCGATCTCGCGGCGCTTGGGCGAGCCCACGCGGCCGGTCTCACCGACGGAGTACGGCGGGAAGTTGTAGTTGTGCATGTAGCGCTTGCGGGTCACCGGGGAGAGGGTGTCCAGCTGCTGCTCCATGCGGAGCATGTTGAGGGTGGTGACGCCCAGGATCTGGGTCTCGCCACGCTCGAACAGCGCCGAGCCGTGCACCCGCGGGATGGCCTCGACCTCGGCGGCGAGCGTACGGATGTCCGTGACGCCGCGGCCGTCGATGCGGACCTTGTCCTTGATGACGCGCTCGCGGACCAGCTTCTTGGTCAGCGCGCGGTACGCGGCGGAGATCTCCTTCTCGCGGCCCTCGAAGGCCGGGAGGAGCTTCTCGGCGGCGATCTCCTTGACGCGGTCCAGCTCGGCCTCGCGGTCCTGCTTGCCGGCGATGGTGAGCGCCTGGGCGAGCTCGGAGGTGACGGCCGACTCGAGGGCGGCGAAGACGTCGTCCTGGTAGTCGAGGAAGACCGGGAACTCGCCGACGGGCTTGGCAGCCTTGGAGGCGAGGTCCGACTGGGCCTTGCAAAGGCCCTTGATGAAGGGCTTCGCGGCTTCCAGACCGGCGGCGACGATCTCCTCGGTGGGAGCCTCGGCGCCGTCCTTGACGAGCTGGATGGTCTTCTCGGTGGCCTCGGCCTCGACCATCATGATCGCGACGTCGCCGTCGTCCAGGACGCGACCGGCGACGACCATGTCGAAGACGGCGTCCTCGAGCTCGGTGTGCGTCGGGAAGGCGACCCACTGGCCCTTGATCAGGGCGACGCGGGTGGCGCCGATCGGGCCGGAGAAGGGAAGGCCCGCCAGCATCGTGGAGCAGGAGGCGGCGTTGATCGCGACCACGTCGTACAGGTGGTCGGGGTTGAGCGCCATGATCGTCTCGACGATCTGGATCTCGTTGCGCAGGCCCTTCTTGAAGGAGGGGCGCAGCGGCCGGTCGATCAGACGGCAGGTGAGGATCGCGTCCTCGGAGGGGCGGCCCTCGCGGCGGAAGAAGGATCCGGGGATCTTTCCGGCCGCGTACTGGCGCTCCTCGACGTCCACCGTGAGGGGGAAGAAGTCCAGGTTGTCCTTGGGCTTCTTGGAAGCCGTGGTGGCCGACAGCACCATGGTGTCGTCGTCCAGGTACGCGACGGCGGAGCCGGCGGCCTGCTTGGCCAGGCGGCCCGTCTCGAAGCGGATGGTGCGGGTGCCGAAGGTTCCGTTGTCGATAACGGCCTCGGCGTAGTGGGTCTCGTTCTCCACTAGCGTTTTCTCCGATACATATCGTCTTCTCGCCCCCACGCCCGTGTGGCGGGGGACGGTAGCGGAGAAGCCCTCCATCGGCGGGCCGGTCTTCGATCGAAGCACCCGGGTCGATGAGTCCGGGGGCCACTACCGAGGACCGGCGGCGGGGAGGTCTGCTTCTCGCTCGTCTGCGGTCGTTCTCCGACCAGGTTACTGAGATTCGGTTCTGCTTGGCATTTCCGGCCGTGCGGGCGAACCGTCACGTCCGGTGGCTGCCCACGTACGCACAATCGTACGTACAGCAAAGGGAGCGGCCCCCTCAGTGGTGGGAACCGCTCCCTTCACGGCGAACTACTTGGCGCCGCCGGCCGCACCGCGGCGGATGCCGAGGCGGTCGACCAGGGCACGGAAGCGCTGGATGTCCTTCTTGGCCAGGTACTGAAGGAGGCGGCGACGCTGGCCGACCAGGATCAGCAGACCACGACGGGAGTGGTGGTCGTGCTTGTGCGTCTTGAGGTGCTCCGTCAGGTCCGAGATCCGGCGGGAGAGCATCGCGACCTGGACCTCGGGGGATCCGGTGTCACCCTCCTTCTGGGCGAACTCGGACATGATCTGCTTCTTCGTAGCGGCGTCGAGCGGCACGCGTACTCCTCTTTGATGTTCGATGCGCCCACGAGTGCCCCTGGTCTTGATCGCAGGGGAGCTTCCATGACTCGGAGGCGAAGGTCCGATGAGCGCAGATCCCAGGATGATCCGGGAGCGCGTACACAAACGGCCGTCACACAGCGTACCAGTCCGGCGCAGCCGGGTCGGCCGCGCCGGGTGCCCGGGTCAGCTGGTGAGAGCGCGGATCGACTGGTAGAGGTCGAAAACGGCGAGGCAGAGGGGGATCAGCGTCAGGAGCACACACGCTTCGGCGATCTCCAGGAAGCGTCCCCAGAACGGGGTCACTCCCTTGCGGGGCACGATCAGCCCGATGGCGGTGATCAGAGCGGCGGCGCCCGCGACGGCCGCGGCCAGCCAGATCGTACGGATGTCGAGCGCGGTGCTGTCCCCCGTGGCGGCGTCGCGCAGCATCTCGATCGGCGGGTTGAGGGAGAGGCCGAGGCCCAGGAGCACGAGTGCGCCGAGACCCGCCGCCAGTGCGCAGCCGACCTGGGCCGTGTAACGGAACAGGTGGGAACGCATCAGCATGGCGATCCCGGTGGCGAGCGCCAGCAGCTGGCCCCAGATGTTGTCCGAGAATCCCAGGACGGCGGCGGCGCCCACGGCCACCAGCGCGCATCCGCCGACCAGGCCGACGAGCAGTTCGTGGCCGCGCCGTGCCTGGGCGGCGATGCGGTCGGCGTCGACCGGGCCCTGCGGGGCCGATTCGGACGTCCCGTAGTCACCGGCGGTGGTGCGGGGCGGCTCGAAGCCGATGGGGAGGCGGGCGAAACGGGTGGAGAGGCCGGGCAGGAAGGCGAGGACGCCCACGGAGATCGGCGCGCACATCGCCGCGGTCTCGGCGGGCTCCAGGCCGGCGGTGATCGCGACGAAGGTCACCAGTACGCCGACGGCCGCGGCGAACACGAACGCAACGAAGATTCCGTCCCCGCCGGGGGCGGCGATCATGAGGATCACCGCGACCACCAGCACGGCGGCGCAGGCGAGCAGGAACTGGAGCCTGCCGATGCCCTGCCCCTCGCTGAGCGACAGCAGCCCGGCGCCGGAGACCCCGGCGTTCGCGAGCGCGCCGATGCCCAGCGCCGTGGACGATCCCCGGTCGTCGTAGACGCGGGCACGTACGCAGGCGAGCGCGAGGGCGAGTACGGCGACGATCGCGGCGAGGACGCCCGGCAGCCCGTGCATGTCGTGCCGGGGGCCGGAGTTCCACAGCACGAAACCGAGCAGGACCAGCAGGAGCGCCCCCGCGAAGAGCCCGGCACCGCGCATGAGGCTGTCGCCCCAGAGAGTGCGGTCGCGGGCGACGGCGGTGGCGACCGCGTCGGAGACGTCGTCGAAGACCGCGGGGGGCAGTGACTCGGAGAAGGGGCGCAGGGACAGCAGTTCGCCGTCGAGGATGCGCTGACCGGCCAGGGTGCGCCCGCTGTCGAGGACGGTGCCGTCGCGACGTACCAGGTGATAGCCGACCGGTGCGCCCTGGGCGGGGCTCTGTCCCGACAGCCGGAGGATCTCCGGGTACAGGTCGGCGACGGGGATGTCCTCGGGCAGCGCCACGTCGACGCGGCTGTCGGGCGCGACGACCGTGACCCGGCAGAAGCCGGTTCCGTTGCCGGACGGAACTCCGGGACCGGGCCGACCTTGTCCGGTGGCCGCCGTTTGGGCCGTCATAGTCACCTGCTGCTCCCCCTCATCGTTTTCCGGAAACGAACCGGGGACCGCGGACCTCGCCGAGGGCCGTCCCGTGATCCCCTGCGGGCGCGAGACGACAACCACGGCACCTCGCCGCGTTGCCGGAACACCCGAATACATCCGGTACCCGGGCATCCTTGCGCCTTGCGATGCACCGCATCCGACGCCGCACACCGATCCACCAGGGACCACGGGGCAGCCCTAGCGCCCCGAACGGCCGTTTCCTTGCGGTAGTTAGCGAATGCTTACACGCGTTGCGACACCCTACCGCTCCCGGTGTCATTCCATACGCCAGTAGGATCCTCCCGCGGATGGAGCCCGTCGCCACGGGGGCGCCGATACGAACAGTTCTGTCCGGCAAGGGAATTGGTGAGCTGTGAGCCAGATTGTCGTCAAGCGCCCACCGCGGGCCCTGCCCTCCGAAGTGCCGGACGAGCAGGTGCAGTTGCAACCTCCGCCCGAGCTTCCTCGCGGGCAGCAGGAGGGGGTGATGATGCAGCTGCTGCCGATGCTCGGCATGGGCGGTTCCGTGGTCTTCTTCTTCATGACCCCGAACCCGATCATGCGGATCATGGGCATGATCATGATCGCCTCGACGGTCGCCATGGCCGTCGCGATGATGGTCCGCTTCCGGCGGGGGACCCAGGGACAGCTCGCCGACATGCGGCGGGACTACCTGAAGTACCTGACGCAGACCAGACGTTCCGTGCTGAAGACGGCCCGGAAACAGCGCGACGCGCAGTTCTATCTCCACCCGTCCCCGGACCAGTTGTGGGCGCTCGTCGCCGAGGGCAGCCGGGTCTGGGAACGCCGCGTCGGTGACGCCGACTTCGCGCAGGTACGCATCGGCCTGGGCACTCAGGAACTCGCGACGCCGCTCATCGCACCCGACACCGCGCCGGTCGACGAGCTGGAGCCGCTGACCGCCGGGGCGATGCAGCAGTTCCTGACGACCCACAGCACGCTGGACGGCCTGCCCATGGCGGTCTCGCTGCGCGCCTTCTACCACCTGACGATCAGCGGCGAAGCGGAGTCCGTCCGTTCCACGGCCCGCGCGATGGTCGGTGCGCTCGCCTCGCTGCACTCCCCCGAGGACCTGGTCATCGCCGTCGCGACGGACCGGGACGCCGCCGCGCGCTGGGAATGGACGAAGTGGCTTCCGCACGTCCAGGCCGCGGACTTCGTCGACGGTGCCGGCGTCCGCCGCCTGATCACCACGAGCGTCGCGGAGCTGGAGGAAATGCTCGCGCCCCGGCTCGACGGCCGGCCGCGCTTCCAGCCCGACGGCCAGCCGCTCATGGACCAGCCGCATGTCGTCGTCGTGCTCGACGGCCAGTCCGTGTCGCCGGTGTCCGCGCTCGCCGCGGCCGAGGGCCTCCAGGGCGTGACGGTCATCGAGGTCGTACCGGGCGAGGTCAACGGGGCACGCGGCGGCCTGTCCGTCGTGGTGCGCCCCCAGCTGCTCCAGCTGGAGTCCGGGCACGGACTGGTCTACGAAGGTGTTCCCGACCTGCTCAGCCAGGAGGCCGCCGAGGCGCTGGCCCGGCAGCTGGCACCGCTCCATGTGGCCACGGGCGGGGACGACGACGAGCCGCTTCTCGCCAATCTCGAGTTCACCGATCTGCTGAACCTCGGTGACGCCGCCTCGATCGACGTCAGCAGGACCTGGCGGGCCCGCTCCCAGGCGGAACGGCTGCGCGTCCCGATCGGGGTCGGCGAGGACGGCAGCCCCGTGATGCTGGACCTCAAGGAAGCGGCGCAGGAGGGAATGGGGCCGCACGGCCTGTGCGTCGGCGCCACCGGTTCCGGAAAGTCCGAGCTGCTGCGCACGCTCGTGCTCGGCCTCGCCGTCACCCACACCTCGGAGACGCTCAACTTCGTCCTCGCGGACTTCAAGGGCGGTGCCACCTTCGCCGGTATGGCGCAGATGCCCCACGTCGCAGCGGTGATCACCAACCTCGCGGACGACCTGACGCTGGTCGACCGCATGGGCGACTCCATCAGCGGTGAGCTCAACCGCCGTCAGGAGATGCTGCGCGACGCGGGCAACTACGCCAACATCCACGACTACGAGAAGGCGCGTGCCGCGGGCGCTCCCCTGCAGCCCATCCCCTCTCTCGTCCTGGTCATCGACGAGTTCAGCGAACTGCTCACCGCCAAGCCCGACTTCATCGAGATGTTCGTGCAGATCGGGCGCATCGGCCGTTCGCTGGGCGTCCATCTGCTGCTGGCCTCGCAGCGCCTGGAGGAGGGGCGGCTGCGCGGTCTGGAGACCTATCTGTCGTACCGGATCGGCCTGCGCACGTTCTCGGCGGGCGAGTCCCGGGCGGCGCTGGGTGTGCCGGACGCGTACCACCTGCCCAACGTCCCCGGTTCCGGGTACCTGAAGTACGGCACGGACGAGATGGTGCGCTTCAAGGCCGCGTACGTCTCAGGGGTGTACCGCTCGGGCGCCCAGCCGGCCGTGTCCTCAGGACCCCTGCCGGTGGACCGCAGGCCGGTGGTGTTCACTGCGGCTCCGGTGCCGGTGCAGTACGTGCAGCCGAGCCCGCAGCCCGACGCCCTGGTGCCCGACGCGCGTACGCCGGAGGACGACGCCCTGGCGGACACGGTGCTCGATGTGATCGTGCGCAGGCTTGAGGGCCGGGGGGCCTCCGCCCACCAGGTGTGGCTCCCCCCGCTGGACAACCCGCCGTCGCTGGACGAGCTGCTCCCGGGGCTCTCCCCGGTGGAGGGCCGTGGGCTGACCCAGCCCGGGTTCGAGGGTTCGGGCCGCCTCGTCGTACCGCTCGGCGTGGTCGACAAGCCGTACGAGCAGCGGCGCGACACGCTCTACCGGGACTTCTCCGGTGCGGCGGGTCACATGCAGATCATCGGTGGTCCCCAGTCCGGGAAGTCCACGCTGCTGCGCACGCTCATCGCGGGCTTCGCGCTCACCCACACGCCCCAGGAGGTCCAGTTCTACGGACTCGACTTCGGTGGCGGCGGCATGGCCTCCGTATCCGGCCTGCCGCACGTCGGCGGGATCGCCTCCCGGCTCGACCCCGAGCGGGTGCGGCGCACGGTCTCCGAGGTGTACGGGATCATGGCGCGGCGCGAGGAGTACTTCCGCAGCGCCGGCATCGACTCCATCGCCACCTTCCGCAGGCTGCGGGCGCGCGGCGACATCTCGGTCACGGACCAGCCGTGGGGCGACGTCTTCCTGATCATCGACGGCTGGGGCAACTTCCGTACGGACTACGAGGCCCTGGAACCGGCAGCGTTGGACATCGCGGCGCGCGGCCTCGGGTACGGCATCCACCTGATCGTCACGGCGTCGCGGTCCATGGAGGTCCGGGCCACCCTCAAGGACCATCTGATGAACCGGCTGGAACTGCGGCTCGGCGACGTCATGGACTCCGAACTGGACCGCAAGGCCGCGGTCAACGTGCCCGCAGGGGTGCCCGGCCGTGGCCTCACGCCGGAGAAGCTGCACTTCATGGCGGCGGTACCGCGGATCGACGGCATCAACTCCGACAGCGACCTCTCCGAGGCGACGGCGGCCATGAACCAGGAGGTCGCCCGGCACTGGACCGCGGCGCCGGCCCCGGCGGTCCGGCTGCTGCCCCGCGAGCTCCCGGTGCGCGAACTGCCCCCGGGCTACGCGCATCCGGAGCGGGGCGTCGCGTTCGGCATCGACGAGAACAACCTGGAGCCGGTCTTCCTCGACTTCGAGCGCGACCCGTTCTTCCTGGTGTTCGGCGAGAGCGAGTCCGGCAAGTCGAACCTGCTGCGGCTGCTCATCAAGCAGCTGAGCGAGAGGTACGACGGGAACACCTGCAAGTTCTTCGTCATCGACAACCGCCGAGCGCTCCTGGACGTCACCCCCACGACGCACCTGGCGGAGTACGTGCCCATGTCCAACAACATGGAGCACCACGTGGACGCGCTGTACGACCTGATGAAGCGTCGTACACCGTCGCCCGACGTCACGGCGCAGGAACTGCGCGAACGCAGCTGGTGGAGCGGCCCGACGGTGTACGTGGTCGTCGACGACTACGACCTGGTCTCCACGTCCAGCGGAAACCCGCTGGCCAAGCTCACGGAGATGCTGCCGTTCTCACGTGACGTCGGCGTCCGGTTCATCATCGCCCGCAGCACGGCGGGTGCCGGCCGGGCCCTGTACGAGTCGTTCATGCAGCGCATCATGGAGCTGGGCGCGCAGGGCCTGATGCTCTCGGGCGACCCCATCGAGGGCGACGTCCTCGGCAACGTACGACCGCGGCCGATGCCTCCGGGGCGCGGGGTCTTCGTCACCCGGCGGCGCGGGAATCCGCTGGTGCAGACGGGGCTCATGGACGGTCAGCGGTAGGACCGCGGGCAGGAAGCACAGGCGGGGCACGGCGACGGTCGACACGACCGGCCGTGCCCCGTCTGCGTCCCCTGCCTTCTTCATTTCCTGCATTTCCTACATCTCCTGCATTTCCGCCTTCCTGCCTTCCTTCCGTCCTGCCCGCCTGCCTACCTACCTGCCTCCGAGGCCGGTGCGTGGCCGCCGGCGCGACTGCCACTCGAAGGGGGGGTATTTGATGGGCATTCGTGGAGTCCAGCAATCGGTGAAACCCGTACAACCGGATTGAGTTGTGTCAGGTGGCGACGGTTTTCTCCTGTCAGTTACCGAAGTGGGGCTGTGGGGTTCGACAAAAAGAGCGCCCTGCATAGGTTCGGCGGCGTCACCGCGGCGGGATACAGCGATTCCCGGCCATTGATTTCGCCCCTCGGAACCAGAGACCATGACGGACCGTCCCGGACGGCCCGAGAACGGAGCAACGGGGAAGGTTTCACCGATGACGTGGGACGAGTGGGAGCACCTCAAATCCGATGCGGCGGCGCGTGGTTCCGCGCAGATGCAGCTGAATCAGTATCCGGCTGATCAAGGTGGCGGCCCTGCGCCGGGCTCGGCCTCGGCCTCGGGAAATCTGAAATCGAACAAGAAGGCATGGGTAAAGGCCGGCGAGGACGTAAAAGGCCTGGTGGACGGCGTCGGCAAGGCGTTGGCGAAACTGAGCCAGGGACAGGCAGGGCTGAGTGACACCGGCGGGTGCCGGAGTGCGGCCGCACAGAAGGATCTGTACGAATCCTGGCGAAAGTATGTCGGCGATGTGAGCAGTCGTTGCGACGGGTTAGGTGGGCTTTTAGAGGGTGCGGGGCACGATCTTTCGAAGTCCGACCAGACGGTCAGGGAAGAGCTGGACAAGTTGCAGCTGAAGTACCAGGACACCGCGGCCGTCGGCGGCCACACGAGAGAGAAGTGATTCGCGATCATGGATCTTGCGACACTGAAGGCCTTCAAGCCATCGGAGTACGAGGGCGCCGCGGAGGCCTATCGGGCGACCGGTGACATGGCCAGTGCGGCCAAGGACACGATCGACAACCAGATCTGCGCTGGGATCCGCAACCAGCTCGAGGGCGAAGCGGCGGACGCAGCTTCTCGAGAGCTCCGCGAACTGTCGAAGAACTTCCACTACGCGCAGACCGAATGCGGTCTGGTAGGCACCGCGCTCAATGGTTTCGCCTTCGATATGGCGGTGGCCAAGCAGAGGCTGGAGGCGGCGATCGAGGACGCCCGCGCGGACCACTGCACGGTGAACGCGAACGGTTCGGTCACCTACCCGGCAGGCAAGAAACCCGGCGCCGAGAAGACCGCCGACGGCGGCACGGTGATCGGGAGCGCCGGGGGCAGCCCGACGTCCGACGCCTTGGAGCGCCAGGCGGCGAACATGCACCCGAATCCGAACTACGGCAGGGCGATGGCCTATGCGAACCGGATCGCCGACGCGTTGAAGGAAGCCACGGATGCCGACGAGAGGTGGGCACCGAAGCTGCACGCGCTGAAGGCCGACGACGACCTGAAGGTCTCCAAGCGGGACTGGGCCGACGCGCAGTCGGACATGGGTGGAGTCCGCGAAGCGGGCAAGAGCTATCTCGACTCCCTGCCGGAGCCCCCGAAGGACGGCAGTCCGAAGGACAACGCATCGTGGTGGAACGGGCTCAGCCCGGAGGAGCGGGCAGCGTGGCTCTCCCTCCGCCCCGACACCGTGGGAGCGCTCGACGGGCTGCCTTCAACGGTTCGGGACGAGGCGAATCGCGTCGTCCTCTCGGAGAAGCAGGGCGAGCTCCAACTGGAACTGGATTCCATCCCGAAGCCGCCGGCCGACGAATGGACGTGGATCAAGGCCGGTCCGATTCCGTCCAGGGTGCACACCGACGAGTGGATGGCCTGGCACAACAAGTACGGCGATCGGTACGAGCAGCTCAACAAGTCCCTCAAGGGGATGCAGAGCATCCAGGACCGTTTCGCCCAGACCGGTGAGGAAGGCCTGCCCGAGGCATACTTGCTCGGGTTCAGCCCGGAAGGAAATGGCCGAGCGATCGTCGCCAACGGGAATCCGGACACGGCCGATCACCAGGCGGTCTATGTGCCGGGCACGACGTCGAACCTGGGCGGCATCAGCGGTGACATCGGACGGATGGTGAACGTGTGGCGCGTGGCTGACGCCGCGCCCGGCAACGATTCGGTCTCCACAATCACCTGGCTCGGGTACGACGCCCCGCAGGACATCGTCAAGGACTCGCCGTTCAGTCACTACGCGAATGACGGCGCGCCGGCCTTCAACCAGTTCATGGACGGGCTCGACGCGTCGCACACCGGCGATTCGGACCCGCACCGCACCGCGATCGGCCACTCGTACGGAACGACCCTCATCGGTTCCGCGGCCCGGCAGGGTGACCTGAACGCTGACGACGTGGTCCTCGCGGGCAGCCCTGGTGTTCAGGTACCCAAGGCCGAGCAGCTGGACGTGCCCTCGGGGCACGTCTGGAACCAGGAGGCCGACGGGGACCCCGTTCCGGACATCGGCCGTTACGGACACGGTGGAACCGACTGGGACGGCCCCTGGACCATCCCCAGCGACGAACGCTTCGGCGCCAACCAGATGACCACGGACACCGAGGGCCACAGCGACTACTGGAAAGAGGGGACCGACAGCCTGTGGAATCAGGGACAGGTCGTGGCAGGCAACAGCGACAGCGTGATGTTGAAGCCACCGCCGAACTACTGGGCGCATGTGAAGTAGAGGTGTCGTGCCTGCGGGCACCGCCCCTCGAAGCCCCCGACGACATGACCGGCCCGACACCGTTCCGACGCATCAAGGCCCCTCAACATGAAGACCAGACTGAGCGCCCCGGCGCTCCTCCTGTCCCTCGCCCTCGCGACCCTCACTGGATGCAGCATGACTGACACCGATGACTCCCACGGCATCCCGTCCGCGGGCACCAGCACCTCTGAGAAGGCCGCTGATGAGGCAAAGAAGGTCTCCAGCGAGATCTACGACCTGATCGGCATCAAGGGAAAGACGTCCAAGACCGGGGCGGGCGTCACGGAATGCGCGGGCAAGGACCGCGAGAAGTACTTCCAGATCTTTCACCCGTGGAGCTTCACTCCGGCATCGGCAGACCAGCTCGATGGCCTGATGGAGCGGCTCAAGAAGGAACTGCCCAAGCACGGGTGGAAGGTCGTGGATTACGGCCCGGACACCAGTAAGAACAAGAACATCAACCTCACGGCCGACAACGACGCGAAGAAGCACAGCGTCAAGATCGTCGAAATGGCCAAGACCGACCCACCGAGCCTCAGCCTGATGGTCGTCTCCGGCTGCTACCAGGTGCCGGACGGCGAAGAGATCCAGCGGTTCTGAGCCTGACAGCGGTCGAGCTGATCAGGTCGGGTTGCGGCCGGACTTTGATCAGCTCGGCTCGGTGTGCACGGGACACAGCTCAGGGTGGGCACCTCCCGTGCGTGCCCACCCTGAGCTGTGCTCTGCCGAGTTCTACTCGAAGTTGGCCCTCGCCCGCTTGTCGCCGGCCTGGTACGACGTACCGGCTTCGCGCACCTTGCGCGAGATCTCGCTCAGGGCATTGTGAATCGCCGTGGCGTCATTGTCCCAGCCCTTCTGAGCGGTGTCGTAGGCGCTCTTGGCCTCGCCCACCCAGAGCTCGGACACATTGGCGATCATCCGCTTGATGGCCGCAAGGTCCTCCTGGAGCTGCTTGCTCTGCCGGTCGATGGCGCCGGCTGCGAGGTCCAGGCTCGCGTAAGTGACAACCATCGTGCCGTCGTTGTTGCCCGACATGCGGTCCTCCCGTGTTATCTAGGTTTGGTATGAATGCCTCGTACGTGGAACGTGCGCGTCGAGGTCAGAAGTTGTTGAGGTTAGAGGTCCTGGCCTCTGCGCCGGCGTCACCCGAGTAACCGCCGACGACGTCGACGCCCTGGAGAGCCTGCCTGATCTCGTCCTCGGTGTTGCCCTTAATGGTGCGCGCCGCCTTGATGGCTTCCTGAAAGTTGAGCAGCCGATGGGCAATGCTGACCATCTTCTGGTTGACCTCTTCCTGCTTCTTGTTGAAGGCGCCGGCGCCGATGCCCTTCCAGTGGCCTTCCAGGCTGTCGATCGTCCCCTGGAGCGTCTTCAGCTGGCCCTTCACTGAGTCGAATCGCGTGGAGAGCTCACCCTCCAGCTTGAGGAGTGCGGCATCTGAGAGCTTCTGATCAGCCATGATCTCGGCTTCCTTCCTGGTGCTCTTGTTCGGCCCGGCATTGCTTGCCGGTGGGTACGGGTGAAGAACGTACGGTCAGTCAGACAATCAGGCGGTGCGGCGCTTACGGACGAGCGCGAAGGCTCCGCCGCCGAGCACGACGACCGCTGCCGCTCCGCCAATGATCAGGCCGAGCGGAGTTCCGTCATCCTTCTCCTTGCTGGAGCCTGCCACGACGGCGTCGTCAGCCGTTTCCTTCTTCTGAGGCTGTGACGAACCTGGTGCGGAGGCGGCTGGGGAGGCAGAGGAACCGGACGTCTTTTCCTTGGTGAGGGGGCTTATGTCCGGGGCGCCGGGGTTTCCCTTGCCCTTGAGGATGTTCATGGAAGGGCGGATCAGGCCATGCCCGAGGTACTTGCTGAGCGTGCCCTTTTCCCAGTCACGGCCTGCTGTGTCGAAGAGGACGTTGAGAACCTGGTTCGCGGTCCAGTCGGGGTGGGCAGACCACACCAAGGCCGCGGAGGCGGATGCGATGGCGGTTGCTTGACTGGTGCCATTTCCATCGCAATACCTCCGGAAGGTTTCATCGCACCAGTGCGGAACGTCACTGCCAGGAGCGGCGATGTCGGTAACCTGACCGTACTGAGAGAACTGGCCAACCTTGCCGTTGCGATCTGCTGCGGCCACGCCAACGACTTGCGGATATGCCGCCGGATACTCCTCTTTGTTTCCGCTCTGCGCCCCATTGCCGACCGACGCAAAGAACAGCTTCCCCTTGTCTTGTGCGTACTGGACAGCGTCTCGTTCTTTTTGCGTCGGAAACTCACTGCCAGCTGACATGCTGATGATCTTTGCATCACTGTCAGCCGCAGCTCGGATAGCGTCCTCGAAGTCATGCGCATTCACTGAATGCTGATTCTGAAACTCTGTATCGGTGATCCGCATCGGGATGATCTTCGCCCCCGGGGCAAGGCCTCGCAGGCCCCCACCCTTGCCCGTTCCGGCAATCAACTCAGCCATGGTTGTGCCATGTCCGCGATAGTCGTCGTACTCATCGCCGTCGGCCCCTGTGGCGTCAAACCCCTTCAGGACCTGGCCTTTGAGGGATGGCGTCGATGGGTTGACACCAGAGTCGATAACAGCAACCTTGATGCCTTCGCCCGTGGTGACCTTCCACATCTCCTCTGCCTGCATGGCGCCGAGGTACCACTGCTTCGATTGCACGTCCGCGGCCACCGCAGAGGGGGAAACCCCTCCAAATCCAGCACTCCAGGCAGCGACTACGGCCATCGTGCCAAGCAGACGCCCACGCACTCCGGCAGGCATGCGGCGCTTCCGGGTCTGGCTCATTCCTGCTGTCATCCTGACTTCCGAACCTTCCCTGTACCTACTCGATCACCGGAGGTGCGGCTCCACGCCGTCCGGCCTCCCACGTCTCTCTGTCTTCAGACAGGTAGTCCGGGCGCGGGGCGCCGCCGTCCTGATCCTCGTCGTCGGAGTCCTGCCGCCCTCCGGGACCACGTACAAGGCCCGCGCCTCCAGCCGTGAAGCCCCTCGAACCCGAGCCGGATCCGGCAGTACCGCGAGGCGTACCCACGATGCCCTTCGAGCTGGGAGTCCCGCGCCCGCCAGGTCGAGTCGCAGCGTTCGTTCCACCGGCTCCGATCACTCCGCGCTGTCCGGTGCCGATAGGCGTTCCGCGCGGAACGCCACGAGTCCCTCCAGACGAGTCTGTGCCCGGAACGGTGCGCTGCGGGGTCCCGCCTACGATGGCCCTGGCGCGCCTGGTAAGGGGGCCAGGCGACTTGGAGGTATTTGCCGGACTACCTGCCATGGGCCTGCCACCAGTCACAGGAGATCGGCCGGCAGCGGGTGGCTGGCTCCCGCCTCCACCAGGGCGTCCAGGCGTGCCTGAGCCCGGGCCACCGCCAATGGGAGCCGGACGTCCAACCGGAGATCCAGGGCGCCCAGTCATCGTAGGTCCACTGCTCGTGGGGCCACTCTTTCCGGGCTGCCCAATTGCTCTGGGAAGCCCGGTTGATGGCGCGTAACGCCGCGAGCCACCTGCCACAGGGTTCACAAACTCATTCGCCATAGGCGGATTCGGACCTGTACTCGGGCCCGTAGGATTTGCAGTCGGCGGCGCGGGGGACGTGTCGGGAAGGGTCACAGGGGCCGGTGGCGCCTTCACACTGTCGATCTCCGTCGAAGTGCTTGTGTCCGGCGCGGTTGCAGTGTCGAGTGACTCGATTGCAGCACGATTGCTAGTGACGCCTGGGGTGCCTGTATCAGCCGTGGCAGCGCGCCCTGAGTGGTTTGGTGGAGTGCTGTTGCCCATTGCCTCGGAGCCTGCGGCAGAGACGCCGGGTGCATCATCCACCCTGAGACCATGCGGCCGCGGCATCGCAATATCAAGCTTCTTCTCGAACCGTGGCGGTGCCTCCGCCGCCAGCGTCTCCTCCGACACCGCGTAGTACGAAGCCAGCCTGTTCGCCTGGTTGATGGCCTCCTGGCGGTCCTTCTCGACCTTCAGCGCCGCGGCGTACTCCGGGTTGCCCTCGACCCGCTTCGGGGCCTCGATCTTCTCGACGGGTTTTGGGTCCAGGCGGTTGTCGCGCGGCGGCAGGGACTTGCGCACCGAGGCGAGGCCGGTGCCCGCTACCGTGATCTGGATTCCGGCGGTCTCCGCGAAGTCGCCCAGCTTCCGGGCGTGGGCTACCAGGCCATTGCCCCAGTCACGGAAGGCGGTTCCGGACTCGCCCTCCCAATCAACGGCTTTGATGAAGTCGCCCAGCTCGTCCGCGGCCTTGATGATGGCTCTCTTTGCCTCCGTGAGCGCCTTACCCGCGTGTTCGAGATGCTCCGGATTGGAGTGCTCGATCAGGTCGATCATCGCGTTGAGGTCGAAGCCCTCGAACGAAGTCCGTCCCGAGTTGCCCGAACCTCCGAAAGGGAACAAGTCCATGACTTCCTGGACCTGCCGGTTGACGTCAGTGGCGATCAACTGGTTCTGGACGCGCTGCTGGTCCTGTGCCTGCTGTTCCTTGGCAGTCAGTTGCGGCTTCTTCGAATCACTCATTCTGCTGCCCACCCCGAGTCACTCTGGTTGTCGGCATTCTGGGGCGCAGGCCTGTCGGTCTTCTCCCCCTGCGCCTTCTCCTGTTCCTTGTCCAGGCGCGCCTGGATCTCGTAGAACCGGCGCCGCACGTCGTCGTCCACGTTGTCGAAGCCGACGGCTGCCGCGTGCACGCCCAGGCTCAAGTACTCGATCTGGTCGCCGAGCGACTTGGAGAGCGAGACGAGCGCCTCGTGGACGCGGTTGTACTGCGTGTACAGCCCGTCCGCCTCCGCGAAGCACGCGTTCTGGCCGCTCAGAGCAGCGCGTGACACCGTCTGCTCCGCGATCTTCGACTTGCCGGCCGCCGAACCCTCGAGCTCGGCGAGCAGCGTGTTGACACGCCCTCTGAACTTCTCCAGCGCGCCAACACCGCGCCGGAGGTCGCCTGGACCGGCCACGATCCTGCCCTCCCCGTTTCCCCGTTTGCTCGGACTGCCGCGCGTTGCTATCGCATCCGCGTGAACCTGTCCGACCTCATTGCACAAACCCTAGCCACTGCCTACGACAGGGCCAACCTTCTTATCCATCACGTAACTTCGGCAGAACGATTCCCGGTCGACCGGCCCGTGGATCTCCGTCGGGCATCGCGTACGGCCACGGCGACGCCCGCTATCGCGGCGACCAGCACCGCCCCGCCCACCACCACGTAGGTCGCCAGGCGTGCGTTGCGTTCGTCCGCCGTTTCGCCCAGGTGGAGTTGGGCCGGTGTCGGCGCTTCGCCCTTGCTCACGCCTTCGTGCGCCACCGGGTGCTCGATGGGCTTGTCGTCCTCCGTCAGGGCGCGCACCGGGTCGACGACGCCCCAGCCCACCAGGTGGTCGTGGCCCGCCACGGAGCGTTCCGCCGTCTGCTCGATCTGGGCGACGATCTGTTCCTGCGTCCAGTCCTGGTGCTTGGCCTTGATGAGGGCGGCGACTCCCGCGACGTACGGGGCCGAGAAGCTGGTGCCGTTGTCGGTGCAGTGTCCGCCGCCGGGGACCGTCGAGATCATGTCCACGCCGGGGGCGGCCACGCCGACGAAGTCGCCGGACTGGGAGAAGGCCGCCCGCTCATTGTTGCGGTCCGACGCAGCCACCGCCAGGACACCTGGGTACGAGGCCGGGTAGGTTTTCTTGACGTTGCCGCCGAGCCCGTCGTTGCCGGCGGAGGCCACGATCACGATCTCCTTGGCCAGGGCGGCGTCCACCGCCTGTTTCAGGACGCTCGCGGGCTCCACGGCGTTGGCCGTGTCCTGGGAGATGTTGATGACGTCCGCGTGGGCGACGTCGGCTGCGTAGGTGATCGCGTCGGCGAGCGTTTTGGCCGTTCCGTGGCCCTCGGCGTCGTTCTGCTGGAGCGGGATGATCGTCGCGTCCGGGGCCAGGCCGGTGAAGCCGGTGCCCTTCACTTCTCGTGCAGCGATGATTCCGGCGACCTTGGTGCCATGGCCGACCGTGTCGGTGGTGCCGTCCTCCTTGCCTCGCTCGATCTTGTTGCCGTTCTCGTCCTTGATGTCCTTGTCCAGGAAATTGCGGCCGCTCCTGGTGTCCACGGCCCCCTTGAGCTGGGGGTTCTTGATGTCCACGCCCGTGTCGATGACGGCCACGCGTACGCCCTTGCCGGTGGACTGCTTCCACAGCTCGTCCATCAGGACGCGCTGCAACGACCAGGGGCGGCCCGCGTACATCTTCGAGCCGAAGGTGCACTGGGTGGAGTCCTCCGCCGCCGCGGGCAGTACCGGCAGCGTGACGAAGAGGACGGCGGTGGCGGCTGCGACGGTCAGCGGACGCCGGTACGGAGAGGTGTGCGTCGTCATGTGGATACGCCCCTCAGGAACCCTGCGGCTGGCGGGCCGCGCCGGTCGACAGACGCGGTCCCGTGGGCAGGAACGAGGACCAGGCGGCCGGGACGGGAGCGGGCACGACGTCCTTGTATCCGAGCCGGTTCTGCGCCTGTTGCGCCTCCTGCTGCCGCTGCGCCCGCTCCTCCTTCGTGCCTGATTCACCGATGCCGGAGTCGTCCTGCTCGCCGTCGCCGTTGGACTGCATGGCGTAGCGCAGACCGGTGTCGGTGACCAGGAAGAGGGGGCCGGAGTCGGCGCTGGATCCCTTGAACTGCCGGAAGAGCTGGCCGGATCCGGGGGTGACGTAGGCGCTGCTGGAGCCGGTGGGCAGCGTTGCGGGGAAGCCGGTGCCCGCCCACGTGCTGAGCGTGGTGGCACCGTTCTTCGTGTCGACACCGCGCAGGACGTTGCACACGGTGTTGCGGCTGCCGGGCGCGGTGTTCGCGGAGTTGACGGGCTTCGGCTCGCTCTTGGGCCAGTCCATGTTCTGCCCGAACGCCTCGCCGGGCACGAACGCTGCCGCGCTGACGGACCTCTCCTTGCCGTCCTGGCCGAGCTTGACCAGGTCCCGGCTGCTGAGCAGGAGCTTCGCGACGAAGTCCGACACGGGGGCGACCCGGCCGGGCAGGACCACGTACTTCTGGGTCCTGGTGCCGGACGTCGCCGCAAGGATCATGCCCACCTGGTTCGCCTCGGGCGGCAGCTCCCCCTGGATGCCCGCGTCGGCGCCGGGCGTCCCTGGGAGGGTCGGGAAGTCGATCGCGTCCCCGGTGTGCAGGGTGGCCAGCCATGCGGCGGAGACCCGCTGGGGGGTGCGGCGCTCATCGAGCAGGGCGCGCAGCAACAGTTCGTCCTTCTTGACCTTGTACGCCTTGCCCGTGGCGTCCACGATGTAGCGGGTCCTGTCCGGTCCCGGACCCTCGACGTACATCAGCTCACCGCCGTGCAGCCGGTCCGCGCCCTCGGTCTTCTTCTGGTCTCGCTCCGCGAAGACGAACGCCGCCTTCTGGATGGCCCTGCCGCCCTCGCCGGGCTGCTCGCAGACGGCCCACCGCTTCTTCGAACCGGCTTCGTCCTTGTCCGGCAGCCGGTCGGGGGCGTACGGGATGCCGAGCGTGGCGCCATGCGGGATCTTGCCGTTGTCGAGGACCGATTCGTCGACGTTGATGACCGTGCCCTTGTCCGGGTCGAGCAGGAGCTTGGCGGAGGCCATGTTCAGCACCGGGTGGAGCTGCGTCTTTCCATCGGTCTTCAACACCACGTACCGGGTGGTGGATTTGCTGGCGATGATGACGTTCTCGTAGGGGGTGTCCCACTTCTGGGGTGCCACGGGTTTGAACATCCCCCAGGCTCCGAACGCCGCGATGATGACGACGCCGACGATCGTGCCGGGCACCACCGCGCGCAGGGGACGCGGCGCGCCCTCCTCCGAACCGCTCGGGTTGGGTTGCAGGAACTGTGCGATCAACCTCCGCTTCGCGAAGGTGTAGGCGTTGAGTTCGTCCCGCCGTGATGCCATCTGTCCGCTGCCCCTTTTCCCCAGTGAGCAACCAGGTTCCCATACGCACCGTGGGCCTCGAACGCCGACTGGGCTTCCAGCTATGCCTGTTGGTACTCGGCCCTCACTGCTCAGGTAGGGTGATCGCCCGGTCAACACCCGTGAAAAAACTGTACAAACGGATACAAGGGGGCAACGCGGCGATGGGTGCAGCGACGCGCGAACGCACGGGGCGGTCTACCCATCGAGCGTCCGGCCCTTCCCGACGGCAACGTGGCAACGAGCCTGCCGCAGCAGCACCCGCGGCGCCTGTGGGCGCACCCGCGGCGACGACTCTGCGGTCGATCTCGCGGACCGGCCGTCCCGCCACCGTGCTGCGGCAGATGGTGCTCGTCGAGGCGGCCCTGGCGGTCGCCGCGGTGGGCTTCGCACTCGGCGGCGCCTGGCTGGTGCCCGGGGTCTCGGTCGCCTGCCTGCTGGTACTGCTCGCGGTGGTACGTCGCCGGGGCCGGGCGGTACAGGACTGGCTGTCGACGGCTCTCGCGCTCCGCGACCGCCGGCGGACGGCCGTGGCGTCCGACGCGGATGCGGAGCCACAGCTGGCGCCGGTGGCGGAGAGCGTGCCGGGTTTCGCTCCGTACATCTACGTCGACCGGGACCGCCGCACAGTGGGCATGGTCGGGGACGGTACGTTCCTGACGGCTGTCGTACGGGTCGAGGCCAGCGGTGAATCGCTGCGCCAGGCGCGCGGTGCGCGGGCGCTCCCGTTGTCCCTGCTGGGCGATGCCCTGTCGGTGGACGACATCGTGCTGGAGTCCGCGCAGCTCGTGCAGCAGGTACGTCCCGCGCCGGCCCAGCACCTGCCGCAGCAGTCGGCGGCACGGCTGTCCTACGCCCCGCTCCAGGAGCAGATCGGGGCGCCCGCGCTGCGGATGACCTGGGTGGCCGTGAAGCTGGATCCGGAACTGTGCCGCGAGGCGGTCGAGGCGCGCGGGGGCGGCATCGGCGGGGCTCAGCGTTGTCTGGTCCGGGTCGCGGACCATGTGGCGAGCCGGATCACCGGGGCCGGGTTCCGGGCCGTGGTGCTGGACCAGGAGGAGCTGAACTCCGCCGTGGCCACATCCGCTTGTGCAAATCCCATGCTCTCGGCCCGCGCCGGACGCCCGGATGCCGCGGCGCAGCGGCGGACGACGGAGACGACGAGGGTCTGGCGGTGCGACGACCGTTGGCACACCGCCTATGCGGTGGACCGCTGGCCCGAGTTGGGCCGGGGGGCGACCCCTCTTCCCCGCCTCGTCTCGCTGCTGACCTCGGTTCCCGCGTATGCGACGACCTTCAGCCTGACGGTGCGACGCCGTTCGCGCCAGGGCGAGGTCTCGGTGTCCGGTCATGTGCGGATCACGGGCGGGTCCGATACGGAACTGGTCGGAGTACGAAGGACATTGGAGCAAGCCGCACGGCACGCCAAGGTCGGTCTGGTGCGGCTGGACCGCGAGCAGTTGCCGGGCGTGCTGGCGACGCTCCCGCTGGGAGGCGCACAGTGACGAATCGCACCGAGCCGAGGCGGGGACTGCGCGGTCCGCGCCACGCGGGGCACACGCTGGCCGCGGAGCACCTGGGCGCGCTGTCGTTGCCGGTCGGGGACGACGGCGTGATCATCGGCACCGATGCCGAGGGGCACCCGCAGATGATCGGGTTCCACCGCCCGGCACCGTATGACGTCCTGCTGATCGGCGGCCTGTGGACGGCGCAGGTGCTGGCGCTGCGTGCGGCGGCCACCGGGGCACGGGTGGCGGTGGAGACCGGGCGTACCCAGGCGTGGACGACCCTGGCGCAGGCTGCGGGTGCCGGTCTCGAATGCGTCTCCCTCCATGACGTGGGCCGGGTTCCGCCGACCGGAGCGACCGTGGGCAGCCCGGTGGTGGTGGTGCGGGACTGCGGGATGCGCCCGCCCCGTGGCCGGGTGGTGTCCTCACCTTGGCAGTCGGTGCTGACGCTGCTGCCCTATCTGAGCCCGGTGGCGCCCCGGTTGATGCGGTCGTCGACGCTCGTGGGTGTCCAGCGGGTCTCGCCCGCCGAGGCGGACCAGATCGGCCGGATCCTGGGGCTCGCCCGCGCCGAGAGCGAGGCCCTGCCCACCCTGGCGGACGGTGTCACGCTCTGGGTGGCGGGCGGCGAGCGCCACTGGGTCATGACGAGTGCGACGGACATAGAGACCGGGCTGCTCGGCACCGCTCGCCGGATGGACTGACCTGGGACCGACCGGGAACCGGACTGGCCGGAACTGGACTGGCCGGGAACCGACCGGGAACTGGACTGGCCGGAACTGGACTGACCTGGGACCGACCGGGGACCGGGCTGGACTGACCGGATGGGCTGAACTCTTCTGTTCGCGACCCTGGACCTGCCGCTTCCGGAAGGATGGCGGGGGAACGACACCGCTCGATCGAAGGGACGCCGACATGGGCACCCAGCAGGAAAAGGAAGAGCTCTACGCTCTCGACATCTCGGACGTGACGTGGCTGAGCGCACCGGGGACCGAGAACGTGGAGGAACGGGTCGAGATCGCGCATCTGCCGGGCGGTGCGGTCGCCATGCGCTCGTCGTTGGACCCGGAGACCGTGCTGCGGTACACGGAGGCCGAGTGGCGTGCCTTCGTACTGGGTGCACGGGACGGTGAGTTCGACCTCACGTAGGCACGGGCCGGGTGAGGGGGTGGCTGCCTCGTGAGGGCGCGGCCCCTCTTCACCTCGTCCGGATATGTCGCGAATCAACGGCTTCGATCTGTGCGCTCCGCCGTATTCGGTCTCCCGGGGCGAGTACGTGATGCACGGGACAGTTCTTGCGGTGCCGTACGCCCTGCCGGAGCGGGCCCCATGACGATTAGGGTGGGTCCGGGCGCGGCAGAGGAACCTGCGGGCAGGCAATGCGTGTCCCAGGGGGAGAGCCGGGCGGTCGGACAGACGGAAACGGTCGCCCCCACCCACCACGGCACAAGGGTGCTCGACCACACCAGGAGGCAAAGTGAACGGCGATCGGGACGAGATCCGCGGGGGCTGGAACAAGCCCGTCGACGAGTCGTCCGACGCGGAGCCCGCAGAGATGACGGGTGAGTTCACCATCGACTACACCCCGCCCGCCTGGTACACGCAGAACGCGCCGGGGGACTCGTCGGGGGGTGCCGGTACGCATCTGGCGCCGCCTCCGCCGCCGAGCGGAACGCCGCTGTCCGTGCCCGCGCCTGCTCCCGGGGGCGGTTTCGACTCCGACTGGACGCCGGCGCCGCCCGCGCCCATTCCCGCACCGCCCGCGCCCGCACCACCCGCGCCCATGCCGGCCGCACCCATGCCGGCGCCGGTTCCCGCCCAGTCCTCGGCGGATGACGCCGCGCCTGCTCCCGCGGGCGGGACAGGGGATTTTGGCGTTGTGTCGGACCCGTTCGGGAGCGGCGACGTGGAGAGCGGCTCGACGATGCGGTTCTCGCCGGCCTCGCTGAAGCGGCAGATCGCGGAGATCGAGGGGCGCTCGGCGGACGAGGCCGGGGGCGGGGACGGGGACGACGCCGGGAGCGACTCGGGGCCGGACTCGGACGCCCGTTCGGACACCGGCCCGGGCACCGCGCAGACCGGTGCCGGTGACAGCGGTACGGGTACGGATGAAGCGCCCGGTACCGGCTCCGCTTCTGCCCCCGCGCAGACTTCGGACGCGTCCGCCGAGGAGCCCGATGGTGCTGCCGCCCCGGCCCCCGGCGCGGACTCGGCCGATGCCCCGGCGGACGGGCCGCAGGGCTCCGCTGCCGCCCCTGCCCTCACCGACGCCGCCGTCGCTGACGCGGCCCCCCAGGACGTACCGCCCGCCGACGCGCCGCAGGGTGTCGTCGCGCCCGTCGCACCGAGCCCCTGGACGCCCGCGCCGCCACAGGGCGCCCTGCCGCCGCTGCCGCCCGCCTTCCAGCCCGCCGCGCCGCAGCCCACCGCGCCCCAGCCGGCCCAGCAGTGGCCGGCTCCGGGCCCGACCGGCCAGGCGCCCGGCGGCTACGGATTCCCGCAGGCCGGGGCGGCTCAGCAGCCGCAGGCGCCCCAACCGCCCCAGGGCGGTTACGGATTCCCGCAGCAGCCCGCTCCCCCGGCCCAGCAGACCCCGCCCCAGGGCGGTGGCTACGGATTCCCGCAGGCGTCACAGCAGCCGCAGGCACCGCACCAGCCCCAGCCCCAGCCGGCCCAGGGAACCCAGCCGCCCCAGGGAGCCCATGCGCCCCAGGGAGCCCAGCCGGCCCAGGGTGCCCAGTGGCCCGCGCAGCCGGGCACACCCCTGCCGCCGCAGGTCCCGCAGGGAAGCCAGGCCCCGCTGCCGCCGGCCCAGCCCGCGCCCCACCTGCCCGCGCAGATCACTCCTCAGCAGCAGGCCCAGCAGCAGGCCCAGCACCAGCAGCCTCAGCAGGCCCAGCAGGCCCAACAGGCCCAACACCCCCAGCAGGGACACCCGCAGCAGGGACAGCCCGTGGACCCCCGCACCGGGGGCGCCTGGCCGACCCCGGTCACCCATGACCAGCGCGAGCGTTCCGTGCCCGGCGCCCCGCTCGGGTACACGGCCGCCGTGGAGCTCTCCTCCGACCGGCTGGTCCGGGGCAAGCAGAAGGCGAAGAGCAGCCGCACTCCGTCCGGCGCATCCCGCTTCAAGCTGGGCGGCAAGAAGGAGGAGGCCGAGCGGCAGCGCAAGCTGGAGCTGATCCGTACGCCCGTGCTGTCCTGCTACCGGATCGCGGTCATCAGTCTCAAGGGCGGCGTCGGCAAGACCACGACGACCACCGCCCTCGGCTCGACCCTGGCCACCGAGCGGCAGGACAAGATCCTCGCCATCGACGCCAACCCGGACGCGGGCACGCTCGGCCGCCGGGTGCGCCGCGAGACCGGTGCCACCATCCGCGACCTGGTCCAGGCGATCCCGTACCTCAACTCGTACATGGACATCCGCCGGTTCACCTCGCAGGCGCCCTCCGGACTGGAGATCATCGCCAACGACGTGGACCCGGCGGTCTCCACGACGTTCAACGACGAGGACTACCGGCGCGCGATCGACGTGCTGGGCAAGCAGTACCCGATCATCCTCACCGACTCGGGCACCGGCCTGCTCTACAGCGCGATGCGCGGGGTGCTGGACCTCGCCGACCAGCTGATCATCATCTCGACGCCGTCGGTCGACGGTGCGTCCAGCGCGTCCACCACACTGGACTGGCTCTCCGCGCACGGGTACGCGGAGCTGGTGCAGCGCTCCATCACCGTCATCTCCGGGGTCCGCGAGACCGGCAAGATGATCAAGGTCGATGACATCGTGCAGCACTTCGAGACACGCTGCCGCGGCGTGGTCGTTGTACCGTTCGACGAGCACCTGTCGGCCGGTGCCGAGGTCGACCTCGACATGATGCGGCCCAAGACCCGCGAGGCGTACTTCAATCTCTCCGCGATGGTCGCCGAGGACTTCGCCCGCGCCCAGCAGCAGCAGGGGCTCTGGACCTCGAACGGCTCCACCCCGCCGCCGCAGTACGCCCCGCCGATGCCCGGCCAGCAGCAGTACGCCCCGCAGCAGCAGCAGCCGCAGGGGTACCCGCAGCAGCCACAGCCGCAGGGGTACCCGCAGCAACAGCAGCCGTACGGCGGTCAGCAGCCCCCGCAGCCGTATCCGCCGCAGCCCGGCCTCCCGGGACCGCAGCAGAACGGATGGCAGCAGGGGCAGCCCGGCCAGCCGGTTCCGCCGGAGCTGCAGGGTCCGGTACCGCCCGCCGGATGGCCGCAGCAGCCGCCGCCAGCGCCTCAGCAGTAAGGCATCAGAGGTCTAAACCAATGAGGGCCCGCACCGTCTCCACGGTGTGGGCCCTCATTGCATTCCCGCAGACCACACGCGGTTTCGATGACCGTTGACGCAGCTCGACCCCCGCTGATAAACCTTCGCTTCACCAGCTGGCGAACCACAGATCAACCCGCCTTCTCCGTGCGAGTCATGACGCGAGGTCCCTGACCATGGTCGAAAGAGTTCCACCACGCTCCGCCCAGCCACGCTCACGTCTGCGTGTTCTCCTGGCCTCCGGTGCCGCCGCACTGGCGCTGGCCGCCGGATCCATCGTCCCGGGTGTGCCGCTCGGTGCCGCGCCGCAGCAGGCGCAGGCCGCCGACAGCGGAAAGTCGACACTGACCGTCGCCGTCGCACAGAGCGTCGACTCGCTGAGCCCGTTCCTCGCTCAGCGGCTCATGAGCACCAGCATCTCCCGGCTCATGTACGACTTCCTCACCAACTACGACCCCAAGGACAACCACGCGATCCCCGGCCTCGCCACCAAGTGGGAGCCGTCCGCGGACAAGTTGACCTGGACGTACACCATCCGGTCCGACTCCAAGTGGTCGGACGGGCAGCAGGCCACCGCCGAGGACGCGGCCTGGACGTTCAACAAGATGATGACCGACGAGGCCGCCGCGCAGGCCAACGGCAACTTCGTCGCGAACTTCAAGAAGGTGACGGCTCCCAGCCCCACGCAGCTGGTCATCGAGCTCAAGGAGCCGCAGGCCACCATGGCGGCACTCGATGTGCCGATAGTGCCGAAGCACGTCTGGGAGAAGGTCGGTGACTTCTCCAAGTTCAACAACGACAAGACGTTCCCGATCGTCGGCAACGGCCCGTTCGTCGTCACCGACTACAAGGTCGACCAGTATGTGAAGCTCAAGGCCAACAAGGACTTCTGGCGCGGCAAGCCGAAGTTCGACGAGCTGATCTTCAAGACGTACAAGGACCAGGACGCCGCGGTCGCCGCGCTCCGCAAGGGCGAGGTCTCCTTCGTCGCCGGCTCCCCCGCGCTGACGCCCGCTCAGGCCGCGTCCCTCAAGGGCGAGAAGAACATCAAGGTCAACGAGGGTCCGGGCCGCCGCTTCTTCGCGCTGGCCACCAACCCGGGCGCGCAGACCAAGGACGGCAAGAAGTTCGGCAACGGCAACAAGGCCCTTCTCGACCAGAAGGTGCGCCAGGCCCTCTTCCTGTCCATCGACCGCAAGACCGTCATCGACAAGGTCTTCCAGGGCCACGCGGTCGAGGGCCAGGGCTACATCCCGCCGCGCTTCTCCGCGTACCACTGGCAGCCGACCGCCGAGCAGAGCCTGGCGTACGACCCGGCCAAGGCGGCCAAGCTGCTCGACGAGGCGGGCTACAAGCTCAAGGGCGACCAGCGGGTCGGCAAGGACGGCAAGCCGCTCGACCTGCGCATCCTCTGCCATGCGACGGACCCGAACGACAAGGCGATCGGCAAGTACCTCAAGGAGTGGTGGGGCAAGCTCGGCATCGGCCTGAAGGTCGACTGCCTCGACGACGTCTCGGTGCCCTGGTACGCCGGTGAGTACGACCTCGCCTTCGACGGCTGGTCCGTCAACCCGGACCCCGACTTCGTCCTCGGCATCCACACCTGTGCCGCGCTGCCGATCAAGGCGAAGGACAGCGCCGCCACCGACAACTTCATCTGCGACAAGCAGTACGACGAGCTCTACAAGAAGCAGCTCGCCGAGTACGACCCGGCCAAGCGGACCGGCATCGTCAACGAGATGCAGTCGTGGCTGTACGACTCCGGGTACATGAGCGTCATCGCGTACCCCAACGCGGTCGAGGCGTACCGCACCGACCAGATCAAGTCGATCACGACCATGCCCGAGGCGGCCGGCAACATCTACGGCCAGGACGGTTACTGGAGCTGGTGGTCGGCGGCTCCCGCATCCGGCGGCAGTTCGGACAGCTCCGGCGGGTCGGGCTCCACCGGCGTCGTCATCGGCATCATCGTGGTGGTCGTGGTGCTCGCCGGTGGTGGGCTGTTCATCGCGAAGCGCCGCCGCAACACGGCTGACGACCGCGAGTAGTCACCCGGACGGGTCGAGAGGGACCGGCCGGTGAACATTCACATCGTCGGCCGGCCCCTCCACGTGCAGCACGAGTAACGAGAGTTCCCCATGACAGCTGACAGCACTCCGGCGCTCGTGCAGATCGCGGACGCGGACACCGACGGCCCGGCTCCGGCCGGCCCGTCGGCCGCCCGCGGTCCACGGGCGCGCAACACCAAGGCCTATCTCCAATACGTGGCGGCCAAGATCGCGGGAGCAGCGGTGTCGCTGTTCGCGGTCCTGGTCACCAGCTTCTTCCTCTTCCGGCTCATTCCCAGCGACCCGGTGAAGCAGATGACGGGTGGCCGGCCCGTGTCCGCGGAACAACTCCAGTCGCTGCGGCGACAGTTCGGCCTCGACCAGCCGATGTGGCAGCAGTTCACGAGCTACGTCGGCGACGCCCTCACGGGCGACTTCGGCACCTCGTTCCAGTTCCACGCGCCGGTGATCGACAAGATCACCGAGGCGCTCCCGGCGACCCTGCTCCTGACCGGCACGTCGTACGTCCTGTACACCGCGCTCGGCGTCTGGCTCGGCACCCGTACCGCCTGGCGCAACGGCTCCATGAGCGACCGGTTCAACACCGCGTTCGCGCTGACGCTCTACTCGGTGCCGTCGTTCTGGCTGGGCCTGCTGCTGATCATCGTCTTCTCGGTGGGCATCGGCCCGATCCCGGGGATGTTCCCGACGGGCGGTCTGGAGTCGGGCAATGAGACCGGCTTCGCCTACGTCCTGGACGTGGCGCACCACCTGGTCCTGCCGGTGGTCACACTGGTCGCCGTCGGATACGCGCAGACGCTCCTGGTGATGCGCTCCTCGCTGCTCGACGAGATGGGCAGCGACTATCTGACGACCGCCCGCGCGAAGGGGCTGCGGGACGACGTCGTGCGCCGCAAGCACGCCGTGCCGAACGCGATGCTGCCGACCTTCACCCTGATGTTCGTGAACCTCGGGCATGTGGTCGCCGGACAGATCCTGGTCGAGACGGTGTTCTCCTGGCCGGGCCTCGGCGGCCTCTTCTACCAGGCGCTCAGCGTGCCCGATCTCCCGCTCGTGCAAGGGCTGTTCTTCGTCTTCGCCACCGCGGTGATCCTGGCGAACACCCTTGCCGATGTGCTCTATCCGCTGCTCGATCCCCGGGTGGGCCGATGACGACCGAATCCATGCCCACGCCCACGCCCACGAAGGCGGAGCCCGCGCAGAATCCGCGTGCGCTGGCCCGCGCGCGCAAGCGCCGGTCCGCCGCCCGTTTCTGGCGGGAGTACCGCGGCCACCGGAGCGGACTGTGGGGTCTGGGCGCGCTCGTCCTGATCGCGCTCGTCGCCGTGTTCGCGCCGCAGCTCGTCGGGGCCGACTCGCAGAGCGTCACCGGCGCCCCCGGTGGCGCGCTGGAGTCGCCGAGCGGTGAATTCCCCCTCGGCACCGACCAGTTCGGGCGCAGCGTGCTGGCGCTGCTGGTGTGGGGCACCAGGGTCTCGCTGACGGTCGGCCTGCTCGCGGCGTTCCTGTGCGTCGCCATCGGTACGGTCGTGGGCATCGTCGCGGGCCACTTCCACGGCTGGTACTCGACGGTCCTGATGCGGATCACCGACTGGTTCCTGGTGATGCCGACCCTGGTCCTCGCGATCGCGCTCGCCACGGTGATGGACCGCTCGATGTGGACGGTCATCATCGCGATCGGGGTCACGACCTGGCCGACCACGGCCCGGCTGGTCCGGGCCCAGACGCTCGCGGTGGAGTCCCGCCCGTACATCGAGCGCGCCCGCGCGCTGGGCGGCGGCCACGGGCACATCATGGTCCGGCACGTGCTGCCGAACGTGATGCCGCTGGTGCTGGCGCAGACCACGCTGGTGATCTCCAGCGCGATCCTCACCGAGGCCACCCTGGCCTTCCTCGGTCTCAGCGACCCGACCACCACCTCCTGGGGCGGCATGCTCCAGGACGCCCGCGAGGCGGGCGCGGTCAGCGCGGGCGACTGGTGGTACCTGGCACCGCCCGGCATCGCCATCGCCCTGGTGGCCCTGGCGTTCACGCTGTGCGGCCGCGCCATCGAGTCCGTCCTCAATCCCAAGCTGGGGGTGGCCCGTTGAGCACGACGAGCATCCAGAAGACACCGCTTCTCGACGTACAGGACCTCACGGTGACGTACGCCGGCGGGGCACAGGCCGTCCGCGGTGTGAACCTCTCCGTCGACGCCGGGCAGAAGCTCGGCATCGCCGGTGAGTCGGGCTGCGGCAAGTCGACGCTGGCGCTCGCGCTGCTGCGGCTGCTGCCCGCCGGTACGGAGGTGTCCGGCCGGATCCTGCTGAACGGCGAGGACGTCCTCGCCATGAAGTGGGGCCAGGTCCGGGCGGTGCGCTGGGCGGGGGCGTCGATCGTCTTCCAGGGCGCGATGCACTCGCTCAACGCGGTGCACCGCATCGGGGACCAGATCGCAGAACCGATCCTGCTGCACAAGAAGGCGACCCAGGCCGCGGCAGCGAGGCGGGCGGGCGAGCTGCTGGAGCAGGTGGGGCTGCCCGCCGCCCGTGCCTCCGCCTATCCGCACGAGCTCTCCGGCGGTCAGCGCCAGCGCGTGATGATCGCCATGGCGCTCGCCTGCGACCCGGGGCTGATCATCGCGGACGAGCCGACCACGGCCCTCGATGTGATGATCCAGGCCCAGATCCTGCGGCTGATCGAGCAGCTGGTGTCCGAGCAGGACCTCGGCCTGATCATGATCAGCCATGACCTCGCGGTGCTCTCGGACACCTGCGACCGGCTCGCGGTGATGTACGCGGGCCGGGTCGTCGAGGAGGGCCCGGCGTCCGAGGTCTACGAGAACGCGCACCACCCGTACGGCAAGGCCCTGTCCGGCGCGTTCCCGCGCATCGGCGACCCGGCCTCCCGGTTCGCGCCCCGCGGGCTGCCCGGCGATCCGCCGGACCCCTCGGCGTTGCCCGGCGGCTGCACCTTCCACCCGCGCTGCCCGGCGGCCCTGGAGTCCTGCGCGACCGAGGACCAGGAGCTGCGGGACGCGGGGCCACAGCGGCGGGCCGCCTGTGTGCTGGTGAAGCCGGCGGCGGCCGCGGCCCAGGCCCTGCCGGGCGCCGAGGAAGCAAGGAGCACACCATGACACCCATCACTCCCCTGCTCAGCGCTCAGGGGCTGCACGTCACCTTCCCCGGCCGGCGCGGGGCCGCCCCGGCGCGTGCCGTGGACAGCGTCGATCTGGACATCCGGCCCGGCGAGATCGTCGCGCTGGTCGGCGAGTCGGGCTGCGGCAAGACGACGCTGGCCCGTTCGCTGCTGGGCCTGGTCCCGCCGACGTCCGGGCAGGTCACCTTCGCCGGCAAGCCGCTCGACTACGCGAGCCGGGCGCTGAAGACGTACCGCAAGCGGGTCCAGCTGGTGCTCCAGGACCCCAGCGGTTCGCTCAATCCGAGGCACACGGTGTACGACGCCGTCGCCGAGGGGCTGCGGATCCACGGGTACGCCGGGGACGAGCGGGAGGCGGTGGCCGGGGCGCTGTCCCGGGCCGGACTGCGTCCGCCGGAACGATTCTTCCTGCGGTATCCGCACGAGCTGTCCGGCGGTCAGCGCCAGCGGGTCGTGATCGCGGGCGCGCTGGTGCTGGAGCCGGAACTGATCGTGGCCGACGAGCCGGTGGCCTCGCTGGACGCCTCGGTGCGCGGCGAGATCCTGGCGCTGCTGCTGCGGCTGCGGGACGAGCTGGGCCTGTCCGCTCTGGTGGTCACGCACGACCTCGGGCTGGCGTGGAACATCGCGGACCGGGTCGCGGTGATGTACCTGGGGCGGATCGTGGAGACGGGCAAGGTGGAGGAGATCCTGACGGCTCCTCAGCATCCTTACACCCAGGCGCTGTTGTCGGTGCTGCCGGAGTCCGGGGCGGAGCCGGTGATCCTGACCGGTGAGGCGCCGGACCCGTCCAGGGTGCCGTCCGGCTGCCGGTTCCACGCCCGCTGCCAGGTGCTGGCCTCGGGCGAGGCCGAACGGGCGGGAGTCGCGGACGCCTGCCGTACGAAGGACCTGCCGGTGCTCGCGGGCGGCGAGGAGACCCAGGTGGCGTGCCACTGGGCTGCCGCGGCCGCGAAGGCACGGGCGTAGGGTCTTTCGTCTGGATCAGGGCACGACGCGGGGCCGGGACCGTCGAGGAGACGACGGTCCCGGCCCCGCGTGGTCCCGTACGGGAAAAGGCTCAGCCGCGCTCGTACGCGGAGATCAGCTCGCTGCACCGCTTCACATCGCCGGCCATCGCGACGAGCAGCTCGTCGATCGAGTCGAACTTCAGCATCCCTCGCACGTACGCGAGGAAGTCCACCGAGACATGGAGCCCGTACAGGTCGAGACCCACGCGGTCGATCGCGTACGCCTCCACCGTGCGCTCCGTGGCGTCGAACTGCGGGTTCGTGCCGACCGAGATCGCGGCGGGCATCGCCTCGCCGTTCACGTTCAGCCAGCCCGCGTAGACGCCGTCGGCAGGGATCGCGGTGTGCGGCAGGGTCTCCACGTTGGCCGTGGGGAAGCCGAGCTCACGGCCGCGCTGCGCGCCGCGGACCACGATGCCCTCGACGCGGTGCGGGCGGCCCAGGATCTCGGCGGCGCCCGCGACATCGCCCTCGGCCACCAAGCGGCGGGTGAGGGTGGAGGAGAACGGCTCACCGCCGCCCGCCTCGCCGCTCACGTACAGGTCGATGACCTCGACGCGGTAGTCGTAGGTCTCGCCGAACTCGGTGAGCAGCTGTACGTTGCCGGCCGCCCGGTGGCCGAAGCGGAAGTTCGGCCCCTCGATGACCAACTGCGCGTGCAGCTTGTCGACGAGCACCTTCACGATGAAGTCGGCCGGCGCCAGCTTCGAGAACTCGGCGGTGAACGGCAGGATGAGCACCGCGTCCACCCCCAGCTCCGCCATCAGCTCGGCACGCCGGTGGTGCGGGGCGAGCAGCGGCGGATGGCTGCCGGGCCGTACGACCTCGCTGGGGTGCGGGTCGAAGGTCACCACGACCGACGGTACGCCCAGCTCGCGGGCGCGCTCCACGGCCCGGCCGATGATCAGCTGGTGTCCGCGGTGCACCCCGTCGTAGGAGCCGATGGTGACGACGCTGCGTCCCCAGTCCTGGGGGATGTCCTCCAAGCCACGCCAGCGCTGCACTCTGACCGCTCCTCGCCCGAACTTGTGTACGTGGGTTTGTCTCTTACGCAGGTCTAAGACTGCCATGCTCACGCCGCGCGGCCTGCATCGGCATCGCCTTCGCGCTGTCCAGCGCTTCCATCGTGCGCCGTGCAGCGGGGCCGACGAGCGCCGCCCATTCCTGTGGGGCTTCGGCCAGCCACCCGGTGACCAGTGCGGCAAATCCGGGCACGTCACGGGCGAGCTCGACCAGCCGGCGGTCGAAGCGGGCCGCGCCCTCGGGGGTCCGGACGAGCAGTGTCCCGGTGCGGTGGACCAGGGCGCGGGTGCGGGCGGGGGCGCGGGTGCCGGAGCCGGTCGCGGCGGCCCGCAGCAGCGCGTCGAGCACGGCCGGATCCCGGTGGGCGTCCTGCTCGAAGTCCAGCAGGACCTCCAGCAGCTGTTCCCGCAGCGGGGCGGAGGCGGGGCTCCCCGGCGCGGCGAGTACCCCGGCGAGCGCGCCGCGCACCGGCGGCGGCACGGGACGGTCCCGCAGCAGCCCGGTCACCAGGGGCAGCAGCAGGGCGCGGGCGGCGGGGCCGCGCTCCAGTCTCCGGTCGAGGTACGAGGCCGCGTGCACGGCGTCGTCCGGGTGGCTGTCGATGTAGGCGCGCAACAGCCCGGCGGTGTGCAGGGCGAGTGCGGGGGCGTCGATCCCGGCCAGCGCGCACAGCGTCCCGCTTGCCCCGTCGTCGGGCCGGGTGAGCCGTTCCCGGTACGCGGCGAGCACCGGCTCGGGGTGGGAGGGCAGGGCGACGGCGAGCGCCTCGGCGGACGGCGCGGGCCCGCCCGCGACGAAGGCCCGGAGCGCCTGCGGAAGATATCGGTCCCTGGTCCCCGGGTCCTGCACGAGGAGGGTGAGCGCGGCCCCGTGCAGAGCGGCGTCGGCCGGGCGGGCCAGCAGGGCCAGGGCCGATCCGCGCAGCAGCTCGCGGTCGAAGTCGCGGGTGGCGTGGGCGGCGGTGATCAGGGCGTACGAGGCGGCGGCGGTGCGGCGGGCGCCCCGGTCCTCGTCGTGGGCCCAGCGGTGGGCGGCCCGGCACAGCGCGGCGGGCTCGTCCTCGGCCAGCGTGGCGAGCAGCTCCTCGGCCCTGGGGTGGGGGGTCGAGACGAGCGCGTCGGTCAGATCGTCGACGGCCAGGTCCCGGCGGGCGTAGAGGAGCGCCTGGGCCGCCGCAGCCACGGTCGGCCGCAGCGCGTCCCCGTCCCCGGCGGGCAGCGGCCGCTCGTCGGTGAACCACTCGCAGAGCAGTGGCTGCACGGTGCGCGGCCGGTCGACGAGCCGCCGGGCCACGGCGTCCAGGAACCGCTCGCCACTGTCGCCGGGGTACGTGCCGCAGGCGCGGTCGCCGTCGGCTCGGGGGTCGCCGGGGGGCGGGCCGTCGGCGGGGACCAGCCGCCGGAACAGGTCGATCCGGTCCTTCTCGGAGAGCCTGAGCCGCCGCCAGAACCAGGGCCCGAACGCGGCGTACGTCCCCGGCCCGGCCGGCCCGCCCGCGGCGGCCCGGCGCACCACCCGGCCGGTCAGGAGCCGCAGCACGCCGAGATACGGACGGGCGTCGGGCACCCGGAGCAGGGTCTCGGAGAGCAGCCGGACCGCCCACCAGCGGGCGTCATGCCCCGGTGCGCCGTCCGCCCCGTCGCGGCCATTGGCGGTGTCCGCCGCGCCCGGGTCCGCCTGCGCCGACAGCCGGTCCAGCGCCGCGATGAGATCGGCCAGCTGGTGGGAGAGCGCGGCGGGCCCCCGGCGGCGGCCCAGGAGCAGCAGGGCCTGGATCACCGGGCCGATGCGATGGCGGGGTACGGGCAGGGTGCGCGGCACTGCCACCACCGCGTCCGGCGGGGTGCGCGGCACTGCCACAACCACGTCCGGCAAAGCGCGCCGCCCTGCCACCACCGCATCCGGCAGGGGTGCCCGGCCCGTCGCCGACCCCGGCTGCCGGGGCCGCGGCACCCGGCGGTCGTCGCGCTCCCCGTCCGCGTGCCACCGGTGCACCAGCGCGTGCAGCGCCGCGTCCACGTCCAGGTGGGCGCCCTGCACCCAGTCCCCCAGCTCCTCGTGCGCGAAGCGGTATCCGGCGCCCGCCGGGACGAGCAGGCCCTCGGTGAGGACGGCGGACGCCCAGCCCGTGCGCCACGGGAAGACCTCCTCGAAGGCTTCCCGGCCCAGCTCCCCCTGCCCGGGGCCCAGACAGCGCCGCGCCGCCTCATGCACCTGCCCCGCCACCCGCGCGGCCAGCCTGCGGACCGCGCCGCCCCCCGGCGCCCGGCCGGACGCGGCCGCGATCCGGACCGCGATGCGCAGACACATCAGGTCCAGGTGGGCGGCGAAGACCTCCTCGGTCTCGGGCTGCCCGGCGACGTCCCCGGGCAGTGCGGCGCGCACCTCCGCGAGCAGGCGCAGGGTGAGCGGGTGCCGGTCGTGGCCGGGGGCGAGCGCACCGGGCGGGATGGCGTACCGCTCGGCGGCCCGTCGGGCCTGGACCGGGGTGAGGTCGCCGAGGCGGACCGCCAGGGGCAGCCGCCCGGCCGGCCTGGCGGGTCGGTGGAGCGCGCCGGGCGGGCAGAGCGCACCGGCGCTCTCCCAGTACTCGGGCCCGCAGGCGACCACCAGCCGGACCCCGTTGCCCCGCAGCCATTCGACGGTGGCGGCGGTCCACCGGGCCGACTCGTGGGCCAGCGCTGGGGGCATCTCCTCGGGGCCGTCCAGCAGGACGAGCAGCGGGCTCCCGGACTCCTCGGCCAGCCGGGCCACCCGCTCGGGGGTGGCGGCCGACATGTCGCCCCCGGCTCCGGCGGCGGTGACGATCCGTCCGGCCCGGCGCAGCGTACGGGCGACGGCGTCGGCGACCGAGGTGTCGCCGGCCAGCAGATCGGCGCCGCGCAGCCAGAGGGTGGGTGCGGGCACCGGGCCGCGCGCCCGGCGTGCGGTGAGCGCGGCGAGTTCGGTGGTGCGGCCGGTGCCGGGCGCTCCGACGAGGGCGAGGACGACGGCGGGGCCGTCCGGGGCCGCGAAGGCGGCGAACTCCGCGATGACGTCCGGGCGTTCGACCGGATCGGGCGAGGCGTCCGGTCCGGTCGCCGAGCCGAGCGAGGTCGCGGTGAGGTGCAGGGCGCCCGCGAGATTCAGGTCACGTCCGTACCCGGGAACGCTCGTCGCGTTGCACCGCAGCAGCGCGTCGAGCGGACCTCCGGTGCCCGCCGGCCGGAGCGGCACGGCGAACCCCGCGCCCGTGTGCCCGGCGCACAGCGCGCTGCCCAGCACGGCGATGACCGCGCCGCTCTCCGGGTCGACGACGGGCCCGCCCACGGCCGTTCCGCCGAGCCGCAGCGCGTCCCTGCCGTCCGTGCCGAGCGCCAGCTCCAGCGCCGCGCCGATCCGGTGGCAGCGGCCGTTCGCGGTGTACGTCACGGGGGCGGTGCCGAGCACCCGGGCCTCGCGCCAGCCGTGCGCGGCGATCGTCACGTACGTACCGGCGTCGATCCGGTCCCGCAGGGCGATCGGGGCGGGCTCCACGCCCAGTTCGGCGGGGCCCCCGGTGTGCAGCAGGGCGAGGTCCAGCGCGGGCAGTGCGGTGATGTCGTCGGCCTCGACGGTGCGGCTGCGGCCGCCCGCGCCGTGCAGAACGAGCCGGGTGGCGCCGTCGACCGCTTCGTGGCTGGTCACCACCGTGCCCCGGTCGTCCGCGACGAACCCGGTCCCCCGCGGCCGACCGGCCGAATCGCAGATACGTACCAGCGCTGCCCGGTCCCCGCTTGCCATGGTCCGAACGTTAGGTCCGATGATCAGCGCCTGGGCCACTCGGAGTAAAAGCGCCCCCGAATGCACCCCTGATTCACTCCGAGCGCCTGCCCGTCGGGGTGAATTAACGGCGTCCGGAGGACAGAACATGGTGGGGGATCGTGGAGCGGGCGCAGGGAATGCCCCGCCCGCTCCACGATGGTCCCGGGACCAGGCTCTCAGGCGAAGACGGCGAGGCTCTTGGCCTTGCCCTTCTGTTCCTCCACGAGGACCAGGAACCGCCCGTCGGGTCCGAAGACGCCGACCGGCCCCGGCGGGAAGGACGGCATGTCCAGCCGTACGCCGTTCAGCAGCAGCTTGGCGCGCTTCTCGTCCACGTCCCAGCGGGGGAACGCCGAGGCGGCGGCCTCGGCCACCGGCATCACGGTCAGCTCCTCCTGGTGCTGGTCGAGCGTCCGCGCCGCGTCCAGGCCGTAGGGCCCGACCCGGGTGCGCCGCAGCGCGGTCAGATGCCCGCCGACGCCGAGCCCGGCGCCCAGGTCCCGGGCGATCGCGCGGATGTACGTACCCGAGGAGCAGACCACGGAGACGACCAGGTCGACGACCGGCGTGCCGTCCTCGGCGGTCTCCGGGCGTACGTCGTAGACGTTGAAGGACGAGATCGTCACCGGCCGGGCCGGGATCTCGAACTCCTCGCCGCCGCGCACCCGCGCGTAGGACCGCTTGCCGTCGATCTTGATGGCGCTGACCTTGGACGGCACCTGCATGATCGGTCCGGTCAGGGCCGCGACCCCGGCGTCGATGCCCTCACGGGTCACCCCGGAGGCGTCGGTGGACGAGGTGATCTCGCCCTCCGCGTCGTCCGTGACGGTGTTCTGGCCGAGCCGGATCGTGCCGAGGTACTCCTTCTCGGTCAGTGCGAGATGGCCCAGCAGCTTGGTGGCCTTCTCGACACCGAGCACGAGAACACCCGTCGCCATCGGGTCCAGGGTGCCGGCGTGGCCGACCCGGCGGGTCCGTGCGATGCCGCGCATCTTGGCGACGACGTCGTGCGAAGTGAAGCCGGACGGCTTGTCGACGATGACAAGGCCGTCCGGCGTTTTCTGCGGTGTCATTCGGAGGCGGTGTCCTCGTCGTTCTCGTCATCCGCCTTGCGGTACGGGTCGGCACCACCGGCGTACGTGGCGCCCGAGGACGCCTCGCGCACCCGGGCGTCCGAGGCGCGCGCCCGGTCGAGCAGGTCCTCGATCGCCTTGGCGTTGCCCGGCAGGGCGTCCGCCACGAAGGCCAGCGTGGGCGTGAACTTCGTCCCCGCCGCCGCTCCGACCGCCGAGCGCAGGATGCCCTTGGCGCTCTCCAGACCGGCCGCGGCGCTCGCCCGCTCCTCGTCGTCGCCGTAGACCGTGTAGAAGACCGTGGCCTCCCGCAGGTCACCGGTGACCCGGGTGTCCGTGATCGTCACGTGCGTACCCAGACGCGGGTCCTTGATACCGCGCTGCAGTTTCTCGGCGACCACCTCCTGGATGAGGTCCGCCAGCTTTTTCGCCCGCGCGTTGTCGGCCACTGGTCCGTCTCCTTCTTCGCCTTGCTCAATCGTCTTCGTCGCTGTGCAGCCGCCGTCGTACGGACAGCAGCTCCACTTCCGGCCGTGCGGCCACCAGTCGCTCGCACCGGTCCAGAACATCTGTGAGGTGTCCGGTGTCCCCGGAGACCACGGCAAGGCCGATCTCGGCCCTGCGATGGAGATCCTGACCGCCCACCTCCGCCGCGCTCACCGCGTATTTCCGCTGGAGCTCGGCGACGATCGGACGGACGACGGAGCGCTTCTCCTTCAACGACCGTACGTCGCCGAGAAGCAGATCGAAGGACAGTGTCCCCACATACATGTGTGTCCGGATGTCCCGCCGGTTCGGGTTCGCGCCCTGCCAGTGCTTGGCAGGGACACCAGAACCGTACACGGAACGGCCGGGGCCGATCGACGGAAATACGACCCGTCGACCGGCCCCGACTGTTGAGGAGAGCTCCGGGGGTTGTCCCCCGGAGTTCCCCGTGGATCAGCCTCGCGGCTTCTCGCGCATCTCGTACGTCGCGATGACGTCGTCGATCTTGATGTCGTTGAAGTTTCCGAGGTTGATACCACCCTCGAAGCCTTCGCGGATCTCGGTGACGTCGTCCTTGAAGCGGCGCAGACCGGAGATGTTGAGGTTCTCCGCGATGACCTTGCCATCGCGCAGCAGGCGCGCCTTGGTGTTGCGCTTGACCTCGCCGGAGCGGACCAGCACACCGGCGATGTTGCCCAGCTTGGACGAGCGGAAGATCTCGCGGATCTCCGCCGTACCGAGCTCGACCTCTTCGTACTCCGGCTTGAGCATGCCCTTGAGGGCCGCCTCGATCTCCTCGATGGCCTGGTAGATCACCGAGTAGTAGCGGACGTCGACACCCTCGCGCTCCGCCATCTGCTGGGCACGCCCGGCAGCGCGGACGTTGAAGCCGATGACGATGGCGTCGGAGCCGGTCGCCAGGTCGATGTCCGACTCGGTGACCGCACCCACACCGCGGTGCAGGACCCGGATGTCGACCTCGTCGCCGACGTCGAGCTGGAGCAGCGAGGACTCGAGAGCCTCCACCGAACCGGACGCGTCGCCCTTGATGATGAGGTTGAGCTCCTGGACCAGACCGGCCTTGAGCGCCTCGTCCAGGTTCTCCAGGGAGAACCGGACACCCTTGCGGGCGAAGTTGGCGTTGCGCTCACGGGCGGCACGCTTCTCGGCGATCTGACGGGCCGTACGGTCCTCGTCGACCACCAGGAAGTTGTCGCCGGCACCCGGGACGTTGGTGAGACCGAGCACGAGGACGGGGGTCGACGGACCCGCTTCCTCGACGTTGTTGCCGTTGTCGTCGAGCATCGCCCGGACACGGCCGTACGCGTCGCCGACCACCATCGTGTCGCCGATGCGCAGCGTTCCGCGCTGGACGAGGACCGTCGAGACGGCACCGCGGCCGCGGTCGAGGTGGGACTCGATCGCAATACCCTGCGCGTCCTGCTCCGGGTTGGCCCGCAGGTCGAGCGAGGCGTCCGCGGTCAGGACCACGGCCTCCAGCAGCTGGTCGATGTGCAGACCCTGCTTGGCGGAGATGTCGACGAACATCGTGTCGCCGCCGTACTCCTCGGCCACCAGACCGAACTCGGTGAGCTGACCGCGCACCTTGGTCGGGTCGGCACCCTCGACGTCGATCTTGTTGACCGCGACCACGATCGGCACCTCGGCCGCCTTGGCGTGGTTCAGCGCCTCGATCGTCTGGGGCATCACACCGTCGTTCGCCGCCACCACGAGGATCGCGATGTCGGTGGACTTCGCACCACGGGCACGCATGGCGGTGAACGCCTCGTGACCCGGGGTGTCGATGAAGGTGATCCGGCGGTCCTCGCCGTTGACCTCGGAGGAGACCTGGTACGCACCGATGTGCTGCGTGATGCCGCCGGCCTCGCCCGCGACGACGTTCGTCTTGCGGATCGCGTCCAGCAGTCGGGTCTTGCCGTGGTCGACGTGACCCATGACGGTCACGACCGGCGGACGGGAGACCAGGGCCTCTTCGCCGCCCTCGTCCTCGCCGAACTCGATGTCGAAGGACTCGAGCAGCTCGCGGTCCTCCTCCTCGGGGCTGACGATCTCGAGGACGTAGTTCATCTCGTCCGCGAGCAGCCTGAGGGTGTCGTCGGAGACGGACTGCGTCGCCGTGACCATCTCGCCGAGGTTCATCATCACGGCGACGAGCGACGCCGGGTTGGCGTTGATCTTCTCCGCGAAGTCGGTGAGGGAGGCACCGCGCGACAGGCGGACGGACTGTCCGTTGCCGCGAGGCAGCATGACGCCGCCCACCGACGGGGCCTGCATGGCCTCGTACTCCTGGCGCCTCTGCCGCTTCGACTTGCGACCACGACGCGCGGGGCCGCCGGGACGGCCGAACGCACCCTGTGTGCCACCACGGCCACCGGGGCCGCCGGGACGTCCACCGAAGCCGGGACGACCGCCGAAGCCGCCGCCACCACCGCCGGGACGACCCGCACCGCCACCGCCGCCACCGGGACGACCGGCGAAACCGCCGCCACCGCCACCGGGACCGGCCGGACGGCCGGCGAAGCCACCGCCGCCGGGACGGCCTGCGCCGCCACCGCCGCCGGGACGACCGCCGCCACCGGGACCACGGCCACCGCCGGGGCCACCACCGGGACGCGGGCCGGCAGCGGGACGCTGCGGCATCATGCCCGGGTTCGGACGGTTACCACCGGGGGCACCGCCCGGACGGGGAGCCTGCGGACGGGGCATGCCACCCGGAGTCGGACGGGCGCCGCCCTGGCCCTGGGGCCGCGGAGCGCCACCGGGGCCGCCCTGCGGACGCGGGGCGCCCGGACGGTCCTGGCCGCCACCGGGACGCGGGGCGCCGCCGGGACGGGGCGCCTGCGGACGGGCCATGCCCGTCGAGCCACCGGAGGTGAAGGGGTTGTTGCCCGGACGGGGACCGGCCGGACGTGCGCCGCCAGGTCGCCCGGAGGGACCGGGGTGTGCGCCCTGGCCCGCGGGACGTGCGGGGCGGTCGCCGCCGCGCTCGCCGCCACGGCCGCCGTCACGCTGGCCACCGTCACGCTGACCGCCGGCCGGGGCCGGACGGGCATGGCCACCGGCAGGGCGGGGACCGGGGGTGGCACCCGCGGGACGCGGGGCCTGCTGCTGCGGGGCAGCGGGCTGGGCCGGAGCCGGAGCCGAGAACTCGGCGGCGGGCACCGGGGTCACCGGAGCGGGCTTGGGCGCGGGCTTCGGGCCCGGACGCGGGCCGGCAGCCGGCGCGGAAGGCGCTGCGGGGGTGCTGCTCACCGGGGCGGCGGGGGCCGGCTTGGGGGCCGGGGCGCCGGGCTTCGGGGCAGCGGGACGTGCCGCAGCGGCCGGGGAGGGCGCTGCGGGCTTTGCGGGCGTCGCCTTACGGGGCGCGCCAGGCTTCGCAGCGGACTTGCCGGCGTTGCCGCCGGGCCCCTGCAGTGCGTCAGTCAACTTGCGTACAACCGGCGCCTCGATCGTCGAGGACGCCGAACGGACGAATTCACCGAGTTCTTGGAGCTTGGCCATGACGACCTTGCTCTCGACGCCGAACTCCTTGGCGAGTTCGTATACCCGGACCTTAGCCACTTCGCTCCTTTTAGGTCCGGGTTACCGCCGGACCGTCGCTACTTCATGGGCGTACTCATCGCGTACTCATCGAGTGCTCATCGCAATCTCGACCTACTTCCAACTCGCGAGGTACCTGACCGCACGGGGTCCCGTGCCGTTCATTTCTTACGGTGTCACCCGCTCGACGAACCGCTGCACTGCGGCGGGGTCGAACGGCCCCTTGGCCTTGAAGGCCCGGGGGAAGGCCCGGCGGCGAACCGCCAGGTCCAGACAGACGGAGGCGGGGTGTACATATGCACCCCGGCCGGGCAGCGTACCGCGAGGATCGGGGACACAAACGTCCTCGTCCGCGACGATGCGCAGCAACTCGCTCTTGGCCGCCCGCTCCCGGCATCCCACACAGGTTCGCTCAGGGCAAGGACGGGCCTGCGTCCGGCCAGACACGGCTAAGTCTACCTCCCCGCACCGACCTCACCCCTTTGGGGCAAAAATCGAACGGATGTTGTCGTGATCTCAGCGGCATGCCGCTGAGAAATATTCCCGGCAGTCCGCGCGGAGCGCCGGATCAGCGCCCCGCAGGGCACCGGATCAGCGGCGTTCGGACCGCTCGCGGGCCCGCTCCGCGCGCTCCCGGTCGGCGACGTCGCGCTCGGCATCGGTCTCGGTGTCCGGGCGGATGTCGATGCGCCAGCCGGTGAGACGGGCGGCCAGGCGGGCATTCTGCCCCTCCTTGCCGATCGCCAGCGACAGCTGGTAGTCCGGCACGGTGACCCGGGCGGACCGGGCGCCGAGGTCGACGACCTCGACCTCGCTCACCCGTGCGGGCGACAGCGCGTTGGCCACCATCTCGGCCGGGTCGTCCGACCAGTCCACGATGTCGATCTTCTCGCCGTGCAGCTCGGCCATGACATTGCGCACCCGGCCGCCCATGGGGCCGATGCAGGCGCCCTTGGCGTTCAGCCCGGAACGGGTCGAACGGACCGCGATCTTGGTGCGGTGACCGGCCTCGCGGGCGATCGCGCAGATCTCGACGGAACCGTCGGCGATCTCCGGAACCTCCAGCGCGAAGAGCTTCTTCACGAGGTTGGGGTGGGTCCGCGACAGCGTCACGGAGGGGCCGCGCACGCCCTTGGCGACCCGTACGACATACGTACGCAGCCGCAGGCCGTGGGTGTACTCCTCGCCCGGCACCTGCTCCTGCACCGGCAGGATCGCTTCCAGCTTGCCGATGTCGACCAGGACGTTCTTCGGGTCCTTGCCCTGCTGGACGACGCCGGTGACGACATCGCCCTCGTGGCCCGCGTACTCACCGAACGTCCTGTCGTCCTCGGCGTCGCGCAGCCGCTGCAGGATGACCTGCTTGGCGGTGGTCGCGGCGATCCGGCCGAAGCCGGACGGGGTGTCGTCGAACTCCTTCGGCTCCTGGCCCTCTTCCAGGTCGGCCGGGTCCTCCTTCGCCCACACCGTCACATGGCCGCGCTCGTCGAGCTTCACGCGCGCGCGGCGGTAGCTCCCGTCGGTACGGTGGTAGGCGATGAGGAGGGCCGACTCGATCGCCTCGACGAGCACGTCGAAGGGGATCTCCTTGTCCTGTGCCAAGCCCTTCAAGAGCTTCACATCGATGTCCACGGCTACGCCTCCTCTTCCTTCTTGTCCTTGCGGCTGAATTCGATCTCCACGCGCGCCTTGGCGATCTCGTCGAAGGCGACCCGGCGGGACGTGGGCTTGCGGCCCTTGACACCCGGCACTTCGAGGTCGAGACCGTCCTCGTCCACGGCGAGGATGCGGGCCACCAGCTCTCCGCCCTCGTGCAGGTTGAGCTTGGCCAGGCGGCCCGTGGCACGTACGTAGTGGCGGTGCTCCGTCAGCGGACGGTCGGCACCGGGGGAAGAGACTTCGAGGGTGTACTCGCCGTCGCCCATCGCGTCGGTCTCGTCGAGCTTCTCGGAGATCGCGCGGCTCAGATCGGCGCAGGCGTCCAGCTCGACGCCCTCTTCGGAGTCCACGACGATCCGCAGCACGCGGCGGCGGCCGACCCGGGACACCTCGATCTCTTCGAGATCCAGCTGTTCGGCGCTGACGAGCGGTTCGAGCAGCCCGCGCAGCCTCTCGCTCTCGGTGGTGCTCATCCGGGTGACTCCTCGGCCGCGTGTGCTGTTGTGGGGATCGTCGCGTGTCAGGTCAAAGGGTATCCGGTCCCGAGGGGTGTTGCCGTCCGCCGGCCTCACGGCCGCGGGTACGCTCGCCTGCGGTGATCACTTCAGGACAGATCCAGTCAAGTCAGGGCCAGGCTCAGAGGAGAACAGGTGCGGCGCACGGGGACGACGCGCAGGGGTGTGTTCACCGCGACGGGAGCCATCGCCCTGGGGGCGGTGCTGGCCGGCTGCGGTGACGGCGCCGGGAGCGGGAAGGACTCCGCCCGGTCCGGGGCGGCGACCACGGCCGAGCAGGCCTCAGCGGCACGGGCGGAGAAGCGGATCCGTACGACGGCCGCACGGACCAGCCTGGAGCTGCTCGGCGGGTACGAGCACGTGATCAGGGCCCATCCGGCGACCGCCGCCGGGCTCGCGCCGCTGCGGGACGCCGTGCGCGCCCACGCGAAGGCGCTGGCCCCCGACGGCGCGCAGGCGCTCGGCTTCACGCGCTCGCGCGCGACCGGCGCCAAGGCCGCCGTCGGGGAACTGGCCGCGGCGGAACGCCGTGCCGCGGACGCGCACCTGGCGGCCCTCATGGAGGCCCCGCCGGAGCTGGCCCGGCTGCTGGCGTCGATCGCGGCGGCGGGCGCGGCCCACGCCTATCTGCTGACCGAACTGGCCAAGGAGACCTCGTCATGAGCGCCGGGACACAGAAGGCCGCACAGGCGGCCCTGGCCGCCGAACACGCGGCGGTGTACGGGTACGGGGTGGTCGGCGGCCGGGTCGCCGAGGGCCGCCGGGCCGAGGCGGCGGCGGCCCACCACGCGCACCGGGCCCGGCGCGACGCGCTGGTGCGGACCGTGCGCGGACTGGGCGGTGAGCCGGTGGCGGCACAGGCCGCGTACGCTCTGCCGTTCGCCGTGCCGGACCCGGCGGCGGCGGTGCGGCTGGCGGCCGTGCTGGAGGACCGGGTCGCGGGCGTGTACTCCGACCTCGTCCGGGCCGCCGAGGGGCCGCTCAGGCGGGAGGCCGCCGACGCGATGCGGGAGGCCGCGGTGCGGGCGGTCCGCTGGCGGGGCAGCGGCGTAGCCTTTCCCGGGCTCGCCGAGCGGGCCTCCGAAGGCACCGGCGCGAAGACCGGGACGGCCGCGAAGACCGGGGCCGGTGGGACGAACGGGTCCGGCGCGACGCACTGAAGCAGCTCTGAAAGGGAACAAGGCACGTATGGGTTTCGAACCGCCGCAGCGTCTGGTGCGGGCGCTGGGCGAGTCGTACGGGGACGAAGGCGCCGCCGACTGGCTCGCGCGGCTTCCCGCACTGACCGAGGAAGCACTGTCCGCCACCGGGCAGAACACGACAGTGGAGCGGGTCGCCGCCCCCGGGGGCCGCAGCAGTCTGGTCCTGCTGGTGACCTGTGCCGACGGCACCCCGGCCGCGCTGAAGATCGCGCCGCCCGGGGCCGCACCCGAGCTGGAGCGGGCCGCGCTGGCCCACTGGAACGGCTGGGGCGCGGTGCGGCTCATCGCGGACGCCCCCGGCGCACTGCTGCTGGAGCGGCTGCACCCCGAGGTGTCGCTGCGCTCGCTGCCGGAGGCGAAGGCGCTGCTGGAGGCGGCCGGGACGGTGCGCAGGCTGTGGGTGGAGCCGCCGGCCGGGCACGGTTTCGAGACGGTCGCCGAACGGACCGGGAACCGTATCGAGCCGATGCGGGCGAGCGCGGCGGCCGACCCGGGCCTGGAGCCGCTGGTCTCCGCAGCGCTCGCGGCGCGCGAGGCACTGGTCGCCCACTCCCCCGAACTCCTGCTGCTGCACGGCAACTTCCGGCAGAGCAAGGTGCTGGCCGGTGAGCGGGTGCCGTGGCTGACGGTCGGTCCCGAGCCGTTGGTCGGTGAGCGTGCCTACGATCTGGCGCGCCTGGTCCGCGACCGCGTCGAGGATCTGATCGCCTCCCCCGGCGGCGCGGTGACGGCCCGCCGCAGGATCAAGAGGCTCGCCGATTCGCTGGACGTGGACCGGGAGCGGCTGCACGGCTGGACGCTGTTCCGTGCGGTGGAGTCGGGGACCCGGGCGCTGGCGGCCGGCCGCCGCCAGGAGGGCGAGCTGACGCTGGAGTTCGCGAGCTGGCTGTGAGCTGACGAAAGCCGCAGGCCCCGCGCGGTGCGCGGGGCCTGCGGCTTCTCGTGGGGTCAGCTGCCGGCGGTGAGGCGGGCGATCGCCTCGTCGACGGTGAGCTCCTCGCGCTCGCCGGTGCGGCGGTCCTTCAGCTCCAGGACGCCCTCGGCCGAGCGCCGGCCGGCGACCAGGATCTTCGGGACGCCGATGAGCTCGGAGTCGGTGAACTTGACGCCGGGCGAGATGCCCGGACGGTCGTCGACCAGGACGCGCAGGCCGGCGGCGTTCAGCTTCTCGGAGACGTCGAGCGCCAGCTCGGTCTGGAGCGCCTTGCCCGCCGCGACGACGTGGACGTCGGCCGGAGCGATCTCGCGGGGCCAGCACAGGCCCTTGTCGTCGGCGGTCTGCTCGGCGAGGGCGGCCACGGCGCGGGAGACGCCGATGCCGTACGAGCCCATGGTGACGCGGACGGGCTTGCCCTGCTGGCCGAGGACGTCGAGGGAGAAGATGTCGGCGTACTTGCGGCCGAGCTGGAAGATGTGGCCGATCTCGATGGCACGGTCCACCCGGAGGCCGGCGCCGCAGTTGGGGCAGGGGTCGCCCGCCTCGACTACGACGACGTCGAGGTAGTCGTCGACCTCGAAGTCGCGGCCCGCGACGACGTTCTTCGCGTGGGTGCCGGGCTTGTTCGCACCGGTGATCCAGGCGGTGCCGGCGGCGATGCGGGGGTCGGCGATGAAGCGGACCTTCTCCAGTCCCTGCGGGCCGACGTAGCCGCGTACCAGGTCGGGGCGGTCCTCGAAGTCCTCGGCGGTGACCAGTTCGACGACGGCGGGCGCCAGGTGCTCGCCGAGCTTGCCGAGGTCGACCTCGCGGTCGCCGGGCACGCCCACGGCCACGATCTCGCCGTCGACCTTGACCAGCAGGTTCTTCAGGGTCGCGGAGGCGTCGACGCCCAGGAAAGCGGCGAGCGACTCGATGGTCGGGGTGTCGGGGGTGTCCAGCTCCTCGACGGGGCCGTGCGCCGATCCGTCCGCGGCGACCGCCTTGAAGGTCACGGCCTCGGTGTTGGCGGCGTAGTCGCAGTCGGGGCAGTCGACGAAGGTGTCCTCGCCGGCCGGGGCGGGCGCGAGGAACTCCTCGGAGGCGGAGCCGCCCATGGCGCCGGAGACGGCGGAGACGATCCGGTGGTCGAGGCCGAGGCGCTCGAAGATCCGGATGTAGGCGGCGCGGTGCAGCTGGTACGCCTCGGCGAGACCCTCGTCGGTGGTGTCGAAGGAGTACGAGTCCTTCATCTGGAACTCACGGCCGCGCAGCACACCGGCGCGGGGACGGGCCTCGTCGCGGTACTTGGTCTGGATCTGGTACAGGATCACGGGCAGGTCCTTGTAGGACGAGCACATGTCCTTGACGACCTGGGTGAAGATCTCCTCGTGGGTGGGGCCGAGGAGGTAGTCGGCGCCCTTGCGGTCCTTGAGCCGGAACAGCAGGTCGCCGTACTCGTCGTACCGGCCGCTCGCCTCGTACGCCTCCTTGGGCAGCAGCGCGGGCAGCAGCACCTCCTGGCCGCCGATGGCGTCCATCTCCTCGCGCACGACGCGGGTGATGTTCTCCAGGACCTTCTTGCCGAGCGGCAGCCAGGTCCAGATTCCGGCCGCGGTGCGACGTACGTATCCGGCCCGGACGAGCAGCTTGTGGTTGAGCGTCTCGGCGTCGGCCGGGTCGTCGCGCAGTGTCTTGATCATCAATCGGGACATGCGCTGGACCTGGGCCATGATGAACTCCTGCTCGGAAAGGGTGATGTGCAGGAGGTTAGCCGGGCGGTGCGGGTGGGCGGAAATCCATTGCCGGCGGCCGGTGCAGGCCCTAGCCCTTGCGACGCAGCGGGAGCGGGGCTCCCATCACGGCGTACGGCTTGGGAGCGCTGGGGAAGAGCACCTGCCGGGCCAGGTCCTGGTAGCCGAGGCTGCGATACAGACCACGTGCCGGGCTCTCGGTGTCGATGGCCGAGAGGATGGACCGGGGCTGGTCGGCGGCGTCGGTGATGGTGGTGATCAGCGTGCGCCCGATGCCGTGGTTCTGGAACTCCGGCAGGACGTGGAGTTCGGTGATGACGAACGAGTCGTCGAGCCAGTGCACGCAGCCGGTGGCGCGGAGGTACGGCTCGACGACGGTGGACCACCACTGGCCGCGCTCGTTCGGCATTCCGTAGACGAAGCCGACGAGCCGTCCGCCGGGGGTGGTGGCGCCGAGGGCGCGGGCGTGCGGGTGGTCGAGGTGTCTGAGGACGATGTGGCGCCGTACCTCGACCTCTTCGGGCCCCAGGCCGAAGGCGACGGCCTGTACGGCGAGCGCCTCGTCCACGCGCGCGGCGAGATCGATGGGCCCGATCCGGACGCTGGGAGTGCGGGGTCCGCCCCCGGGAACTGCTGCCATGCGCCGACCCTACTGGCCCCGGTGGGCAACGGGGTACGGATGGGCGGCCCGCCGGCCGGTCAGAACAGCACGCTCATGAACGCGCCGGTCTCCTGGAAACCGACCCGGGCGTAGGCCCGGCGCGCGGGGGTGTTGTAGTCGTTCACGTAGAGGCTGACGACGGGGGCGACGTCGGCGAGCGCGTAGCGCAGGACGGCCGCCATGCCGGTCTCGGAGAGTCCTCGGCCGCGGTGTTCGGGGGCGACCCAGACGCCCTGGATCTGGCAGGCCTGCGGGGTCGCGGCGCCGATCTCCGCCTTGAAGACGACCTTGCCGTCGTCGATCCGGGCGAAGGAGCGGCCGGCTCCGATGAGTTCGGCGACGCGGGCCTGGTAGAGGAGTCCGCCGTCGCCCGCGAGCGGGGAGATGCCGACCTCCTCGGTGAACATCGCCACGCAGGCCGGCATCAGGACGTCCATCTCGTCCTTGCGGATCCGGCGGACCCGGGGGTCGGGGGTCACGTCGGCGGACGGGCTCTCGGTGACCATCAGCGGCTGGTTCGCCCGGACCTCGCGGGCGGGGCCCCAGCCGGGTTCGAGGAGTCGCCACAGCTGGGCGGTGGGCTCGGCGGGGCCGACGATCGAGGAGCAGCGGCGGCCGGCCCGGCGGGCCCGGTCGGCGAAGGCCCGGACGGCCTCGGGGGTGGCGCAGATGGGGACGAGGTTGGCGCCCGAGTAGCAGAGCGAGCGGAGCCGTCCGTCGGCGTACCAGCCCCACATCTCGCCGCCGAGGCGCCAGGGATCGAGACCTGCGATCTGGACCCGGGACGTCACGAAGGCGTTGGCGACGGGCTCGCTCTCCAGGATGGCGAGAGCGGCTCCGAGGTCGCTGGGTTCGAGGACCCGGGTGGTGGTCTGCGTCAACACGAGGGGGCCTCACCATGCGGTCTGCTGATTTCCGCACTGTAACCGACACGGCTCATCCGTGCCGCCCGTGCCTGTGAACAGGGGTTGTGGGAGGCCGTGAGGTCGCTCACGGCAGCGCCCCGCCGGACGTGGTTCGTCGGGCGGGGCGCTGTGGTGCGAGTCATCGGTTCAGCTGACGGAGACCTCGGGCTCGCCGGAGGCGATGCCGTCCTTCTCCATCTGCTCGGCGATCTTCAGAGCTTCCTCGATGAGCGTCTCGACGATCTTCGACTCGGGCACCGTCTTGATGACCTCGCCCTTCACGAAGATCTGCCCCTTGCCGTTGCCGGACGC
>NZ_JBIASS010000029.1:0-58583 GCF_042890955.1 Streptomyces sp. NPDC001933 | reverse complement strand
CACGACGAGGGCGCGGTCGAGGCGCTCCAGCCGGAGCGCATCATCCTGCTGCCCGACGGTGTCGAGGACCTGTGGGGCGCGGACTACCAGGACCTGGTCGCGCTGGCCTGATCCGGCCCGCCGCCGTCTGATCCACTCCGTCTGGATCATTCGGCCTACGCGTGATCCATCATCTGCGTGAGTGCGTCTCGTACCCTGGCGCAGCGCCCGGCAGATACCTGCCGGGCGCACCCGTATGGCGGCCGCGCACCCCGTGTGGCCCTGACCTGCCGGTTCGGTTCCGGGCCTTGCCCTGCCTGCCGCCGCAGCCCGGCGGAATGTGAAATTCCGGTCGTGTCGGCCCGTTCCCTGGCTGTGAACCCGGTTGTACGGACCTTGCCGAATGGGTGGCCAGGAAGCTCTTGAGGGGTGATCATGAGAGTCCAGAGCGCACTTCCCATGAGGAGGCACGGGTGGCCGAGACTCTGAAGAAGGGCAGCCGGGTTACCGGCGCCGCGCGCGACAAGCTCGCGGCAGACCTGAAGAAGAAGTACGACTCCGGTGCGAGCATCCGGGCGTTGGCCGAAGAGACCGGCCGCTCCTACGGATTCGTCCACCGGATGCTCAGCGAGTCCGGAGTCACGCTGCGGGGACGCGGCGGAGCGACGCGGGGCAAGAAGGCCGCCACGGCCTGACGCCCCGGGGTCGAGGGGCAGGCTGTGCGGCCCGCCCCGGGGCTCACCGGTTTCGGCGGTGGCCACCCGGTCGGCAGTGATGCCGTCCGGGTGGTTACTGTTCAGTCACTTAGCTCTTCATGCTGACTGAACCGATCCGGAGGCGCCCCATGACCTCGCTCGACTCTGTGCTCGACAAGGACGGCGTACGACTCACCGTCGACGACGCGGTCGCCACGGTGACCCTCACCAATCCGGCCAAGCGCAACGCTCAGTCCCCCGCTCTGTGGCGGGCGTTGACGGAGGCCGGACGGGCACTGCCCGGCAGTGTGCGGGTCGTCGTGCTCCGCGGCGAGGGCAAGTCCTTCTCCGCGGGACTCGACCGGCAGGCGTTCACCCCCGAGGGGTTCGACGGCGAGCCGTCCTTCCTCGACATGGCGCGCGGCCCGGAGGCCGAGCTCGACGCGACCATCGCCGAGTACCAGGAGGCGTTCACCTGGTGGCGCCGCAACGACATCGTGTCGATCGCGGCCGTCCAGGGGCATGCGATCGGTGCCGGCTTCCAGCTCGCCCTCGCCTGCGATCTGCGGATCGTTGCCGAGGACGTGCAGTTCGCGATGCGCGAGACCAGCCTCGGTCTGGTGCCCGACCTCACCGGTACGCACCCCCTGGTGAACCTGGTGGGGTACGCCCGCGCGCTCGAAATCTGCGCCACGGGCCGCTTCGTGCACGCCGAGGAGGCCGAGCGCACCGGCCTGGCCAACCTCGTCGTCCCCGCCGGTGAGCTGGACGCCGCGGCCCGCGATCTGGCCGGCGCGCTGCTGGCGGCCCCGCGCGACGCCGTCGTGGAGACCAAGGCGCTGCTGAGCGGTGCCGTCTCCCGTGGTTACGAGGAGCAGCGCGTCGCCGAACGCGCCGCGCAGGGCCGTCGGCTGCGTGATCTGGCGGGCATCACCGACTGAGCCGGCCGACGGTCGCGGGGCGGCGTCGCGGGGCCGGGCGCCCCCGATCGCCGGTCGGTCCGGGCCTGGGCGCCTCGATCGCGGGCGGGCCCGGACCCCGGACCCGCCCCGCGCTCAGCTCCGCTCCACCACCGCGGTGACCAGCACCGCGACCGAAGGATGCCCCTCCACCGCCGCGGCCACGGCGCCCCGCACCGCGCGGGCCACGTCCAGCGCCCGGTGGTCCGAGGCCGTCGCCAGCTCGACCCGCACATGGTCCGGCCGCGAGTGCACCGCATGGCCCAGCACCCGGGTCAGCGTGACCACACCGGGAACACCCGCCGCCGCGGCCCCCGCGGCCCCCTCCGCCTCCGTCGCACGCGTCTCGGCCGGGGCGGGAGCCGGTCGTTCAGGTGCCGCGTCGAGCAGTTCCGTCACCCGGACGTCCACCGCGGCGACCACCAGGCCGAGGCGCTGCCCGGCCGCCGTCAGCAGCGCCGCGCGCAGCGCCTCGGCCGCGGCGGGCAGTGGCTGACCGGACACGGCCGACATCTCCGCCTCGATCCGCAGCGGACCCGGCCGCAGCGCGCTCGGCGGCGCCTCCACCTCCGCCCAGGGCGCCCCGTCCGGGTCGGCCACCGAGATCCTCAGCTCCCCGAGCGCGGGGCCGGGTCCCTCTCCCGCCATCGCTGTGCGCAGCACCGTGACCGCGGCCCGCTCGGAGATCCAGGCCCCGTCCGCCGGACCGCCCAGCGGAAGCAGCCGGCCGAGGCCGAGCCGCTGCCGGACCGCCGCTGTCCATCCGTCCGCCCTGTGCGGGCCGTCAGCCGTCGTCATTGCCCCAGCCTGCCGCATCCACGGCGCGGGAAGGGACAAGCGCACCTAATGTGTGCAAAGAGGTCCAACCTGCCCTGAAGGGAAGAATGGCGATGACCGATACCACTCAGCGAAACCGCCCGGAGAGCCCCGAGAAGGAATCGACCCAGATCACCAGGCGCGGCGGGGGAGCCCCCGCCACCCGTGGCCGGACGACCATCGCCGATGGTGTGGTCGAGAAGATCGCGGGAATGGCGACCCGCGACGTGGTCGGCGTCCACGCCATGGGCAGCGGCTTCTCGCGCACCTTCGGAGCCGTGCGCGACCGGGTACCCGGCGGCGGCAAGTCCGTCACCCGCGGGGTGAAGGCGGAGGTCGGTGAGTCCCAGACCGCGCTCGATCTGGAGATCGTCGTCGAGTACGGCGTCTCGATCTCCGATGTCGCGCGTGACGTACGGGAGAACGTGGTCGCCGCGGTCGAGCGGATGACCGGGCTGGAGGTCGTCGAGGTCAACATCGCGGTGAGCGACGTGAAGCTGCCCGACGAGGCCGAGGACGAGGACCAGTCCGAGTCACGTCTCCATTAGACCTCCGGCGCAAGGCAGTTGAGGAGCGCACGATGAGCATGGCTGTGGTCGGCATGTTGGCCGGCATGGCGCTCGCATTCGCCGGGTACTTCGGCGGGTTCGGGGCCTTCCTGCTGGTGGCCGCCCTGGGAGCGGTCGGCTTCGTCGCCGGTCGCCTCCTGGAGGGTGACCTGGAGCTCGGCGACTTCTTCCGGGGTCGCGAGCGCGGCGACCGACGGCGGTGACGGCGTTGTCGGGGGTGAAGGACCGGATCGCCGCCGGTGAGCGCGGCGAGACCCGGATCGCCGACCGGGTGGTCGCGAAGATCGCCGCGCAGGCGGCGAGGGAGGCGATCGACGAGCCGCCGGAACAGGGTGGTGCCCCGCGCGCCACGGTCACGGTGCACCGGGGCACCGCCCGGGTGCGGGTGAGCCTGGAGCTCGGATATCCCTGCGACATCGGCCGCCAGTGCGGCGGGGTGCGTCGTCATGTCGCCGAACGGGTAAAAGCGTTGGCGGGGATGGAAGTGCCCGAGGTGGCCGTACAGGTCGAGCGCCTGCATCCGACGGGAGCGAGCGCCGCGGCACAGGGGAGGATCCAGTGACCGAGCCCCACGAACCGGAGCACCGTACCGGACGGCCGCCCGCCACCGGCCCCGCCGAGGAGGGGGACGTGCTCGAACTCGACCAGTCCGCCTCGTCCGCCGCGTACGACCCGGTGCCCGCGCGCCAGGAGGACGCCGCCGGGGCGGGCCGCTTCTGGTCGGCGCGCCGGATCCCCGCGACGCTCCTCGCGCTCGTGGTCCTCGGCGGCAGCGGGCTGCTGCTCTACGACGTGGCCGCGGTGCGGGCCGACCGCCCGGCGATGCGGTGGCGCCGGGAGCTGTCCGACCAGCTCGCCGAGCGCCCGCTGGGGAACGCCTGGCTGCTCGCCGCCGCCGCGCTCGCCGTGGCCGTCGGAGTGTGGCTCCTCGTGCTCGCCGTCACCCCCGGCCTCCGCGCCCTGCTGCCCATGCGCCGCGACCGTCCCGGCGTACGCGCCGCACTCGACCGGTCGGCGGCCGCGCTGGTCCTGCGCGACCGGGCCGTCGAGGTGTCCGGAGTGCAGTCGGTACGGGTCCGGATGGGCCGGGGCAGGGCGGTGGTGCGCGCCGTCTCGCACTTCCGGGAACTCGACGACGTACGGGCCGATCTGGACACCGTGCTCGGGACCGGCATGAGGGAACTCGGGCTGGCCCGGCCGCCGAGCCTGTCCGTACATGTCCGCCGGCCCGCGAAGAAGGGGTGAACCCGTTGCTCAGGACCGTCAACCGGGTACTGCTCGGCCTCGCCGGGCTGGTACTGATCTGCGGCGGCGGCGCGGTGCTCGCCGCCGGTCTCGGCCTCGCCGTGCCGTCCTGGTGGCCCTGGTACGGCAAGGGCGATGTGCTCATCAGCGAGGCCGACCGGAACCGCTGGCGCGACCAGGGCTGGTGGTGGCCGGCGGTCATCGCCGCCCTCGCCGTCGCGGTCGTCCTCGCCCTGTGGTGGCTGCTGGCCCAGCTGCGCCGCGCCCGCCTCGCCGAGGTGCTGGTGGACAGCGGGGACGGCGAGGGGGCGCTGCTGCGGGGCCGGGCCCTGGAAGGAGTGCTCGCCGGTGAGGCGGGAACGCTGGACGGGGTGGCCCGCGCCCAGGTCGCGCTGACCGGCCGGCGCAGCTCGCCGCACGCCAGGATCCGCCTGCTGATGGAACCGCACGCGGCGCCGGACGAGGCGCTCGGCCGCCTCGCCGACGAGGCGCTGGCCCATGCGCGGGACTCGGCGGGGCTGGCCGAGCTGCCTGCCGAGGTGCGGCTGAGGGCGGTCAAGCACCGTGCGGAACGGGTGATCTGACCGCCGCCTGGGCCGGGGCAGGGCTCCGGTTCAGAAGCCGTGCCGGGTGCCGCCGTCGACCGGCACCATGATGCCCGTCAGATACGAGGCCGCGGGGGAGAGCAGGAACGCCGCGGTCCGGCCGAACTCCTCCGGGGTGCCGTAGCGCCGCAGCGGGATCTGCGCCTCGTTGGCCGTCCGGGCGGCCTCGGCGTCGCCCGAGAGGGCATCCAGCTCACGCACCCGGTCCGTGTCGATCCGGGACGGCAGCACGCCCACCACCCGGATGCCGCGCGGACCGAGCTCGTCCGCCAGCGACTTGGCGAAACCGGCCAGGCCGGGACGGAGCCCGTTGGAGATGGTCAGCCCGGGGATCGGCTCGTACACGGAGCCGGAGAGCACGAAGCCGATCACACCGCCCTCGCCGAGCACGGCCGCCGCGGCCCTGGCCAGCCGTACCGCGCCCAGGAACACCGACTCGAAGGCCGACTGCCACTGCTCGTCGGTGTTGTCGGCGAGGAAGCCGGGGGCCGGCCCGCCGACGCTGATGAGAATGCCGTCCAGCCGGCCGAACCGCTCGTGCGCCTCGTCCACCAGACGCTGCGCGGACGCGGGGTCGGCGTTGTCGGCGGCGAGGCCGACCGCGTCCGGCCCCAGTTCGGCGGCGGCCGCCTCGGCGCGCCGTCCGTCCCGGCCGGTGACGATCACCCTCGCCCCGTCGTCGGTGAGCACCCGCGCCGTGGCGTTGCCGAGCCCCCGGGTCGCTCCGGTGACGATGTACACACGGTCCTTCAGTCCAAGATCCATGCCCCCTATCCTGCCGCGTCGGGCTCCAGCGTGTCCTCACCGGCCAGTGCCATGGCGGTGCCCACGAGGCCGATGTGGCTGAACGCCTGCGGGAAGTTGCCCAGCTGGCGGCGGCCGACGGTGTCGTACTCCTCGGCGAGCAGCCCCACGTCGTTGCGGAGCGCCAGGAGCCGTTCGAAGAGATCCCGGGCCTCCTCGCTGCGCCCGGTCAGGCGCAGTGCGTCGGCCAGCCAGAACGAGCACGCCAGGAAGGCCCCTTCGCTGCCGGGCAGCCCGTCGATCGAGGCGCCGTCCGTGCTGTAGCGGCGGACCAGGCAGTCCCGGCCCAGCTCGGCCCGGACCGCGTCGACCGTACCGATCACCCGGGGATCGTCCGGCGGCAGAAAACCGGTCCGGGGGATCAGCAGGGTCGCGGCGTCCAGGTTCCGTGAGCCGTAGGACTGGGTGAAGGTGTTCCGTTCCGGGTCGTACCCCTTCTCGCAGACCTCCCGGTGCACGGCGTCCCGCATCGCCCGCCACCGGTCGGCGTCGCCGGCCAGCGCGGGATTGTTCTCCAGGGTGCGTACGGCACGGTCGGCGGCGACCCAGGCCATCACCTTGGAGTGCACGAAGTGACGGCGCTGGCCGCGGATCTCCCACAGCCCCTCGTCCGGCTCCCGCCAGGTGGACTCCAGGAAGCCGAGCAGGCTGAGCTGCAGACTCCAGGCGTGCGGCTTGTCGTCGAGCCCCGCCTCACGGGCCAGCCGCAAGGAGTCGATGACCTCCCCGTACACATCGAGCTGGCGCTGGCGGACCGCGGCGTTGCCGATCCGGACCGGGGCGGAGTTCTCGTATCCGCGCAGCCACGGCAGCTCCGCCTCGGGCAGTCTGCGTTCGCCCGCGAGCCCGTACATGATCTGGAGGTCGGCCGGGTCCCCGGCGACCGCCCGCAGCAGCCAGTCCCGCCAGGCGCCGGCCTCCTCCAGGTAGCCGGCCGAGATCAGGGCGCCGAGGGTCAGCGTGGAGTCCCGCAGCCAGCAGAAACGGTAGTCCCAGTTCCGGACGCCCCCGATCTCCTCCGGCAGCGAGGTGGTGGGCGCCGCCACGATGCCGCCGGTCGGGCCGAAGGTCAGTGCCTTCAGCGTGATCAGCGAGCGGATCACCGCTTCCCGGTAAGGGCCCCGGTACTTGCACCGGGCGGACCACTCGGTCCAGTCGGACAGGGTGTTCTCCAGCGCCTCGTACGGGTCGACCAGCTCGGGACGGGGCGAGTGCGAGGGGTGCCAGGTCAGTACGAACGCCACCTTCTCGCCCGCGGAGACGGTGAACGACGAGCAGGTGGAGAACTGCTGGCCCCAGGTCTTGACCGGCGGCTCGCTGCGCAGCCAGGCCGAGTCCGGCCCCGCGACCGCCACCCGGTGCCCCTCCGAGCGGCGCACCCACGGCACGACCGAGCCGAAGTCGAAGCGCAGCCGGATCACGGAGCTCATCTCGACGGTGCCGCTGACGCACTCGACGATCCGCATGACGTCGGGTTCCTGGTCGCGCTGCGGCATGAAGTCGATGACCTTGACCGTGCCGGTGCGGGTCTCCCAGTACGACTCCAGGACGAGGGACTCACCCACGTAGCCGCGCCGGGTGCAGGTCTCCGCGCCCTTCGGGGCGATCCGCCAGTGGCCGTTGTCCTCGTCGCCGAGCAGGGCGGCGAAGCAGGCGCCCGAGTCGAAGCGGGGCAGACAGAGCCAGTCGACAGAACCGTTTCTGCCGACCAGGGCGGCTGTCTGGAGATCGCCGATGAGGGCGTAGTCCTCGATGTGTGGGGTCACGTTCTGGCGTGTTCCCGAACCTGGGCCCTGTTAAGCAGTCCCGGGCCGCGGGAGTCACCCGGCCGGGCACGCCCCGGCCCGCATCCGGCGGACACGGTGTCAGGCCGTGGCGGGTTCCGGCTTCTCCGGCTCGGCGGGCTGCTGCTCCCCGGCAGCGGCCTTCGCCGCCTCCGCCCGGTCGCGCTTCTCCCGGCGCGCCAGCACCACGTACCCGACCGGGACACCGGCGGCGAAGAGCCACCACTGCACGGCGTACGCCATGTGCGGGCCGATCGAGCTGTCGTCGGGGGCCTCGATCAGCTCCGGGGAGTCTCCGACGGGCTCGGGCGCGGTCTGCTCGATGTAGCCGCCGAGCACCGGCCGGGAGAGCCTCTTGGCCTCCTGGGCGCTGCTGATCAGCATCACCTGGCGGTCAGGGAGGTCCGAGATGTCCTTGATGCCGCTGGCGTCGGTCGTCTCGTCGGCCTTGAGCCGCCCGGTGACGGTCACCTCGCCCCTGGGCACGGCCGGTACGTCGGGGAAGGCCTGCTGGCTCGCGGCGGAGGGCACCCAGCCGCGGTTGACCAGGACCGTGCCGCCGCCCTTGAGGTCGAGCGGGATCAGCACATGGACGCCGATCCGGCCGTCGGCGGAGGTCCTGCGGCGCACGACCACCTGGTGCGCGGTGTCGTACGTACCCGTGGCGGTCACCGTCCGCCAGTAGTCGGAGCGCGGGACCGTGTGACCCGGAGCGGTGAGCGAGGCGACCGGAACCGGCTCCGCCTTGAGATTGCGGGAGATCAGGGAGTTCTGCGCGACCTTGTGCTCATGCCGGTGCAGCTGCCAGAAGCCCAGCTCGACCATGGTGGGAATCAGGACGAGGGCGAGGAGGGCGAGGATCAGCCACTGCCGGGTCAACAGGAAGCGGTACACCCCACGACGGTACAACTGTGCCGTGGGGTGCGACGCGCAGGGGTCGGGGAAGGGGACGCGACCGCGCTTCACACTTTGTCGATGATGCCCACCTTCCCCTCGGCGCGGGCGCAGTGCCCGCCGCAGAACCAGTGCCCGTCGACCTCGACACCCTGGCCGATGATCTGGACCCGGCAGTGCTCACAGATGGGCGCCATGCGGTGGATGGCGCAGGAGAAGCAGTCGAAGACGTGCACCGCGCCCTGCGCGTGCACCTCGAAGGACATGCCGTAGTCGTTTCCGCAAACCTCACAACGTGCCATGCGCCACAGGGTCGGACGCGGGGGCGGCGGCGGGCGAGCGGCGGGCGGGCGAGTCGCGCCGGTTCACTCCGATGACGGCGCGGGCACCCGGGGTCTTTCGTTTGGATCAGGCCGGATCGGGGAGCGGGGTCCGGTGCGTGCGATCGCAAGGCGGAGGAGGGAGCCATGGCGACCGACGACAACGCGGCGAGTGTGCGTGCCAGACCCCGCGAGCCCGGCATGATCCAAACGGGAGGCCCTAGGCCGCCGAGGGTGCCACATCGCGCAGCAGGTGGGTGAAGGCGCTCTCGTCCAGGATCGGTGTGCCGAACGACTTCGCCTTGACCGTCTTCGACGTCGCCGCGTCCGGGTCGTTGGTGACCAGCAGACTGGTCAGCCGGGAGACGCTGGTCGCCACATGCAGCCCGGCCTCCACGGCCCGGTCCTCCAGCAGCTCGCGGTCGACGGAGGTGTCCCCGGAGAAGGCCACCCGCATGCCCTGCATGAGGGGTTTGTCCTTCTGGTAGCGCCCGGGGTTCGGATACGGGCACGCCGGGCGCTTGCGCGAGGCGCGCCAGCTGTTCTGACCGTACGAGGCCTGAAAGCCGATCCGCGGTGTGACCGGGGAGTCCGACCACTCGGTCAGCGGCCGGCACTCCAGCAGCGGCAGCCGCACCCCGTCCCGCGCCGCCGCGTGCAGGCTCGGCCGGAACGCCTCGGCCAGCACCCGGGCGTCGTCCAGGGCGTGGTGGGCGTTCTGCTGCACGACGCCGAAGTGCGCGGCCAGCGACGCCAGCTTGTGGTTGGGCAGCGGCAGCCGCAGCTCCTTGGCGAGCGCGATGGTGCACAGCCGCTGCTCGACGGGGGCGACGACCGAGGCCCGTGCGTACTCCCGGGCCAGCATCGACCAGTCGAAAGCGGCGTTGTGCGCGACGAGTACGCGGCCCGCGAGCCGCTCGGAGAGCTGCGCGGCGACCTCCGGGAAGAGCGGGGCGCCTTCGAGCACCTCACTGGTCAGGCCGTGGATCCAGACCGGGCCGGGATCGCGCTCGGGGTTGACGAGGGTGTACCAGTGGTCCTCGACGTTGCCCTGCGCGTCCAGACGGTAGACGGCGGCGGACACTATCCGGTCGTCCCGTGCGAGTCCGGTGGTCTCCACGTCGACGACCGCGTACCCCTGCGGGTAGGCGGTCGGCCACGGTGCTGCGGTCTGGCGGTCGTCGAGCATGGTCACAGACAATACGGGCCGCGACTGACAGTCTCCTATTCGGCCGCCCGCCCCCGCGCCCCGGTTCCGCGGCCCGGCCCCTGTCGCACGGGGCCCGCCAGCAGCCCCTCCACCAGGGCCCGTACGGAATCCGCGAACAGCCGGTCCTGGTCGGCCGGCCGGGCCAGCGCGCGGGCCAGCGCCGGGTCGTCGTCAGCGGTGGACGCGGCCCACAGATCGCCCTCGCCGGGGGACTGGACGGGGGACCGCTCCCGGTTGCGTTCGACGAGCAGGAAGCCGACGGTCTGGAACTGCACCGCCCGCACCGCCGCCGCCGCCCGCGCCCCGCGCAGCCCCGCGGCGTGCACCTCGTGGACGAGGGCCTGTTGCGCGGGCAGGAACATCCGCTCGGTGAGCCCCCGTTCGTGGACCATCGCGATCAGATGCGGCCTGGCCCGCAGCTCGCGGCGCAGGCCGCGGGCGACGGAGACGATGCGGGCCGCCGGGGTCCGGCCGGCCGGGCGGAGGGTGCCCATCTCGCGCACGGTGCGCTCGACGAGGGCGTCCAGCAGCGATTCACGGTTGCCGACGTGCCAGTAGATCGACGTGACCGCGGTGCCCAGCTCCGCGGCGAGGGCGCGCATGGTGAGGGCCTGCGGCCCGTGCCGCTTCACCAGGGCGGCGGCCGTGTCCAGGATCTCTTCGCGGGTCAGCGACGATCGCGCCACAGCGCTCCTTGATTCTCGAACTCCGTTGCGTGCATGCCTATTTACCCTTCATCGGCGTCGGTGTAACTGTGTTACAGAACCCGCACGGAGAACCGGGACACCAAGACCGATCCACGGAGAACCGATTCACGGACGACCGAGAAGGGTGGTACGACATGGCACGCGTACGGTACGGCGCGCGCACCGGGGCCGAGATCGCGGCGGCCCGCGCGGCCCGCTCCCAGCTCCCCGACATCTGGTCCACCGGCGTGGTGGCCCTCTGGGAGAGCGACCCCGACGCGGTGGCGGCCGTCCTGCCGCCGCCCCTCAAGCCGGCCGGGCGCCCGCTCGTCCGGGCCAGTATCAGCACGGTCGAACTCCCCGGCTACCCGCTCGGTGCCGGCTCCGTCGCGGTCGCCGCCGTCCACGACGGCCACGAGGGCTGGTATCCGCTCGTCATGCCGATGACCCATGAACGGGCGCTGATCGGCGGCCGCGAGGTGTTCGGCGAACCGAAGAAGCTCGGCGAGGTGACCGTCGAACGCGACGGCCTCGTCGTCCGGGCCGCGCTCGCCCGGCACGGCATCGAGTTCGTCGAGGTGCGCGGCGCGGTGAGCGGACCGCTCCCCCTGCCCGAACCGGCCGACAAACTCGACTTCTACTTCAAGTTCCTGCCCGCCGTGGACGGCGAGGGCTTCGACTCCGACCCCGTGCTGATCCACTGCACCCGCCACGAGAAGGTCCGCAGGCTGGAACGCGTCTCGGGCGACGTGGTGCTGCGCGAGTCGGTGTACGACCCGGTCGCCGACCTCCCCGTACGGCGGCTGGTCGAACTCACCATCGGCGAGAAGACCAGCGACCAGCGGGGCAGGGCCGTGGAGCGAGTGAGCGCGAAGGCCCTGCTGCCGTACATCCACCAGCGTTACGACGACCCGCAGCAGATCCACGACGGCCCGCCGGAAGGGAGCGCCCGATGAGGCTGGAGGAGGGCCAGGTCGCCGTCGTCACCGGCGCCGCGAGCGGCATCGGCCTCGCGATGGCACGCAGGTTCGCCGCCGAGGGACTGAAGGTGGTCCTCGCCGACGTGGAGGAGGGCGCGCTCGACAAGGCGGCGGGCGAACTGCGCCAGGACGGTGCGCGGGTGCTGGCCAGGGTCGTCGACGTCGCCGAACGCGACTCCGTGCAGGCCCTGGCCGAGGCCGCGTACGACGCCTTCGGCGCCGTGCACGTGCTGTGCAACAACGCCGGTGTCGGCTCCGGGGCCGAGGGCCGGATGTGGGAGCACGAACCGAACGACTGGAAATGGGCGTTCGCCGTCAACGTCTGGGGCGTCTTCCACGGCATCCAGGCGTTCGTGCCGCGCATGATCGCGGGCGGCGCCCCCGGCCACGTCGTCAACACCTCGTCCGGTGACGGCGGGATCGCCCCGCTGCCGACCGCCTCCGTGTACGCGGTCACCAAGTCCGCCGTCGTCACGATGACCGAGTCGCTGTACGCACACCTGAAGGCGGAGGGCGTCGCCGTCGGCGCCTCGGTGCTCTTCCCCGGCCCGCACATGCTCCGCACCGGACTGTGGGAGTCGCACCGCAACCGGCCGGAGCGGTACGCCAAGGAACGCCCGCGCAGGACCCCGTACCGCAGCCTCGGCCAGTGGGAGTCCGCGATGCGGGCGGCGGGCCACGAGGTGGAGTTCACCCCGGTGGAGGACGTCGCGGCGACCGTCGTGGACGGGATACGTGCCGACCGCTTCTGGATGCTGCCGGACAGCGAACACAGCGACCGGCAGATCCGCGCCAGGTCGCGGTCGATGCTGGAGCGGGCCAACCCGTCGTACCTGGAGAGTTTCATACTCGACTGAGGAGCGAGCGATGACCGACGACCCGTACCTGATCATCTCCTCCGACTGCCACGCCGGGCTGCCCACGGAGGAGTACCGGCCCTATCTCGACCCCCGCTTCCACCGGGACTTCGACGACTTCCTCGCCGGGCGCGACCGCCGCCGCGAGGAGATGACCCGCCTCGGTGTACGCAACGAGGCCTTCGCCGACAAGTGGTTCCACGACAACGAGGAAGGTCTGAAAGGCGGTTGGGACGCCGCCCGGCGGCTGAAGGAACTCGACGGCGACGGGGTGGCGGCCGAGGTCGTCTTCCCCGACGCGGACGCCGTCGACAGCCGTACCGCCGCGCCCTTCGGCGTCGGCCTCGGCCTCTCCGGCGACCAGGACCCCGAACTGGGCATGGCGGGCGCGCAGGCCCACAACCGCTGGCTCGCCGACTTCGTCTCGCAGAACCCCGAACGCCACTGCGGGGTCGCCCTGCTGCCCGTCACCGGCGAGGTCGACCGGGTCGTGGCGGAGATCCACCGGGCGAAGGAGTCCGGCCTCGGCGCGCTGATGATCCCCTCCATGTGGGTGGACAAGGCGCCCTACCACGACCGCCGTTACGACCCCGTGTGGGCGGCCGCCGCCGAGACGGGCATGCCGGTGGTCACGCACTCCGGCGCGGCGCCGCGCCACGAGTACGGCGACCACCTCGGGATCTACGTCTCCGAGGTCACGTGGTGGCCGTCCCGCCCGCTCTGGTTCCTGCTCTGGTCGGGCGCCTTCGAACGCCACCCCGGGCTGAGGTTCGGCGTCGCCGAGTCCGGCTGCTGGTGGCTGCCGAACCTCCTCTGGTTCATGGACCGGCTCTACCTCGGCGCCCACGGCGGCAAGAAACTCTCCCCGTTCGCCGAACTGAAGCGGCCCCCGCACGAGTACCTCGACCGCCAGGTCTTCATCTGCGCCACGAACACCAAGCGCCGCGAACTCGCCCAGCGGTACGAGATCGGCGTCGACAACATCCTGTGGGGCAGCGACTTCCCGCACCCCGAAGGCACCTGGCCGAACACCGCCCAGTGGCTGCGCGACACCTTCCACGACATCCCCGTCGCCGAGACCCGCCGCATGCTGGGCCTCGCGGCGGCCGAGGTGTTCGGCTTCGACACGGCGAAGCTCGCCCCGATCGCCGAACGCATCGGCCCCACCCCCGCCGACCTGGGCCAGAGCACCGACCAGGCGGCGGTCGAGGCGTCCTGGGCGCGCTCGCGCGAGACCGGCCGGCACTGGCTGACCGGCCACGACTTCCCGGTCCTGGGGGCCGGCTGATGCCCCGCGAGCGCTACACCGTCATCTCCGCCGACTGCCATGCCGGCGCCGACCTCCTGGACTACCGGCCCTACCTGGAGTCGAAGCACCACGACGACTTCGACGCCTGGGCGGCGGCCTACGTCAACCCGTACGAGGACCTGGTCGCCGACACCGCCGACCGCAACTGGAACTCGCAGCGCCGCCTCGCCGAACTGGAGGCGGACGGCATCGTCGCGGAGGTCGTCTTCCCCAACACCATCCCGCCCTTCTTCCCCTCCGCCTCACTGATGGCCCCCGCGCCCTCCCGGCAGGAGTACGAACAGCGCTGGGCCGGCCTGCGCGCCCACAACCGCTGGCTCGCCGACTTCTGCGCGCAGGCTCCGGGCCGGCGCGCGGGCGTGGCACAGATCCTCCTCAACGACCCGGCCGAAGCGGTCCGCGAGGTCCGCCGCACCAAGGAGGCGGGCCTCACCGGCGGCATCCTGCTGCCCGGCGCACCGCCCGGCTCGGGCGTCCCTGAGCTGTACTCGCAGGCGTACGACCCGCTGTGGGCGGTCTGCGAGGAACTGGACGTACCGGTGAACCACCACGGCGGCTCGGCCTCCCCGCCGCTCGGCGACGAACCGGCGGCCCGCGCCGTCTTCATGGTGGAGACGACCTGGTTCTCCCACCGGGCGCTGTGGCACCTGATCTTCGGCGGGGCCTTCCGCCGCCACCCCGGGCTGAAACTGGTCCTCACCGAACAGGGCTCCGGCTGGATCCCGGGCGTCGTCGAGATGCTCGACTACTACCACGGCCGCCTGGTCGCGGCGGCGACCCGGGCAACCACCGCCGAATCCAGGTTCGGTGCGGGGCTGGCCGCCTCGATGGGCGCGAGCCCCAGCGAGGTCTGGCGCGACAACTGCTACGTGGGCGCCAGCTTCATGCGCCCCCACGAGGTGCCGCTGCGCGACCGGATCGGCCTCGACAAGATCATGTGGGGCAGTGACTACCCGCACGACGAGGGCACCGCCCCGTACACACGGGAGGCCCTGCGGATCGCGTACGCGGGCGTGGAGCCCGAGGAGGTCGCTGCGATGACCGGCGGCAACGCGGCCCGCGTCTACGGCTTCGACCTGGCGGCGCTCGACCGCATCGCGGCCGAGGCCGGCCCGACGGTCGAGGAGATCGCCGAACCACTGAAGGAGATCCCGGCCGGCGCGACCAGCCCCGCCTTCGCACCGGGCGGGTCGGTACGCGTCTGGTGACCCGCGGTCGCCGAACCCCGTCCGGGCCGCCGTTCACCTGTGGCATGGTGATCTGCACGATCAGGCCCGACGGGGGGAGGCGACGGCCGTGGGGAACAGCAGGCAGGCACTGCTCATCGCTGTGCCGCAGTACGAACTGAGCGACCATTTCCCGGACTTGACCCAAGCAGTGCAGCGGGACGTCGAGCTGATGGATGCCGCGCTGCGTTCGTCCGGATACAGCGTCGAGACACTGGGGCTCTCCTCGGACCGGCCGGCTCTGCGTTCCCGGATCGTCAGTGCCATCAGCCGGGTCTGCTGCACGGCGCCGGAGGACGGCACGGTACTGATCCACTTCACCGGCCATGGACTGTCCGTCGACGGCGCCGACTACCTCGTGCCCTCGGAGGCACAGCTCAACTGGTCGACCGATCCGCCGCACGTCGACGCCGACAGCCTGATCGGCCTCGATCTGACGACGCTGCTCAAGGGCTGCAAGGCGGGCACGGTCCTGCTCACCATCGACGCCTGCCGTGACGCGCAACAACCCGACGGCGTGGGCTCCTTCGGCGGGCCCGCGACCAACTTCCCGTCGTGGCGGGACCGGGTGGCCGTCGTCTTCGGCTGTGCGGCGGGCCAGACCTGTGGTTCGGACGAACTCCAGGGCAGCCACTTCACCAGGGCGCTCGCGGACGCCCTGGCCTCGGACACGTCCCCGCGGACCGTCAGCGACGTCATCTTCCACACCGTCCGCAGAACCGCGGAGTTCGCCCGGACCGCCCAGCACGAGCAACGGCCCACCGTGCACTACGCACCGAGCGGCCCCGCGGCCATCGCCGGCACCGAACTCTGCACCGGAAAGACACTTCAGGAGGAGTGGTCCGTCGCGATCCGGGACCCGGAGCTCTGGGCGGCCGTCCAGTGCGGTGAGGACCGCAGGAGCGAACTGCAGAAGGCCCTGGAGCGGCTGGCCCTGGAGTGCGCAAGGCTGCGGGCGCAGTCACTGACCGAGATCCCCGACCCCTGGGCCGACGACGGCTATCCGGTACGGGTGCTGGCGAGCGGACTGCGGGCGCTGCTGGCACCGTCGGTGACCCTCGGCGGTCCGCTGCTGGACCCGTCCGAGCTGGCCGTGCTCCTGGCCGCGCCGTTCGTCCGCGAGGCCGTCTACGCGATGGGCGTCAAGGAGGCGGCGGCCGCCAGTCCGTTCCAGCTCGAACCGGCGGTGAGTGAGCTGGGGTTCGACGAAGCCCGGATCGACCTCGAGCACACCTTCGCCGCGCATCCGCTGATCTGGCGGAAGGGGCGCGAACTGGCGGGCCGGGGCGCGAAGGAGGAGGCGGGGGCCGTCGCCGCCTGGCTGATGCACCGCCATGTCGCGGGGCGCGAAGAGCTCTGGGACACCTACGCGCCGGGCCTGCTCGCCCCGCTCGCCTCCGCCCTGCTCGGCACCGGTGAGGCGTCCGCCCGGTCCGCGGAGCTCATGGACGGGCTGATGCGGGTCTGCCGCCAGACCGCCGTGGTGCCGGCGCAGCCGTACGCCGGGGAACGCGAACCCGCCGAGGGGCCGCAGGGCCCGGAACAAGTCGTCCCGCGCACCGGCCCTGCCGAACGGTGGCGACCGCGTGAACTGTCCTGGCTGATCGGCCTCGCGGGTCTCCTCGGCGGAGACCTCCGAGACATGCCGGGCGTCCTGGTGGACAACGTCGGCGTCACGGACGGCCTCGTCCCCGCCCAGGCGGTCGCCGGTGTCCAGGAACTGCGCTGGTCCAGAGACCGCCTCGGGGCCTCGGTCGACCTGGACCTGCCGTGCCCGCACCCCGCGGTGCACGCCGCACTGGAGACGCTGACCGGCTGGGCCGACGACGCCGTGCAGCACATCAAGCAGCACCTCTCGCCGGGCGAGACCGGAGGCCCGCTCACTCACCTCCCCGAACGTGTGACCTGCCGCAAACTGCGTCCTCAGTACGACGCCGCGGGCCGTGGTGACGCCTACGGACTGCCGCTCATGCGTTTCAGCCTCGCCGAGGACGAGATGCGTGAACTCCTCATGGGACCCCAGCTGTACGGCGACCGGACCCTGGCCCTGCGCGAGCTCTACCAGAACGCCCTCGACGCCTGCCGCTACCGCAACGCACGGGTGCGGTACGGCGAGCTGAAGGAGGGCATCCGGCAGAGCTGGGACGGCGAGATCGTATTCCGGCAAGGTGTCGACGACGACGGCCGCCCGTACGTCGAGTGCGAGGACAACGGCGTGGGAATGGGCCAGACCGCGCTGCGCAGCACCTTCTCGCGTGCGGGCCGCCGGTTCGAGCAGTCCAGGGAGTACCGGAGGGAACAGGCCCGCTGGCGCGCGGTGGACAAGGACCTCAGGCTCTATCCGAACAGCCGCTTCGGCATCGGTGTGTTCAGCTACTTCATGCTGGCCGACGAGATCAGCATCTGGACCCGGGTCACGGACGAGTTCGGCCGCCCGGAATCCAGCCGCGGGCTGAGGGTGGACATCGCGTCGAGCGGAAGCCTCTTCCGTATCAAGGAGAGCGACGCCGCCCAGCCGGGAGGCGGGACCCGGGTGCGGCTCTATCTCAACGGCGACGCGATCGACGTGGCGGACGAACTGGCCAAGCGGGTATGGCTCTGCGACTACACCATGCGGGTGGAGCGGAGCGGCGCCGTGGTCAAGGAGTGGGAGAAGGACGTCCTCTACTACGACGGGGACAGCGCGAGCCCGGTCCGGGCCGACCGGAACGTGTGGTGGGTGCCCGGCCCGGGCTGTCTGCTCGTCGACGGGATCTGGACGCCGACGGGCAGTCGCGACGCGGAGGCGGCCATGTCGTTCGGCTCGCGTCCCACCTTCGGTGACGAACCGATGTACGGGTGCGTGGTCGACCTCAGAGAGACGCACTCCCCGGACCTGGACACCAGCAGAACGAAAATTCTTGAGTTCGACCAGGACTGGGTGTCGGGGCATGTCCGCGAACTCGCCGAGCACATGGGCCGCCCGCACTGGTTCAGTGTGGAGTGGCTGTGGAACTTCGCGCACAGGCATCGAGGCGGCGCGCAACTGCTGGTCGACAAGCTTCTCGAAGCGAATGCTGTGGTGCCCAGTACGACCAGCTGGGACCGGGGCGCGGGGGTTTCCCTGCGCAGGGTCGGCTGTCTTCCGGCGGACGTGGTGCTGCACACGGGCGTGAAGCCCCGGGACGGTCGGCACGGCAGCCTCGGATCGGCGCCGCCCGGGCTGGTGGCATGGCGGGTGGCCGCCCTGCGCGCCGTCCGTATCCCCGTGGACGACCAATTCGCGGACGTGCCGTCGCCGGACTCGCTGGCGGGATATCCGCAACCGGTGCCGTGGGAGAGCAGGATGGCCGCGGGAGACTACGGCAGCCGCATCTACCTCGAAGAGGCTGTGGTACCGCAGCCCGGGGACCGGCCCACGACCTTTGCCGGACTGCTCCGCAGGCTGCGCAGATACGCCATCGCCGGCGTCCGCGTTCCCGCCGTTCCCGATCTCGATGCCGCGCATGCGGTGGAACTCGATTCCGTGGACTGCGAGTTGCTCGCGGACAGCCGACTTTTCAGTAAGTCGTCGATCAGGACGTGGGCGAGGAACACCGAGGACGCGGAGCCGAAGCGCGACCTCGTGTTGTCCGTACTGAATGACTTCTCTCTACGGGCGCGACTTTCCTGGCGGGAAGCACTGACGCGGGCCGAGCGGTTCAGCGCCGCCGGATTTCCGCTGAAGCCACTGGGCCTGGATCTCGGCACCGTTCCGGCGGACGCCGACGCGGTCGCGACGGAGCGGGAGATCCAGGTACTGCGCCTGCACCCCGAATTCGCCGGGGACGCACACCCGCTCCGGCTCGACGAACCGCCCTCCGCGGAGGAGTACGAGCAGGTGATCCGCCGGTACGGGTGGCTCGGGATGTCCGCGGACGCAGAGATGGCCGAGTTCGCGGGCAGCTTCGACGTCATGCGGATGTTCGCAGACGTGGAAGCCGCGTTCGAGTACAGACACTGGCAGAAGCACGGCCCGTCCCCGCGATTCTGGGCACTGGCCGCTGCCAGGACATCGACGACGGTGGGGGAGGTCCACGAGTGCTTCGCTCCGTGGTTCGTGTCGCAGGAACTGAGCCTTCCCGACCTGGACGGCCTGAAGGACAGGAGCTTCACCAAACTGGAGTCCGCGCTGGTGGCGGAGCCCACCCTGTCCGTCGAAAGGTATGGGTGGTACGAGGGGCGTGAATGGGTGTCTCCTCATCTGGCGCCGCTGGCCGAGATCGCCGTCAATGTACGCAGGTCCCCGGCGGATACCGCCGATATCGGCGTGGCGCTGACGAGCCTTGCGGAATCCGGTCTGGTGGACGCTGCTGCCCCGGGGCTCGTCGACCGCTGGCTGGCCGCTCCGCCCGATGCCATGGGACTCCTCATGCCATGGACGTGGGATCTGACCTGGCTGAAAGACATCGGTGGCCCGACTCGCCTGGATTCGGCGTACGCCGTTCTGGCGGCCGCCGGACGTGGTCTGTCGCTCGGAGCGGTGTACGCCAGACTCGCGGAGATGGCCCCGCTGCTGGCTGTGGAACCGGAGATGTTGCCCCTGCCCGACGGCTTGGCCGAGGCGCGGGTCAGCGCGGCGGACGCGGAGGCCAGCTTCGAGTGGACGCCGGAAGGGGTGCGCTGGCTGCCGGAGCCCGATGTCGCCAAACTGGTGCAGCACGCCCGGAGCAGGGAGGGCACGCTCGGAGACAGCGTGCGGGAGCTGAGCCGGTTCGCCGCGCTCGGCAGTCCATGGAAGCCCCAGGACGACATGGTCGCCGCGGAGTGGGTGAAGTGGCGTCCGACGCAGCACGACACGGCGATGTTCCTCGACGACCTGGCCGGGAGCCGCCCGGTCGCCCCGCTCGATCTCCTGCGGGTCGCCGCACGCTTCGGCTGGCCGCTGGACCGGGCCTGGGACCGGCTCGCGCTCTACCGTCCCTTCGGGGTCGAACTGCTCGTCGAGCGCCCGGAGTTCTCCGGCATCCCGCTGTGGCAGGATCTGATCCTGCTCACCGAGGAGTACACCGGCCGCGCCCCGGCGCTCGGCGGCCGGGTCTCCGGCGAGCGGATCGCCGTCAGCGCACGGGAACTCGAATGGACCACCGCCGCAGTCGTCGAGCGGCTCAAGCTGTACGCGGGAGTGTTCGGCCTGGAAGTGCCCGACACGTACCCCGACGCCCCGGCACCGACACCGCCCGCGGAGCCGTACCGCGCGGCGGCGAACGAAAGGAGCACCGGATGCCCCCGGCCCACGATCTGACACCGTTCCGGGAACAGGAGCTCGCACCGGCCGGCAGCCCCACCGTCGCGCTCTCCGCCGACGGCCGCTGGTACACGGTCACGGGCCCCTGCCCGAACTGCCACGCGAGCAGCGTGTTCCGGGTGGCGTACGGCGTGCTCGGCCCGTACAAAGGCCGACGGCGCGCACCGGAGCGGCTCACCGGCAGCATCCTGGTCTACTGCCAGTGCGGATTCCCGCATCCGGACCGGCCGTCCGAGTTGCCGGACACCGGCTGCGGCGCGTTCTGGGACGTGCCGGTGCCATGACCGATCTGACGAGGAAACGGTTCGCGCAGCTCGGCCAGCAGCTCCAGCTCGAACAGCTCACCGTCGTACGGAAACAGGCCGAGGGCTGGCGGAACGGGCTCACGGCACTGACGGGGCTCGTCGGTGTCGTCTTCGTCCTCAAGGGCCGCGAAAGCGTCGCGGGCATGCCCGCGGTATGGCGCTGGACGACGGCGGCGCTCCTCGTTCTGGCGTTCGCTCTGCTGCTCACCGGAGCGCTCGTCGCGGTGCGTGCCGCGCACGGTCAGCTCGGGCAGCGTATGTGGCTGAGCGGGGACAAGCTGCTGTCTGCCGTGATGGACGAGGTCGAGCGCACCCACGACGCACTGACCGCGGCGCGGCGCTGCTCGGTCGTCGGGCTGTCGGCGATCGTGGCGGCCATCGCGGTCTCCTGGGTCGTGCCGGCCGAAGCGGCCAAGGACGAGAAGCCGGCCGGGCCGAAGGTCCTGGTCTCGACGCCCGTCGGCATCACATGCGGCGAACTGGTGCTGAGCAATGGCGACGCGGTGACCGTCAAGACGGGCGGCAAGGGGAAGTTGCGGCGCATACCGGCAGGTGATGTCCGGTCGCTCACGCCGACACCACGGTGCTGAGCATGGTGTCGGTACGCGGCCGGTGACCGGGCGGAGTGAGACCATCCCGGGGTGACGGATACCCAGGCGCACGACGAACCGCACGGCAATGGCCTCGGCACGCGGCTGAACTGGCTGCGTGCCGCGGTCCTCGGTGCCAACGACGGGGTGGTCTCCACCGCGGGCCTGGTCGTCGGCGTGGCCGGTGCCACGGCCGACCGGGGCACCCTGCTCACCGCCGGCCTGGCGGGGCTGCTGGCCGGCTCCATGTCGATGGCGGCGGGCGAGTACGTGTCGGTCTCCACCCAGCGCGATTCGGAGATGGCCGCGCTGGCGACGGAGAAGCAGGAGCTGAAGGAGGCCCCCGAGGCGGAACTGGTCGAGCTGACCGGCCTGTTGGAGGGCAAGGGCCTGAGCCGCGAAGTCGCCAGGGAGGCGGCCCTCCAGCTCACCGAACGCGATGCGCTGCGCGCCCACGCGGTGGTGGAGCTGGGCATCAACCCGGACGAGCTGACGAACCCGTGGCACGCGGCGGGCGCGAGCTTCCTGGCGTTCACGGTCGGCGCGCTGCTGCCGCTGCTGGCGATCGTGCTGCCCCCGTCGTCGCTGCGGCTCCTGGTGACCGTGCTGTCGGTACTGGCGGCGCTGGCCCTCACCGGGTGGTGGAGCGCCCGGCTGGGCGAGGCGCGGGTGGGGCCGGCGGTGCTGCGGAACATGGGCGGGGGCGCGTTGGCGATGGCGGTCACGTATGGGGCGGGGCATTTGTTGGGGGCGGTGGGGGTCTGAGGGTTCTGTGCGAGCCGCACGATCCGTTCGGGCGGGAAGAGGTCGGTGCCGGTGGCCCTCGTCTCGCTGCCGAGGGTGATCCTGAGTCCGTCGAGACCGGCCAGGGGGTCAGGTCGAAGGGGCCCTCATCGAGGTCGGCGTAAGGACAGAACTCTGTCAGTGCGGGGAGCTCCGGGCGGGGGAGGGGGCGCACTGGGTCCCGGACCAGACCCGCGCCGGGCTTCGGCGTCACCAGCGACCTGGTGACCGTGCCGATCACCGTGGTGGCCGGCCGGACCAGCGCAACTTCCAGACCCCCTGCAAGGCAGCTCATTCCCCGTGGAAGCTCCGGTGCAGGGGTCGTACGACGTCCGCACTGTCAGAAGTCACCAAAGACTGCTGACACCGCGTCTTGCATACTTGTTGGTAACTACGTCTGGTGCCGGGCCGACCTGCGGCTCTACGGTGCAGACATGCCGACGAACCTGCCCGATGTAGTGCTCTGGTCCATACCGGCCTTTGTGCTGCTCACTGTTCTGGAAATGGCCCTGCACCACTTCCATCCCGACGAGGACGCCGCCGGGTACGAGGCGAAGGACGCCGTCACCAGCATCACCATGGGGCTGGGCAGCCTGGTCTTCGACCTGCTGTGGAAAGTGCCCATCGTCGCGATCTACACCGCGGTCTACGAGCTGACCCCGCTCCGCGTCCCCGTGCTCTGGTGGACCGTCCTGCTGATGCTGCTCGCGCAGGACTTCTTCTACTACTGGTCGCACCGCGGCCACCACGTCATCCGGATCCTCTGGGCCTGCCACGTGGTCCATCACTCCAGCCGGAAGTTCAACCTCTCCACCGCGCTGCGCCAGCCCTGGACCTCGCTGACCGTCTGGCCGTTCTACCTGCCGATGATCGCGTGCGGAGTCCACCCGGCGGCGCTCGCCTTCTGCTCGTCGGCGAACCTCGTCTACCAGTTCTGGGTGCACACGGAGCGCATCGACAAGCTCCCCAGGCCCTTCGAGTACGTACTGAACACGCCCTCGCACCACCGGGTGCACCACGCCTCGCAGGGCGGCTACCTGGACCGGAACTTCGGCGGCATCCTGATCCTGTGGGACCGGTTCTTCGGGTCCTTCACCGCCGAGACCGAGCGGCCCGTGTTCGGGCTCACCAAGAACATCGACACCTTCAATCCGCTTCGCGTCGCCACCCACGAGTACGCCGCCATCGCCCGTGACGTGCGGTCGGCGGGCAGCTGGAGCGAGCGGGCCGGGCGGATCTTCCGCGGGCCCGGCTGGCAGCCGGCCGGAACGGCAGCCCGTAAGGCGGCCCCCGCCCAGGAGAGCGCCGGATGAGCGCGGACACCGTACCGGACCGGCGGGAGCGCCTCGTACGCCCGCTGTTCATCGCCTTCCTCGTGGCCTCGGCCGTCGACCTCGTCGGCCTGCTCGCCGATGTCCCGGTCGCCCACCTCGTCGCCAAGCCGCTGCTGATGCCGCTGCTGGCTGGGTACGCCGCCGCCCGGCGCGGGCCCCGGCTGCTCGTCGCGGCGCTGCTGTTCGGCTGGGGCGGCGACACGTTCCTGCTGGCCGACGCCGATGCCGCCTTCCTCATCGGGATGGGCTCCTTCGCCGCGGGTCACGTCTGCTACCTGTGGCTCTTCGGACGGGCGCGCGGTTCGCTGCCGGCCGGGATCGCGTACGCCGTCGTCCTGACCGTCTTCGTCGCGCTGCTCTGGGACGGGCTGCCCGCGGATCTGCGGATCCCGGTGACCGGCTACAGCGTGCTGCTCACGGCGATGGCGTTCAGGGCCGGCACCCTCGGCCGGTACGCGGCCGCCGGCGGGGCGCTCTTCCTGCTCTCCGACGCGCTGATCGCCACCGGCATCGCGGACTGGCCGCAGCTGCCCGCCCCCGACTTCTGGATCATGCTCACCTACATCGCTGCGCAGTTCCTGCTGACCGTCGGAGTGCTCGCACCGGGGCCGAAATGGGGTGGTGTCACTCCCGGGGCGTACCGTGAACGCAGTATCAGCAGCTGAGAACGGCAAGGACCCCCACGCATGCGCGCCACCGTCATCCACGCCCCCCACGACATACGCGTGCAGGAGGTGCCCGACCCCTCGGTCCAGCAGCCCACCGATGTGGTGCTGCGGGTCCTGCGGGCCTGCATCTGCGGCAGCGACCTGTGGGCGTACCGGGGCGAGTCGGCCCGGCAGCCGGGCCAGCGCATCGGGCACGAGTTCCTCGGGATCGTCGAGGAGGCGGGTTCCGAGGTGGCCGGCTTCGCCGTCGGTGACCTGGTCGTCGCCCCGTTCGTCTGGTCCGACGGCACCTGCGCCCACTGCGCCGAGGGGCTGACGACCTCCTGCCCGCAGGGCGGGTTCTGGGGCTCGGTCGGCTCCGACGGCGGGCAGGGCGAGGCCGTGCGCGTCCCGTACGCCGACGGCACGCTGATCAAGCTCCCCGCCGCCGCGGCCGCCGACGACCACCTGCTCACCGCGCTCCTCGCCCTGTCCGACGTGCTCGGCACCGGACACCACGCCGCCGTCGGCGCGGGCGTGAAGCCCGGCTCCACGGTCGCGGTCGTCGGTGACGGGGCGGTCGGGCTCTGCGGCGTCATGGCCGCCAAGCGGCTCGGCGCCGAGCGGATCATCGCGCTCGGCCGCCACCGGGCGCGCACGGACATCGCCCGCACCTTCGGCGCCACGGACGTAGTCGCCGAACGCGGCGAGGCGGCCGTCGAAGCCGTACGGGAACTGCTCGGCGGCGAGGGCGCACAGGCCGTGATCGAGGCCGTCGGCACCGAGCAGTCGATGCGCACCGCGATCGGGATCACCCGCGACGGCGGCTCCATCGGCTACGTCGGCGTGCCGCACGGCAGCGGCACCGGCCTGGACCTCGGCGTCATGTTCGACCGGAACATCGCCCTGCGCGGTGGCGTCGCCCCCGTGCGCACGTACATCCCGGAGCTGCTCCCCGACATCCTGGCCGGCACGATCGACCCCTCGCCCGTCTTCGACCTGACCGTCGGGCTCGACGACGTCCCGGTCGGCTACAAGGCGATGGACGAGCGCACGGCGCTGAAGGTGCTCATCAAGCCGTGAGCCAGGCGGTCGCGTCCGCCCCCAGCGGGCCGGGCGGGCGCGACCAGTCGGCGGGGGAGCCGTCGAAGGCGACCGGCGGCAGCGCGTGCCGCAGCCGGCCCAGCGGGCCGTCCGTCTCCGTGAGCCACTTGTCCGGGTCGTACGACGGATCAGCCGCCGTTTCCGTATCTGCGTCTTCATCTGCGTCTTCGTCCGGCTCCCGGCGGGACGGGAGTTCGTCGAGCAGCCAGGCGGCGGTGCGGGCGAGCGAGAGGGTGACCAGCCGGGAGCCGCCCTCGTCGTGCTGCTCGGTCAGCGCCCGCAGCACGGCCGCGGCCAGCAGATAGCCGGTGCCGTGGTCGAGCGCCTGGGCGGGCAGCGCCCCGGGCCGGCCCCCGGGCCCGGCGGCCTCGACGGACGCGATGCCGGTGGCCACCTGGACCAGGCTGTCGAAGCCGCGCTGCCGCGCCCACGGGCCGTGCCCCCAGGCCGAGAGCCGCCCGATCACCAGCCCCGGCCTGCGCGCGGCCAGGGACCGGGGCGTCAGCCCGAACCGCTCGACCGAACCGGGCCGGTAGCCGATGACGACCACGTCCGCGTCGGCCAGCAGCCCGTCGAAGGCCGCCCTGCCGGAGCGGCCGGCGAGATCCAGTTCCACCGACCGCTTCCCGAAACCGGTGTCGCTGTGCGCGTCCGGGCTCTCCGGCAGCTGCGGGGCGTCGATCCGCAGGACATCCGCGCCGAGCAGCGCGAGCGTACGGGTGGCGACCGGCCCCGCGATGACCCGGGTGAGGTCCAGCACGCGCAACCCGGCGGCGGGCAGCAGCGGTTCACCGGTGAGCGCCGCGGTCCGGCGCACCGGAGCGCCGTCGATGCGTTCCCTGCCCACCAGCGGTGTGCCCGCGAGCGCCGCGCCCCGAGGATCGGCCGCCCACTGACCGGGCGTACGGGCGGCCACCGCCAGGCCGCCCGCCGCGTACACCGTCCGCTCGATCTCGTCGCTCGGGCGCCCGGCGAACGAGTCGGCGGCGGTGTCCACGGCGAGGTCGTCCGGGGTGTCCGCGGGCAGCCCCAGCGTGGCGAGCAGCCGGGCCCGGTGGTGCGGGTAGTTGGCGTGCGTGCGCACCCAGCCGTCGGCCGTGCGCCAGAACCGGGACAGCGGGGCGAAGGTGGTCGCCGCGCGCCCGTCGATCCGCAGATGGCGCTCGCTGGTGAACGCCGTGGCCACCGCGCCGTCGTCGATCCGGACCCGGGGCACGGGGTGCCCGGTGCGGCGCGCGGCCAGTTCGGCGGCGGCCAGCGAACAGACCGCGACGGCGGAACGGGCCAGCTCCATGACGGGCAGCCGGGCGGGAAGCAGCCCGTCGGAGCCGCCCGTCCCGAGGTGTGCAGAAGACCCGAGGTGCGCCGAAGACCCGAGGTGCGCGAGGAGCGCAGGGTCACCGCCGAGCGCCGCCCAGGCCTGCTCGGTGCCGGACAGAAGTGCGTGATTCATCCCCGCACTATGGCACTGAGTGCCACCGGACGGGAAGGGTCCCGGGGACCGCGCGGCAGCCGCCGGCCGGGCCCGGGAACGGCGGCGGGAAGGGCCGGCCGGAGACTCCGGACGCCGTTGGTGCCAACAGCGTCAAGCCTCCTGACCGGCCCCTCCCACCGCGCCGCGTTCCGACTACCAGCGGACCGCGTTCAGAGCGTTCACCACACCGGCGCCGTAGAAGCCGTTGCGGTTCTTGCCGCCCTCGCAGACGGCGTCGATCTTGCCGTCACCGTTGATGTCGTACGGGGCACCGCACGCGGTGGCGTCGGCCTCGGCGCTCAGCAGCGCCTTCACCGCGGCCGCCGAGGCGCGCGGGTGCGTCGACTTGATCAGGGCCGCGACACCCGCGACATGCGGGGAGGCCATCGACGTACCGGCCTTGTAGCCGTACTTGCCGTTCGGCAGCGTGGACAGGATCAGGCCGCTCGTGGCCGGCGGGGCGGGCGTCTGGTAGACCGTGGAGTCGCCGCCCGGGGCCGCGACGTCGATGACGCCGTTCCCGTAGTTCGAGTAAGAGGCCTTCAGGCCCTTGGCACCGGTCGCGGAGACCGTCACGACGCCCGGCAGCTGCACCGGGATGTCGAGGCACTCACGCGGGTTGATCGTCCGGGTGACGGCCGAGGTGTCGTTCGGGCTGGTGGTGTCCTCGATCGCGTCGGAGGCCAGGTCGAAGCTGCTGTTGCCGGCCGAGGCGATGTTGACCGTGCCCTTGCTCTCCGCGTACCGCGTGGCGCGCGTGACGGCCTCGACCAGGGCGCCCTGGTCCGGGTCGTTCTTGCAGTTGAACATCCACGGGTCGGTGTAATAGCTGTTGTTGGTGACATCGACACCGTGCTCGGCTGCCCAGACGAAGCCGCAGACGATCGACTCGGTGTAGAAGAAGCCGTCCGGGTTCGCCACCTTGATGCCGGCGACCTTGACGCCCGGGGCGACACCCGTCACCCCTACGCCGTTCTTCGCGGCGGCGATGGTGCCCGCGACGTGCGTGCCGTGGTTGCTCTCGGTCGGCGCCGAACGCCAGGCCCCGTCCGTGGTGTCCGGCGCCCCGGATACGCAGCTCGCCGACGCCTTGCGGTCGAAGTTCGGTGCCAGGTCCGGGTGGGTGTCGTCGACACCCGTGTCGATGACCGCGACCGTGACCTTGCTGCTGCCGAGCGTCCGCTTGTGCGCCTGGTCCGCCTTGATGGCGGGCAGATCCCACTGCAGGGGCTCCATCGGATCCTGGTCGCCCGTCGCCTCGGCCGACGCGGCCTTCGCCTGCGCGGCGGTCAGCGGCTGCTCGACCCCGGTGTCCGTGGTGGCCTGGGGAACGATCGGGTTGGTGCGGGTGGCCCCGGCCGAATCGACACCCTTGACCCGGCGGATCGACTGCGCGAAGTCCGGGTTCTGCGAGTGGACGACGATGACGCCTATCTGCTCGTAGGCGACCACCACCGTGCCGCCGGCCGCGGCTATCGCCTTCTTCACCTGCTTGACGGTCCCGTGGTTGCCCCGCGTGTTGACCACGTACGAGAGCTTCGGGCCGTCCGTCGACACCGCAGCCGTGGGCTGCGCGTCCAGGGGTGCGGCAGAGGCGGCCGCAGTCGGCAGGAAGCCGAGCGAAGCCGTGAGTGCCAATCCGACGGGCAACGACAGTGCGCGCGTCCGTCTGGATCCCAGATGAGCCATGGGGTCTCCACATCATCCGTACCGGTCGACCGGACACGGGGCGCATCCAGTCGCGTACATGACGAGGAAGTTATCGCTGATCAGCCCCGCTGTTCAATGAGTTCGGGGGACCGGGTTCGGCCGGACGGACGTGAAACGGCGCCTGGGAGAAGTACGGAGCCGCGATGAACCGCTTCGGCGCGCTCTCCGTGCCGTTGTCGGGGGAGGTGCACCGACACCCCCCGGCACCCAGCGTTCCCAGTGAGATCCACCGTCACCGACACCACCGCACCCGCGTCGTGAGGAGATTCCGTGGCTACCGATGCACCCCCGCCCGAGGCCAGTACGGAGACCCGCCCTGCCCCGCCCACCACCGAGGACTTCATCGAGATGCAGGAGAGCGGGGAGTTCGGCGAACTGCGCCATTCGTACCGCTCGTTCGCCTTCCCGCTGACCATCGCGTTCGTCCTCTGGTACCTGCTCTACGTGCTGCTGTCCAACTACGCGGGCGGCTTCATGGGCACCAAGGTGTACAGCAACATCAACGTGGCCTTCGTGTTCGGCCTCGCCCAGTTCGTCACCACCTTCCTCATCGCCTGGTTCTACTCACGGCACGCGGCCGCGAAGCTCGACCCGAAGGCCGAGGCCATCAAGTCCCGTATGGAGGCCGACGCATGAGCGCCGCGTACCACTCGCACACCGCCGTTCAGCTGGCCGCCTCCTCGACCACCGAGCACCGGCCGCTGATCATCACGCTCTTCGCCGTGTTCGTCGCCGCGACCCTGGGCATCACCGTCTGGGCCGGACGGCAGACCAAGAGCGCCTCCGACTTCTACGCGGGCGGCCGCCAGTTCACCGCCTTCCAGAACGGACTCGCGGTCTCCGGCGACTACATGTCCGCCGCGTCCTTCCTCGGCATCGCCGGGGCCATCGCGCTCTTCGGCTACGACGGCTTCCTGTACTCCATCGGCTTCCTCGTCGCCTGGCTCGTCGCCCTGCTGCTGGTCGCCGAACCGCTGCGCAACTCGGGCCGCTACACGATGGGCGACGTCCTCGCCTACCGGATGCGTCAGCGCCCCGTCCGCACCGCCTCCGGCGTCTCCACCATCGTCGTCTCGATCTTCTACCTGCTGGCCCAGATGGCGGGCGCGGGCGTCCTGGTCTCCCTGCTCCTCGGCATCACCAGCGACGCGGGCAAGATCCTCATCGTCGCCCTCGTCGGCGTACTGATGATCGTGTACGTCACCATCGGCGGCATGAAGGGCACCACCTGGGTGCAGATGGTCAAGGCCGTACTGCTCATCGCCGGCGCCCTCCTGATGACCTTCCTGGTGCTGCTGAAGTTCGACTTCAACATCTCCGACCTGCTGGGCACGGCCGCCGAGAAGAGCGGCCACGGCGCGGCGTTCCTGGAGCCCGGCCTCAAGTACGGTGCCACCGGCACCTCGAAGCTGGACTTCCTCTCGCTCGGCATCGCCCTGGTCCTCGGCACCGCCGGCCTCCCGCACATCCTGATCCGCTTCTACACGGTGCCGACCGCCAAGGCCGCCCGCAAGTCGGTCAACTGGGCCATCGGCATCATCGGCGCCTTCTACCTGATGACGATCGCCCTGGGCTTCGGCGCCGCGGCCCTCATCGGCCCCGACGAGATCAAGGCGAAGAACCCGGCCGGCAACGCGGCCGCACCGCAACTCGCCGAATACCTCGGCGGGGTCGGCACCACCGGCGGCGCCGTGCTGCTCGCCGTGATCTCGGCCGTCGCCTTCGCCACCATCCTCGCCGTCGTCGCGGGGCTCACGCTCGCCTCCTCGTCCTCCTTCGCGCACGACATCTACGCCAACGTCATCCGCAAGGGGAAGGCGACGGAGAAGGAGGAGATGCGGGCGGCCCGCTGGGCCACCGTCCTCATCGGCGCGGTCGCGATCGCCCTGGGCGCCTTCGCCCGCGACATGAACGTCGCCGGACTGGTGGCGCTGGCGTTCGCCGTCGCCGCCTCCGCCAACCTGCCGACCATCCTCTACAGCCTCTTCTGGAAGCGGTTCACCACCCAGGGCGCGCTCTGGTCGATCTACGGCGGTCTGGCGACCTCGGTGATCCTGGTGCTGTTCTCGCCGGTCGTCTCCGGCAACCCGAAGACGTCGATGTTCAAGGGCGTCGACTTCGCCTGGTTCCCGCTGGAGAACCCCGGCCTGATCTCGATCCCGCTGGGCTTCCTGCTCGGCTGGATCGGCTCCCTCCTCTCGAAGGAGGAGCCGGACAAGGGCAAGTACGCCGAACTGGAGGTCAAGTCCCTCACCGGCGTCGGAGCGCACTGAGCGAGCGGCGCCCCGGGCGCCCCTCCCGCTCAGCGGCCGTGTCGTAGGGTCCTACGACACGGCCGCGCCGCACCTCGTGTCAAACGGGCCCCGCCGATGTCACAGCTCTCGCGTAGTCTCGGAGAAGTCAGCCGGAAGGGCCGTACGGAGAGCGGAATCGGCGCCGGGAAGCAATCGGGGGAGGGGGCCCACATGCTCATCGACACCTACGACCGGGTAGCCACCGACCTGCGCGTCTCGCTGACCGACCGGTGCAACCTGCGGTGCACGTACTGCATGCCGGAAGAGGGCCTGCAATGGCTGGCCAAGCCCGACCTCCTCACCGACGACGAGATCGTCCGGCTGATCGGCATCGCCGTCACCCGGCTCGGCATCACGGAGGTCCGCTTCACCGGCGGTGAGCCGCTGCTGCGCCCCGGGCTCGTCTCCATCGTCGAGCGGTGCGCCGCCCTGGCCCCCCGCCCCAGGATGTCGCTCACCACCAACGGCATCGGTCTGCAGCGCACCGCCGCCGCACTCAGGGCCGCAGGTCTCGATCGGGTCAACGTCTCGCTGGACACCCTGCGCCCCGACGTCTTCAAGACCCTCACCCGCCGCGACCGCCACCACGACGTGCTGGCCGGTCTCGAAGCCGCCCGCGAAGCCGGGCTCACCCCGGTCAAGGTCAACACCGTCCTGATGCCGGGGCTCAACGACGACGAGGCCCCCGAGCTGCTCGCCTGGGCCGTCGAGCACGGGTACGAGCTCCGCTTCATCGAGCAGATGCCGCTCGACGCCCAGCACGGCTGGAAGCGCGACGGCATGATCACGGCAGGCGACATACTCCAGTCGCTGCGCACCCGCTTCACCCTCACCGAGGAGAGCACCGGGGAGCGCGGCTCCGCCCCCGCCGAGCGCTGGACCGTCGACGGCGGCCCCCACCGGGTCGGCGTCATCGCCTCCGTCACCCGCCCGTTCTGCCGGGCCTGCGACCGCACCCGGCTCACCGCCGACGGCCAGGTGCGCACCTGCCTCTTCGCCCGCGAGGAGACCGATCTGCGCGGCGCCCTGCGCTCGGACGCGCCGGACGAGGAGATCGCCCGGATCTGGACACTCGCGATGTGGGGAAAAAAGGCCGGATCCGGTCTGGACGACCCGTCCTTCCTCCAGCCCGACCGGCCCATGTCGGCGATCGGCGGCTGACGGGCCCGTCAGCCGCCGCCCTCGCCCCGGTCGTCGGCGCGCGACTCCCACTCCGCGAGCGTCACGACTTCCTTGAGGAAGCTCCGGACGTCCAGGAACGAGGAGAGGTGCTCCCGGTGCTCCTCGCAGGCCAGCCAGGTCTTGCGGCGCTCCGGGGTGTGCAGCTTCGGGTTGTTCCAGGCAAGCACCCATACGGCATCGGCCCGGCAGCCCTTGGCGGAACAGATCGGAGCGGCGGCGGCGCTGTCGGCCGCGGTTTCAGGGGAGTTCACGGACTCAACCCTAGGGCCTGTCATCGAACCGCTGGCGTCGCCCGAAGGGCGGCAGCGGCCGCAGAAAAAACGACGCCGAGCAGCCACGGGGGGAGCTGCCCGGCGTCGGTCCGTCGCTCCGACGGGGGATGCGGAGCGCCTACGAAGTATGTCACGCAGACCGGGGTGCGGTGCACCGTAACTTCACGATTGATCTGAGGTTTTCTTGAGCCTCGAGTGCAGTGCACAACCAAGCGGCTCAGGCCGATTCCCCGCCGTGGCGCACCCCGTCACCCTCCGGACCGGGTTCCGCTCCACCGGCCACCGGCGCCGCGTCGAGCACCGGCTGCATCGGTGCCGGTGCGAAGGTGGACGGCAGTGAAGGGGTGTTCTCCCGGCCCGCGTTGGCGATGACCACGGCCACGTAGGGAAGCAGCACCCCGAGCGCGAGCGCCACGATCGCGACGTAGCGCTCGACGTTCCACAGTACCGCGGCCAGGATCACCGAAACCGTCCGTACGGACATCGAGATCACATAGCGCCGCTGCCTGCCGCGCACATCGTCCGCGAGCCCCTGCCGGGCCCCCGTGATCCGGAAGACCTCACCGCCGCTCTGCTTCCGCATCACGTCTCCATCACCCTTCCCCCAGCGCCTGACGGGCCGGGGGACACCTCATTCCCGCACCGGACGCTCCCCGGACCGGACCGGAACCACGGTACGCCCGGCGCCCTGCGGCTTCGAGACCGGGGCACGCCCTGTTCGTACATATCGGTATCCGTGCCGCACGTACGGGCCCCTCCGGCATGCGGCGTACGCCCCACGGGCCGAGACTGGGCCCACATGCGCGACATCGCGTCGCACGAGGAGGCGACATGGGCTGGTTGTGGGCAATCATCGTGGGTCTGGTGCTCGGTCTGATCGCGAAGGCGATCCTGCCGGGCAAACAGAACATCCCGCTCTGGCTGACGGTCATCTTCGGCATCATCGGCAGCGTCCTCGGCAACTCCGTCGCCACCTGGATCGGTGTCAACGACACCAAGGGCATCGACTGGATCCGCCATCTGTTCCAGCTGATCGGTGCGGTGGTCGTCGTCGGCGTCGGCGACATGCTGTGGGCCTCGATCCGCCGCCCCAAACAGAGGACCTGACCCACCGGGCACCCGAACGCGACTCGGCCGGACACGCGTCACGCGTGTCCGGCCGAGTAGCCGATGCATCCGGGATCAGCCGGTGACCTCGATGGCGGCGAGGTTCTTCTTGCCGCGGCGCAGCACCAGCCAGCGCCCGTGCAGCAGCTCCTCGCGGGCCGGCGCGCTCTCGCCGTCCGAGACCTTGACGTTGTTCACGTACGCACCGCCCTCCTTCACCGTGCGGCGGGCGCCCGACTTGCTCGGCGCCAGGCCGACCTCGACCAGGAGGTCCACCAGCGGGCCGAGTTCGGTGACCTGCGCGTGCGGCACCTCGGACAGCGCGGCGCTCAGCGTTGCCTCGTCCAGCTCGCCGAGCTCACCCTGGCCGAAGAGCGCCTTCGACGCCGCGATGACCGCGGCGCACTGATCGGCGCCGTGCACCAGCGTCGTCAGCTCCTCGGCCAGCGCGCGCTGTGCCGTCCGGGCCTGCGGACGCTCCTCGGTGACCTTCTCCAGCTCCTCCAGCTCCGCGGGGCTGAGGAAGCTGAGGATGCGCATGTACCGGGAGATGTCCCGGTCGTCCACGTTCAGCCAGAACTGGTAGAAGGCGTACGGCGTCGTCATCGTCGGGTCGAGCCAGACGGCCCCGCTCTCGGACTTGCCGAACTTGGTCCCGTCCGCCTTCGTCATCAGCGGCGTCGCCAGCGCGTGCACCTCGGCGCCCGGCTCCAGGCGGTGGATCAGGTCGAGACCGGCGGTGAGGTTGCCCCACTGGTCGCTGCCGCCCTGCTGGAGGGTGCAGCCGTAGCGCCGGTACAGCTCCAGGAAGTCCATGCTCTGGAGCAGCTGGTAGCTGAACTCGGTGTAGCTGATGCCCTCGTCGGACTCCAGCCGCCGGGCGATGGACTCCTTGGTCAGCATCTTGTTGACCCGGAAGTGCTTGCCGATGTCCCGGAGGAACTCGATCGCGGACATGCCCGAGGTCCAGTCCAGGTTGTTCACCATGACCGCCGCGTTCTCGCCCTCGAAGGACAGGAACGGCTCGATCTGGGACCGCAGCCGCGTCACCCAGTGGGCGATCGTCTCCGGATCGTTCAGCGTGCGCTCCGCGGTCGGCCGTGGGTCACCGATCTGACCGGTGGCCCCGCCCACCAGGGCGAGCGGCCGCAGACCGGCCTGCTGGAGCCGGCGCATGGTGAGCACCTGCACCAGATGGCCGACGTGCAGACTGGCCGCGCTGGGGTCGTAGCCGCAATAGAAGGTGACAGGACCGTCCGCGAGAGCCTTGCGCAGTGCGTCCTCGTCAGTGGACTGGGCGAACAGCCCACGCCACTTCAGCTCGTCGACGATGTCCGTCACGGTTCCGTGTCTCCTCGTGGTGTACGGGTACGGGTAATGGCTTTCCCGCTCAGTCTAGGCGGGTCAGACGCCCGGACTCACCGAGCTCATGTTGAAGTCCGGGATCCGCAGCGCGGGCATCGCGGCCCGGGTGAACCAGTCGCCCCACTCGCGCGGCAGCGTCTTCTCGGTACGGCTCGCCTCCGTGGCCCGCGACAGCAGGTCCACCGGCGACTCGTTGAACCGGAAGTTGTTCACCTCGCCGACGACCTCGCCGTCCTCGACTAGATACACCCCGTCGCGGGTCAGCCCGGTCAGCAGCAGGGTGGCCGGATCGACCTCGCGGATGTACCACATGCAGGTCAGCAGCAGCCCGCGCCCGGTCGTCGCGGCCACCATCTCCTCCAGCGACCGCTCACCGCCGGCCTCCAGCACCAGGTTGTCGATGGCCGGCGCGACCGGCTGCCCGGTCAGCCCCGCCGTGTGCCGGGTGGTCGTCAGGTGGTCCAGCCTGCCGTCCCGGATCCAGTCGGTCGGGGCCAGCGGCAGGCCGTTGTCGAAGACGGAGGCGCTGTCCCCGGAGGCGTGGGCGATCACGAACGGCGCCGACTCCAGGCCCGGTGCGTTCGGGTCGCTGCGGAGCGTCAGCGGCAGCCCGGAGAGCTGCTCGCCGATCCTCGTCCCGCCGCCAGGCTTGGAGAACACCGTCCGGCCCTCCGCGGCGTCCCGCGCGGCCGAGGACCACAGCTGGTAGATCAGCAGGTCGGCGACGGCGGTCGGCGGCAGCAGCGTCTCGTACCGCCCGGCGGGCAGCTCGATACGGCGCTGTGCCCAGCGCAGCCGCTGCGCCAGTTCCGCGTCCAGCTCGGCCGGGTCGACATCCTTGAAGTCGCGCGTCGAACGGCCGGCCCAGGACGAACGGGTGCGGTCCGGGGACTTGGCGTTGAGCTCCAGGGTGCCGGTCGGCTGGTCGTGGCGCAGCCGCAGCCCCGTCGACGTACCGAGGTAGGTCGAGGTCAGCTCGTGGTTGGCGAAGCCGTACAGCTCACGGCCGCCGGAGCGGGCGCGGGCGAATGCTTCGCCGAGCGCCGGGGCGAACTCGGCGAAGACGTCCGAGCCGGTCTCGGCCGGTGCGTCCGTGAAGTCGGGCGACTCGGGCACCCCGGTGACCAGCGGCTGCGCATCCTCCGCCGGACCGGCCCCGCGCGCCGCGGCCTCGGCGGCCCGGACCAGCGGCTCCAGGTCGTCGGCGGTGACCGCGGACCGCGACACCACACCGGACGCGGTGCCCTGCGCACCGTCGACGGTCGCGATGACGGTCAGGGTCCGTCCCCTCGTCACCCCGTTCGTCGTGAGCGCGTTGCCGGCCCAGCGCAGGTTCGCGGACGACTCCTCGTCGGCGATGACCACGCAGCCGTCGGCGGTGGACAGTTCGAGCGCCCGCTCGACGATCTCGTGCGGCTTGCTGACGCGGCTCATCGTCCGGCCTCCTGCGTCGTATTGAGGATGTTCACGCCCCGGAAGAGGGCGGAGGGGCAGCCGTGCGAGACGGCCGCGACCTGGCCCGGCTGGGCCTTGCCGCAGTTGAAGGCGCCGCCCAGGACATATGTCTGCGGGCCGCCGACCTTCTCCATCGAGCCCCAGAAGTCCGTCGTCGTGGCCTGGTACGCGACGTCGCGCAGCTGCCCGGCCAGCCTGCCGTTCTCGATCCGGAAGAACCGCTGACCGGTAAATTGAAAGTTGTAGCGCTGCATGTCGATCGACCAGGACCGGTCGCCGACCACATAGATACCGCGCTCCACCCCGCCGATCAGGTCCTCCGTGGACAGACCGCCCGGATCCGGCCGCAGCGACACATTGGCCATCCGCTGGACGGGGACATGGCCCGGCGAGTCCGCGTACGCGCAGCCGTTGGAACGGCCCAGCCCGGTCAGCTTCGCGATCCGCCGGTCCAGCTGGTACCCGACCAGCGTCCCGTCCTTGACCAGGTCCCAGGACTGCGCCTCGACGCCCTCGTCGTCGTACCCGATGGTCGCGAGACCGTGCTCGGCGGTGCGGTCACCGGTCACATTCATCACGGGGGAGCCGTACGTCAGTTTCCCCAGCTGGTCGAAGGTGGCGAACGAGGTCCCGGCGTACGCCGCCTCGTACCCGAGCGCCCGGTCCAGCTCGGTGGCGTGGCCGATCGACTCGTGGATGGTCAGCCAGAGGTTGGACGGGTCGACGACCAGGTCGTACGTTCCCGCCTCGACGCTCGGCGCCCGCATCTTCTCGGCCAGCAGCCCGGGGATCCGCGCCAGCTCGTCGTCCCAGTCCCAGCCGGTCCCGGTCAGGTACTCCCAGCCGCGGCCCACCGGCGGGGCGATCGTCCGCATCGAGTCGAACTCACCGGTCGTGCCGTCCACGGCGACCGCGGTGAGCTGCGGATGCAGCCGCACCCGCTGCTGGGTGGTGACGGTGCCCGCCGTGTCCGCGTAGAACTTGTTCTCGTGAACGGTCATCAGTGAGGCGTCCACATGCGCGACGCCCTCGGCGCCCAGGAGCCGGCCGCTCCACTCGGCGAGCAGCCCCGCCTTCTCCTCGTCCGGCACCTCGAACGGATCGATGTCGTACGCCGACACCCAGGTCCGCTCACCGTGCACCGGCTCGTCCGCCAGCTCCACCCGCTCGTCCGAGCCGGCCGCCGCGATCACCTTCGCCGACAGCTTCGCCATGGCGACGGCCTGCGAGGCCACCTTCGCCGCGGCGTCCATCGTCAGGTCCACCCCGGACGCGAACCCCCACGCCCCGCCGTGCACCACCCGCACCGCGTACCCGAGATCGGTGGTGTCCGAGGACCCGGAGGGCCGGGCGTCCCGCAGCCGCCAGGACGCGCTGCGCACCCGCTCCAGACGGAAATCGGCGTGCACGGCACCCAGCGCACGCGCGCGGGCGAGCGCCGCGTCGGCGAGGGCCCGCAGCGGCAGGGCCAGGAACGACTGATCTACCTCGTGGGGCACAGGAGATTCCCTTCTCGATACACCACGGCAGTGAACCATGCCGGACGGTGACCGTGCCGGGGATACCGGATGCCGCCCGGCGCGGCCCGGACAGGGCGCGGTCCGACGGACGGCCGTCTGTAGGAACCCCACAGTGCCCGGGGGAAGGCGCTGTCAGGGGGCGATTGCTCGCGGAGCTCCTGGTACCGATAGGTTTTCGATGTACCAGACCGCTAGGGAAAGGGTGATCCGTTGAGCCGCTCGGTTCTCGTCACCGGAGGAAACCGGGGCATCGGCCTCGCCATCGCCCGCGCTTTCGCCGACAACGGCGACAAGGTCGCGATCACCTACCGCTCCGGCGAGCCGCCCCAGGAACTCACCGAAGCGGGCTGCCTGGCGGTCCGTTGCGACATCACGGACGCCGAACAGGTGGAGCAGGCCTACAAGGAGATCGAGGAGAAGCACGGTCCCGTCGAGGTGCTGGTCGCCAACGCCGGTATCACCAAGGACCAGTTGCTGATGCGGATGTCCGAGGACGACTTCACGTCCGTCGTCGACACCAACCTCACCGGCACCTTCCGGGTCGTCAAGCGCGCCAACCGCGGCATGCTGCGCGCCAAGAAGGGCCGCGTCGTCCTCATCTCCTCCGTGGTCGGACTGCTCGGCTCGGCAGGGCAGGCGAACTACGCCGCGTCCAAGGCGGGTCTGGTCGGCTTCGCCCGGTCGCTGGCCCGTGAACTCGGTTCGCGGAACATCACTTTCAACGTCGTCGCGCCCGGTTTTGTCGACACCGACATGACGCAGGTGCTCACCGAGGAGCAGCGCAAGGGCATCGTGTCCCAGGTGCCGCTCGGCCGCTACGCGCAGCCCGAGGAGATCGCCGCCGCGGTGCGCTTCCTCGCCTCCGACGACGCGTCGTACATCACTGGAGCCGTCATCCCCGTTGACGGCGGATTGGGCATGGGTCACTGATCACCATGAGCGGAATTCTCGACGGCAAGCGCATCCTCATCACCGGGGTGCTGATGGAGTCGTCCATCGCGTTCCACACCGCCAAGGTGGCCCAGGAGCAGGGCGCGGAGATCATCCTGACCGCCTTCCCGCGGCCCACGCTGACGGAGCGCATCGCCAAGAAGCTGCCCAAGCCGGCCAAGGTCATCGAGCTGGACGTGACCAACGCCGAGCACCTGGACCGGCTCGCCGGTCTGGTGAAGGACGAGCTCGGCTCGCTCGACGGCGTCGTCCACTCCATCGGCTTCGCGCCGCAGGACGCGCTCGGCGGCAACTTCCTCAACACCCCGTTCGAGTCGGTCGCCACGGCGATGCACGTCTCGGCGTTCTCGCTGAAGTCGCTCGCCATGGCCTGCAAGCCGCTGATGAGCGACGGCGGTTCGATCGTCGGCCTCACCTTCGACGCGCAGTTCGCCTGGCCGCAGTACGACTGGATGGGCCCGGCCAAGGCCGCGCTGGAGGCCACCTCCCGCTACCTCGCCCGCGACCTGGGCAAGGAGGGCCTGCGCTGCAACCTCGTCTCCGCCGGGCCGCTCGGTTCGATGGCCGCCAAGTCCATCCCGGGCTTCGGTGAGCTCGCCGAGGTGTGGAACACCCGCTCGCCGCTGGCGTGGGACATGACGGACCCGGAGCCGGCCGGCCGCGCCATCGTCGCGCTGCTCTCGGACTTCTTCCCGAAGACCACGGGCGAGATCATCCACGTCGACGGTGGCGTGCACATGATGGGTGCCTGATCTCGTACGACGGGCCCTGACACAGCCGCGTACCGCCTTCGAACAGGCGGTACGCGGCTGTGTCGTGTACGGCCCCGGCTCCGGCCTGCTCAAGTCGAAAAGGCGGTCGATCCACCGCAGAATGTGGTGAACCGGACTTCGGGTCAGGCTATGGGGAGGAGGTCGCTGTGCGCGCCACACGCCGCCGGACCTGCGCCCTGCTGGCGGCCTCCATAGCCGTCGCCGGACTCGCCGCCCCGGTGGGGATATCCGTGGCGGGGCGGATGGGAGCCGGGGCGTCCGCCCCCGCCGCTCCCACCCCCGACCCCGCCGGAGCCGAATGCCGTACGTCGGTCCGGGGCTCCCGGGTCGTCGCCTACTGCCACAACCCGTACCCCTCCACCGACCGCGTACAGCTGCACACCGAATGCCGCCGCTGGTGGGACATAGACGCCGACGCCGCCCCGGTCGACGTGGGCCCCGGGCGGACCGTGCGGATCGACGACCGCTGCTGGAAGGAAGTCGGCTCGGCCTGGGTCACGCACCAGGTGCAGGGCGCGGTCTAGGTCCGCCGGACGGGCCTCGGACCCGGCCCTCCGGACAGTCCCACGCACGCGGCCCTCCGACCCGGCGCCCACCGGACAGTCCCACGCATGCAGGCCTCAGACCTGGTCCACCAGACAGCTCAACGCATGGCTCGCGGCCTCGGCCGCCGCCGTCTCCCCGTCACCCGCCCGGATCGCCTCGACCAGCCGACCGTGGTCCATGTGGTTCTCCGGCCGCAGCTCATGACCGATGTCGCCCCGGAGATAGTCGCGCAGCAGATCGCCCAGATCGGCGTAGAGCCCGGTCAGCACGTCGTTGTGCGAGGCGGCGACCACCGCCAGATGCAGTGTCGCGTCCGCCGCGACGAACGCCTCGGCGTCGCCTGCGGCCCAGGTCTCCTCCCGGCGCGCCATCAGCGCGTCCAGCTGCTTCAGATCCCGCTCGGTGCGCCGGGCGGCGGCCAGCCTCGCCGCCGACGACTCCAGGGTGGACCGCAGCTCGGCGACATGGCGCGGGTCGGCGGAGGCGAAGCGGCGGTGCATCACCCCGGCCAGCTCGCTGGTGGCGACTACATAGGTGCCCGAACCCTGCCGGATGTCGAGCAGACCGTTGTGCGCGAGGGCGCGCACGGCCTCCCGGACGGTGTTGCGGGCCACCCCCAGCTGCTCCACCAGCTCGGGCTCGGTGGGAATGCGGGAACCCACGGGCCACTCGCCCGAGGTGATCTGATTCCTGAGCTGGGCAATCACCTGGTCGGCGAGGGCCGAACGCCGCGGAGACGTCAGCGTCATGGTGCTCCTTGGTCGGGTTGCTGGGGTGATGAGGAGTGATGAGGAGTGGTGAAGGGGGCGAGGGGTGGTGACGGGGGCGGGAGTCGTCTGCAGTTGCGGTGCCTGGAGCGAATCGTCTCAGAGGGGCTCCCGGCTGATTGGACAATCAATCATCCCATGATTCTATGATGGGCCTCATGCCCGACGACGAGACCCGGCCCCAGACCCGGACCCTGACCCCCGCCGCCACGGTGGACGCCCCTACGAAAACCCCGGCCGCACAGACCCCGCAGGCCCCCCGGACGGCACCGGCCGCCGACGGGGCCTCTCCCTGGCTCCTCCGGCTGGTCGTCGTCGGGCTGGTCCTCACCGCGCTCAACCTCCGCCCCGCCATCACCAGCCTCGGCGCCCTCCTCGAAGAGGTCCGCGACGGGCTGCACATGAGCGGCAGCGTCGCCGGTGTCCTGACCTCCGTGCCGCCGCTCTGCTTCGCGATCTTCGGCATCATGGCGCCGCGCCTGGCCCGCCGCTTCGGTCCGGGCGCGGTGGTCTGCGCCGGCATGACCGCCATCACCGCCGGTCTGGTCATACGGCCGCTCGTCGGCGGTACGGCCGGCTTCCTCGCCGCGAGCGCCCTCGCCCTCATGGGCATCGCCGTCAGCAACGTCCTGATGCCGGTGATCGTCAAGCGCTGGTTCCCGGACCGGGTGGGCTCCATGACCGGGCTCTACTCGATGGCCCTGGCCCTGGGCACCTCGCTCGCCGCCGCGGTGACCGTGCCCATGACCAGCGCGATGGGCGGCAGCTGGCGGCTGGGGCTCGGCGTCTGGGCCGTGCTCTCTGCCGTCGCGATCCTGCCCTGGATCACGGTGGTACGGGACCGGCGCGGCGGCCCGGCGCAGCAGGCCGCCCAGCAGCAAGGCGCCCCCGCGCTGAAGATCACCCGCAGCCGTACCGCCTGGGCCCTCGCCTGCTTCTTCGGGCTGCAGGCCACCGCCGCGTACATCACCATGGGCTGGATGCCGCAGATCTTCCGCGACGCCGGGGTCTCGGCCGGTACGGCGGGTGTGCTGCTCGCCGTGACCATGGCGATGGGCGTGCCGCTCGCCTTCGTCATCCCGGGGGTCGCGACCCGGATGAAGAACCAGGGCGCGATCGTCGTCTTCCTCGGCAGCTGCGGCCTCATCGGCTACGCGGGCCTCTACCTCGCACCGGCCGGCGGGGCCTGGGCCTGGGCGGTGCTCCTGGGTATCTCGAACTGCTCCTTCCCGCTCGCCCTGACCATGATCGGCATGCGGTCGCGCACCGGTGCGGGAGTGGTCCGGCTGTCCGCGTTCGCGCAGTCCGTCGGGTATCTGATCTCGATCCCGGGGCCGCTGCTGATCGGTGTGCTCTACCAGCACAGCGGCGGCTGGGAGCTGCCGATCGCGCTGATGGCGGGCCTCATGGTGCCGCAGATGGCGATCGGAATCCTGGCCGGGCGGGACCGGACCATCGAGGACGAATGCTGAAGTGCGAGACTGGTTCCATGTCTCCTGTGCTCGACCCGAATCCCCAGAACGGTCAGAAGAAGCTCCTCGCCGTGCTCGGGGCGATGCTGCTGATCACCGTGATCGTCGCAGTGATCGCCTCGATCGCGTCCCCCTGAGCCTGAGCCGCGCACTGAGCGGCCCGGCCGCCGGCCCCCGATGGTAGGGCTGGCACCACCATCCCCTAGGGGGCCAGGGTCAGGGTGAAGTGGGTGGGTCGCCGGATGGGTCCGGCGGCCCGGGATCCGTAGGTTTTCGGTATCGGTACCGAAGACCCACGGAGGCGGACATGCCGGCCCGAACGCACACCCCGACCATCCACCCGGCCACGGGCAGCGTCGAGGTCCGGCTGCCGTGGTGGGCCGTCGCGCTGCCCGCGATCGCGTTCGCCGCACTGCTGCTGCTGATCATGGGGTCCGGCGAGGCGCACGCCGCGACCGCCGACCCGGCGATCAGCCGGTTGCTCGCGCGAATCATGGCCCTGGTGACCGGCTGACGTCGCCCGCGCACCCCGCGGTAGCCCGTCAACACCCTGCGCCGGGCGGCACATTTCATGCGAAGCTGAGGTGTATGAGCGTCGATACACCTCGCAGGATCGTCCTTCTCAGGCATGCAAAGGCGGAATGGTCGCAGGACTCCGACCACGAGCGACCGCTCGCGGAGCGCGGCCGCAAGGATGCCCCCGTCGCGGGCCGCCGACTCGTCGACTCCGGGATCGTCCTCGATCTGGCCCTCTGCTCCACCGCGGCCCGGACGCGCGAGACGTGGAAGCTGGCCGTCCACGAGATGCCGCAGCGCCCCAAAACCGTGTACGAGGACCGGCTGTACGAGGCGTCCCTCGGCGAGCTCATCGCGCTGATCAACGAGACCCCCGACGACGTGCACAACCTCCTGGTCATCGGCCACAACCCCGGCATGCACGCGATCGCCGACGCCCTCTCGGAATCGTCCGAGGGCGACGCCCTGGCCCGGATGACCCGCGGCGGCTTCCCCACCGCTGCCTTCGCCGTCGTCGAGTTCTCCGGCTCCTGGAAGGGCGTGGAGCACGGAGTGGGCAAGCTGGTCGAGTACTGGACGCCCAACGACTGAACAACGACTGACCGACGACTGATCCCGTCGTGGTAAGGAGCAGGGCCCCGGATGCGGAAAGCACCGGGGCCCTGCTCCGTTCGCGCGACCGTGCCGTACGCACCCGCGGACGCGTCGGACGTACCCCCGACCGTGCCGGAGGCACCCGCGGACGCGTCAGTCGACGAGGCCGTCGGCGGCCTCGACCTCCTCGCGGGTGATGCCGAGCAGATACAGCACGGTGTCCAGGAACGGCACGTTCACCGCGGTGTGCGCCGCCTCGCGGACCACCGGCTTGGCGTTGAAGGCCACCCCGAGCCCGGCGGTGTTCAGCATGTCCAGGTCGTTCGCACCGTCACCGATCGCGACGGTCTGCGCCAGCGGCACCCCGGCCTGCTCGGCGAAACTGCGCAGCAGCCGGGCCTTGCCGGCCCGGTCGACGATGTCGCCGACGACCCGTCCCGTGAGCTTTCCGTCGACCACTTCCAAGGTGTTGGCAGAGGCGAAGTCGAGCCCGAGCCGTTCCTTCAGATCGTCGGTGACCTGGGTGAATCCGCCCGAGACCACGCCGACTTGGTAGCCGAGCCGCTTCAGCGTACGGATCAGGGTGCGCGCGCCAGGCGTCAGCCGCACCTCGGAACGCACCTTGTCCACCACCGACACATCGAGCCCGGCCAGCAGCGCCACCCGCGCGTGCAGCGACTGCTCGAAGTCGAGCTCACCGCGCATCGCCTGCTCGGTCACCTCGGCGACCTTGTCCTCGCAGCCCGCGTGGGCGGCGAAGAGCTCGATGACCTCGTCCTGGATGAGCGTCGAGTCGACGTCCATGACGACCAGCCGCTGCGCCCGGCGGCTCAGCCCGGCCGACACCACCGCGACATCGACACCGATGCCGGCGGACTCCGTCGCCAGCGCGGTCCGCAGCTCCTCGGTCGCGGCGCCGGACACCGCGAACTCGACCGCCGTGACCGGGTATTTCGCGAGCCGGAAGATACGGTCGATGTTGCCGCCGGTGGAAGTGATCGTGGCCGCTATGGCGGCGGTCGACTCCGCGGTCAGCGGGTGTCCGAGCACCGTCACATGGGAACGCCCGTGGCCACGCGGCCGGTTGTCACCGGTACCGGAGATAATCTCGGCCTGGAGCTTCAGCGATTCGGCCCAGCTGTGCACGGTCGCCCGCAGGTCGCCCTCGGTGGTGCCGCCCGCGGTCGGGGCGGTGACCAGTACGCACAGGACGATGCGGCCACGGGTGACGACCTGCTCGATGTCGACGACATCGACCGAGTAGGCGGCGAGGGTGTCGAAGAGCCCGGCGGTGATACCCGGGCGGTCCTTCCCGAAGATCTTCACGAGAAGGGTGGGGGTGTCGGCGCCCCGAGGGGACTCGGGGGGCTCACTACGGGACCCGGGGGACTCAGGGGGCTCAGGAGACGAGGAGGACCGAGGTGGCTGAGATGCGCTCATGGTGCTTCCACCGTATCGGTCCGCGCCGGGGCTCAGGGCGCCCGTCCCGAGGACCGGACAGCGCGTCGGACCCGTACCCCGCCCGGCGCACGCCCGCGGTGACGGACCGCGCGCGTCCGGATTCAGCCAGTGGTCGCGGAGGGGATACGGCGGACTCGGGGGGGCGGTCGGGACGCGGCGGGCAGGGGCGACCGGGATGCCCCGGTCACCGATGATTCGTACGTACTCGGGTCGCTTGCCGCGCCCTGCTCCCTTTGGCCGCGAGCCGCCGCCCCCTGTTCGTGTCGGCACCGTAACGATGCAGGTCTCGGCAGCGTCTTCGCCCCGCCCGACTTTCGTATCGGGGACTGCTCCTGGAATAGTTCCTCACGATGTTCAGCATCCCTAGGCCCCCTGCGACGGGGGCGACTCGGGGGACAACTAGTGGGGCGCGGAGTGCCGGAACTCGTACTGGAATTGAATGGCAGGACCTGGACGCTCGATCCGTCCAGGTCGTACACCCTCGGGCGCGACCCGCAGGGCGACCTGACGATCGACGACGCCAGAGTGTCGTGGCGGCACGCCACGATCAGCTGGGGTGGCCGGAGTTGGTTCATCGAGGATCACGGCAGCACCAACGGCACCTATGCGCAGGGCAGCCGGGTCCAGCAGCTGGAGATCGGTCCCGGATCCGTCGTGCACCTGGGCAATGCCACTGACGGCCCGCGGCTGAGCCTCACCGCCGCGGCTGGTGCCGATGTGTACAGCGGGCAGGGCGCGGGTGCCCAGCAGGCACCGGTCCAGCAGCCCCAGCACGGAGGTGCCGGCTGGCCCGGCCAGCAGGCACCTGCCCAGCCGCAGCAGGCACAGCAGCCCCAGCAGGGCTGGCCGCAGCAGGCCCCCCAGGGAGTGCCGCCGCAGCAGCCCGTACAACCCCACGTCCCGCAGCAGCAGGGCATGGCGAAGACGCCCGGCGCGGGCGGAGCCGCGGGGGCTCCGCCGGTGTACGGAGACCGCAGCCCGACCACGTTCCACCAGCTGGCCCTCGGCCGCGTCATGCGCATCGGTCGTGCGCTGGAGAACGAACTGGTCGTCTCCGACCTCCAGGTCTCGCGCCACCACGCCGAATTCCACGCGACCCCCGACGGCCGCTTCGAGATCCGTGACCTCGGATCCCACAACGGCACGTACGTCAACGGTCAGCCGCTCTCCAAGTCCGGCTCCGCGCTCATCGGCCCCAACGACATCGTCGGCGTCGGTCACTCGACCTTCCGCCTGGTCGGCGACCGGCTCGAAGAGTTCGTCGACACCGGTGAGGTCTCCTTCTCCGCCCGTCACCTCACGGTGACGGTCGACGGCGGGAAGCAGATCCTCAAGGACGTCTCCTTCGGTGTCCCGGAGAAGTCGCTCGTCGCGGTCATCGGCCCGTCCGGATCCGGGAAGTCCACCCTGCTCAAGGCGCTCACCGGTTACCGGCCCGCCAACCAGGGCGACGTCCTCTACGACAACCGGAACCTGTACAAGCAGTTCGCCGAGCTGCGCCAGCGCATCGGTCTGGTCCCGCAGGACGACATCCTGCACAAGGAACTCACCGTCACCAAGGCGCTCAAGTACGCGGCCAAGCTCCGCTTCCCCGCGGACACCAGCGAGGCCGAGCGCCAGGCCCGGATCCTCGAAGTCCTCGCCGAGCTCAAGCTCGACATCCACAAGGACAAGAAGGTCACCTCGCTCTCCGGCGGTCAGCGCAAGCGCGTCTCCGTCGCCCTGGAGCTGCTCACCAAGCCGTCGCTGATCTTCCTGGACGAGCCGACCTCCGGCCTCGACCCGGGCATGGACCGCGACGTCATGCAGCTGCTGCGCGGACTGGCCGACGACGGCCGTACCGTCCTGGTCGTCACGCACTCCGTCGCCGAGCTGGCGATCTGCGACAAGCTGCTGGTCATGGCGCCGGGCGGCTCCGTCGCCTACTTCGGCCCGCCGGAGGAGGCGCTCAACTTCTTCGGCTACACCACCTGGGCCGACGTCTTCTCCGCGTTCGAGAACTACCGCGACTACGACTGGGCGGGCCGCTGGCGCGGATCGCAGCACTACCAGATGTACGCCGCGGACATCGACGCCGTCGCCGCACAGTCCGTACACATGCCGCCCCCGCAGCAGATGCGCCCGCCGAAGCCGCAGAGCTGGTCGGCCCAGCTGTGGACGCTGATGCGCCGCTACGTCTCGGTGATCGCGTCCGACAAGGGCTTCATGGGCCTGATGGTGATCCTGCCCGCCGTGCTCGGCGTCGTCAGCGTGGTCATCCCGGCCGACTTCGGCCTGGCCCCGCCGAAGCCGCCGTCCCGGTTCAACGGAGCCGCCGGAACGATCATGCTGATCCTCGCGGTCGGCATGTGCTTCTCCGGTGCGGCCAACTCCGTACGAGAACTGATCAAGGAACGCGTCATCTACGAACGGGAACGGGCCACCGGCCTGTCCCGCTCCGCCTATCTGATGTCCAAGGTGATCGTCCTCGGCGTGATCACCGCCTTCCAGGGCGTCATCATCTGCGGCATCGGCTTCGCCACCCGCGAGCTGCCCGAAGAGGGCCTGATCATGCCGCCGGCCGTCGAGCTCTGCCTGACGATCATCGTCCTCGGCTTCACCTCGATGATGTTCGGCCTGGTGATCTCCTCGCTGGTGAAGACCGCCGAGAAGACCATGCCGCTGCTGGTCATGTTCGCGATCGTCCAGGTCGTCTTCACCGGCATCCTCTTCCAGGTGTTCGGCTCGCCCGGCCTGGAGCAGTTCGCCTGGCTGATGCCGTCCCGCTGGGCCATCGCCGGCGCGGGCACGACGCTCGACCTCTCGCACCTCATGGCGCCGTGGGACCCGAAGAACCCGACCGATCTCGACCCGCTGTGGGAGCACTCGGCCTCCCAGTGGGGGATCAACATCTCGGTGCTCCTGCTGCTCGGCATCGTCTGCGGTGTCGTGGTCGCGCGACTGCTGCGCCGCCACGAGCCCGAGGTCATGCGCAAGTAGCGCGGACCCCGGTACCGGACGCCGAAGGGCGGCACCCCGCGCGGGGTGCCGCCCTTCGGCGTGTGCGGATGCTGTCCGGCGATGCGCGGCGCCGGTCAGTACGCGCTGTTGACGTTGTCCATCGAGCCGTACTTGTCGGCCGCGTAGTTGGCCGCGGCCGTGATGTTGGCGACCGGGTCGTAGATGTTCCACGAGGTGCCCGGGACGTGGTACGCGTTGAACGTCGGCCGGATGACCTGGAGCAGGCCGCAGGACGGGGTGCCGTTCTGGGCGTTGATGTCCCAGCCGTTGATCGCGTTCGGGTTGCCGGTCGACTCGCGCATGATGTTGCGGTGCAGACCGTCGTACGAGCCGGGGATGCCGTGGGCCCGCATGATGTCCAGGGACTCCCTGATCCAGCCGTCCAGGTTGTTGGCGTACACCGGGGTGCGGGCCTCGGATCGGCTGGCGGCCTGCGTCTGCGTGCGCTCGGCGGCGACGGCCTTCGCCTTCACCTTGGCGGCGGCCTCGGCCTTCGCCTTTGCCTCGGCCCGGGCCTTGATCTTGGCGGCCTCGGCGGCCTTCGCCTTCGCGGCGGCGGCCTTCTTGGCCTTGGCGAGGTCTGCGGCCTTCACCAGCTGCTCGGCGGTGGAGTGCTGCTCGATGATGCTGGCCTGCACGGTCTTGGCCTGCGGAGTACCGGCGACCGACGCGAAGGCCACTGGCTCGGCGGACACGGGGGTCTCGGCCTCGGGCTTGGGGTCGGCGTTGGCGGGGACGAGCGAGAACGAGAGCGCGGCGACGGCCATGGCGGAGATGCCCGCGACGGAGAGCTTCTGGGTCTTGTTCAGTCGACGACGACGGCCGGGGATGCTGGACACGGACATACAGACATACCTCTTCGAATCGCGGGAGTCCTCACGGAGGACGAAGACGGGAAGCGGTCTCGCATCTCCGTCGGGGACGAGAGCAATTCTTAGCGCCAGCAAAATCTGGTGGCAAAGGTGTGACGTACGAACCCGGGTAGTCGGCCGGGGCTCCGCCCGAACGCGTCGGGCCGCGCTCATAACCACTGATGCGGCGCTTACGTGCCCACTAGCAGGCTTCGTAAGTGATGTGGGTCCTATGTGCGGCCTCACATCGGACGTGCAACAACCTCACCAAGCGTTGCTTCAGCAATTCGGAGTGTGAGATTCCGTATCTGGGTGGGTGTCCGGCACGGCCGTCAGCCCCATGTAAGGGCCGCAGCACGGGCCGCACCCGCGTACGTACTGCTCCCGCGTACGCGCCGCTCCTCCATACGGGGCCGCCCCTCACGTATACGGGGCCGCCCCTCACGCATGGGTGGAAGGACCTAGTCCCAGCGCACTAATCCGCGGCCGTCCACAGGCCGATACGGCGTTCGAATCCCGCCGGTACGGTGAAGCCATGAGCCATCGCCCACCGTCGGGTCTCGCCGCCGTGAGCGCCGCGCTGCTCGCCATGAGCCGGCATCTCGAAGTGCGCGACGTCCTGAAGACGATCGTCGCCTCGGCCCGCGAGCTGCTGGACGCCGAGTACGCGGCCCTGGGCGTCCCCGACGACCACGGCGGCTTCGCCCAGTTCGTCGTCGACGGAGTCAGTGACGAGCAGTGGAAGGCCATCGGCCCGCTGCCCAGACAGCACGGCATCCTCGCCTCGATGCTTCATGAGGCGAAGCCCGAGCGCCTCGCCGATGTCCGCAAGGACCCCCGCTTCGAGGGCTGGCCCGACGCCCACCCCGACATGTCCGACTTCCTGGGCCTGCCGATCAGGGACGGAGAGGAGATCATCGGCGCACTCTTCCTCGCCAACAAGCGCTGCCCCAAACCCGAGGGCAGCTGCGGTTTCACCGCCGAGGACGAGGAACTGCTGGCCATACTCGCCCAGCACGCGGCGATAGCCCTCACCAACGCCCGGCTCTACGAACGCAGCCGCGAGCTCACCATCGCCGAGGAGCGCTCCCGGCTCGCCCACGAGCTGCACGACGCGGTGAGCCAGAAGCTGTTCTCGCTGCGGCTGACGGCCCAGGCGGCCACCGCCCTGGTGGACCGCGACCCGGCCCGCGCCAAGGGCGAGCTCCAGCAGGTCGCCGCACTGGCCGCGGAGGCAGTGGACGAGCTGCGCGCCGCCGTCGTCGAGCTGCGCCCCGCCGCGCTCGACGAGGACGGTCTCGTCGCCACCCTCCGTACCCAGATCCAGGTCCTGGACCGGGCCCACACGGCCAGGGTCACCTTCGAGAGCCTGGGCATACGGGCCCTGCCCGCCGCCCAGGAGGAGGCGCTGCTGAGGGTCTCCCAGGAGGCCCTGCACAACGCGCTGCGCCACTCCGGGGCGGAGCACGTCGGCGTCACACTGGCCCGGCACGACAGCGGCACGCTGCTGCGGATCACCGACGACGGCGGCGGCTTCGAACCCACGGCGATCCGGCAGGCGGGCCGGCATCTGGGCCTGGTGTCGATGCGGGACCGCGCGAACGGCGTCGGCGGAAGGCTCACCGTTGAATCGGCGCCCGGCAAGGGCACCACGATCGAGATGGAGGTACCCGGTGGCTGACAAGATCATCAGGGTGCTGCTGGTCGACGACCACCAGGTGGTCCGCCGTGGTCTGCGTACGTTCCTGGAGATCCAGGACGACATAGAGGTGGTCGGCGAGGCGGCCGACGGTGCCGAGGGGGTGGCCAGGACCGAGGAGCTCCGCCCCGATGTGGTCCTGATGGACATCAAGATGCCCGGCACCGACGGCATCGAGGCGCTGCGCAAGCTGCGCGAGCTGGAGAACCCGGCCAAGGTCCTCATCGTCACCAGCTTCACCGAGCAGCGCACCGTGGTCCCCGCCCTGCGCGCCGGAGCCTCCGGTTATGTGTACAAGGACGTCGACCCGGACGCCCTGGCCGGTGCGATCCGCTCGGTGCACGCGGGCCACGTCCTGCTCCAGCCGGAGGTCGCGGGGGCCCTGCTCGCCCAGGAGGACTCGGGCAGCGGTACGGGCCGGGGGAGCACGCTCACCGAGCGGGAGCGGGAGGTGCTGGGCCTGATCGCCGACGGCCGCTCCAACCGCGAGATCGCCCGAGCGCTGGTCCTCTCCGAGAAGACCGTCAAGACACACGTCTCGAACATCCTGATGAAACTGGACCTCTCGGACCGGACCCAGGCCGCGCTGTGGGCCGTCCGGCACGGGGCGGCGGGCTGACCGACGAGGAAGCGTGCCGGTGACGAAGCGTGCCGGTGATGAAACGGACCCTCCAGCTCCGGGCTGAGATTCATACTGTCGGGTGTATGTCACCCGGACGGCGCAACCTGCTCGGCTCCGAGGCGTTCTCCAGGGTGCTGCGGCGGCTGGCCGCAGCCACCTAGGAGGATCCTGAAGTGAAGAACCTGAAGAAGGCCGCTGCCATCACCATGATCGCCGGTGGAATCATCGCCGCCGGCGCGGGCGCTGCCTCCGCCACCGGACACGGCGCGGGTGCCGACGGTGTCGCGGCCCACTCCCCGGGCGTGGTCAGCGGCAACGTCGTCCAGGTCCCGGTGGACGTCCCGGTGAACGTGGTCGGCAACACGATCAACGTGGTCGGCCTGCTCAACCCGGCCTTCGGCAACCTCGGCCTGAACGGCTGACCGACCCCATGGCCGGCTGACCGGCTCCACGGCCGACCGGTCCCGTGTCCGGCTGACCGGCTCCACAGTCGCATCTCGCCGGACGGGCAGACCGAGCCCGTCCGGCGACACCCGCGCCATCCGCCGGCCGAGGCCGGGGCCGTGTCCGGCCCCGATCCGCCCCGCCAGGCCCTACCGCCCCCGCTCGCGCTCCTCCACATACGCGTTGTACGCGGCGACCTGCGCCCGCCGGGCCACCCGCTCCACCGGCCGCAGCGCCTCACCCCGGGCCGCGATCTCCGAAGCGCTCACCGCGCCGCCGTGCCCGTTCTCGTACGCCACCGAGATCAGCAGCCCCACCCGCTGCGCCAGCTCCAGCACCCGCACCGCCCGCGGCGGATACCCCGGAGCCAGCACCTCGCGGCCCCGCTCCGCCCGCGCCCGGTACGCGTCCACCGCCGCCTCGGCCACCGGCCCCGAACCGGCCACGTCCAGCCGCGACAGCACCGCCGTCGCGTCCCGCAACGCCTCGGCGAGCTCCCGCTCCGCCTCTCCCAGCGACGGCACATCGGCCGGCGGCGCCTCCCGTACCGGCAGACAACGCCACACCACCTCGATGTGCAGATCCCCGGCCGGCCCCACCTCGCGCACCTCGGGAACCAGCCCGTACGGCGCGCCGAAGGCCACCACCGCCTCCTCGGCCTCCAGCGCCCGCGCGTTGAACTCCGGCGGACCGCTCAGCCCCAGCGGATGGCCGGGCGCCGGCAGCGCCACCCTGAAACCCGTCACCCCCAGACCCCGCAACCGCCCCAGCGCCAGCGTGAGCCCGACCGGCCCCGCCTCGCCCGGCAGCCCCTCCACGCGGTGCACCGCGTCCTCCCCGACAATGGCGAGCGCTGCCTCGTCCGGCGACACCAGTCCCGCCAGAAGCGCGTTTCCCCAAGCGGCCAACAGCCCTGAGCGTGGTTCCGAAAGCATGGGAACACCCTAGGGTCTGTCCGGGGGAACGGGCCGGGGCCCGTCGTCACTCGGGCCCAGCGCCGGGAGCACTCGCGCGGTGGCGTAGATTTCCCTGGGAGCTGTGCCCACAGGTACCGACGATCTCGACACTGCATGGGGAGACAACGCGCCATGAGCGATGTACTGGAGCTGGTGGACGTATCAGTGGTCCGCGACGGACGCGCTCTGGTGGACGACGTCTCCTGGTCGGTCAAGGAGGGGGAGCGCTGGGTCATCCTCGGCCCCAACGGCGCCGGCAAGACCACCCTGCTCAACATCGCCTCCAGCTACCTCTTCCCGAGCACCGGCACCGCCAAGGTCCTCGGCGAGCAGCTCGGCGGCGTCGGCACCGACGTCTTCGAGCTCCGCCCCCGCATCGGCATCGCGGGCATCGCCATGGCCGAGAAGCTGCCCCGGCGCCAGACCGTGCTGCAGACGGTGCTCACCGCCGCGTACGGCATGACCGCCACCTGGCACGAGGACTACGAAGCCGTCGACGAGGACCGCGCCCGCGCCTTCCTCGACCGGCTCGGCATGACCGAGTACCTCGACCGGAAGTTCGGCACCCTCTCCGAGGGCGAGCGCAAGCGCACCCTGATCGCCCGCGCCATGATGACCGACCCCGAACTGCTGCTCCTCGACGAGCCGGCGGCGGGACTCGACCTCGGCGGCCGCGAGGACCTGGTCCGCCGCCTGGGCCGACTGGCCCGCGACCCGTACGCCCCCTCCATGGTCATGGTCACCCACCATGTCGAGGAGATCGCCCCCGGCTTCACCCACGTACTGATGATCCGCCAGGGCAAGGTGCTCGCCGCGGGCCCCATGGAGACCGAACTCAGCTCCCGCAACCTCTCCCTCTGCTTCGGCCTGCCGCTCATCGTCGAGCGCACCGGTGACCGCTACACGGCCCACGGCCTGCCGCTCTCGTAGGTACGGCCTGCCGCTCTCCCGGGCACGGCCGACGACGACTTCCGGCCCGAAGGGCCCAACGGGCCGAGCGGCCTGCTTGCGCCCTGTCCGCGAGGGCGTTCGCGGTTCTACCATGACCACGTGGACATCGACGCGTGGGTGTGGTGGCTGATCGGCGCGGTGGGACTGGGCATCCCCCTCGTCATGACCGCGATGCCCGAGTTCGGCATGTTCGCCGTCGGAGCGGTCGCAGCGGCAGTCGTCGCGGCACTCGGCGGCGGCATCGTGGCCCAGGTACTGGTGTTCGTCGTGGTCTCCGTGGCGCTCATCGCCGTGGTCCGCCCCATCGCCGCCAGACACCGCGACGACCGGCCCCAACTCGCCACCGGCATCGATGCGCTGAAAGGCCGTCAAGCCGTCGTACTGGAACGGGTCGACAGCAGCGGCGGCCGGATCAAACTGGCCGGGGAGGTCTGGTCCGCCCGCGCACTCGACGAGGGCCAGAGCTTCGATCCCGGCCAACAGGTCGATGTCGTCGACATCGACGGAGCAACGGCAGTCGTCATGTGACCGAACCACCCACAATGCAGAGCGCGTTCTGTCAGACTCGAAGTCGATCATCATGAGATCGGGGCCGGTACGACTTCCGGCCCCACCCACGACCTCGACCTCGATCATCGCGATCCGTCGGCAACCGAAGGGCAACGAGGAACACGATGCAACCGATCATCATCGTTCTGATCATTCTGGTGGTGCTCGTCTTCATCGCCCTGATCAAGACGATCCAGGTCATCCCGCAGGCCAGCGCCGCCATCGTGGAGCGCTTCGGCCGCTACACCCGCACGCTCAACGCAGGCCTGAACATCGTCGTTCCATTCATCGACTCCATCCGCAACCGCATCGACCTCCGTGAACAGGTCGTGCCTTTCCCGCCCCAGCCGGTGATCACCCAGGACAACCTGGTCGTCAACATCGACACCGTCATCTACTACCAGGTGACCGACGCGCGGGCCGCGACCTACGAAGTCGCCAGCTACATCCAGGCGATCGAGCAGCTCACCGTCACCACCCTCCGCAACATCATCGGCGGCATGGACCTGGAGCGGACCCTGACCTCCCGCGAGGAGATCAACGCGGCCCTGCGCGGCGTCCTCGACGAGGCCACCGGCAAGTGGGGCATCCGCGTCAACCGCGTCGAGCTCAAGGCGATCGAACCGCCCACCTCCATCCAGGACTCGATGGAGAAGCAGATGCGCGCCGACCGTGACAAGCGCGCCGCGATCCTCCAGGCCGAAGGAACGCGCCAGTCCGCGATCCTCACCGCGGAGGGCGAGAAGCAGTCCGCGATCCTGCGCGCCGAGGGTGAGGCCAAGGCATCGGCCCTGCGCGCCGAGGGCGAGGCCCAGGCGATCCGTACGGTCTTCGAGTCGATCCACGCCGGCGACCCGGACCAGAAGCTCCTCTCGTACCAGTACCTCCAGATGCTCCCGAAGATCGCCGAGGGCGACGCCAACAAGCTCTGGATCGTGCCCAGCGAGATCGGCGACGCCCTCAAGGGTCTCAGCGGCGCCTTCGGCAACCTCGGCAACGGCGCCCCCGGGTTCGACACGGGCAAGGAGCGCCGGGAACAGCCCCCGGTCGATTGACGCGTACACGCCCCGTGCATGATCAGTGCACCAAGCACCGATCACGCACGGGGGATCCGCAATGAACATCTGGGAGATGCTCGCCGTCTTCGCCGCGGGCATCAGCGCCGGCACGATCAACACGATCGTCGGCTCGGGAACGCTGATCACCTTCCCCGTGCTGCTCGCCACCGGTCTTCCCCCGGTCACGGCGACCGTCTCCAACGCCCTCGGCCTGATCCCCGGTTCCGTCAGCGGCGCCATCGGCTACCGCGAGGAGCTCAAAGGACAGGGCCGCCGCGTTCTCAAGCTCGCCGTCGGTGCCCTCATCGGCGGTCTCACCGGCGCCACCCTGCTGCTGGCCCTGCCCTCCACGGCCTTCGAGACCATCGTGCCGATCCTGGTGGCCCTGGCTCTCGTCCTGGTCATCCTGCAACCACGCATCAGCAAAGCGGTCCAGCGCCGGCGCGAGCACAGCGGCACCCCCGCCCACCCCGACGGCGGACCGCTCCTGTTCGCCGGGCTGATGCTCGCCAGCGTCTACGGCGGCTACTTCACCGCCGCCCAGGGGATCATCTACCTCTCCCTGATGGGCATGCTGCTCGACGACACCATGCAGCGCCTCAACGCCGTCAAGAACGTCCTGGCGGCCGTCGTCAACAGCATCGCCGCGCTCTTCTTCCTGTTCGTCGCCGACTTCGACTGGACGGCCGTCGTACTGATCGCGGTCGGCTCCGCGCTGGGCGGCCAGATCGGCGCCAAAATTGGCCGCCGCCTCAGCCCCACCGTCCTGCGCGTCCTCATCGTCGCGGTCGGCACGGTCGCCATCGTCCAGCTGCTGCTCCGCTGACATACAGAAGCCCGCCTCCCCCGGAGACGGGCTTCCACCACGACGAAATGCGTACGCCGATTACGCCGCGGCGCGGTCCAGCCACTCCGGCAGCTCCGACCGCTCACCGGCGCCCAGCGCCAGCAGCATCGCCTGCGCCGGAGACGGTACGAACGGCTGACGCAGCAGCGGCATCCCCGCCTGCTCCGGCGTCCGGGCCGCCTTTCGGTGATTGTCCTCGGCGCAGGACGCCACCGTGTTCAGCCAGGTGTCCTGACCGCCCTGGGCGCGCGGTACGACGTGGTCGACGGTGCTCGCCCGCCGCCCGCAGTACGCGCACCGGTGCTGGTCCCGTATCAGCACACCCCTCCGGGACCACGGGGCATGTCTTCGGAACGGCACCCGTACGTACCGGCAGAGCCTGATCACCCGGGGCACCGGAATGTCCACGGCGGCGCCACGCATGCGGAGATCGGGATGCGACTGCTCGACCACGGCCTTGTCCTGCAGAATCAGCACCACCGCACGATTCAGCGTCACTGTCGACAGCGGCTCGAAGCTCGCGTTCAGTACCAGAGTGTCCCGCATCTCGCCCACCTCCCGTGTGCCGCCCGCCCCCTGGCAGGCCCGGATCAACTCTGTCCGGGCGGGCCGTGATGGACAACGCAATAAAAATGCCCTGCCCTGATCTCTCCAGGACCAGGGCAGGGCAAACAGCAGGGGAACTCCGGGTTCACCCAGTACCAGGCCAGTACTAGGCGGGGCCGGTGTACTCACCGATCAGCTGAGCACGGCCCAGCGTGTGGAACCGAAGATTGAACCCGACGACCGCGGGCGACGCATCGCTGTCGACACCCAGCTTCTCGGTGTCCACCGCGTACACCGTGAACACGTAGCGGTGGTTCTCGCCGGCCGGCGGCGCGGCACCGCCGAACTCCTTCGAGCCGTAGTCGTTGCGGACCTGCACGGCACCGGCGGGCAGCCCCTCGAACTTCCCGCTGCCCGCACCGGCCGGCAGCTCCGTGACCGACGCCGGGATGTCGAAGACCACCCAGTGCCAGAACCCGCTGCCGGTAGGAGCATCGGGGTCGAAGCAGGTCACGGCGAAACTCTTGGTCTGCGCCGGGAACGACTCCCACCGCAGCTGCGGCGAGGTGTTCCCGGCCGCGAACACCTGAGCGTCCGCCAGCACGGCGCCGGGGGCGAGATCCTCGCTCACCACCGTGAACGACGGCACCTCCGGATGGAAGTCGTGCGGCAGCGGCGCCCTCTTCGGCTCGGTCACGTCAGCACCTCTCCTGGTCGCATTTCTGCTGTCAGTGGATCTCCCACCGACCCTAGAGCCAGTTGCGCTGACCGCCGACCTGCGCCAGCCACTGATTGAGGTACGCCGCCCAGTCGGTCCCCTGGAAGTCGTTCAGCCCGACCTTGAAGGAGCGGTACGAGTCGCTGCCCTCGCTGAAGAGCCCCGGCTTCTTGTCCATCTCCAGGACGACATCCATCTCACGGTCGTCGGCGACGAACGTCAGCTCCACCTGGTTCAGCCCGCGGTACTGTTGCGGCGGGACGAACTCGATCTCCTGGTAGAACGGCAGCCGCTGGCGCGTACCGCGAATGTGACCGCGCTCCATGTCCGCGCTGCGGAAGCCGAAGCCGAGCTGTCCGAAGGCGTCGAGAATGGCCTGCTGGGCCGGCAGCGGGTGCACATTGACCGGGTCCAGGTCGCCCGAGTCCAGCGCCCGCGCGATCTCCAGCTCCGTGGTCACGCCGATGTTCATGCCGTGCAGGTGCTGACCGGCGAACATCGTTATCGGCGTCTCCCACGGAATTTCGAGCCCGAAGGGTACGACGTGCACGGCACCGGCCCGCACCTCGAACGCGCCACCGAGCCGCAGCTTGGTGAACTCGATGTCCTGCTTGGTCTCCGTGTCCTGGCCCTCGACCTCGACCCGGGCCTGCAGACCCACGGAGAGTCCCTCGATCTGCTGATCCACGGAACCGCCCTGGATCCGCACCTCGCCCTGGACGACGCCGCCCGGTACGACGTTGAGCTCGGAAAGCTCGGTCTCCACCGAAGCGCCACCGGCACCCAGGCTCGCGAGCAGCCGCTTGAAGCCCATATTTACTCCTCCTTGGTCTTGACCTCTACATACGTGCCACGACCGTATTCGGTTCCCGGTACCCTCGACCGCCATGATCGTGGGCTTGGACCGTACGCCGCTGACGCGCGACTTCTTCGACCGCCCCGTGCTGGATGTGGCACCCGACCTCCTGGGCCGGATCCTGGTGCGGGCCACACCGGACGGACCCATCGAGCTGCGCCTGACCGAGGTGGAGGCGTACGCCGGTGAGATCGACCCGGGATCGCACGCCTTCAGAGGCCGCACCGCACGCAACAGCGTCATGTTCGGACCGCCCGGCCACGCGTACGTCTACTTCACCTACGGCATGTGGCACTGCCTCAACCTGGTGTGCGGCCCCGAGGGCAGGGCGAGCGGGGTCCTGCTCCGCGCCGGCGACATCCAGGTCGGCGCCGAACTCACCCGTGAACGTCGAAACTCGGCCCGCAACGACAAGGAACTGGCCAAAGGCCCGGCCCGCCTGGCCACCGCCCTCGACGTCGACCGAACACTGAACGGCACCGACGCCATCGCCCACCCCGGGGCCTCGCTGTCCGTACTGCACGGCACCCCACCCCCACGTGACCAGGTACGCAATGGTCCCCGCACCGGAGTGGGCGGCGACGGCGCCGCACATCCCTGGCGCTTCTGGATCGACGGGGACCCCACGGTGAGCCCCTACCGGGCCCATGTGCCACGTCGCCGCGCAACTTGACTCGCCCTTGAGGGATGCCTAATGTAGTCCGAGCCGCTTGAGACGGGCACTGCTGTCGATGAGGTCCATCGGACCCCATCCGAGCATCTCGAAGCGGCCAACCACTACCTACGAATCACCCTGGCGGGTGCGAATTCGGCATGCCGTAATTCAATCCCTTTCGGCTCGATTATGAGTCGCCAAGGAAACCGGCTAATGTAGTGGACACGCCGAAAGGCAAGGCCCCTCCAAGGCCACCGGAATTCAAATTCGGACCGGAAACGGAACGAAAAGAGTCTGGTAAGGTTGGAACCGCCGGAAAGGGAAACGCGAAAGCGAAGAACTGGAAAGCGAAAAGCAGGATCCCGCTTCGACCGGGAATCGGACACGAAAGAGTCTGATAGAGTC
>NZ_JBIASS010000028.1:3775-72738 GCF_042890955.1 Streptomyces sp. NPDC001933 | reverse complement strand
GCGCGCGGTCTGCTCCGCAGACACGACGCGCCGCCGCTACGCGGCGGAAGACGACAACGCACTCCGTGCGTTGTTCCCGGACTTCGTCCGGGGTTGCCGGTCCACTCCGTGGCCCGGGCAGTCAACTTCGTTGACTGCGGCCCGGATCGCTCCGCGAACCGGGCGGCGGGCCATGCTCCGCATGGCCCTTTGGCTGGCTACGGGTTGGGGTTGCCTTGCTGGGAGAAGATTGGGGCTTCCTGCCCGATCTCTGGTCCCTTGAGTCCTTGTCAGGAGAGTTCAGGGGTTGACAGGAACGGCCCTGGCAGATGACAGACTGGCGGTTCAGAAACACTTCTGCAGTCGGTATGCGTCACTCTTGATACCAAGCTAGATTAAGGAGTGTGAGCCGACACCCTGCCGCCGTCCCTGGGGTCGATTGTCTGTGTCTTGGTTGTCGCTGAAAAGTTCATGTTGCTACACAGGGATCCGGGTCTTTTCTGGCTTGGAAATATGTCTGAAGCGGTCGAGGAGAGGAAACTTTGGTGACGCTGAAGGAGTTGTTTCCGCATCAGGTGGAGGCGGTCGACGCGGTTCTGAGGGTCTTGCAGACGCCTGCGAGCGGGCACCTGCCGGCCGAGGGGCTGCGGACCCAGGTGATCGCCGCGACCGGCTCCGGGAAAACCCTGATCGCCGTCGCGGCTGCCGAGAAACTCGGCGCGCGGCATGTCCTGGTCCTGGTCCCGACACTGGATCTGCTCACCCAGACCGCGGCCGCGTGGCGGGAAGGAGGCCGTACGGGGGCGATGGTCGGGGTGTGCTCGCTTCGGGCCGACGACTCCGACGGTATGCCGTGCACGACCGATCCGGGTGAACTCGTCTCCTGGGTAAGGGCTCTGGAGCGGGTCACGGTGTTCGCCACGTACGCCGCCGTCGGCCTCGGCATCCTCCAGAACGCCCATGGTGCCGGCCTGGGTGCGTGGGACCTGATGGTCATCGACGAGGCGCACCGCACCAGCGGGCACGGGGGCAAGCCGTGGGCCGCGGTGCACGACCAGACGAAAATGCCGGGGACCCGCCGTTTGTACATGACCGCCACGGCCCGGATCTGGGAAGCACCCGAGCATGCCCGGAGTGGTGAGGGCGGGGAGCCGCGGCTGATCGCGAGCATGGATCCGGGGTCGCGGGTATTCGGGCCAGTGGCATACAAACTGACGCTCTCACAGGCAGTGAGCCGAGGGTTGGTGGCGCCGTACCAGGTAGTGTGCCTCGATATTTCCGATCCCGAGTTCCACCAACTGCGCCAGGAGGCCGGGCTCGGATCGGACGCCGCACGCGGAGCACGACTCGCCGCACTGCAGACCGGGCTCGTGACCGCGGCCGCCGAAGAGAACCTGCGCAAGGTCCTGACATTCCACAGCCGGGTCAGTGAGGCCGAAGCCATGGCCACAGGCGTCGTCGACGCGGCCCGGAAGCTATGGGAAAACGATCCGCGACGCTACCCGGAGCCGGAGCGGGTATGGGCCGACTGGCTGTACGGCGAACACCCACCCGCCCACCGGCATGCCGTGCTGGAGAAGTTCGCCTCCGACACCATCACGAACCAGAACCAGGTGCAGCTGGTCGAGGGGGGTGCAGGGGGGCACGGCAGGGGTGGGCGGCGGTCGGGGAAGGGGTTGGTGCCAGCGGCGTTGCGGGTGCTCAGCTCGGTGAAAGTGCTGGGAGAGGGTGTCGATACCGCGAATTGTGATTCCGTCGCATTCTGTGACGCTCGGGGGTCGATGATCGATATCGTGCAAATGGTCGGACGCGCCCTGAGAATCAAGCCCGGGGAAGGGAAAATTGCTTCTCTGGTCGTTCCGGTATTTCTCGCTCCGGGTGAAAGCCCGGACGAAATGCTGACCTCACCGGCGTATGGGACCCTCGCGAAGGTCCTCTCAGCGCTGCGAGCGCACGACACCGAAACGATCGAGCACCTAGCGGATCCGCGTGTCCGGAGCGGGAGTTGGCTCCCGGAGGGTGCCGGGGAAGGCGAGACGGTAGCTGAGCGGGAAGAGCCGGAGGGCGAGCGGGGACCGAGCACGCCTGCACAGGAGCTGCTGAAGTTCAGCACGCCCCGGGATCCTGCGCTGCTGGCGCGGTTCGTGAAGTTGCGGGTGCTCGAGCCGGAGAACACGTTCTGGCGGCGCGGTATCCAGGCATGCGTGCGGTACGTGAAGGAGACCGGGGCGCAGCAGTTGCGGGTGCCGTACGACTACGTCACCCCGGAAGGCTGGGCGCCGGCCGGGTTCCCGCTCGGGACCTGGCTCGCCGACCAGCGCAAATCCCACAAGGCCGGACGCCTGGATGCGGGGCGGGTGGAACAGCTGACCGGGCTAGGCATGGTCTGGTCGCACCAAGATGTCGCGTTCGAGGAAGGCCTCACCGCCGCCCGTGCCTGGGCCACCGTGCACGGGCATCTGTTGCCGCCCACGACTGCGGTATGGGACGGATATCCGGTCGGGACCTGGACCAAGAACCAGCGATACGCCGCCCGAGCCGCAGATCAGATCGTGCAGCGAAGGCAGGCCGGCCTGGCTGTCGAGAGCAGTGCGGGTGCGTTGACCGAGGCTCGGCGCGCGGCGCTGGAGGACATCGACCCGGGCTGGTGCCCTGCCTGGGACACGGGATGGCAGCGGTGCTTCCGGCTCACCCAGAACCTCCTCCAGAACGGCGGGGCCCTACCGGTAGCGGCCGGCAAAGTGATCGTGCAAGGAGAAGACCTCGGGAGGTGGGTCACGGCGCAGCGGCATGGGTGGGAACAGCTCCTGCCCGCGCAGCAGTGGTTGCTGGAGAACGTCCTCGGGATCGAACCCGCCAATGAGGCGGAGCGGCCGGTGAAACGGACGCAGGACGACATGTGGGCTCTCAACCTCGCGGCAGCACGGCAGTTCCACGCGCGTGAGGGGCATCTTCGGGTGCCCCGGAAGCACGTCGAACACCTGGCGGGAGCGGCGGAGGGCACGGCAGGCCCGGGCGGCCATCAGGCAGGCGCTGACGAGGTCGTGGTCGTCAAGCTCGGCACATGGCTCGACAACGTACGGAAGCGTGCCGGCAGGCTCACCGAACAGCGCCGGGCCGACCTGGATGCCCTCGGGATGCGCTGGTAAGAGGCGGCTGTGGGTGCTGATGCGGGACGGGTCCGGATCCGACGTGGATCCGGACCGTCTTGCGGCTCTGCTGGAGGTGTCACCGACCAGCAGAATCGTTCCAGAGTCACATGATCAGGCGACCACAGAACGAGAACCAAGCTTCGTAGCGCCGGCTCAGCGGGCCTACCGGGCAGGCGAGCCCGGCCACGATGGCACCACCCGCGTCTCGGCGCGTCTGCCGCTTCATAGGGTCCGGGCCGGGTATTCGCTGACTCATGTCTACTGCGAGCAGCAGCCCCTCCATTCCCCTCTCCGCCTCCTGTTCCGTGCCTCGGCTCACCTTCCTTCCATGCCTTCCGCCGGTCCTCAGTGCGCGTCCGCCCCCTGCATCGGCGACGCCGAAGCGCCCCAACTCTGCGGGGTGTCGCTCATCGCGAAGCGCAAATGGCCACCTCGCAGCAGGTCGGAATGGCTCAGCACCGGCTTGGTGACGCTCCGGCCGTTCAGCGACAGCGACTGGACATATTGCTTGTCCGCCGCCCCCGAGGCGCTGATCACCAGCGGACGGGACGCGGCCGGCAGCTGCACCTTTGCCTGGTCGAAGAACGGGCTGCCCACCGAGTACTTCCCCGATGCCGGGTTGACCGGGTAGATGCCCAGCGAGGAGAGCACGTACCAGGCGGACATCTGGCCGCAGTCCTCGTTGCCGCTGAGGCCGTCCGTGCGGTTCGCGTAGTTCGCCGCGGCGATCTCGCGCACCTTCGCCTGCGTCTTCCACGGCTGGCCCGCGTCGTCGTAGAGGTAGGCGGCGTGGTGGCTCGGCTCGTTGGTGTGGTTGTTGTGGCCACTGGCAAAGTAGCCGTCCAGCCACGACGCGAACTTTTCCTTGCCGCCCATCAGATCCATCAGCCCCGGCACGTCGTGCAGGACGTCGAGCGTGTACACCCACTGGTTGCCCTCGGTCCAGCCGCCGTCGGCCCAGGATCCGTCCAGATTGCGGGCCTGCATGAAGCCGGTCGCGGGGTTGTAGAGCTTCTTGTAGTTCGCGCTGCGCTTGAGGAACATCTCCGCGTCCTCGGTTTCGCCGACCGCCTTCGCGACCTGCGCGACCGCCCAGTCCTCGTACGCGTAGTCCAGCGTGCGGGACGCCGACTCCGCCGTGTGGTCAGCAGCGACCCAGCCGTTCCGCTTGTAATAGGTCAGGCCTGCCCGTGCCTCCACCGGAGTTCCCTGCTGGCGGTCGGAATAGGCCAGTTCGGTGTCCCTGTCCGGCGGGGTCATCGCGTCCTTGTACACCGCCTTGTACGCAAGCTTGCGATCGAAGCCGGTGAAGCCCTTGGCGATGTCCTCCGCGATCACCGAGTCGGCGTTGGTGCCGACCATGATGTTGGTCTCCGTGATGTTCTTCCACATCGGGAGCCAGCCACCCTCTTGGTAGTCGTTCAGCATCGAGGTGACCATGCCGTCGATCCGCTCGGGGGCGAAGAGCGTCAGGAACGCGTTCTCGGCTCGGAAGGTGTCCCACAGCGAGTAGCCGGTGTAGCTGATTCCGGAGTGGACCTGGTCGTCGTACGCGCTGTAGTAGCGGCCGTGCTCGGAGTTCTCCGACGGGTACTGCAGCGCGTGGTACATCGACGTGTAGAAGACCGCCTTCTGGTCGGCGGTCGCGCCGCGCAGCCGGACCCGGTTCAGCTTCTGGTTCCACTGCGCGCGGGTCTTGTCGGCGATCTGCTCGAAGGACTGGTCGTCCGGGGCCTCGGCAGCCAGGTTGGCACGGGCCTGCTCCAGCGAGATGAACGACGTCGCGATCCGCACCTGCACGGTCCGGGTGCCGGAGGGGAAGCGCACATACGCGGACACGTCGCCGTCGGTGCGGTCGCCCTGACCCTCGTGCAGCGTCCCGCCGGTAGCCGTGCCGTAGCTGTCGAAGCCGGTGTCGATCCGGGCGACGAAGTACCCCTTGAAGTTCGATGCCTTGAACGGGCCGAGTTTGCTGTCCTGGCGGTCGGGGTTGTAGCCGGTGATCTCGCGGGCGGCGGGATCGATGTGCACGTTGCCGGTGACGCCCGCACGGGTCGCCTGCAGCACAAAGTTGCTGTCCGCGCCCTCGGGATAGTCCGTACGCAGCAGGCCGACGCGAGACGTCCCGGTCATCTCCGTCTTCAGCGTCCGGCCCGAACCGGCCTGCATCTCGACCGAGTAGCGGTCCGCAGCGGCGTGCTCGTCGGAGTGGCTGAACGGCAGCGCCCGGTCGTCGGCCTTGGTCTTCACGGGGCCCACGCCGGGCATGCCCGACACGTAGCCGGAGTCGCCCATCCAGATGGCCGGCTGGTGGGTGCCGATGAAGCCGCTGATCTTCGTGTCGGAGTAGTGGTACGGCGTCCGGCTGACGTAGTTCTGCCGGGTCATCGGCGACCAGCGGGTCATCGCGAACGGCGGGGCGGTGCTGGGAATCATGCCGCCGTACTCGGTGGCGCTCTGGCCCGCCGTCCCGATGAACGGGTTGACCAGGTCCACGTTGGACCGGTCGGTGTCCGCCCAGCCGGTGGTAGCGAACGGCGGGAGGAACGCGGCGACGAGCGCTGTCGCGATGACGAAGGCCCACGCCAGGAGCGCCGGCCCCGGACGTCGCAGGTGCAGGGCGCCCGGGATGCCGGGGGCCAGGGATCTGTCACTGTGCATGCTGTCTGCCTCCACATAATTGACATCGTTGTCAGACGATCTCCAGAGTCTGGCGCGAGGGCGCCCGGCACACAAGACACTGAAGGACGATGAGGAAGGAATACCCTTATGCGGGTGGCTCGTTGTCCAGATCCGGCATCGAGTGGAGGGCCGCCGCGCCCAGCATCGTAACGGCCCGACACCACTCCGCCCGCGCACCGAGCCGGGAAAGGAACCGAACCTGCGATCCCAGTGCCGGGAGCGAACCAGTCGCAGGCGTTCGCGCGGGACGCGGACATATGTACCTGAGCCGGCACGTCCCTCGATGAGACCGTCGGTGATCAGACGGTCCATGGCCCTCTGCACGACGTTTCGCCCGAGGTCGTACTTCTCGGCGAGCCTCGCCCGGGACGGCAGACGCTCGCCGATCTCCCACTCTCCCGCGAGAATCCGCGTGCGCAGGGCGTCTGCCACCGCGAGGTACGGGGCTTCTCGAGGCATGCGTGATCCTCCGGTTGTTCTGCTCTGCGGCAGCTGGCTGTTCCCAGGGGTGTTGGCAAGCTACTGCACCTGGGGAAAGCTGCTGGAGTAGAAATACGCTCGACGCTGATGCGCCTACGGATGTTCGCAGCATCGTGCCAGTGATCCCCGTCGCGAAAACCAGCGCAGCGTCACGCTGGGCGTCCATCACCGGGTGAGCTCTTCCCCATACGGTTCAGCCAGGAGTCGTAGGTCGGCAAACAAACCAACCCGACCTGCAGATCGGCCGCCCAGGGCCGGACCTTGGCATGCCGGTCCGGGGAGAAGCGTTCCCGCACGACGGCCAGCTTCTGCCGGTCCGGCGGATGCGTAGGGCTGGAAGAACCCGAGGACTCCTGGCAGCCGTGCACGGACGGGTGATGTATCGAGCCGTCAGGGCGCGTCGGACCGGCTTGTTGGGCTCCGCACAGGGCGGATGACCGCCTTGCCGGAGTCGAGGTCAACCGAGCTGGGTGGTGCACCGGAATCGGCGTCGTCACGGAGAACGAGTTGGCGTTCCCGCTCCTGCTGGACGTGGCGCTGCGACGGATGGAAGAGCTCACCCCATGCCTCAGCGGTTAATGCCCCACCGCCGCCATGCTTGCGCCGCCTCCAGCCCACCCACGCAAAGAGGACCAGCCACAGGAAGATGACGACACTGCCAGTCGTGAGGAGCAAGGTATCTCGCCTTCCGGGCACTGATGTTTCGGGCTGACAGTCTGCAGACCAGCGGGGCCCACCGCCAGTGCAAGCCGAGCCAATGGCTTGGTGGGGAAGAGGCAACTGGGTCGCCTGTGTCTCATGAGACACCTCGCAGTCTGGAAAAGGGACGGTTCCGCTGCCCGGGCCGCAGATCAGTGGCAGCCGGCCTTGCCGTCGGCGCGTTGGCCGAGGCACGGCGGGCGGCGTCGGAGGAGATCGATCCGGGATGGTGCCCGTTATGGGATGCGGGGTGGCAACGTTGCTTTCGCCTTGTCCAGAACCTCCTCCAGAAAGGCAGGACAGCACCGGCGGCGGCCGGGGAGGGCGGAGATCTCGGACGCTGGGTCACTGTGCAACGGCACGGGTGGGAGCAGTTGCTGCCCGCGAAGCAGTGGCTGTTGGAGAACGTTCTCGGGATGGCGCCGGCTGGGGACGAGGACCTTCCGGTGCGGCGGACGCAGGACTATATGTGGGCGGTCAATCTGGCGGCGGCGCAGCAGTTCCATGCTCGTTAGGGGCATCTGAGGGTGCCTCGGAAGCACGTCGAACGCCTGTAGGGCCTGTGGTGGTCAAGCCCGGCACATGGCTCGACAACGTGCACAAGCGTGCTGACAGGCTCACCGGGCAACGCCGGGCAGACCTCGATGCCCTCGGCATGCGCTGGTAGAAGCGGGGAAGAGTTGAAGCAGCTCGGAGAGTCGTTTCTTGCCCGGATCTGTGTTTGTAGGGCCCTGAGCAGGGGGTTGAATCGAGGCAGGGCATCGGCCTGGAGCTGTGGGAACGGATCCAGGGTGCCACGATCGAGGGGTACCTCGGAACCTGCTCCAAAGTCCTGAAGGACTTCACCCGGGCCTGTGTCTATACCCGGGACTACCGCGACGTCGACGACCTGCGCCGTGTCCTGACCGTGCTGCGGGAACTCGGGATCGAAGGCTGGATCGACTACAAGCGGGACTGTGACACAGCCCGAGGGCTGTATGGGCGTGGGGCCCTGTACTGGTTCTCGCCGCCAGGCACTGTGAACATTGAGGCTCCGAAGTGGTCGGTCGGCCGCGAGATGGACCACTGGTCCGCCGCGCCGGTTCCAGGCCTGACCCGCCAGAGGTGTGGGGGCTGAACCGTTCGTCTGGGAGCGGGAGAGGGATTCTGTTGTTGGGGAGGGGACATGCTCGCCCGGGCTGGGGCGCGGCCCGGTCGTGAGGGACTGTTGCAGAGTGTCAGTCGGTGCCCGGACCGGGGTAATGAGTGAGTGATCTGTACGTCGTGCGCTGCCTGCTCGGTTGCACGGACCTTTCTGCGCGGCGTTCTATCGCTGCGGGATACGGTCCGGGGTGTGACCGGCGTGGTCGACGCTGCAGGTCATCGTCTTGCTGGTGCTGGGATGGGTGCGTCCGTCGGCGGAACCGCCCTACCGGCACGTGATGGCTTGGTCCGTTCGTCGGGGTACCGCCGGGCCCGGCGGCGGACGGATTCCTCGCGGTCGGGGAGGCCGACGGTCTGGTCGCAGTTGGTATGCGCCCCATCAACATGCTGATCGCTCTGCTCGTCACTCTTTCCTCACCCGTGCACAGGCATGGTCGAAAAACAGTGGAACGGCGGCGCTGAGCGCCTATACCGTGCTGCCCGAGTCACATCGTCCAGGCAAGGACATGCCGTTGTACACCCTGTGAGACCTCCCGAGCGCTGATCTGTCGCGCGTCGCGCATGTGCGCCGCGCTGCTTTTTGCTGCGGACTTCTCACTGGAAACGGTGTACTTCTGTGCTCAACAACTGGGTAGTCATGCCCACCTGCCTGCCGCTCGTTCGCCGTCGCTGCCACTCGTGCGCGTCCGAGCGGTTCCGGACAAGCGGTAAATTCCGTGTCAACGCGAACCACAAACTCATCGATGCCTGGCTCCTCGCGCTCTGTACCGTTTGCGGACAAACGACAAAGCTCGCAGTCCTGGAGCGGATGAATGTGCGCTCCGTACGGCCTGAGCTGCTGGGCCGGCTGCATGGCAACGATCCTGGCCTGGCAGCCGAGCTGCTCCAGGATCCGGTCATACGGCGTCGTAACCGCATCGCTCTCGACTGGGGCAACGCCTGGCGCCTCGATACCGGAAGATCAGATCATCTGGACCACGAGGTAAATGACGTCTCGGTACGCTTCGCAGCACGGATCCCTATCCGGCCCGTACAACTGATCGCTCAGGGTTTCGGCCTCTCACGGACCGAGGTCGAGAGGCTGGTCACGGAGGGGAATCTCGTTTCCGCGACCCGGTTGAACAGCAAGCTCTCCGGTGACTTCGCCTTCATGCTCAAGCGCTGAGGCCCTTGTCCGGCGAGATCTGCCGGACAAGGGCTCAGAGGCCGCCGTGGCGAGTTCCACGGCGGCCTCTGGTCACTGGCCCACTCTTCCGTCGATGCACTCGCGCAGCAGGTCTGCGTGCCCGCAATGACGGGCGTACTCCTCGATCCTGTGCACCAGCAGCTCCCGGACGGAGATCCTGTCCTTTCCTAGACGCTCGCCCAGGTCCGGGTGCTCGGCCAGCGCGGCGTCGGTCGCGGCCTGTTCGCGCTCCAGATCGGCGTACGCGGCATCGACCACGGCCTGATCGGCGACGGCTTCGTCGAAGTCCGCGTCACGCTTGCCGTACAGCTTCGGCAGCGGCTCATTGTCACTGATCCAGTTACGCCAGTCCCGTTCCACCTCAGCGAGGTGCCGGACCATGCCTAGCAGCGACATCGTCGACGGCGGCACCGAGCGACGGGCCATCTGCTCCGCATCCAGGCCCTCGCACTTCATCCGCAGGGTCAACCGATAGTCCGTCAGGTAGCCATCCAGCGTGGCTTGTTCGCCATCCGGACCGACTCCTTCGCTGTTGCGAGGGTCTTTGTCCGGGTCAGTCCACATGTCGGGGTAGACGGTGGCCTGGGTCCATCGTGCGGGCTGATCATTCATGCGTTCCATGTTCGTCTGCGAGGGCCCGGACTCGCTAGTCTCCCTGGGTTCGAAGTGCTTTTTTTGTTATTGGTGTTCTTACGGTGCGGCCGGTCCGTCTGCGGAACGCAGCTGACCATGCGCTGCGCCTTCAGGACGGGGTCGGGCTGGGGCGATGCAGCTTTGGGGCGGGCGTTGGGTGGGGCGACGGTGGTAATACCGGATGGATCTGGGCGGCCGCCGTACACCGGGACGTTCAGGGCGGCGGCGAGGCGGCCCGTCGGCTTGGGCTCGGGGTCGGTTGCACCAGTGCGGTCATGGGTGGCGGGCTGTCGACGGCGGCGCCTCGCCGACCTTCGCGCGTACCGGTATAGTGAGGGCACAACTTGTTGTTCAGGCACAGAGGCCCCGCCATCGTTGATGGCGGGGCCTCTGTTTTGTCGGGTCAGGCGATGCGGAGGTCTGGGCGTCCCTCGGCCGGCGGTGCTGCTCGGTATTCCGGGAGGTGGATGGTCGGCAGTTTGCCGCTCTTCATCTCTTCGAGGGCGTACGCGAAGGCGGCTTCCATGTCCGTCACGCTCTCGTACTTGGCGGCGAGCGGGTGGAGTCGATAGCGGTTGCCCCCGCGGCCTTCGGCGCGGGAGCGCAGCACGAGGTTCAGCTCGAACAGCGGCTCCATCAGCGCGCTGACGGTGGGCGGCTTCACCTTGTACTCCACCGCCATCTCGCGCTGGCTCGGCAGTGCGCCGCCGTTCTCGCTCCGGAAGATCAGGTACTGAAGGAACTTCACCGGGGCAGCTCCGATGGGCAGCGCCCAGATGCGCTCAGCGACGAGCGGCGACATGACTGCAACGGCCATCGGTGCCTTCCTCCATATCGAATCGGCTTGCCTTGGTAGCGGACATCACCCGGTGCGCTTCCTTCTGACAGGCTCGGGCACTTCGCCATCCAGGTTAAGGTCCAGGGCTTCCTGGTGGTGAACCAGCTCAGGACCAATTCTGTGCGGAAACGCGCTCGGATCGTCATCGTGGTCCGCGGCGATCTGGGCGAGCACCTCGTGCTGGGCGGTGCTGTTGCCCTGGAACCAGAGAGTGACATTGAGGCGAATCCGTCCGTTTCCTGCTGGTTCGAGCCACTTGTACTCGCACAGGGTTCGGACGGCACGGTTCACCGTGGGCCTTGTGATCATCTTGGCGCCTGGCTTCTTGGCTGCGAGGCCGTTCAGGCCATCAGTGATCTCCTGCTGGGTGTACTCCGCGATCCCCGTGCCGGGGCGCTGCCCGCCCGCCACGTACAGGAACACGCACAGCTGGCTCTTCGTGATGCCGTTGGCGATGAAGAGCTGGGGCAGCAACTGCGTGAACCAGTTGCTGGCGAGGCTGTAGCCGGCGCCTCCGGCGAAGCTGTGGACGGACCGCGGGTCGTTCTCGTACTCGAAGGTGACGCCCTTGAGCTTGCGTTTCCCTGTCCTTGGCTGTGTTGCCTCCGGGACATTCGTGCCGAGTTGCTCACCCAACAGGTTCAGGATGTCGTCGAACACGGCGTTGCTCTCCGGCGAGGACGCAGGAGAAGGCACTGCTCGGGGCCGACGCGGCTGGCGCGACGGCGTTTCAGATGTCACTGGACCCTCCTTGTTGCTCAGGCGGTCCGAGGCTATCCCAAAAGTTCGGCTGAGCCTTACTTTTGACGGCTCGACACGCTTCGAGTCTGAAGGGGTGACGGATGCGCCTCAAAAGTTTGCGTGAGCCGAACTTTTGGTGCACGAAAGCGGTGAAAGTTAGCGTGAGCCTAACTTCCAGTTTCGTTCTGCAGCACATTTTGATCGAATCGGTGCCACGGGCTGGGGTGTTCGCCTGGAACCGCCACTCCCCTGACCTGCGGTTTCTCCGGCGATCATGGTCGGTTTGAAAAGTTAGGCTGAGCCTTACTTTCAGGGCCAAATGTGCTGGCCAGGTTAACATTTCGACCCACCAAATGTGTCGGCCAGAGCATGATCAACATCGCATATGTGCAGGTCAGAGCCTTGCTGGGGTCCGGCGCCTCTTATAAAAGAAGAGCCGCACGCTACGTACGGGCAGTGTGCGAAGCCGGAGTGCGTGCTGTGGTGGCTGTGCTTTGTTGGGGTCGTGAGTCGGCAACGGGAGGCGTTAGCACCGTTCCTGAGGAGGGGTCACGGGCTGGACTCTCTACTCGCCTGACTGAACCTCGGCCCACGAAAGCCAGCCCCGACGATAGGTTCATGGACTCTGCGGCGGGAGTGCCCACCCGAGCCACCCACTCCGATCAGCCACTGTGCCGCTTTGACCACCCGCGGTTCAGTGAACCCGGCGGACCGCGACGGCACAGTGGCTGAGTCGAGGCCGAGTCGGCACCCGCGATGGACAAGATGCCCTGAGGCTCGCGCGCAGAGTGGGGCATTATAGGTGATGTTGGTTCGTTTGGATCTACTCTCCCGCACATTCGGACGTTCCGGTTCGTGGTGGGGCGCTGTGGGGGAGCTATCACGGCGTGATAGCTCCCCCACAGCGAAAAAGACGACACAGCTAACGTGTTGAGCGCTTAATTGATCTACGGCGTTAGTAGAGTGACGGACTATGACGACACCCGACATCCGGGGCGACCGAGAGAAGGTCGTCTCGAAGCTGCCCTCCTGGCTTCGCCAGGAACTCAAGGTCCGCGCCGTTCAGCACGGCATCGACATGCAGGACGCCGTCGAAGCCGGCATCACTGCATGGCGCGGTCTCGGCTCCAACCTCTCCCCCATCGATACATCTGGGGCGGAATCCTTCGCGACGTTCCTGCCTTCCCAGCTGTGGGCCGGATTCCGTTCGGACTGCAAGCGCCGCGGAGTCTCGCTCATCCAGGGCCTGGCCCAGTCCGTGCGGGTCTGGTTGGACAGTCATCCCGCGCCTGCTGTTCGGCGCCCCGATATCGTCCGACGCGTCGTCATCTGCAATCAGAAGGGTGGCGTCGGCAAGACCGCTGTGACTGCCGGGACCGGCGAAGCTCTTGCGGAGGACTCCACCGCCCTTGTGCCGGTCCGCGTCTCCAAGCACTTCGCGGCACTCCTCGAAGAGGACGAGGAGGCCGCCAACGATCCGCTCACTCTGGAGGATCTGCCCGGGCTCGGACAGCGCGTTCTGCTCGTCGACTTCGACCCGCAGGGGCACCTCACCAAGCAGCTCGGCCATGCTCCCCTCGCCATGGACGGGGACTCTCTCACCAATCACATGGCCGGTGACGGCAAGGGTTCACTGAGCGATCTCATCGTGACGATCGAGGAGGACCGGTTCGGCAGGCGTCTGCACCTTCTGCCCGCCTGCACCGATGCCTTCCTTCTCGACGTGCGACTTGCCTCCGTCCGTGCACGCGAAGCGGCTCTCGAACGCGCCCTTGCCGCGGTCGAGCCCGATTACGACGTCATCCTGATTGACTGCCCTCCCAGCCTCGGGCTCAGCATGGACGCTGCTACTTACTACGGGCGCCGTCGCCCGCAGGAAGTGCCGGGCAACTCCGGCGTTCTCATCGTGGTCCAGGCCGAGGACAGCAGCGCCGACGCCTACGAACTGCTCACGTCGCAGATCGAGGACATGCGCAATGACCTCGCGCTCGACGTCGACTACCTCGGGCTGGTCGTCAACCACTACGACGCCCGCCGCGGGTACATCGCCACCTCCTCCCTCCAGTCCTGGATGGCCATAAAGGATCCGCGTGTCGTGGGCGTCATCGGAGACCTCAAGGAGCAGAAGGAAGCCGTTCGTGCCAAGCGGCCCCTGCTTGCCTACGCGCCCCGCTGCGAACAGTCCGTTGCCCTCCGCGCCCTCGCCCGGGAGATCAGCAAGTGAGTAAGGCCAAGAACCTCGGAGCCGGCGCCTCCTTCGCCCAGGCCCGACCCATCAGCGCTCGTCGGGCCGCGATCGGCGCTGCTACGGGCGTGCCGACGGCAGGTGTGCCCGAGCCGACCGAGCTTTCTCTGAATCTCATCAGCCAGAACCCTGACAACCCCCGCGAGGAGCTCCGCGATCTTGAGGGGCTGGCGGAGAGCATCGCAGAGATCGGCCTCGTCAACGCCGTGACCGTGGCCTCCATCGAGGCTTATCTGGAGGAGCGGCCGCATCGCGCGGCCGACCTCGACGAGGGGGCCCGGTACATCATCGTCGACGGTCACCGTCGTCTTGCCGCAGCACGTCTTGCCGGAGCTGCGAAGATTCGCGTCAGCGTCGACAACGCCCTTGTCTCTACGGATGAAGCGCTGCTCGAGGCGGCCTTCGTGGCCAACGTCCACCGCGACGACATGAACCCATTGGAGCAGGCTCAGGCCCTTCGTACGCTCGTCGACTTCTACGGTTCTCAGACCAAAGCTGCCAAGCGGCTCGGCATTGCGCAGTCGACCATTTCGTCGAAGCTCTCCGTTCTCGACCTCGACCCTCAGCTTCAGGCGGACCTGGTGGAGGGGCGCCGCAAGATCGAGCACGTACGGAATCTCTCCAAGCTGCCGCCCGATGAGCAGCGCCAGCAGGCGGATGCGCGGGCTGCCGCGGGGGTTCAGCGGCGCTCGGCAGTGCGGGAGCTATCACGGCGTGATAGCTCGGAGGTCGGGGGAGAGGTCGAGGAGTCAGTTGGTGCCGGTGCTTCGGGTGGCTCCGGGGAGCAGGGGGCGGCAGTATCACGGCGTGATAATCCGGGGGAGGGACCGGAAGAAGTATCACGGCGTGATAGTTCGGAGGAGAGTCACGCTGCCCTATCACGGCGTGATAGCCCGAGTGAGGATCAGGCCGTCCCATCACGGCGTGATAATCCCGAAGCTCGGCAGGCTGAGCTATCACGGCGTGATAGCTCCGAGGCCCGGGAGCCGGCATCGGCGACACACGATGAGGTGCCCGGACAGCGGTCGGAGCATGCCGGGCACCAGGTCGCACCGGCTCAGCTCGCGCCTGGGGAGTCGGGCATCGTCGCGCTCGGCAAGGTGACGAAGATGCCCTGGCACGACGGTCATCAGGTTGCCGACCTCGTACTGAGGAAGATGGACGAGGCGCAGCGGAAGATCCTCGTCGACAGGATCCTCGCCGAAGGCAGCAACTCCGTTCGGTGAATAGCCCGGTGAGGACGGGTCGGGGCCGGGGCGACGTCAGTACCCGGCCCGCCCCAGGGCGGTTGTCGGGGTGCGGCGAAGAACTGTTCGGCGCAGTAGGCGTGTTGGTGCTGATGTGCTTGAACTTCGGTTGTCCGGCCTGCAGGTTCGTGCCCGCCGGCAGGCGCGATTGGCTGGTATGCACCGGTGAGAGCAGTCGTAATGGGGAAGCCGCTTGAGCCTGGCTGCAGACGGGCTTGAGCGGTTCGGATGGTGGGGGAGTGGCCTCAGCGACTGAACGTCAGCGACTGAATGAGTGTTGAGTCGCTTCGATCAGAAATGTAAAACCGCAGGTCAGAAGGGCTTGCTGGGGGAACAGCGACTGAAGCGACTCAAGTTTCAGGTATATGGAGACATTCGTGCGTGTGCGTGTGAGCGCGTGTGTGCGTCATATATAGCGAGCTTGAGTCGCTTCAGTCGCTGTTCTGTGTTGCATACGTCTGTGACCTGGTGTTTTGTGTGCCTGTCCGGCAGCGACTGAGCGACTGTCGGTCTCTGGGGTCTCGGTCGCTCCGTCGCTCGGGCATCCTGCAGATGCGTACACCTGTTCTGCCCCATGTGCCTCTCCTCTCCCTTAGATTTCGCTAATCTGATTTTGGGAGTTGAGTCGCTTCAGTCGCTGATGGGGGAAGTGAATGGCAGCTGAGCTGCAGGTTTCGCGCAGCGACCCACGGCAGTTCGTGAGATCTGCATCGGTCGCTTCGCAGCCTCTGACAACTGCCTCGTGGTGTGCGCGCCAGGGGTGGCCGGTTCATCCTCTTGCTCCGGGCCGTAAGACGCCTGTGGGCAACTGTGAGGTGTGCCGTGTTCAAGGTCATGCCCGAGGGGGGTGCGACTGTATTCGTGCGGGTCGCTGGTGTCATGGGTTTCATGCGGCAACGCTTGATTTCGACCGGATCCAGCAGTGGTGGGGATCCCGGCCCGATCTCGGGGTGGGAGTCGCCACCGGTCCGGCCGGCCTCGTGGTCATTGATATCGATGCGCATGCGTGTGAACTCCCCGACCGTGACCGGCTGCTGCCCGGTGTCGGGATCTCCGCCGGGGTCGACCTGACGGGGCTGGCCAATGGCTTCCACACCCTGGGCGTGCTGGCTGCACTGCGCGGCGCGGCCAGCCCGGCGGACGACGAGTCGACGCTCCGGGTCCGCACCCCGTCCGGGGGACTACACGTGTGGTACCGCAATGACGGCGGGCACCGGTGGCAATGCTCCTCCGGGTCGGGCGGCGGCCGTGCCCTCGCCTGGCAGGTCGATGTCCGGGCGCACGGTGGGTACATCGTGGCGCCCGGGACCGTGACCCCTGCAGGGATCTACCGGCCCGTGGGGACCGTACGGGTTCCGGCTCCGCTTCCCGCCTGGCTCGCCAGGGAACTGGAGCGCACCGGGCATCTGCCGTCCGCGTCCGTGCCGGGGACCCGGCCGGTGCCGCCCCGTGCCCGGCAGGCGGTTCTCGCGGCCGGTGGCGGCCGCGGTGCGGGGGACCGGGTGCTGACCGGTGTTCTTGCCGAGGTTGCAGCGTGTGCGGCAGTACCCGAAGGCGCCGCGTTCTCCGAGAAGTTGAACCGGGCCGCGTACACCACAGGGGGGCTGGTCGCGGCGGGGCACATGACGGAGGCCGAAGCCACGCGTGTGTTGCAGGATGCGGCCGAGCAGGCCCGCCCGGGGCAGCAGCGGCGTTGCCTGGCGATCATCCGGAGTGGGCTGAGCGCAGGTCTGGCACGTCCACTGTCCCTCGGGGGGCGGGCGTGAGTGTGGACGAGGAGAGAGCACTGTCTGCCTTCGACGTCCAGGCGGTGGCCGCGCAGATCCTTGCGCAGCCCGTCCCGGCGCCCCGGCAGAGCGAGGAGTCCGCGCGGTACGAGGCTGTGGCCGCCCCGGAGGGGGACGGTGAGGCGACGGCGGACGGGCTGTTGCCCGACACGCTGACGGACCGCGGTAACGCCAAGTTGTTCGTCAAGCTCTACTGCAACGACTACCGGCACGTCCCCGGGATCGGCTGGTACCGGTGGGACGGCACCCGGTGGCAGATCGACGAGGACGACACGGTGATGTGGTCGGCGGGCGATCTGGCGGAGTCCATTGCCACCACCGATCCGCGAGGCGTCTACACCCCGACAGCGTTGCAGCAGCACCGACGCCGCACGCTGAGCACCAGCGGGATGAACGCGATGCTGACGCAGGCGAAGTCCGCCCCGGGGATGGTGCTCAACGCGGCGCGGCTGGACGCGGATCCGTACGCGTTGTGCACGCCCGCGGGCGTCGTCGACCTGCGGTCCGGGCGCATCCGTCCTGCGGAGCCCACGAAGGACTTCCATTCCCGGTCCACCTCGGCCGCGCCCGAGCCGATGCCGACGCCGCGCTGGAACCGGTTCCTGACCGACACCTTCGGCGAGGGGCCGGACGGTGCGGAGATGATCGACTTTCTCCAGCTGCTGCTCGGCTACTCCGTCACCGGGGATGTCGGCGCCCAGGTCATGCCGTTCCTGTTCGGCTCGGGGAAAAACGGCAAGTCCGTACTGCTGGATGTGCTGATGAAGCTGCTCGGGGACTACGCGGACGCGGCGCCTCCGGGGTTCCTGATGTCACGTCCGTACGAGGGGCATCCCACCGACCTGGCCGAGCTGCACGGCCGGCGCGTGATCGTGTGCAGTGAGGTCAAGCCGGGGGACCGTTTCGACGAGGCGCGGGTCAAGCTGCTGACCGGTGGTGACCGCATCAAGGCGCGCCGGATGCGGCAGGACTTCTTCAGCTTCGAGCCGACGCACAAGATGTGGCTGCTCGGCAACCACCGCCCCGAGGTGGGCACGGGTGGGTTCGCGTTCTGGCGGCGGATGCGGCTGATCCCGTTCGAGCGGGTCGTCTCCGACGACCGCAAGATCGACAATCTGGCGGACATCCTCGTCACTCAGGAGGGGCCTGGCATCCTCAACTGGCTCATCGAGGGCGCCCGTCGCTACCTGGGCGGCGACAAGGACCTGGCGGGCCCCGAGCGGGTCCGCATCGCGACCACGGCGTACGCCGAGACCGAGGACCACACCGGGCGCTTCGTCCACGAGACCTGTCGGCTTGAGGCCGATCTGCGGGCGGAGCAGTCGCAGCTCTACGCGGCCTACAGGAGCTGGTGCCAGAATGAGGGTGCTCCGGCGATATCGTCCCGGGCTTTCGCGGCACGTGTCCGCGAGGTGGTGGGACTGGCGTCACCGAAGGAAATGATCCTTTCCAATCAGCGCAAGTACTACCCGGGCATCGGCCTGCTCGCGGACGAGGAGACAGTATGAGTGCCCTCATCGCAGAGGACGAGATCGTCGACGAGATGGACCTCGTCTGGCTTGAGGACATCAGTCGGCTCGACTATGTCCGGCAGAGCCTGGACCGGTTGCCGACCCGGCGTGGCAGACCCGCGTACCACCGTGACGGCCGGATGGTCGGGTACGCCCTGCTGGGCCCGAAGGCCAAGCCGTCCCGTTCCTCCGGCACGTTCAGGCGGCGGGTGTTCTGGCTGCTGCCGCACGACCGGGACACCGAGCCCGACGGGCTGTACGCGAGGGGGGCGCCGGCGGAGGCCGTGGACGTGCGGACGCTGGCGCCGGGCAGCAAGGGGCACAAGACCGAGCGTTCGGAGGGCGGACCGATGTCGTCCACGATGCGGGAGCTCCAGCCCTAGCCTCGGCCCCACGGCCTCGGCCCCACGGCCTCGGCCTCGACGGTCTCAGCCTCGACCTCAGCTTTGGCTTCGGCTCCCGGGATCCCGTTCTTCGGTGGATGGATTAGAAACAGTCCCTCCGGTATATTTCCCGTTGCGAGGGTGGATCACGGCCAGGGGAAGGCGTCGCTGTGCAGGGGGAACATCCGGTACGGGCACAGGTCGTGGTGGTCGGTGGGGGACCGGTCGGCATGCTCGTCGCCGCCGAACTGGCAGGGTACGGAGTCGACACCGTGCTCCTGGAGTCCCGGGCCGAGGTGTCCGGCCAGCCGAAGGCGACCACGCTGCATGCCCGTGCGGTGCAGACGCTGGCCCGGCGTGGCCACCTGCCGGGGGACGGGTACCCGTACACCGGTGGCGCGGCGGAGAGCCCCTTCCACTTCGCAGGTCTGCCCGGACTGGTGATCACGGCTCCTGCACGTGAACCCGAGCCGATCCTCAAGTGCCCCCAGGCGGAGCTGGAGCGGCACTTCGGGGCGCGGGCGCGGGCGGCCGGGGCTCGGGTCCTGCGCGAGCACCGGGTGACCGAGGTCGTCCAGGAGGACGGCGGGGTACGGGTCATGGCCGAGGGGCCGGAGGGGAGTGTGGTCTGCTTCGCCGAGTACGTGGTGGGGGCGGACGGCGCCCGCAGCACGGTCCGGGACCGGGTGGGCATCGCTTCCGACACTCATCCGGCGACGGTGTCCGCGCTCATGGGTACCGTCACGCTCGCGCAGCCGGATGCGCTCGCCAAGGGCTGGCACCGCACCCCGCGCGGCTGGATCGTGGCCAAGCACGATGCGGGGGGCAGCACACACATCCGGACGCTGAACTGCACCGGCGCCCATGCGGACCGGCAGCTGCCTCCCACGCTGGAGGAGTTGCGGCAGGAGGTGTCCTGGATCGCGGGCCGGGACATCGCGATGGACGCACCGCGCTGGCTCAGCAGATTCAGCGACTTCGCGCGGCTGGCCCGGAGCTACCGCGCGGGGCGGGTCTTCCTGGTGGGCGACGCGGCGCATGTGCACTTCCCGATCGGGGGACAGGGCCTCAGCGCCGGGGTGCTCGACGCCCTGAATCTGGGCTGGAAGCTGGCGCTGGCGGTGCACGGATCGGCGGACGCGGGTCTGCTGGACACCTACGACCTGGAGCGCCGTCCCGTCGCCCGGAAGGTCATCGAACAGACACAGGCGCAGCTCGCGCTGATGCGGTCAGGTCCCGAACTCGATGCGCTGCGGGGCGTGTTCACCGGAATTCTGTCGGCGGACCGTGCGCACGGGCACCTCGGCGACATGATCAGCGCGCAGGACACGGTGCTTCCGGACCGGACCGGCGGGCCCTCCGGCGGGGCGACGGGAACGTTCCTGCGCAACGCGGTGCTCAGCACGGCGGACGGCGAGACGGATGTGATGGGGCTGCTGCGCGAGGGCAGGCCTCTGCTGCTGCTCCTCGGCGAGGAGAGCGACGGCCACCGGGAGGCGGCCCGGGGGTGGGAGGGGATTCTGAACGTGGTCCGCGCCCGGCCCACCGCCGAGGTGCCGTACGAGGCGCTGCTGGTGCGGCCCGACGGCTACATCGCCTGGGTGCCCGGCGGCCATGACCTGAGGCAGGCGTTGTCGGCGTACTTCGTCGAGGGCGCCGTGTCTGCGGGGCACCGTTGACAGTGGCCCGCAGACACGAGCGGTGCTCAGCCGGCCGTGTCGACGAGGTCCCTTATGTCGGCCGCCTTCAGCGCCTCGTCGTAGACCGCGGCTCCCCGGCCCTCGGAGAGGTCGAGCGAGGCGAGGACGGAGGGCACCACCGCGCTGGGCAGCACGTGACGCATCAGGGCGGAGACCCGGCGGACCAGGTCGTTGTACTCGCAGACGGCCTGCGACATGGACTGGATGCCGGCGAAGGAGCCCACGATGACATCGGCCGTCTCGGCCGGCGTGATGTGGGGCAGCAACTCGCCCTGGGCCTGCGCCATTTGGAGCAGCTCGTGGCCGACCTCGGCCCAGCGCAGGAACGGGCCGCTGCGGTCGAGGCTCTGCGCCAGCTGGTCCATGGTCAGCCGCACGCCCGCGCGGACCATGGGGTCGGTCTGCAACTGGTGGGCATGCAGCATCACGACGTCCACGATCTCCTGCACCTTGGAGGCGCGGGGAGGGACGATGATCCGCCGGTCCTGCTCGGCGAGGACGCCTTGAGCCAGGTCTTCCTTGGAGTGGAAGTGGAAATACAGGGCGCCCTTGGTGACGCCTGCCTCGGTGAGGATCTGGGAGATCGTGGCCGCTTGGTACCCGTGTTCCTCGAAGATCTTGGCCGCAGCCGAAAGAATCGTCTGACGGGTACGGATGGCTCGTAGCTGCTCAGCCACTCTGCCTCCTCCCTCCTCAGGGTGGTGAACGTCGGGAGGCCGGTGAAAGAAACCGTCCAGTTCGTATCTTACAGGCCGCTTCCTCGTCCGTACCGGTCGGGGAAATGTCGGGCAAGAGAGGCAAATCCATGATTCTTGTCACCGGTGCCACGGGGACCATCGGGCGGGAAGTGGTCCGAAGGATCCCTGCTGACCTGGCAGTTCGCATCATGGCCAGGCATCCGGAGCGGGTCACGGGAGCGGGCGCGGCGGCCGAGATCGTCCACGGAGATTTCTCGGATCCGGCCTCGGTGGCGGGTGTTCTGCGTGGGGTTCGCACCGTTTTTCTGGTGACCAACCCGGGCGGCGGCGACGACGAGGGCTTCATCGGGGCCGCGCGCTCGGCGGGGGTGCGGCAGGTGGTGAAGCTGTCTGCCGCCGCCGTCGCGGACAGCCGGGCCGAGGATCTGATCACCCGGTGGCAGCGCCGCAACGAGGACCTGTTGCGCGGTTCCGGGATGGAGTGGACGCTGCTGCGCCCCCGCGCGTTCATGTCCAACGCGCTTTCCTGGGCGGGATCCATCCGCTCGGACGACGTCGTGCGGGCCCTGTACGGGGCGTCGGCCAACGCCTGTGTCGATCCGCGTGACGTGGCGGAGGTGGCGGTACGTGCCCTCACCGAGGACGGTCATGCGGGCAGGGTCCACACCCTGACCGGGCCGGAGGCGATCTCGGCGGCCGAGCAGACGGCCCAGCTCGCCGAACTGCTGCGCCGTCCGCTCCGTTTCGAGGAACTGGGCCCGGAACAGGCGCGTACCGCGCTTGGCGCGCGCTATCCGGCAGACATCGTCGAGGCGCTGCTGGATAGCGCGGAGCGCGGCCGTGAGGGCGCGAAGGCGGAGGTGGACGGCACGGTCGCCGGTCTGCTCGGCCGGCCGGCCGGGACCTTCCGCGGCTGGGCGGCCGACCACTTGAGCGCCTTCGGGAACGCGAGTCGCTGAGAGCGTACCGGTGAAGAGAAGAAGACGGCGGCTGCCCGGTGGGCAGCCGCCGTTCGGCATGGCTAAGTCGCTGTTCGGCACGGTCAGACCCCGTGCGATCCTGCGGTCACCGTGGAGTTGAAGACCGGTGCACCGTCCTGATGGGCGGTCACCAGGACGCTCTGCTCGCCTTCGGCGGAGGTGTCGGGCAGCAGGGTCGCCTCGATCATGCACGGGGAGTCCAGCTCGACGTACCGCTTGAACTCATTTGCGATGGCGAGCGGGAGATAGGAGGACCGGCCGAGGACCGCCGCCGTGGCCTGGCGGGCGGCTTCGACCAGCACCATGCCCGGCACATGGTCGACCGCGTGCTCGAAGAGCACGGGGTGCCGCGTGTCCACCCGCAGCTGCCAGCGGTTCTGCTCGTTCGTGGGGGAGAGCACGACGTCCATGGGGGACATGCGCCCGACGCTCTGCGGAGCCGCTGGACTGATCAGCGGCAGCTGGTCCCAGTTGCCACCGGGAATGTGCTCGCCGCGCACCCGCCGGTAGACCGCTGGCGCCATGCAGGAGAAGGATCCGCCACCGGTCGCGACGATGTTCCCGTCGCGGTGGAAGACCGCCTCGAAGCGCAGCCCCGACAGGTTCCTGCCCCGTTGGTTGATCTCCGTGCAGTGGACGTCGATGCTGAGGGCGGCGGGCTCGTACCCCATCCGCAGGTGCTGCGGACGTACGGCGAGGTCGAGGTCCCAGACGAGGAACTGGTGGCCGAAGGGCACACCGAACTCCGCGTGCCCCAGGAGTATGCCGATCTGGCGGAGCGTTTCGCAGCCTATGAGCGGATCGTGGTAGCCGTCCGCGACCGGGGTGAAGAAGCTGTGGCCGCGCGGCCATTGGGCGGACATGACGAAGTGGGTGTCGTCGAGCCGGTCCCAGTCGGTGAGCATGACCTCTGCGACTGCGGAGCGGTGTACGAGTTCTTTGGGCACGGTCATAGTCAGAGTGTCGGGGTAGAAGCCGCCGGGCTTGATGGTGGAGGCCTTGGTGCTTCTCGTCATTTCTCTGTCGAACGTGGTTCGTTCGACCTGAAACGTGCTCGCAGACATTGCTCCCCCTGGGCTGGTGCGAGAGGTGTGTTCCGGGCTGTTCCTGGCCTGAAAATACATACCAACCGGTTTAATTTCTAGTGCTCCTGACTCCTTGTCATCCAAAAACAGCGGAGCCGTTCATTCCGATCTGCCTGTTCTTGAGGATGGGGCCAGGTCGGCGCGGGCTGTAGCCGAGTTGGCTTCCGTTTCCGGTCCGACACGGCTCGAGCGTGACACGAGTCGTTCTTGAGTGGAGTGACTCAGGGTGCGCCCGCGGCGTTCTGCCGGATGAGCCAATGCCTCCTTCTGAGCTTTGACGAATGAGCAGGGAATCTTTTCAAAAACCGCACGGGCGGTTTGTTATAGTCGACGTCTGCCCTTCGGCAGGCACGGCAACCTCTGGCAGTGACGGAGCAGTTGATGGTCAAACAGGAACGCGCGGCGCGTACGCGTGACACCCTGATCCGGTCCGCGGCCGAGGTCTTCGACCGTGACGGTTTCTCGGCGGCGTCGCTCACCGCGATCAGTTCGCGTGCAGGGGTGAGTAACGGGGCGCTGCACTTTCACTTCGCGAGCAAGGCCGCCCTGGTGGACGTTGTCGAGGAGGAGGCGCTGACCAGGCTGTTGGCCGTCACGAACAGCGCGCTGTCGCTCGGGGCGAGCCATGTGCAGCTCCTCGTCGATGTCACCCAAGCGCTCGCCGAGGCGCTGCGCGACGATGTGGTGCTGCGGGTCGGCTTCGCGCTGAGCGGTGAGACGTCCCGCCCGCGCCGGATGGATCTGCGCGCGCGCTGGCGGCGCTGGGTCGAGGAGACCCTGAAGCAGGCCGAGTCCACAGGTGAACTGCGCCGGGGGACAGGGGTCCAGGACGTGGTGACCGCCGTGGTGGCCGCGACTGTCGGATTCGAGGTGCTCGGGGTGCGGGACCCGGCGTGGCTCTCGGCGTCGACGGTGGCGCGGTTCTGGCGGTTGCTGCTGCCGACGCTGGTGCCGCCGGCGAATCTCGCCGGAATCGAGGCCGGGGGAACCCGGCGTCCGTAGATGGTGGTGTGACGGGTTCCCCGGTTGCTGATCAAGGAGAAGACCTGCTGGTTTGTTTTGGCGCGTTCCTTCTGTTGTGGATACAGGATGGGTCGACCCTCTAAGGAGCCTCCGTACTCTCGCCGCATGACAACTGTGCAGCTCAGAGTGGGTATTTGAGGGACCGACAGGGGGTCTGAAGGTAACGAGCGACCCGGTCGGTTTTCTGTTGACAAACCGCCTGTCCTGTTTTTTACTGGCCGAGGCTCATCCACGGACAGGGGAGTATGGCGTGGACATCGAAGTACTGGGCACATTGGCGGTGCGGGAAAACGGGGTCTCGGTCACACCCACCGCCGCCAAGCCGAGACAGGTTCTGGCGCTGCTGGCGCTCCATGCCGACCAGGTCGTTCCGGTGTCGGCTCTGATAGAGGAGTTGTGGGCGGGAGCCCCGCCGCGCAGCGCCAGGACCACACTGCAGACCTACGTGCTGCAGCTGCGGGCCCTCATCGCGACCGCGCTGGAGCAGAGTCCGGCCGACGGGGACACGGGCCGCGGCACCGCCAAGGACGTGCTCGTCACGCTGCCGGGCGGCTATCTGCTCAACAGCGGCGGCGGCACCAGCGACGTACGCGAGTTCGACCGGCTTGCAGGCATGGGCTACCGGGCGATGGACGGGGGCGACTTCCCGGGCGCGGCCCGGCTGCTGCGCGAGGCGCTGTCCCTGTGGTCCGGCCCGGCCTTCGCCGACGTACAGGGCGGTATCCAGCTGGACATGGAGACCCAGCGGCTGGAGGAGACCCGGCTGTGTGCGCTCGACCAGCGCATCGAGGCCGATCTGCGGATCGGCCGCCACCGCGAGCTGCTCGCCGAACTGACCGTGCTCGTCAGCCGGTACCGCACCCACGAGAACCTGCACGGGCAGTTCATGCTCGCCCTGCACCGCTCCGGCCGCCGGGGCGAGGCTCTCGACGTCTACCAGCGGCTGCGCACCACACTGGTGCGTGAGCTCGGGCTCGAACCGTCCGCCGCCCTGCGCAGGCTGCAGCGCTCGATCCTCATGGCCAGCCCCGAGAACCCGGCGATGGCGGAGAGCGGCGCCGAACGACTTGTCCGCGTGGGCTGAGATGGCCGCGCGCGATGCCGGGGGTGCTACCGCCGTCCGCCCGATGGCCCGGACACGTAACCGGTCCATGGGCCGAGCGGGCACCGTGGTGCAGGAGAGGTCGGAGCGGACCCGCAGGAAGCTGGTGCAGGCGGGGGCCGAGCTGTTCCACCGCAACGGCTACGCGAACGCGACGCTCGGCGAGATCGCCGCGTACGCCGGAGTGACCAAAGGAGCGCTGTACTTCCACTTCGCCTCCAAGGAGGAGTTGGCGGAAGCCGTACGGCTACGGGGATGCGCGCTGCTGCACGAGGCGGTGCGCGAACTGGGCGCATCCGGACTCCGTCCGCTGCAGACCTTGGTCGACACGACCCATTGGCTGGCCCGGAACCTGCGGGAGGAACCGGCGATCCCGGCCGGCTTCCGCATCGCCAAGGAGTGCGCGGGCCTGCGTGAGGGAGTCACCGACTTCCACCGCGTCTGGCTCGCGGCGGTCTGCGAGCTGCTGGGGCAGGCCCGGGAAGCGGGGGAGCTCCGCACCGAAATCGCCTGGGAGAGCATCGAATCGCTGGTGGCCGCGGCGGCCTGCGGAATCGAGATGCTGGCCGGTACGGGAATGCCTTACGCCGAGCTCCAGCGCCGGGTCACCGGGCTGTGGTCGCTGTTGTTGCCGAGCCTGGTGCCCGAGGGCGCGGAGGCGAACTACCGCGCCGGGACGCCGGGGACGTACCCGCTGTTCCGCTCCGCGGACGATCCTGCGGACGCCCCCTTGGACGCCTTTGGGGCACCGGTACCGGCCGGGGTCACCGGCAGCACCGGGTGAACGTGTGCCACCGACGGCTTGGAGGAGCCTGCGATGACGATTGAACATCCCGCGGATGTGCTGACGGACCTCATCGGGGTCCTCGGCGACGTCCTGCGGGTCAAGCCGGAGAAGATCGACCCCGACCAGACCTTCCCGTCCCTGGGCCTCGACTCGCTGCTGATCGTGGAGTTCGTGGCTGTCATCAACGGACGGTACGGGCTCCAGGTGCGCGCCACGGACCTGTACGACTACCCGACCCCGGCGTCCTTCGCCCAGGAGGTCGGGCGGGCCAGGGCGGCAGCCTCCAGCGGTGCTGCACCCGCCCGTTCCGTCGGTCCCGCCGGTTCTGCAGGTCCCGCCGTTCCCGCCGATGCTGTTGCTCCTGCCGCCTTTACAGGCTCTGCAGGCTCTGCGGCACCCGAGGGGGCGACGCGGATCGCGGAGGTGCTGCGTGAGCAGCTGGCGGCGATCCTGTGCTGCGACGCGTGGGAGATCAGCACCACCGCAGCCTTCAACGTGCTCGGCATGGACTCCATCGTGGCCGCGGAGTTCATCGCTGCGGTCAACCGCACCTTCGGACTCCGTGAGCGCTCGGTCCTGCTGTACGAGCACCCCAACCTGGCCGCCGTCGCGGCATACATCGCGACCCGTACGGGCGCGTTCGTGCCGGACGCCGAACCCGTCCGGACGGCGGCCCCGGTGTCCGCCTCCGCCGCTCGGCCGGCGCTCCGCGGCGACGTCGACGTCCTGCTGGACGCGATCCGCGACGACCGGCTCACCGTGGACGAGGCAGTCGTGCTGCTCGCCCGCCGTGGCTGAAGCTGTTCCACCCCATAAGGAGCGCGTCCCGATGGACGAGAAGGAAGTCCTGACCCGGTTCAAGAACGGCCATCTGGACCGGGCCCAGGCGGCCGCGCTGCTGACCGGCGCGGCCGGTGCCGTCGGCATCGCCGCCACCGGACCGGCGCCCGTCGTCCTCCGCCTGCCGGACGCCTGGCCCGAGTTGGAGGTCATGGAGGGTCCGGTTGCGGGCCGTGCTGTCACCCCTGCGCCTGTCGCCCCGGCCCCTGCACCTGCCGAACCCGTCGCCGTGGTCGGGATGGCCGGGCGCTACCCGGGGGCGCCCGATCTCGCCGCCTTCTGGCGGCGGTTGCGCGCCGGGCACGGCAGCGTCTCGGCGCCGCCGCCCGGACGGCCCGGCGACGAGATCGGCCACTACCTGGAGCGCGTACAGGACTTCGACCCCGGGTTCTTCGGGATCGACGTGCGTGAAGCGGCCCTGATGGACCCCCAGGAGCGGCTGTTCCTGGAGACCGCGTGGGAGGCCCTGGAGGACGCCGGATGCACCGGCGGCCGGCTGGACGCCCTGACCGCCGCGGACGGGACGGCGCGCAGTGTCGGCGTGTTCACCGGAGCGGGCAGCGGTGACTACGCGCTGCTCGCGGCCGGTACGTGGACGTCCGAGCGGCCCCGGCCGATGCCCGGCGGCGGACGGTGGAGCCTGCCCAACCGGTTCTCGTCCCTGCTCGGCCTCACCGGCCCCAGCCAGTCGGTGGACACCGAACAGTCCTCCGTGCTCGTCGCCCTCCATCTCGCACTGGCAGCCCTGCACCGGGGCGAATGCGCTGCCGCGCTCGTGGGCGGCGTCCAGCTGCTCCTGCACCCGTCCAGCCGGCGGCCCGGAGCGGGCGAAGGCGTCGGTGTACTGCTCCTCAAGCCCCTGGCGCGGGCCCTGGCCGACGGCGACAGCATCCACTGCCTGGTCCGCGGGAGCGCCGTGGGCCACCTCGCACCGGACTCCGCGGCCCAGGGCCCCGGCCGCCGCTCCCGGACCGCCGACGCGGCCCCGGCGCACGCCGCCGCGCTGCGGGTGCCGCACGCGGCACTGCGCGCGGCCGGTGTGGAGGCGTCGGCCACCGTTGTCCGGGAGGACGCCGGATCCGTACGCGCACTCGTCGGCGAGGCCGGGGCGGCAACCGGGGCGGCCTCGCTCACCCGGGCGGTTCTCCAGCTGCGCCACCAGGTGCTGGCGCCCGGTCCGCGGCGTGCCGAGGCCGAGGCCTGGGAGCGCGAGGACGCGGCACCCCGCCGGATCCGCGTCGGGGTGCGCGGGGCGGGCGGCGCGGACGCGCACGTGGTCCTGGAGGAGTACCTCCCGGCCGACGCGGGCGCGGGCCTGGTGGCGGCAGCGGACCCGGGAACGGGAACGAAAACGGAACCGGTGGCGGGAACGGACCCGGTGACGGCGGACCCGGATCCGGAGCCGGCCGGGGCCGGTGAGCTCTTCGTCCTGTCCGCTCCCACCCCCGCGCATCTGGCCGCCACCGCACAGCGGTTCGCGGAGCTGCTCGGTGGCACCGGGCCGGGGCCGGTGCCACCGCTCGGGGCGCTCGCACGGGCCCTGCGTACCGGCCGGTCCGCCATGGACTGCCGGTTCGCGGCCGTCGTCGGCGACACCGGCGAACTGGTGGACGCACTGGAGCAGTTCGTACGGGACGGTGCGCCCTGCGCCGACCTGAGGGACGGCGGCGCCGACCCGCTGGGGCTGGCCGACGCACCCGAGACGGACGGGTATCTTGCCGCGCTGTGGCAGGCCGGGCGGCTGCACCAGCTGTGCGGCCTGTGGCTGTCCGGGCTCGACATTGACTGGGCCGTCCTGGAGCGGGCCCACGGAGCGGGTGCCGTGTCCGTACCGCTGCCCGCGTCCGCGTTCCTGCGCGTCCCGCTGTGGCTGGGCGGCGAGGAGGGCCCGGCATGACCGCGCTGACCTCCGCCCGCCCCGCCGAGCCGGGCAAGTCCGAGCCGGAACCCGTCAATCTGTGGTTCTGCCCCAACGACGAGCTCACGCCTCAGATCGCCGCCACCCTGGCCTCGCACTGGCTGGACGAGAACGAACAGGAGGTGGCGGGCCGCTTCCTCTTCGAACGCGACCGCCGCCAGTACCTCGTCGCCCACGCCCTGGTGCGCCGGGTGCTGGCGCTGGAGACCGGCATCCCCGAGGCCGAGGCGATCATCTGGCGTTCCTCGCGCGGGCGGCCGTTCCTCCAGACGCCCGCCGGGGGGCTGCCGCGCGGCGCCGACACCCTGGACTTCAACCTCTCGCACGCCAACGCGTACAACCTGCTGGGCGTTTCGCGCGGGCTGCGCATCGGCGTCGACGTCGAGCGGCTGGACCGCGGTGAACGCGGCCTGGAGAACATCATCGCCACCTTCGCCGCCGAGGAGCAGGCCTGGATCGCCGGGGCGGCCCCCGGGCGGTCGAGGGACCGGCGCGCGCTGCGCCTGTGGACGCTGAAGGAGGCGTACTCCAAGGCGCGCGGGCTGGGGCTCGGACTGCCCTTCGACTCCTTCGCGTTCACCCTGGCCGAGGACCGGGGCGTGCTCGCCTTCCGGCCGCCCGCCGACGACTCGGCCGCCTGCTGGCGGTTCCTGGAGATCGAACCGGTGCCCGAGGCGCTGGCCGCGGTGGCGGTGGAGGTCGACTCCGGGCAGGTACCGGCCGTTCAGCTGCACCACGGGTTCCCCTGGGGCCGCGCCGCTCCGCGCCGTCTGGTGTTGCAGGAGACCGCCGGTGTGTGACGGCCCCGGCCTTTGCACCGTGGCCGGAACCACACCCCTGTAGCGGCGATGAATGAGGCGGAGAATTCCGCTGGAGTAATTCCTGACAATCGCCGGGAAAACGCTTGAAGGACGGTCGAGACGGCGGAAGAGACAGGCCGGGATCCGGATAGCGTGAATTCGGATTCTGGATCACCGGCGGGCCCCGCCGTGGCCCGTCGATGACGAAGAAAGAGGTGCCCCGTGCATGCCGCCACCGATGCCGTCGATGCCGTCGATGCCATCGATTCCGCCGACGTCACCGACGTCACCGATGTCATCGAGGTGGCCGAGGGGGTTCACGCGTACGTCCAGGGCGCGGGCGGCTGGTGCCTGAACAACGCGGGCATCCTCACCGACGGCGGCCACAGCGCGCTCATCGACACCGCCGCCACCGAGAGCCGGGCCCGCCGGTTGCGCAGGGCCGCCCTCGCACTGGCGCCCCACCCGCCGCGCGCCGTGGTCAACACGCACTTCCACGGCGACCACACCTACGGCAACTTCGTCTTCCCCGAAGCCCTGACCATCGGCCACGAGCGGACCCGCACCATGGTCCGGGCGGCCGGGCTGCACATGGCCGGCCTGTGGCCGGACGTCTGCTGGGGCGACATCGAGATCACTCCGCCCGAGCTGACCTTCCAGGACCGTACGACGCTCCACGTGGGCGCGATCAGGGCCGAGCTCATCCACATCGGCCCGGCCGCGCACACCACCGACGACACCATCGTCTGGCTGCCCGACCAGGGCGTTCTGTTCACCGGTGACCTCGTGATGAACGGCGTCACGCCGTTCTGCGTCATGGGCTCGGTCACCGGATCCCTGCGCGCCCTGGAGCAGTTGCGCGCCCTGGGTGCCACGACCGTCGTCCCCGGGCACGGGCCGGTCGGCGGCCCGGAGATCCTCGACGTCAACGAGGCGTATCTGCGCCGGATCCGGAGGCTGGCCAAGGAGGGCACCGAAGCCGGGGCGACCCCGCTCGAACTGGCCCGGACCGCCGGCCCCGGCCCGTACGCGCACCTGCTCGACAGCGAGCGCCTGCTTCCCAACCTGCACCGCGCGTACGCCGAGGAGCAGGGTTTGCCCGAGGGCTCGCCGCTGGACGTCCCGGCCCTCTTCGCGGAGATGGCCGAGTACCACGGCCGCCCTCCGGAGTGCCTCGCCTGAACCGCCCCGGGCACCCGGAAGCCGGTCCCGCGGCCCCTCGGCGGCCGGTCGTTTCTCTATGTTTCTCGCCCCCAGAACGGAATTCACCTGCGTTTTTCCGGTGCGCGGTCGGTGTGGCGGAGGGTTGCTCGACACCGGCTTGAGAATTTCGGGACATTGCCCTGTGTCCCGCTACTGTTCGGGAAGTCGAAGGCTGAAAATCGATGGGAACTCGACGAATTACGGAGGAGACCGTGAAGATTCAGGTTCTGGGTCCGTTGAGTGCCGAGGTCAACGGGGGCTCGATTGTTCCGACGGCCGGCAAGCCGCGTCAGATTCTGGCGTTGCTCGCGCTGTACCCGGGGCGGGTGATGCCCGTACAGACCCTCATGGAGGAGATCTGGGGCACCGAACTTCCGCAGAGCGCGCTCACCACCCTGCAGACGTACATCCTGCAACTGCGCAGAAGACTCGGCACGGCCATGGGGCCGGGCGCTCCGGGCAACGCCAAGGACGTGCTCGCGACGCGGCACGGCGGCTACCTGCTCCAGATACCGTCGGACTCCGTGGACGTCCACGCGTACGACAGTCTCGTGGCCGAAGGACAGGGCGCGTTCGAGACGGGGGACGACGAGCGCGCGGCCGAACTGCTGCGCAAGGCCCTCGGGCTGTGGAACGGTCAGGCGCTGGTCGACGTCCGGGTCGGGCCGATCCTGGAGATCGAGGTCATGCGGCTGGAGGAGAGCCGGCTCGTGACGATCGAGCGGCGCATCGACGCGGACCTCCGGCTCGGCAGGCACGCCGAGGTCATCGCCGAGCTGACCGAACTGATCGCCCGGCACCCGCAGCACGAGGGGCTGCACTCGCAGGCCATGGTCGCGCTGTACCGCTCCGGCCGTCAGGCCACCGCCCTGGACGTCTACCGCAGGCTGCGCGGCCGCCTGACGGACGAGCTCGGTGTGGAGCCGTCCCCGCAGCTGCAGCGCCTGCACCAGGCGATGCTGACGGTCGATCCCGCGCTGGACGTGATGGCGGGGCCGCGCCGCGGATCGACGTTCGACCTCTACGCGGCGTAACTCCGGCCGCAGCCGGGGCGCCCCCACCGCCCCGCCGCGCCCTCATCCACTGCCCGCCGCGCCCGTCATTCACCGCCCGTCGTCCCGCCGCAGCGCGGCCTCGCACCCTGCAGACCCGTTCGAGCCCTTCTCGAGCGAGGTCGGTGAGGGTGGAGGCCGACGTGGCGGTTCTCGGGGAGGTGGCGATGGGCGACAGTCAGACCCTGCGGCTGCACTGCTTCGCACACGCGGGAGCCGGAGTGTCCTCGTTCCACCAGTGGGACAAGGCCGCCGGCGGTGCGGTGCGGACCTCGGCCCGGCCGTTGCCGGGAAGGGACAAGCGGCGCCGTGAACCCCGGCTCACTGGACGCGAGGAGCTGCTCGCAGACCTGGGGCCCCTGTTCGAGCGGATAGCCGAGGAGCCGGCGCAGCCGTACATGCTCTACGGGCACAGCCTCGGAGCGATGGTCGCCCTCACGGTCACCCAGGAACTGCGGAAGACCGGGCTGCCGATGCCCGCGCTGCTCGCCGTCGGGGCCTGCCCGCCGCCCCACGCACCGGCCGCACTCATGGACGCCGCCGAGCTGCCCGACGAGGAACTGCTGCGCGTACTGGACGGGTTCGGCGCGCTGCCGCCCGGGGTGCGGCAGGGAGACGTGTGGTTCCGGTCGGTGTTCCCGGTGCTCCGCGCCGATCTGCGGCTCGTCCGCAACCTCCGTGCCGCCGCCACCGGGCCGGCGGCACCCGGCCCCGTGCCCGTGCCGCTGCTCGCGATCGCCGGGCGCGAGGACCCCCTCGCCGATGCCGGGGCCGTCGCGGGCTGGGAACGCTGCACCACCGGGAGGTTCGTCCGGCGCACCGTGCCCGGCGGCCACTTCTTCGTACGGGGCCGCGAACTGCCCCGGATGCTCGGCCGGGCCGCCCGCATCGTGCTGCGCGGCCACCGCGACCAGACAGGACAGGGGTAAGGGCGATGAGACGAGTCGTCATCACGGGCATCGGGGTCGTGGCCCCGGGTCGTCCGGGCACCAAGGAATTCTGGGCGCTGCTGACCGAGGGCCGCACGGCCACCCGCGCCATCACACTCTTCGACGCCTCCGGCTTCCGCTCCCGGATAGCCGCCGAGGCCGACTTCGACCCGCAGGAGTCCGGCCTCACCGCCGAGCAGTCCGGGCGCCTGGACCGCGCAGCCCAGTTCGCCGTCGTCAGCGCCCGGGAGGCGTTGGCCGACAGTGGCCTGGCCGGTACGTACGACGCCACGCGCACCGGCGTCACCCTGGGCAGCGCACTCGGCTGCACCACCGGGCTCGACGCCGAGTACGGGGTGGTCAGCGAGCAGGGCACCCGTACCCTCGTCGACCACACCAGGGCCGTGCCCCACCTGTACGACTACTTCGTGCCCAGCTCCATGGCGGCCGAGGTGGCCCGCACGGCCGGTGCCCAGGGGCCCGTGGCGCTGGTGTCCACCGGCTGCACCTCCGGCCTCGACGCGATCGGCCACGCCGTGGACCTGATCCGCGAGGGAAGCACCGACGTGATGGTCACCGGTGCGGCCGAGGCACCCATCACCCCGATCACGGCTGCCTGCTTCGACGCCATCCGCGCCACCTCCACCCGCAACGACGAACCGGAAACCGCCTCCAGGCCCTTCGACCACACCCGTAACGGCTTCGTCCTGGGGGAGGGGGCCGCCGTCCTCGTCATCGAGGAGTACGAGCACGCCCGCAGCCGCGGCGCGCACATCTACGCCGAGATCTCCGGCTTCGCCTCGCGCAGCAACGCCTACCACATGACCGGGCTGCGACCCGACGGGGTGGAGATGGCCGCCGCGATCACCGCCGCGCTCGACGAAGCGCGGCTGCTGCCCGCGGACATCGACTACATCAACGCGCACGGCTCCGGCACGAAGCAGAACGACAAGCACGAGACCGAGGCGTTCAAGCGCAGCCTGGGGCAGCGGGCCCACGAGGTCCCCGTCAGCTCCATCAAGTCGATGATCGGGCACTCGCTCGGCGCGATCGGGGCCCTCGAAGTGGCCGCCTGCGCCCTGGCCATCGAGCACGACACGGTCCCGCCGACGGCGAATCTGCACGAACCCGACCCGGCCTGCGACCTCGACTACACCCCGCTCACCGCACGCCATCTGCGTACCGACGCGGTACTGACCGTCGGCAGCGGCTTCGGCGGCTTCCAGAGCGCGATGATCCTGACCAGCCCGAGCCTGGAGGGCGCAGCCGCATGACGACCGTCATCGCTCCCCGCGACCGCACAGAAGTTCCCCGCGACCGCGCCGAATCCGCCACCGGCGGGCCCGCGCGCACCGCCGAGGCCGTCGTCACCGGGATCGGCGTCGCCGCCCCCAACGGCCTCGGCACCGAGGCGTGGTGGGCGGCCACCCTGCGCGGCGAGAGCGGCATCCGTCCGCTGACCCGGTTCGACGCGGGCGGCTATCCGGTGAAGCTGGCCGGTGAGGTGCCCGGATTCGTCGACGCCGACCATGTCTCCAGCCGACTGCTGCCGCAGACCGACCGGGTCACCCGGCTCTCGCTCGCCGCCGCCAAGGAGGCGCTCGACGACGCCGGAGCCGACCCGGCACAACTGCCCGACCACGCCGCGGGTGTGGTCACCGCCAACTCCTTCGGCGGCTTCGAGTTCGGCCAGCGAGAGCTTGAGGCGCTGTGGAGCAAGGGCGGCCGGCATGTCTCGGCGTACCAGTCCTTCGCGTGGTTCTACGCGGTCAACAGCGGCCAGATCTCCATCCGGCACGGACTGCGCGGAGCCTCCGGGGTGATCGTCTCCGAGCAGGCCGGCGGCCTCGACGCCATGGCGCACGCCCGCCGCCAGATCCGCAAGGGTGCCCGGCTCGTGGTCACCGGAGGCATCGACTCCGCACTGTGTCCGTGGGGTTGGGCGGCCTATGTCGCCGGTGGCGGGCTTTCCGGCCGCGTGGACCCGGCACGCGCCTATCTGCCCTTCTCCGAGGACGCGAGCGGCCATGTCGTGGGCGAGGGCGGTGCGCACCTGATCCTTGAGAACGCCGAGGAGGCACGCCGTCGCGGGGCCCAGGTGTACGGAACGCTCGCCGGGCACGCCGCCACCTTCGACGCGGACGGGGTCTGCCGGCTCGGCGCGGCCGCGGAACTCGCCCTCGCCGACGCGGGCCTGCACCCCGACGAGGTGGATGTCGTCTTCGCCGACGCCGCGGGGGACCGCATGGCCGACCGTGCCGAGGCGGAGGCGATCACCGCGCTCTTCGGCCCGTATGGGGTGCCCGTCACCGCGCCCAAGTCGATGACCGGGCGGCTGGCTGCGGGCGGCGCCGCCCTCGATGTGGCCGCCGCCCTGCTCACCCTGCGCGACCAGATCATCCCGCCGACCACCGGCACCGAAATCCCGGCGGACGACTGCCTGCTGAACCTGGTGACCGGAGCCCCCAGCCCCCGCCTGGGGCTGCCGCTGCGCACCGCGCTGGTACTGGCCCGAGGACGCGGCGGCTTCAACTCCGCCGTCGTAGTCCGGGCCCCCGAAGCCACCGCCTGAGCGACGCGCGCGCCCAGGAACCACCGAAGAACCGCACGACCGAGGAGAAGAGGCACCCATGGACCGGCTCGGACTCAGTGACCTGACCCGCATTCTGCGCGAGTGCGCGGGCGAGGAGGAGGGCGTCGACCTCGACGGAGACGTCCTCGACCTGAACTGGATGGAGCTCGGCTACGACTCCCTCGCCTTCCTGCAGACCGTCGGCCACATCGAGCGGGAGTACGGGGTGCTCCTCGACGAGGAGGCGCTGGACGAGGCCGACACCCCGCGCCTGTTCCTGACGATGGTCAACGAGGCACTCGCCGCCAGTGCCACGGTCTGAGCGGACGGCCGGCGAACCCATGGAAGCGCCCGGGACCGAGGTCCGCACGGAAGCGGCCGAGACCGACGTCTGCATCGTCGGGGCAGGGCCCGCGGGCCTCGCCCTGGCCCTCATGCTGCTGCGCTCCGGGGTCCGGGTGACGCTCGTCGAGCGCTCCACCGCGCTGCGCCGCACGTTCCACGGCGAGATCCTGCAACCCGGCGGTCAGCAGATCCTCGACGAGCTCGGGGTGCTCGACGCGGCGCGGGCCCGCGGGGCCGCGCCGCTGGGCGGCTTCCAGGTGCTGGAACGGGAGCGGGTGCTCCTGGACATCGACTACTCCCGGCTGCCCGCCCCGTACGACTGCCTGCTGGCTCTGCCCCAGCCGCACTTGCTGGACGAACTGCTCGCGGCCTGCCGTCGGCTGCCCGGGTTCACCCTGTTGGAGGGCCACCGGATCGCCGCCCTGCGTGAACGCCGTCCGGGCAGCCCCTGTACCGGCATCTTCGCGAACGGCCCGGACCGTACCCAGGTCAGCATCGAGGCCCGGGTCGTCGTCGGCGCAGACGGGCGGTTCTCGAAGACGCGCGCGCTGGCCGGGATCGACGCGGGGCGCTCCGAGTCCTTCGCGCACGACGTGGCGTGGTTCTCGCTGCGCGCGCCCGGCCGGGAGACCGGACGGGTACGGGTGCACCGCGCGGCCGGCAGCGCCGTACTCGTCCACGACACCCACCCCGACCGGCTGCGCGTCGGCTGGACCCTGCCGCACGGCGGCTGGCGCCAGGTCGCACGGCGCGGGATCGACGACATCCGGGCGGAACTGGCCCGTGCACTGCCGCAGTTCGAGGACCTGCTGCACGACCAGATCAGGTCGATGAGCGACCTCACCCTGCTCGACGTGTTCGCCGCACACGCCCGCGAATGGGTGCGCGACGGGCTCGTCCTCATCGGGGACGCCGCCCACACCCACGGCCCCATCGGCGCCCAGGGCATCAACCTGGCCCTTCAGGACGCGGCCGCCCTGCACCCCGTCCTGCTCGACGCGCTCGCCGCCGGGCAGCCGACCCGCGAACGCCTGGCACCCTATGCCCGGCTGCGCGCCCCGGCCGCGGCATCGGTCCACCGGATGCAGCGCATGCAGGCGAAGGCCATGTTCGGCGGCGGCAACCCCGTAGCCGGCTTCTTGCGCGCCCGCGCCGCGACCCTGGTGACCCACACCCGGCTCGGCGCCCTGATCACCCACAAGGTGGCCTACGGCACCGGATCTCCTTGACCCTGCGCAGCACCAGCAGTACCAGGCGGCAAGGGAAAGCGGCTCTCCACGCCCATCGGTCGGTGCATCCTCGGCCCTGGCGGGCCTCCGGTGCACCGACGGGGTCCGCAGGTGGTCGGGCGGCTGCAGACCGGTGGGGGCGGTGGGGAACGGAGTGGCTGAGGCCGGGCGGGGCTGATCGAGACATACGTGGCGGGTGTTCCGTCGGCTGCGGCCGCGTCGTGGCGTGCTTTCGCGGGCTGAGGCCGGAGGATGCGGGCGAGGTTTTCACCGACGGGAGCGAGCTGGGCTCGCGCCGAAGGCCCTGTCGGGAAGCGCTGGGCCCAGCGCTTCCCGACAGCTTTTCACGGCTCGGGGCGCTGTGAAGCTGTCGGATCGACGGCCTGTCCTACCTGTTAGAGAGCGCGCAGACGTCAAAGGCGTCTTGGCCTGTGGAAACGCATTTTTCATCAGGTTCCGACGATCTGGCACCCAGTTCTCAGCGTCGTGCACCCAGTTCCTGAGATCAGGGCAGGCAGTTTCAAGGATCGTGGTGCCCATGTCCTGAGAACCGTGACCACTGCTGCAGGACCTGACTAGATTGACGTCACGTACATGAGTAGATGCCATGACTGGGCGGCCACGGCCGCGGCGACGGATGGACGGCAGGTCGATCGGCACGCCCTGGAGGCGGGGTCCATCCACTTGGTGCTCATGTACGTTAAGTTCATCTGGTCGGCCCGCAGGGTCGCTGCTCATGCACATCACAGCAATGCCCATTCAGGGGAGGGCCCGTTGGGAGCGGTACGCAGACTGGTCGATGCCGACACAGGCGAGGCCATCCCCTATGCGCCCTACGCCTTCTCCGGCGAACACATCCAGGTCGACAAGGCCAGGGTCGAAGCGATCACCGAGAGCAAGGAATTCACCCCGAGCCAGAAGTTCATGGTGCTGTGGTGGATCGGGGTCTCCCCGCAGGGCATGGCACCGCTGAGAGCGACCGGTGCGGACATCGCCAAGAAGGTCGGCATGACCGCCGACGCCGTGGGCAAGATCAACCGGAAACTCCTCAAGCGGCGCATCCTGATCGAGCGCGGGCGCATCGGCAACTACAGGCTGTACCGCATCAGCCCGTACATCGCCTTTCACGGACCCGGGATCGAGCAGCGGGAAGCGATCAGGACGTGCAACCCGCCGGACATCCCCGGCTTCGACAACACCATCCCTTCGCTCTGGGAGGCCCAGTGAACAACGACGACAAGCAGAGGCTCCTGGACGTCCTCCATCGCACCGTCGGCATGACCGCCAACCAGCGCCTGGTCGTCATGCTCTACGCGATGCACCCCACCGACCGTGCCGGTGCCGTCATCGAGACCGGCGCCAACCTCGCCAAGCTCGTCGGCATGTCTCCGACTGTCTTCTCCCGGACCCGGCGCCAGGTCATCGAGGCCGGCTGGCTGGAGGAGTCCGACCGGCTCGCGCACATCAGCTACTACCGGCTCAGCGTGAAAAGCACAGGCGAGGACGTCGTCATCCCCCTGCGCCGCGCAACCTGAACGGCTCCGAGGAGCAGAGCTCATGTACGTGAGGTCAATGAGCACCGATCCCAGGATCGGTGCTCATTGACCTCACGTACATGACGGTCGAGCGGGCGAGGTCAAAATGGGCATTACGCCCCCCTCTTCCGCCCCGGCACAAGGGGCGGTGGGGTTACTGTTTTCCCTCGCTCAGGGCGGTGCGCAGCCAGTCGAGGGTTCCCTGTGACAGCAGTTCATCGGCCAGCCGGTTCGCGGTTTCGGTGACGAGCCGCCTGCGGCTGTGGTCGATCCATCGCTGGGCGTTCTCGTAACCCTGCGCCTTGTATTCGATGCCCTGGAGGAGGCACTCCAGTTTGTCCGCGTCGCGGGCACAGATGGCTTCCGGTGATTCCTTGGCCTCGTACTCCGCGACCAGGTCACGGACCGCTGAGGCCAGGATCTCGGGCATGCCTGCTGTCCTGCCGGCGGCCCATTACCGCCGGGCTTCTGGATTCTTGAAGCTTTCTCATCTCGCCCGACCGGCCTGCGGTCTGAGTGAAGGCGAGGAGGCTCGGGCCGGCGGTACTGACAGTCGCAGGAGGCCCTCGCGACCGTCAGGCGCCGGCAGGCCGCCCGCGACCTGGCCCGGCGGCGATGACGGGGTGTGACCGGCAGCCGTCGACCTCGTCCGGGGACCGACCGCTGATCGCCGCACAGAGGTGACTGGTCTTGTGCTCGGCGACACCGGGCCCGCGCAGATGACGTAGTTTCTGCCGCTCCTGGGGAAGCTATTTGATCTTCGCGGCGATGGTCCGGACGAACTCGGGGAGCACATCGTCCCGCCAGACGAAAGGTGCTGGGGCCGACTCGCCCTTGAAGGTCACGCTGCTCTGCCCGCCCACGGTGAACAGCAGCGGACCTTTGCGGCAGTTCCAACTTCCCTCGTAAGTACCGGTGATGACGCAGTGATCCGCGCCCTGTGCACCTTGGTTGGTATTGGATCCTGACACGAGGCGATCTTCGTAGCCGACAATCAGCTTGGGGTCGGCCACGGCCTCGATGCGGAACCAGAACTGGGTAGCGGCGTAGGTCTCGCCCGGAAGGCGCATGCTGTAGAGGCACTGGCCGGACTTGGCCCTGTCACTCTCCTTCCACGAGGAGTCGGCAGCGAAGTCCTTGATCGACAGAGCGCTGATCGGACGGCTTTCCTGTTCGATGTCCTTGGCATCAGGGAAGATCGCCTTGATCTCCTCCTGGTCCACGAACGAGCACGCGTCCGGCCACTGATTCGCGGCCAGGATTGCCCCACCCTTGAGTTCAGGAAGGTTGACAGTCGCATCTCGGGGGGCGGCCTTGCCTATCGCAACATCACCCTCGGACGACATGTACGTAGCGACCAGGAGCGTCAGCAGCACGACATTTGACATCAGCAGGGTGAGCATCATGGCTCTGTTCTTCCGCATGGCGGCCGATTCTCCCCGAACAGCGAGCTGATCGTCGACCGCATCCGCTGTACCGAGGCATCCCGCTGCCGGGAGATCCCGGACACAGCCGCAGAGCAAGACCGGCCTCGGTTCCCGTGAACCCAAGGGCCAGAGCCGCCGGACAAGACTGAAGACCGATGAGTTCGCCCCAAAGCCCCGTCAGTTCGCGCGGACTCATGGGCCTTACCGGGTGTGAGTGGTTGAGGTACGGAAGGTGTCGCTGAGATTGATCCCGGTCTGATCTGCCTGCTGCGTGGGGGCTTCGAGCCGGCGGGGCACTGCGCCGGCGCGTAGCTCGCACAGGTCCGGGATACGGCGCTCCGGGGTTCTTGAACACCTGAGGGTGCCACGGTTTCTTGACGGCTCAAGGACTCGGGCGGTCCGGCTGAGCTTCCGCGACGGAGCGAAGGCCTCACGTGCTGGACAGGCGATTCCGGACGCCCGAACAAACCGCTTGCCTAATGGTCAAGAAGTGTTGACCATTAGGGGCATGGCTACCGAAGATGTTCCCGAGACGCTCCACGTCACCACTGACGAGCAGCTGCGCGCCGTCTCCAATCTCACGCGCCACCGGATCATGGCCGTGCTCCGCTTCGAGCCCGCGACGATCACGCAGATCGCCGAGCGAGTGGGCCTTGCGAAGGGGAGTTCCAGCTACCACGTACGGCTGCTGGAGCGGGCCGGCCTGGTGAAGGTGGTGCGGACGCGGAAGGTCCGGGGGGTCACCGAGCGGTACTACGCGATGGCCGCGCGGGCGATCGTGCTGCCGGATCCGGGCGAGGGAGGGCCGGATGTGCTGATGCGGCACGCGGTGGCGGACCTGGAGGCAGCGCCCGCGGATGGCGAGCGGCACGTACGGATGGCGCATCTGCGGCTCACCGAGGAGCAGTTCGCCGAGCTGGGGGCGCGGCTGCAGGCGCTGGCGGACGAGTACCGGGAGCTGTCCGATCCGTCGCTGCCGGACGCGTCACTCGTCTTCGCACTGTTCCACCCGGCATCACGCGAGCAGACCGAAGGGGACACCGAGTGACCTCAGACGTCCGGAAGTTGCCGAACGGGTTCGGACGGCTGTGGACCGCGCAGACGATCTCCTCGCTCGGTGACGGGGTGACGCATGCCGCGCTGCCGCTGCTTGCGTTGACGTTGACGCGGGATCCGATGGCGCTCGCCGTCGTCACGGCCGCCGGAACGCTGCCGTGGCTGCTCTTCGGGGTGCTCGGCGGTGCGCTGGTGGACCGCTGGGACCGCCGGCGCACGATGTGGGTCACGGACGCGGCACGTGCGGTGCTGCTCGCGATACCGGCGGCAGCGGCCGCGCTCGACGTGCTGAGCATTCCACTGCTCGCGGCCGTCGCCTTCCTCCTCGGCCTCGGCGGACTCTTCTTCGACACGGCCGCCACGGCCTATCTGCCGGATCTGCTCGGCCGCGACCCCGCGCTCCTGGAGCGCGCCAACTCCCGCCTGCGCGGCACCCAGACCGCCGCGTCCGGCTTCGCCGGGCCGCCCGCGGGCAGTGCCCTGCTCGCGCTCGGCCGGGCGGTCCCGCTGCTCGCCGACGCGGTCTCGTTCGCGCTCTCCGCACTGCTCGTACGGTCGCTGCCCGCCGCACCCCGGCCCGTACCGCAGGCCCGTGAGTCGCTGCTGCGGCAGGCGCGGGCCGGCGCCTCGTACGTCTTCCGGGATCAGCTGCTGCTCGGGCTCGCGCTGCGTCCGGCGGTCGGGAACATCGCCTTCCTCGCCGTGGAGACCGTGCTCGCCCTCTTCGCGCACGATCGTCTCGGCATCGGCACCTTCGGCTTCGGCCTGCTCCTCACGGCGGAGGCCACCGGCGGTCTGCTCGGCGCGGGCATCGCCTCCTTCCTCGGCCGACGACTCGGCACCGGCACCGCGCTGACCTGCACGGCCGCAGTCGAGGGACTCGCCATCCTGGGCCTTGCCGCCGCCCCGAACCCGTACGTCGCCGGCCTCGCGCTCGCCGTCTGCGGCGCGGGCATGGGCGCCACGATGGTGCTCGGCCCCTCCCTCCGACAGGCGATCGTCCCCGCCCACCTGATGGGCCGGGTCGCTTCCACCTCCCGCATGCTCGCCATGTGCGCCGCCCCGTTCGGCGCCTTCCTCGGCGGCTGGCTGGCCACCACCTACGACGTACGCACCCCGCTCTACACCGCCGCCGGCCTCCTCCTCACCATGACCGCCATCACCGCGACCATGACCAGCAACCGCCGAGTCGAAGCGGCGCTGCGTGCCGCCGCCCCCGCCGCTGATCCAGATCACCCGGAATCCCGGGACCCCGTTCAGGAACGTGCCATTTAGGGTTCAGCGAGGTCGTCGAGCCAGCCCACGGCAGGCCGCGCTGATCGCCTCCGAGGGCGGTATCAGCACCCTCCCTCCGAAGGAGTACGAACAGGGCACGGAGCAGTTCCGCGTCGCGGTGCTGGGCGCCGACCCCGAGCGCTTCCCGGCCCTGGCCCACTTCGCCCGCGACATCCGCCCCCTCGGAGCAGACCGCCGCGCCGCATTCGAAGAGATCTTCGCCGCCCAACTCGCCCGCATCGAGGCCCAGATCCCCTGACGTGCCGGATCACAGGTGCGATGGCGGGAGCGCGGTGGGTGCTGCCGCGCCTGGCGGGCGAGGTCCGCTGCACGGGCCGGACCAGGGCGGGGCTGCTGCGGCAGCCTTCCTGGCACCGGCTGCGCACCGGCTGTGCCCCGGCCTCGCACCGGATGACATCACCCGACCCGGGCGCAGTTCGAGGAGTGCCTCCCATCCGGGCGTGGGCTCGGCCGACCAGCCGGTCCGTCAGCGTGTCCCGTGACGGTACTCAGCTCCTTGCGGTTCATCCGCTTGCATTCGGCAAGAGATCTTCGCCCCTGTGACCAGCACCGTCGCAACGGCCCTCAGACGACGTCGAATTCGTTGCCCTCGGGGTCCTGCATGGCGGCGGCGTAGAGCCCCATGTCCGGCTCATCCTTGGTCCGCAGCACGGTGGCACCGGCTTTGACCAGCCGTTCCACCGTAGCCTCGACCCGCTGTGTGCGGACGTCCAGCGGGACGTCCCGTCCCCCACCGACCTTCAGGTCCAAATGCCACCGGTTCTTGGCGACCTTCGGCTCCGGAACCTGCTGGAACCACACCCTCGGTCCACGTCCCGCGGGATCGATGATGGACTCCGGAATATCCCCGGCACCGGCCGGCAACTCCGCCTCGGGCACCCCCATCGCCGCCCAGTAGGCACGCCACGTGGCGTGGCCGCCAGGCGGAGGCTCAGGCACGTAGCCCAGGGCCTCGGCCCAGAAAGCCACCATTCTCTGCGGATCGGAGCAGTCGATCGTCAGCTGCACTGTCATCTCCATGCCCGGAGCATCCCAGGCAGGTCTGACAGACGATCCATTCGCAACCGGCCCTACCCGTGCCGGGTGAAGACTTCGCGGACGCCGGGCAGGTCCGCTTCCTTCTCCTTCTCGTCCTCGTACGAACCGTCCTCGTCCCGGATCGCCACGACGGTCTCCGGGGTGAAGTCCTGGCCGAAGCGGTAGTCGTCCAGGCAGTAGTCGAAGCCGGACTCGCCGAAGAGGTCCGCATCCTCGCGGCGGCAGTACTCCGCCAGGCCGTCGGACACGTGCCAGCGCGTGCCGTCGTACCAGAAGACACCGCCTGCGTAGTGAATCGTCCGGCCCGTCGCGGAGTCCGTGAGGTTCAGCGACTCGTAGTTCTCGGGACGGTCGCGAACCAGGGCGACGAGGGGCTCGGGGACGCCCTCGTAGAAGGACTCCTGGAGGGCGAAATCCTCCTCGGCGTACAGATTCAGCGCCGACTCGTGGTCGAACGTCAGCAGCAGCACGCGGCCGTCCTCCGCGAAGTACCAGACCGCGGACTGGCCGCCGCCGTCGTTCCAGGCCAGACGGCGTGCGCCGGTCACCGTCACCGGTTCGACCCCGGCGAGGTCGTCCATGATGGCCGCGCGGCGCCGCACTTCCGGGAGGGGCGTCGCTGCCAGGGCATCCCACATCGCGTTACTCATTCCCGCAGGCTATCCACCGCCTACGACAAGGCCGTCACCAACTACCTCGCCGCCCTCCACGTCTCCGCCGTCCTCATCTGGTCGGCAGGTTGATCCAGAAGAAACGCCTCAGGAGTGCTGGGGCCGGGGCCCCGCGACGGCGATCCCGGCCTGCTTCCGCGGGACCGACGGCCACCGCCGTACGGCGGCAACCGAGCCGTTGCCGTTGCCAGGCCTCGAACTACAGGCCCCGAAACGGGGGAATGAGGCGCAGCCGCCCCTGCCCGGCTGTGGTCGGGCAGGGGCGTAGCGGGTCATGAGCGGTGGCGGTCCGGCGGCAGACCGGACACAGCCGGGCTCGGTGATGCCGCCGGGGGCCGGTGGGTCCGATCGGGCCACGGTCGACCTGCGCCCCGGGCGCCCGGGTCACGCCAGGTCGTCGCGTGTCACGAGCCGGTGGACGACCCGCCAGTCGCCGCGCGAGCGCGCGAGGGTGTCCTCCATGACGCACACCCGGTGCACCCGGGCCTCGCCGCCCTTCGGGGTCAGGTACACCAGGGCGTACGCACGGGTGCGCAGCGTCCCATTGGGCTGTGGCTGGACGTCGACCATGCCCAGCCAGTGGCGCAGCTGCTCGCCGCTGCGCTCCTGCGCCTCCTTGTTGCGCCGCACGTTCGCGGCGAGCTCCTCCCGGCCCCGTACCGGCTGCGGCAGCGTCGGAACGTCGAACACGGCGTCCGGGGTGAACGTGCCCGCCCACTCCTGCGCGGCGAAGGAGTCGAACAGCTGCATCTGGTGGGCGTAGAACTGCTGGACCTCCGCATACAGCAGGCCGAACTGGCCGGGCTGCTGATCCGGCGGGCTCACATGGTGCCGCTCGGCGGCGAGCACGGTCATGGGCTGACTCCGTTCCGTCGGTTCCTGACAGCTTCTGCCCCGAAGATCGAGCGGCCTTCGAAGATTCCTCAAGCGCCCCCGCCAAGGCTTTCGAAGCGTTCACTCGCTTCGGGAGCCAGGAGGACAGCACCATGCCGACGTTCGTGTACCCGAGAATCCGGCTGGACGGCCTGCTTCGGCAGGCCGCGGTACGCGACCCGGCGGGCTGCGCCCTGCGCACGGCAGCCGGCCCGGTCACCTTCGCGGAACTCGACGACCGGGCCGACCGGATCGCCGCCTACCTCGAACACACCCTCGGCCGCCGCGGCGCGCGCGTCGGCGTGGCCAACACTCTCGACGCGGTCTTTCCCGCCGCGTACTACGGGACGGCGCGCAGCGGGAACACGGTCGTGCTGGTCAATCCGCTGCTCAGGGCGGAGGGCCTGGAACACGTCCTGGCCTCGGCAGCCGTCGAGGTGGCGTTCGTGCCCACGGCCACCGCCGAACTGCTGGTGAAACTGGCCGACCGGCTGCCCGCCCTGCGCACCGTCGTCGTCACCGACGCGTCCGAGGGGATCGTGCCTTCCGACGCCGTGCCGCTCCGGGCTGTGCTGGACTCCGTACCCGGCCGGCGCCCGCTGCCCGCCCTCGCCACCGATCTCGACGCGGACGTCTGCGTCCAGTTCACGACCGGAACCACCGGCCGGCCCAAGGGCGTCCGGCTCAGCCACCGCAATCTGGTCGCCAACGCCTCCCAGACCGCCGCCGCCCACCACCTCGGCAGCGACTCCGTCACCCTCAACCACCTGCCGCTCTACCACGTCATGCACCTCAACTCGGCGATGTACGCGGGCGCCGAGCAGGTGCTGTGCGCCGACCCCGACCCGTGGGCCTCGCTGCGCTACGCGGCGGAGGTCGGGGCCACCCACTACTACGGGCTACCCGCGCGCCTGCACCGCCTGGCCGGGGACGAGCGGCTCCTCGCGGACAGGGGAGGGGCGCCCGGCGGGGCGCGGCTGACGGTCGTACTGTCCGGCGGCACCGCGCTCGCGCCCCCGGCCGCCCGGGTGCTGAGCGAGCACATCGGCGTACCCGTCGTGCAGGGGTACGGGATGGCCGAGCTCTCCCCGCTCTCCCACTGCCAGAGCCCGCACGGGCCGGAGGCGGCGGGTGTGGTTGGTGGGGTCGGTGCGGTGGTGCCTGGGACCGAGTGCCGGATCGTGCACCTCGACACCCGCCAGGTGCTGGGCGCCCACGCCACCGGAGAGGTGCAGATCCGCGGGCCGCAGGTGATGGCCGGGTACCTGGACGACCCGGGGCCGACGCCCGTGGACGCCGACGGGTGGTTCTCCACCGGGGACGTCGGCCACCTGAACGAGGACGGGCAGCTGTTCCTCGTCGACCGGCTCGGCGACGTCTTCAAGCACGACAACGAACTCGTCTCGCCCAGCGCCGTCGAAGCGGTCCTCGGAGAGGACCCCCGGGTCACCGACTGCATCGCCGCCGACTGGCCCGACGACATCCACGGAGCGGTGGTCTGGACGGGCATCGTGCTGCGCGACCCGGCCGCCCCCGGCCTGACCGCGGTGGTCGACTCCATCGTCGAGCGGGCCAATGAACGCCTCGCACCGTACGAACGGATCCGCCGCGCCGAAGTGCTCGACGCGGTCCCGCGCACCCCCGTCGGAAAACCGGAACGACGCGTGTTGCGCCAGCAGCTGAGTACCCGTGCAGCCGAGGAGGCCGCCGTATGAACCGCATGGACCGTGTACTCGTCGTGGGCGCCGGGCCGGTGGGGCTGACCGCCGCCCACGAACTGGCCCGCCGGGGCCTGCGCGTACGGCTGGTCGACGCGGCTCCCGGGCCCGCGGCCACCAGCAGGGCGGTCGCGGTGCACCCGCGCACGCTGGAGACCTTCGACCAGATGGGAGTGGTGGAGCCGGTACTCGAACGCGGGCGCCACAACCGGGCGTTCACGATGTACGCCGGGGGAAGCCGCCTGGTCCGGCTGAACGCCGACTACCGGACCATGCCGACCCAATACCCGTACACCGTCATCATCGAGCAGACCCGCACCGAGGAGGTGCTGCGCGCGGCGGTGGCCCGGCTCGGCGTCACCGTCGAATGGGGCGTCCGGCTCACCGGCATCGCCCAGGACCGGCACGGCGTCCGGGCCGGTCTGGAGCACGCCGGCGGCACCACCGAGGAGTACGACGTCCCGTGGCTGGTCGGCTGCGACGGCGGCCACAGCACCGTACGCAAGGAACTGCGGCTGCCCCTGATCGGCGAGTCCAGCGAGACCTGGGAACTCGCCGACGCGACGGTCACCACCGAACTCCCGCAGGACAGCATCTACTGGGTGCACACCGGCGGGCAGGCCCTGATGATGGTCCCCTACCAGGACGAGGGACGCTGGCGGCTGCTCGACACCGCGCCCCGCCCCGGTGCCGACCCCGCGCAGGCAGCCGCCCGCTTCGGCGCCAAGCTCAGCGCCGGCCTCGGCCACCCGGTGACCGCCGGCGCACCCGACTGGTCCTCCGTCTTCACATTCCAGCAGCGCATGGTGCCGCGCATGCACGACGGCCGCTGCTTCGTCGCCGGGGACGCCGCCCATGTACACAGCCCCGCCTCCGGGCAGGGCATGAACACCGGCATCCAGGAGGCGTACAACCTGGCCTGGAAACTCGCCATGGTGGCCCAGGGCCAGGCCGGACGCGAACTGCTCACCACCTACGACGAGGAGCGCGTCCCCATCGGCAGGGCGCTGCTCGGCTCCACCCGCACGGCGACCTTCCTGGTCCAGTTCAAGAACACCCTGGCCGGTGTCATGCTGCCGGTCGTCTTCGGCGTCGTGCGCCGGGTGCCGCCGCTGCGCCGGGCCATCCAGCGCAAGGTGCTCGGCGGGCTGTCCGGGCTGCGGATCGGCTACCCGCACAGCTCGCTCACCACCGCCGGGTCCGGCCGGGGAATCGCCCCGGGCAGCCGGGCCGCGGCCGCCGTCGCCGCACGGCAGCCCGGTGACCCCGGGGCGGAGGAGCTGCGGGCCGAACTGCGCGACACCCGGTGGACCCTGCTGTACGCGGCGGGCGGGGGAGCGGAAGCGGACCTGGTCGCGGCGGACACGGCCCACGCCCACGCGTCCTGGCTGTCCGTGCGGACGATGCGCGCCGTCGGCGAAGCCACCGGCCCCGATCCGCTGGACGACCCGCGCGGGCGGCTGCGCGGGGCGATGGGCCTGGACGCGGGCGGCTGGCTGCTGATCCGCCCCGATGGCTATGTCGCGAGCGGCGGCGCCCGGCTGACCCGGCACGAACTGGAGCGGGCCCTGTCCCCGCTCGGCTCCCCGGTCCGGTCCGGGCGTGAGGCCCCGTTCGGCTCTCCGGTCCGGTCCGGGCATGAGGTTCCGGATCGGGTCCGTACGCGGTGCGGTCTCCAGCACTCGTCCGGCGTTCCTCAAGCGGTTCCGGACACGGTCGAGGCCACGACCCAAGAACTGGAGGCACCCCGATGACGGCACCGACGACGGCATCGACGGCGGCACCCGAGAGCCCGGTGGCGCTGGTCACCGGCGCCACGAGCGGCATCGGCCTGGCGGTGGCCAGGGACCTGGCCACCCGCGGACACCGGGTGTTCCTGTGCGCCCGCACCGCCGAGGCGGTCGAGGAGACCGTCGGAAAGCTGCGCGCCGACGGACTGGAGGTGTCCGGCACCGCCGCCGACGTGCGCTCCAAGGAGCAGGTGCGGTCCCTGGTCGCGGCGGCCGTCGCGGCCTACGGGCCGATCACGGTCCTGGTCAACAACGCCGGTCGCAGCGGCGGCGGTCCGACCGCCGACATCAGCGACGAGCTCTGGTACGACGTCATCGACACCAACCTCAACAGCGTCTTCCTGCTCACCCGCGAGGTGCTCAAGCACGGTGGGCTGACCGAGGCAGCGGCGGCGGGCCGCCACGGACGGATCATCAGCATCGCCTCCACCGCCGGCAAGCAGGGTGTGCTGCTGGGCGCCCCCTACTCGGCCTCCAAGCACGCCGTCGTCGGCTTCACCAAGGCGCTGGGCAAGGAGCTCGCCCCGTCCGGGATCACCGTCAACGCGGTCTGCCCCGGGTACGTCGAGACGCCGATGGCCGAGCGGGTGCGGGCCGGTTACGCGGCCGCCTGGGACACCACCGACGAGGACGTGCGGGAGCGGTTCGAGGCGAAGATCCCCCTCGGGCGCTACTCGACACCCGAGGAGGTGGCGGGACTGGTCGGCTATCTGACGACGGACCTCGCCGCTTCGATCACGGCCCAGGCGCTCAACGTCTGCGGCGGGCTGGGCAACTTCTGATGACGACCGGGAGACCGATGATGACGACCGGGCGGCCGATGATGGCGGACGGACGTACGACGCATGACGGGCGGACCCACCGCACGGTCCACGGGACCGAGGTGGCGGCACCCGCCGGGGTGGTCTACGGGCTGATCGCGGACGCGACCCAGTGGCCGCTGTACTTCCCGCCCAACGTGCACGTGGACCGGCTGGAGTTCGACGGCACGCACGAGCGCCTGCGCATGTGGGCGACGGCGAACGGCCGGGTGAAGGCCTGGACCTCGCACCGCGTACTGGACGCGGTGGCCCGGCGGATCGAGTTCCGCCAGGAGACCCCGGCGGCCCCGCTGTCGGCGATGACCGGCACCTGGATCGTCGAGCCGATCGGGGCCGAGACCTCGCGGCTGACCCTGCTCCACGACTTCTCGGTGGCCGGCGACCGTCCCGAGGACGTCGAGTGGGTGGAGCGGGCCACCGACACCAACAGCCGCGCCGAACTCGCCGGGATCGCTGCGCTGGCCGCGCAGTGGGCGCGGCTGGACTCGCTCGTGCTGTCCTTCGAGGACTCGGTGACGGTCGACGCCCCGCCGGAGCCCGTGTACGCGTTCCTGGAGCAGGCCGGGCGGTGGCCCGACCGGCTGCCCCACGTCTCGCGCCTCGACCTCACCGAGGAGCCGGGCGGCGTCCAGGTCATGTCGATGCAGACGCTCACCGCCGACGGTTCCTCGCACACCACCGAGTCGGTGCGGGTCTGCTTCCCCGACGCCGCCCGGATCGTCTACAAACAGACCGTCACCCCGGCCCTCATGTCGGCCCACACCGGCGTCTGGACGGTGGCACCCGGCCCCGCAGGGACCACCGTCGCCACTTCCCGGCACAGCGTCGTCCTCCGGGAGGAGGCGGTGGAACGGGTACTGGGCGCGGGCGCGGATCTCGCGAGGGCGCGGCGGTACGTACGCGAGGCGCTCGGCCGCAACAGCACCGCGACCCTGACCCACGCCAAGCGGTACGCGGAATCTGCGGAATCTCCAGTGGTCCTCTAGCGACTGCGGACAGCATCTGTACAGGATCCAGAGAGGGTATGGACGATGGCCGTCGAGCGAGTGCACCGCACGCAGTACGCGGTCGATGTGGCAGCGCCGGCCGGCGTTGTCTACGGGCTGATCGCGGACACGACACAGTGGCCGTTGTTCGTGCCGGCGAGCATCCATGTGGAGCGGCTGGACTTCGACGGCTCCCAGGACCGCTTCCACATGTGGGTGCTCGCCAACGGCCAGGTACGTTCCTGGCTCTCGCACCGCACACTGGACGCGGCCCGCCGCCGCATCGAGTTCCGGCAGGAGACGCCCGCCGAGCCGGTCAGTTCGATGGGCGGCGGCTGGACCGTGGAGCCGCTCGGCCCCGACCGCTGCCGGCTGAACCTGGAACACGACTTCACCGTCGCCGGGAACCGCATCGAGGACGTCGCCTGGGTCCGGCGCGCCACCGACACCAACAGCAGGGCCGAACTGGAGCGGCTGCGGGAGACCGCGGAGCGCTGGAACCGCCTGGACGACCTCCTGCTGACCTTCGAGGACTCCGTACGCATCAACGGCCCGGCCGAGCTGGTCTACGACTTCCTGTACCGGATCGCCGACTGGCCGGACCTCATGCCGCACGTGGCCCGGACCGACGTGGCCGAGCCGCGGCCCGGCGTCCAGCTCACCGGAGTGGACATCCTCGCGGCCGACGGGGCGACCCACACCATGGAGGCGGTCAGGGTGTGCTTCCCGCACTCGGGCCGGATCCTGTGGAAGCACACGCGGCCCTCCCCGCTCGCCGACGCCCACACCGGCGAATGGTCGGTGATCCCCGACGAACGGGGCGTCCAGGTGATCGCCCGGCACAGCGTGCTGCTGCGCGAGGAGGGCATCGAGGAGGTCCTCGGAGCCGGTGCGGACCTCGCGCGGGCGCGGGCCCACGTCCGTGAGACGGCGAGCCGGTTCAGCCTCGCCACCCTGGAGTTCGCCGGGCAGCACGCCGGGACGGCCGTCCGGACCCTCTGAGAGTCTGTCGGTCGGCATCTGTCGGCATCTGTCGGCCTCGGTCGGCCTCTGACGACGTCTGACGACGTCTGATCGGGCGGCCAAGCCCGATCAGACGTCGACCGACAGGATCCGAGCACCACGTCAGCGCCGTGTCAGCGCTACGTGGCCGGTGCGTGCACACTCGGGCCGTCCCTTCGTGCCCTCCGGAGCCGGGTCCGGCGCGCCGGGGCGCGGGCGCCATCGGAGACAGGGGGACCGGATGACCGGCAGCATGACCGTCGTCATCTCCTCCGGCATGCCTCCCGCGCTCGAACTGCGCGGCCCGCTCGACCCGGCGGCACTGGCGCGGGCGCTCGCCGAACTTCCCGGGTGCACACCCACCCTGCGCAGGCACACCGCGACCCACCACACCCTGTACCTCTCCCCGCGCCACCTGCCCGCAGGCGCCCTCGGGGACCTGCTCACCGCGTTCACGGGCCCGCCGGGCAGCGGCGCGAGCACTGACGCGAGCACCGACGTGAGCACTGACGTGAGCACCGGCGTGAGCACTGACGCGGCGGGCACACCGGTGCTCGCACCGCTGTCCTGCGCCGAAGAGCCTTCGGTCTCCTCGGTGCAGGGGGAGCCGCACCACTCCGCCGCTGCCCTCTTCCCGGCGTCGCCCCGGCAGCGGGAGATCCTCCTCGACCTGATGACCGCCGCCCCAGGCACCGCCCCGTACGTCGAGCAGCAGCACTGGCGCTGGTACGGCCCGCTCGACACCCGGCGCTACCAGGCCGCCTGGGCGTCGGTCGCCGACCGCGAGGCGGTGCTGCGCGGGTCCTTCGCGCGGGCGGACGCGCCCGACGGCCCCAGGGTCGCGGTGCATCCGAAGGCCACCCCGCGAGTGGTCCGGCACCCCTGCGGCTCCGTCGACCGGCAGGCGCTGCTCGGCAGTGAACGGCTGACCGCCTTCGACCCGCTGAGGCCCGGACCGCTCCGGGTCCTGCTCATCGACGAACAGCCGGGCACGATGGGACCGGTACGGGTCGTCGTCACGTACCACCACGCCTTCATCGACGGCCCCAGCGTGCGCTTGCTGCTGCGCGCCGTGCACCGCGCCTACCTCGCCGACGGCCCGCCCCCCGGCGGGCAGCGCCGCCCCGACCTGCGCGACCACCTCGACTGGCTGGACCGTCAGGACACCGCCCCGGCCCGCGAGTTCTGGACCCGGGCCGCCCCGCCGGCCGGCGCCGCCATCCTGCCGCCCCGGCCGTCCGGCACCCCGTCCCGGCCGGGCCACGGACGTACCGGTCAGCGGCTCACTCCCCACGAGGCGGTCCGGCTGCGCCACTGGGCCGGTGACATCGGCGTCACCGAGTGCACCGCGCTGCACGCCGCCTGGGCGCTGTTGCTGCACCGGGCGTCCGGCCGCACCGGCCCCGCCCCCGTCGCCTTCGGCATGACCGTCTCCGGCCGGGGCATCCTGCTCGACGGTGCCGCCCTGCTGCCCGGACCACTGCGCAATCCGCTGCCCCTGAGCACCGAGGTCGACCCGGCGATGCCGCTGGCCCGGCTGCTGACCGAACTCGGCGAACGGGCCATGGACATGGCCGCGTACGAATGGGTCTCCGAGGGCCAGGTGCACGCCTGGAGCGGCCGGCCCGCCGAGGACCGGCTCACCGGGACGGTGATCTCCTTCGAACCGCCCGCCTCCTTGGGGCCACCGGCCACCGGAGACCCGCTGCGCAACGAGTTCGACGCCCAGGACATCCGGCTGACCCCGCCCGAGACGGTGCCTGCGGACACCGGGGTGCCGCTCTCCCTGACCGCCCACCACGACGCCGAAGGCGGCCTCGCGCTGACAGCGGTGAACGACCGGACGCGTCTCGCCGACCCCGACGCGGCGACGGCCCTCGCCCAGACCGCTCTGCTGCTACGGGAGTTCCCCCGGTTCATCGCGGCGGGCACACCGGTCGCCGAGGCCCTGGCCCTGCTCGGTCCTGCCGCACCCGCCCGGACGCACCACCACCGACCGGCGCCGGGCCCCACCGTGCTGCGACCGGCCACCCGGCCCGGCGCGGGCACCGTGCTGCTCGTACCGCCGCCGGACGCCCCGGCCGGCTGCTACGACGAGCTGGCCCGGATCTACCCCGGTCCGCAGACCCTGCTCACCGTGAACGGGGCGGTGGACGCGGCGGGCTGCCTGGCCGCGCTGCGCCCGGCCCTCGCGGCGGCCGAACCCGTCACGTTCGGCTGCTACTCGGGCGGCGGCGCCCTCGCCTACGAGGTCGCCCAGCAGATCGCCGGGCACGGATGGCTGCCGCCGCCGGTTGCCATCGCAGGCACCGCAGCCGCTGCCGAAGCCGGCGCGGCCGCCCTCTCCCGCACCCTCGCCGAGGTGGCCGGCGCCGGCTGACCGTGCGCGCAGGCCGGTGGCGACGGTGAACCGCGACGGCTTCAGCGGGCGGTGGTCCGCCTTTCAGGCGCGGACCGGGGCGCCGTCGGCGCGTTCCAGGTCGAGCGGGAGGTCGCCCCGGGAGGTGATCCGGAGCTTGCGGTAGACCCGGGTCAGGTGCTGCTCGACCGTGCTCACCGTCAGGAAGAGCCGGGCCGAGATCTCCCGGTTGGTCAGGCCCTGCGCGGCCAGGGTGGCCACCCGCTGCTCGGAAACGCTCAGCCTGGCTGCCGAGGTGCCGGGCCGGTCCTTGCCCGCGCCCGCCTTCCCGGCCCGGCCCGGCCGGCTCTCCGCCCTGGCCGGGGCGGTGACCGGCGCCGTCACCAGCGGTGCGTCGGGAAGGATCTCCTGGCACAGCGGCGCCGCGCCGGTGTCCTTCGCGAGCTGCCAGGCCGAACGGATCATCACGCAGCCCTTCGACGAGGAGCCGTCCGCCTGGAGCGTCCGGCCCAGATCCGCCATCGCACGGGCCGTCTCCAACCGGTCGCCGGAGCGGTGCAGCTCGTCGATCGCCTGGGCGAGGACCGTCGGCCGCTGCTGGGCATTCCCGGCCAGCGCCCGCATGCGCAGCGCGAGACCGCGCACGTGCGGGCGCCGCGCGTCGGCCATCGCGAGCTGGCGCAGGGCCAACTGCTCCGCCCGGTGGTCCTCCCCGAGGCACAGCAGCGCCCGCGCCGCATCCGTACGCCAGGGCAGGAACGCGGGCCGGTCCACCCCCCAGCTCTCCATCAGCCGGCCGACCTCCAGGAAGTCGGCCAGTGCCGCGTGCGGCTGATGGAGAGCCAGGTGGTGCAGTCCGCGGGCGCGCAGATACGCCAGTCCGTGCAGGCTCATCAGCTGTCGCCGGGGCAGCTGCCGACCGGTCAGGCGGGACGCCTCGGTGTACTGGCCCATCTCCGTGCACGCGCGTACGACCACCGCCGTCGGCGCGCAGACGAAGGTTCCGCGGCCCTGCGCGGGGAGGGCCGCGAGGGCCGCCGTCGCACGGGTGTGGGCGCCGCGCAGGTCGCCGAGGCGCAGCAGTGCCTCGGCGTGCAGCGTCCCGAACACGGCGCTCCAGCCCGGGGCCCGGCAGCCGTCAGCCTCGTCGAGCAGCCTGCGGCTCCACCGCACCGCCAGGTCCGGCTGCTCGGAGCAGAGCAGCGACGTCACGGCCTGGGCGAGCGGCGCGAGCGTGGCATCCGTCAGCCGGGCCGACCGCAGCAGCCGCTCCGCGGCGCCGGGCGCGGTGTCGACCATCGTGTCCAGGGGCGAGGCGCCCGCCTGGTCGGCACCGGTGCCGAGGATCAGCTCCGCCGCGTCGGAGACCCGTCCCTGGGCCAGTAGCAGTCCGGCCAGCGGCTGTTCGTGCTCGGCGGCCGGCCGGCCGGAGCGCACCGCCTCCAGCAGCGCGTCCACGCGGCGTTCGGCCGCGGCCGGGTCGAAGCGGGACGTGATCTGGGCCAGCCGGATGCGCAGCGAGGCCCGCACCTGGTCGTCGGTGCCGGTTTCGAGGGCGAGTTCGAGCAACCGCGTCGCCGGACGGGCCTCGCCCCGTGCCAGGGAATCCTCCGCAGCCTCGCGCAGTACGTCCACGTCCACATCCACGTCCCACGGTTCGCCCGCCGTCGCCGCCTCTTCCGCCGGTACCACGTCTTCGGAGGCGGCGGCGAGCAGCAGCTTCGCGACTGCCGGGGCCGGGACGCCGTCCTCGTGCAGCACCCGTGCGGCCTGCCGGAGCAGCCTGCCCCGGGCGGCCGGACCGGCCTCCTCCAGCACCGCGTCACGCACGGCCGGGTGCCGGAACCGTACGCCGTCGAGAAGGCCGGCCGCCCGCAGCGCGGCAAGACCCCGGTTCGCGGCGGCGCCGGTCAGCTCCGCCGTCCGGGCGGCGCGGGCGGGGGAGGCGTGGTCGCCGAGCAGCGCGACGGTACCGGCCACAGTGGTGGTGACCGGGCCGGCCCGGTGAACGCAGGCGACGACCGCCTGCGCGAACGGGCCGCCTGGGGCGGGGAACGTCGCCTCGCCGTGCGTGCCCTCGCCGTGCACGTCCCCGGCCGTGTCCCTGACCGCCGTGTCCGTGTACTCGGCGGTCAGGGCACGCAGCAGCAGGGGGTTGCCTCCGCTGATGCGGTACGCCTCGTCCGAGGTGAGGCCGTCACAGCCGTCCAGTTCCAGGAACCGGGCCGTCTCCGTCCGGGACAGCGGACTGAGCCGGATCCGGCGGAAGTGGGGCTGGCGCATCAACTCGGTGGTGAACAAGGGGTCCTGCGACGGCGGGTGCGGCGAACCGGTGAGGACGACGAGGACCCGGGACCCACGGGCGTGACGTACGAGGTACTGGAGGTGGCGCAAGGACTCGGCGTCCGCGTGCTGCACATCGTCCACGCAGAGCAGCACCGGCCGGTCCAGGCCCAGTTCGCACACCCGGTCGCAGAACTCGCGCAGGTCCTCGACCCGCGAGGGCTCCCCGCCGGAGTTCCCGATGGCGCCACTGCCGGAGCCACTGCCGGTGCCACTGCCAGTGCCGCCGTCGGGCAGCCGGAACCCCGCTGTCCGGTGGACGAGTTGCCGCAGAACGCCCCACGGGATCTGCCGCTCGGCCACCGTGGCGACGGCGGACAGGACCAGGGCACCGGCCGCAGCGGCCCGCTCGGCGACGGTGTCGGCCAGGGCGCTCCGGCCGCACCCGGCTGCACCTTCGATCAGGACGGCCTGAGAGCCGCCCGCAGCGCAGTCCGCGAGCGCCTCGTCCAAGGCTCCGATCACCGATGTCCTGCCGACCAACCGCATACTCGCCCCTGTTGACGAAGGTCCACCCCTATCCGGGACAGGGTGAAGTCTGCGCCTACAGGGGTGGTCGAGCCACCGCTGAGGGCGGGTAGGGGTCGGGTCAGGGGCAGGGCTCGGCGCACATGAGACCCGCGTCGCGCATTTCCTCGACCCATATGTCGAGATCGGCGCGCGCATTCTCGGGCGCGGTATTCCACAATTCGGCGAGCAGACGTGCGGCGGCGCCCGCGTCGCCCTCGTTCTGGCGGAGCGCGATCCACATCGCGGCGCCCACCGGACCGCACCAGTAGCGCATTGTTCCCACCGCTGACTCCGCCAGGAGTTCCAGGCGACCGGCGGCGTCCACCGAGGCGACACTCACCCCGGGCATCGGTCGAACAAGCACGGACACCTCCAGTGCCGGGGTCCCCCGGAGACACATTCCTGAGCGTCGGTTCTCTTCAACCGATCGAGGAAGCCTCAAGTTATTTCGGAATGCCCGCCAGATCCATGACGACGGCCGCACTCTGGGGTTCGCGGTACCCGCACCCCTATGCGGGCGGACCCCGGCGTGCACGGGATAGGGGGGCGTGGGGGCGTGGCTGAGGCCGGACCGCCGCGCTTCCGACGCCCGCGTCACGCCCCCGGGCCACCCGTCCCGGGCGGCCGCCGGCCGGGTGTGAATCCTCGCCGGGATAGCGGCCGGATTTCGTCCATCCGTAAGGAATGAAAGGAATGGGCGGTCCGGAAATCCGGATCACTTCACCGGACCGAATACCTCCGGTTCCGTGGGTACGGAAAAAACCAGGAGTCCTGCCGGTTTTCCGTCCGGCCGGAATCCGGGGCGCCCGGCGGCGCAATGCGGGGCCGCCGGGCCATGCTCAGAAAAGCCCGGAGGAACCGTCCGCGCCATGCTGAGGAAAGCCCGGAGGGAACCTGGAGGAACCGTCCGCGCCATGCCCTGGAAAACCCGGAGAAACCGTCACGACCCGCCCTCCGGACCCTGCCGGAAGCGGCCTTCGCCCTCCGCCGGATCACCGTGCTTCCTCAAGCGGGAGTCGAGCGCTCTTCCGGGGTTCCTTGAGCCTTCTCGCCGAGCGTGGCATCCGCAGGGGCGGCCCCGCCCCGTACCCGTAAACGGCACTGCTGCCGTGGCCGACCCGAGGAGCCTCACATGGTGACCTTCGTCAACAAGCTGACCGTCCACGGCGACATCGACGAGTTCCTGGCCGTCAAGGACCGGCTGACCGCCTACATGAGCAGCCAGCCCGGTTACCTCGGCCACGAGGGCCTGCGCAGCCTCGGCGACGAGCGGGTCTTCCTCGAACTCGCCGTCTGGGAGGACCCCGCCGCCCACCAGCGGGCCGTGCGCAGCGAGGAGTTCCAGGCCCTGGTCAAGGACCTCGGCCCGCTGGCCACCCCCGAGCCCGGTCTGTACGAGACGGTGGAGGCGGCTCCCCGTGACCGATGAGACCCCGGCGCTGGTCGCCCGCCGGTGCCGGCCCCCGACCGGCCCGGCCGTGACCGTGCTCTTCACCGGTGGCGCCGGAATCCGGCCCGGCCTCGGCCGCGAGCTGTACGGCGCCTTTCCCGCCTTCCGCGCCGCGTACGACACCGTGCGCGGCGCTCTCGACCACTGGCTGCGGCTGCCCCTGGCCGCCGTGGTGTTCGCGCCCGAGGACGGAGTCGACGCGGCTCTGATCCGCCGGTCCGAATTCGGGCAGCCGGCCCTGTTCGCCTTCCACGTGGCGGTCTTCCGGCTCTGGCAGTCGTGGGGGCTCCGGGTCGGCGCGGTGTCCGGCCACGGTGCCGGAGAGATCGCCGCGGCCCATGTGGCGGACGCGCTGAACCTGGCCGACGCGGCCCGGCTCGTGGCCGCGCGAGGCAGGCTCGCCCCCGTGCACCCGGCCGTGCTCGCCGGGGACTTCGCCGCCGCCCTCGACTCCGAGGCGGCCTTCGCACGGGCCGCGGCGGACAGCGTCGTCGCACCGCCCCGGATTCCGCTGGTGTGCGCGACGACCGGCCGGAGCGTGGGACCCGGACCGGGCCGGCAGCCGCTGTCGCCCGGCTATCTGCTGAGTGAGGCCCGCCGGATGTCCCGCACCACCGACGCGGTACGGGCCCTGGTCCGGGCGGGTTTCCCCCGTCCGTATCCCTGCGGGCCCGACCCCGCGGACACCCGTCCGGGCCGCGAGCTTCGCGCCGCACTCGGGGTCGCCGGCCGGATACACGCACTCGGCCGGGAACCGGGCTGACCGGAAGCCGGGCCCGAGGTACGGCTTCCCACCAGCGGCCCCCGGCCCGTCCCCTACCCGTCCCCGACCCGTCCCCGGATCGTCCCCGGTCTGTCCCCGGCCCGGCTGTAGGCCGCCTCAAGCGGATGTCGAGCGACTCTGGCGACGCTGATACTCCCGCGCGCGGCTGCCGCGTACTGCCGCGCAACGCCCACGCACTGCCGCCACACCCCCGTGCAACTCCCGCGCACTGCTGCACACTCCCGCGCAACTCCCGCGCAGCTTCCGCGCACAGAGGTGGGCCCGCTCCCGCGCGGCCACCGGGTGTGCCCGGCGCAGTGCCGCCCGGCCGCTTCGCGGACATGTTCAGCCCCCTCCCCAGGACTGTCCCGTGACGAAGGAGCTGATCCACGCCACCATGGCCACCACCCAGATCCACGCGGAACGGACCGCCGGGCGTGCCGCCGAGGAGACCGACGCCCTGCGCCGGGCCGCCCGGCTCGAAGCTCTCCTCGGCGACCCCTACGATCCCGCCAACCCGCACGGCCTCGGCGCCCTCTTCGCCGCCGACGAGCGCCACGAACCGCCCGCTGCCACCGAACGGCTCCTCGTCGAAGCAGGGCTGGGCTCCGAGTTCGTACCCGCCGAGTTCGGCGGCCGGCTCACCCGCGCCGACCTGCTCGTCAAGGTGCTGCGCCCGGTCTTCCGCCGCGACCTCGCGCTCGGCTTCGGCGCCGGTATCACCTCGCTGTTCGCCACCTCCGCCGTATGGGCGGCCGGTAACCCCGGCCAGCGGCGCGCGACGGCCGACCTGCTGCTCGCGGGCGGCCGTGCCTCGATCGTCCACCACGAACTGGCCCACTCCAACGCCATCCTGCGCGACGAGTTCACCGCCCGGCCACGCCCCGGCGGCGGCTACACACTGGCCGGCCGCAAGGACGTGATCATCAACGCGGCCGTCTCCGGGGCCTACGTCGTCTACGCCCGGACCGACCCGGCCCGCACCCCCCTCAGCCACTCCGTGCTGCTCCTCGACCCCGACGGCCTCGGCGCCGGGATCAGCGCGCTGCCCCGGATCCGCATGGCCGGCATGCGGGGAAACCTGTTCTCCGGACTGTCGTTCACCGACTGCGACATCCCGGCCGACGCCCTCGTCGGCCGGCCGGGCGAAGGCGTGGCCCTGGCGCTGCGCACCTACCAGGTCAACCGCTGCGTCATCGCCGGAACGGCCGTCGCCGCCGCCGGTACCGTCCTGCACTCCGCCGTCCGCGCCGCCACCGCCGGCCGCAGCCGCCCCATCGCCCGCCGCCGGCACAAGCCCCTCGCCGGGGTCTTCGCCGACCTGCTCGCCTGCGACAGCATGGCCACCATCGCGCTGCGTGCCCTGAGCCTGCTGCCCGACCGCACCCACATCCTCGCCGCAGCCGTCAAGTACGTCGTACCCGACCTGCTGCGGGAGAGCCTGGAGGAGCTCGCGAGCGTCCTCGGCTCCCACGGTTACGAGCACGGCACCCCCGAGTACGGTGCGCTGGACAAGCTCTCCCGAGACCTGCCCGTGGCCGGTCTCGGCCACGCCGGAACCGCCGCCTGCCAGGCCGTGATCGTGCCCCAGCTGCGCAGCCTCGCCGAACACGCCTGGTTCCGGGACGAGGAACCGCCGCCCGAGCTGTACCACTCCGGCACCTCGCTGCCCCTGCTCGACTACCGGCTCCTCGGCATCGCCGGAGGCGGCGATTTCCTCGCCGCCTCCCTCAGCGGCGCCGCCGCCCGCCTGGCCGACGTACGGGGCCTGGGCGGCCAGCTCGCCGTACTCGCCGATCTCGCCGAGGCGTTCACCGACGAGCTGCGGGCCCTGCGCGAGCGCTGCCGGGCCATCCCGCCGGGCGCCGCCGCCCTCGCCGACCCCGCCTGGTGCGTGCTCAGCGACCGCTACTCCCTAGTCCTCGCGGCCGCTGCGATCCTGGCCACCTGGGAAGGGCAGGACGGCAGCGACCCCTTCCTCGCCGCGCCTGCCTGGGCCGTACTCGCCCTCACCCGGATCGGCGGGCGCCTCGGCATCCCGATGCCGGAGCTGCCCGAGGACTGCCGCACCCAGGTCCTCGACGAACTCGTACGCCGCTACCGCACCGGCCTCAGCTACGACCTCGACTCCACCGAACTGGCCCTGTGACCGGCCCGAGGAGGCCGCCCATGGAGGCGGAAGCCGCACGTCGCATCACGCCACCCGTGCACGCCACCGGCCCCGCGGGGCCCTGGCACGAGGTCCGCGAGGGGCTGGCCCGGCGCGGCAACGCATCCGTGTTCACCACCTGGGGCGAATGGCTGCCCGCCGCCCTCGCCGACCCGGTGCTGCGCCCGCTGCTGGGGCGGGACTGGCCGCGCTACCGGCAGACCGCCGACCCCGTCCTGCGGTACCGCTTCGTGGCATCCCGGCTGGCCGTCAAGTACACGGCCGCCGCCGCGCTCGGCACCTCGCCCGCCCAGCTCGACCTGGCGTACAAGGTCGGCGGCCGGCCCTACCTGCGGGGCTTCGACCAGATCGACCTGAGCCTCACCCACACCGACGACCTCATCGCCGTAGGCATCAGCCGCACCGGGCGCATCGGGATCGACACCGAACCGGTGGACCGCAAGCTGTCGTTCGAACTGCTCCAGGACCAGGTCTGCACCCCGGCGGAACGGGACACGCTCGCCGCTCTCCCGGAGGCGGAACAGACCGCGGGGATGCTGCGGCTGTGGACCCTGAAGGAGGCCTACACCAAGGCGCTCGGCCAGGGCCTGCGGCTCGACTTCTCCTCGTTCGGCTTCGCCACCGGATCCTCCGGTGACACCGGCCTGCTCGCCCCCGACGGCACCCCCGCCGCCCATGGAGAGTGGGCGTTCGGCACCTACCCGGTGCTCGGCCGCTACCTCGTCAGCATCGCCTGCCACGACACCGGCCTGGGCACCTCCCGGGACACCGCCGCCGCCACCATGCTCGACGAGGGGTTCATGGCGATGGTCTCCGGACTGATCGGGGCGGAGGACCGGGCGGAGGACCGGACGGGGAGCCGGGCGGAAAACCCTGTACCGGAGCCGTAGGTGTTCCCGTGCGTTATTCGAGTCCGGCTGTAGCGCCTGCGCCGATGCTGGACGACGCGACACCGGCCGGAACCCGGTGCCTCTGTGTCGAAAGGGCCTCCATGAGCATCGTCGAGGAAAAACCGCTGAAGACCGCGCCGGCCCCGGAACCCGGGAGCATGCGCCCGGCCGCCGCGGGCCGCGACGAGAACCGTGTCGCGACCATGCGCGAGCGCACGGCCGAACTCCACGCCATACAGGCGCTCGCCGAGTCCGGACCCGGAGAGCGGGCCACCGCCGCACAGCACGCCAAGGGCAAACTGACCGCCCGGGAACGCATCGCCCTCTTCTTCGACGAGGGCACGTTCAACGAGGTCGAAGGGTTGCGCAGACACCGTGCCACCGGCTTCGGCCTGGAGGACAAGAAGCCCCACACCGACGGCGTCGTCATCGGCTGGGGCAAGGTCCACGGCCGCACCGTCTTCACCTACGCCCACGACTTCCGCATCTTCGGCGGGGCACTGGGCGAGGCCCACGCCGAGAAGATCCACAAACTGATGGACCTCGCCGAGGCCGCCGGCGCCCCCGTCGTGGGCCTCTGCGACGGCGCGGGCGCCCGCATCCAGGAGGGCGTGACCGCGCTCGCCGGATACGGCGGTATCTTCCAGCGCAACGTCCGCAACTCCGGTGTCATACCGCAGATCTCCGTGATCCTCGGCCCCTGCGCCGGCGGCGCCGCGTACTCCCCGGCGCTCACGGACTTCGTCTTCATGGTGCGCGGCACCTCGCAGATGTTCATCACCGGCCCGGACGTCGTCCAGGCGGTCACCGGCGAGGCCGTCAGCATGGAGCACCTCGGCGGCGCCGACAGCCACGCCGAGTCCTCGGGCGTCGCGGCCTTCGCCTACGACGACGAGGAGAGCTGCCTGGAGGACGTACGGCACCTGCTCTCGCTCCTGCCGCAGAACAACCGCGAACTCGCCCCCGCCGGCGACCTCGACGACCCGGTCGACCGCCGCAACGAGAGCCTGCTGGACCTGGTACCGGCCCAGCCGAACCGCTCGTACGACATGCGCGACCTGATCGAGGAGATCGCCGACCACGGCGACTACTTCGAGGTGCACAGCCAGTGGGCGCAGAACATCGTGTGCGCCCTGGCCCGGCTCGGCGGCCAGGTGGTCGGCATCGTGGCCAACCAGCCGGCCTGCCTCGCGGGCGTACTGGACATCCACGCCTCCGAGAAGGCCGCGCGGTTCGTGCAGTTCTGCGACTCGTTCAGCATCCCGCTGGTCACCCTGATCGACGTCCCGGGCTTCCTGCCCGGCGTCGACCAGGAACACAACGGCATCATCCGGCACGGCGCCAAGCTCCTGTACGCCTACTGCAACGCGACGGTGCCGCGCATCTCGCTGGTGGTGCGCAAGGCCTACGGCGGCGCGTACATCGTCATGGACTCCCGTTCCATCGGCGCCGACATCGCCCTGGCCTGGCCCTCGAACGAGATCGCCGTCATGGGGGCCGAAGGCGCCGCGAACGTCATCTTCCGCCGGGAGATCAACGCCTCCGACAACCCGGAGGAGACCCGCCGGCAGAAGATCAAGGAGTACCAGACCGAGCTGATGCACCCGTACTACGCGGCCGAACGCGGCCTCGTCGACGACGTCATCGACCCGGCCGACACCCGCGCCCGGCTGATCTCCACCCTGGACATGCTCCGTACGAAGTACGCCGAGCAGCCCAGCCGCAAGCACGGGAACCTGCCGCTGTGACCGCCGTCGGGAGCAGGACGCCGGCCATCACCGGGAACGGGAACCCCGTCGTCGCGCTCACCTCCGCGTCCGTCCGGGTCTCCAAGGGGAACCCGACGGCCGAGGAGGTCGCCGCCCTGGCCGTGCTGCTCACGGCCCGGATCCGGCTGGCGAACGAGGCGCGGGAGAACGAGGTACTGGAGCAGGAACGGACCTCCTCCGTCGCGCCGGTCCGGGCGCTCCGTCACCGCGGGCCCGCCCCGTTCACGCCGCCGGGGGCATGGGCCTCGTGATCACGGGCCCGGACTCCTGCCCGGCGAGGGAGTTCCGGGCCGTCCTTGTCCGTCGGGCGGCTCCGCCGTACTCCCGGCTCTGTGCGCCGCCGGCCGCGGCGGCCGCGAGCTCGTCGATCCTGCGCAGCAGGGTGCCCTGCTCACGGGAGAGCTCATCGACGCGCTCCCGCAGCTGGGCGACCGTACCGCCGAGATCGAGCAGGGCCGCCACATCCGAAATGCCGCCGGGGGTGCTGCCGGGGTTGTTGCCGGGAGTGCTGCCGGGTGTACTGCCCGACGCGTCGTGTGCCAGGGCGCGCGGCGGCGGTGTCGTCCCGAGGTCCGCGAACGGCGAGTGCCGGATCGCCGCTTCCATCCGGGCACGCAGCGCCGGGCCCGGCTCCACGCCGAGCATGTGGAGCAGGACCTTGCGCGCCCGTTCGTACACACCGAGCGCCTCGGCGGGCCGGCCCGCCAGGCACAGCGCGACCATCGACAGGTCGTAGAACCGCTCCCGCAGCGGATGCTCGTACGTCAGCCGCTCCAGCTCGCCCGTGACGTCATCGAGCGGCGCCGAGCGCAGCGGTGTCTCGTGCAGCCGTGTCTCGTACAGCTTCTCCAGGGTCGACAGCCGGTGTTCCTCGAACCGCTCGGCCTCGGCCGCGCACAACGGCCCGCGCAGACAGTCCTGCAGCGCCGGTCCGCGCCACACCGCCAGCGCGCGCTCCAGCAGTTCGGTGGCGTGCGCCGGGTCGGTGGAGGCCGCGGCGCGGCCCTCGGCGGAGAGCCGCTGGAAGCGCTGGGCGTCCGTGGTGGCGTTGCCCAGCCGGAGCAGATAGCCCATGGGCTCGGTGCTGATCCAGTCCCCGTCGCCGGAATCGCTCAGCATCCGGCGCAGCCGGGCCACATGGGCCTGTACCGCGTTGGCCGCCCGCTGCGGCGGTTCGTCGCCCCACAGCTCGTCGGCCAGCCGGTCGACCGTCAGCGTCCGTCCCGCCTCGATGACGAGGGCGGCGAGCAGCGTGCGCTGCTTGGTGCCGGACGGGACGACGCGCCGCCCCGTCCGGCCGTCGTGGACCTCGACCGGCCCCAGGATGCGGAACTCGGTCACGGGGTGCCTGCCAGGGCCTCCAGTCCGGCCCGCACATCGGCGGTGATCGCGTCGGCCAGCGCCGCCGGATCGTCCTGGAAGTAGAAGTGGCCGCCCTCGAAGCGCCGGACACCGAGGAAGTGGTGGGTGGACTCCGCCCACTGCTCCAGCGGTCCCGCAGGCGCGGTGGTGTCCTGCTCGCCGTGGAACACGGTGAGGGGCACGGGCAGCGGCGTCACGTCATGCGGCGGACGCCAGTTCCGTACGAGGGAGATGTCCGCCCGGATGACGGGGGCGAAGATGCTCCACAGCTCCGGGTTGTCCAGGATGCGTGGCGGGGTGCCGCCCAGCCGGATCAACTTGCGGCGCAGCTCCGCGTCGGTCAGCTCGCCGGGCTCCTCGGCCGGCCGGCCGGGACGCGGCGCCCCGCAGCCCGACAGCCCCAGCCACACCGGTGGCCGGCGGCCCTCGTCGACGAGCCTGCGGGTCAGCTCGAACGCGATCAGGGAGCCCATGCTGTGCCCGAAGCAGGCGAAGGGGACGTCCGGGTCGTCGAGTTCGGCGGACAGCCGGTCCAGGAACCAGTCCACGAGCGTGTCCGCGTCACCGATCGGCGGTTCGCCGGCCAGCAGCCCGTGCCCCGGATAGTCCTGTGGCAGCAGCCGCCAGCCCGCCGGGAAGAGCCGGGCCCACTCGTTGAACATCAGCTGGGAGCCGCCCGCGTGCGGGAACACGAACAGCCGCAGGGTGCCGCCGAATCGCATCGTGATCTCCGTTCCACGGGCGAGGAGCCTGTCATGGCGACGCTAGTCCGTCACCCGCGCCCAGGGCGTAATGCCCGATCGGTGTTCTAGCGGACATGAGGGAGTTCTTGAGGGAGTTCTTGAGGGAAGCCCTCACGGGGGGCGCAGGTCGCAGGCCACAGGTCACAGTGCCTGCAGGGGAGGCGTCAGAAGACGGGTGGGCAGAGCCCGGCGACTGCTGACCCCCAACTTCCGGTAGACGCGCGTCAGGTGCTGTTCGACCGTGCTCACCGTGATGAACAACTGCTGGCTGATGTCCCGGTTGCTGAAGCCACGGGCGGCCAGCAGGGCCACCCGGTTCTCCGCATCGCTGAGCAGCGACGCCTCCGAATCACTGGCGTCACCGACATTTCTGAGATCACCAATGCCCCTGGTGTCTCCAATGCCTCTGGCGTCACCGATCCCACCGATCCCACTGGCACCACCGGCACCACCAGCACCACCGATCGTCCCGGTGCCCGGGGCCTGTTCGCCCCACTCGGCCGCATGGGCCGTGGCCCCGTGCCCGGGGTGCGACGTACGTGACATACGCGGCGCATGCGTCACGGCATCGGCCGCAGCCGCTGCCCTGAACCCGGACTGGCAGATCTTCGCCTCCTGGGCCGCGCGCCAGGAAGCCGCCCTGGCCTCGTCCAGCTCGCCGACATTGCGGCAGGCCACGGAGAGATCCGCCAGCGAACGTGCCAGCTCCATCCGGTCGCCCGCCGCCTGAAGCACCTCGACGGACTTGCGCAGCAGAGCCGGCCGCTGCATCAGCTCGCCGCACGCCGCGAGCAGCCGCAACGAGATACCCCGGGTACGCGGGCCGATCGCCTGCGCCCGGTCCAGCTGCTGCTTGACCAGGTCCCGGGCGACGACCGTACGGCCGAGCCGTAGATGCGCCTCCGCCAGGCCGATGCGCCATGGCACGAAGGGAAGGTCCAGATGAGCTTCCTGGGCCAGCCGGCCGCAGGTCTGGAAGTCCCGGACGGCCGCGAGCAGCCGGTCGGTCGCCAGGTGATGGTGACCGCGGGCGCACAGGAAGCGCAGGCCCCACACCGTGGTCGGCATGGCCTCCGGCGCCATCTGGCGAATCGGTTCCTCGGCCTCGGTGTGCCGGCCCATCGCCGTCTGCGCGGAGATCAGCACGCTCAGCGGGTACCCCCGCATCACACCCCAGCCCTGGGGCGACAGCACGTCGAGCGCGGCCCGCGCCCGGTTGGCCGCCGCCGCCGGCTCACCCCTGCCCAGCGCGATCTCGGCCCGTACGGTGCCCAGGGCGGCCTGCCAGGTGAGCACGCCGCGCCGCCGCGCCTCCGCGTACAGCCGCTCCGTCTGCTCCCCGGCCTGTTGGAGCTGGTTGCCGCCGATCAGGGTGAACAGCGCGGCCAGCACGACCTCCAGCAGGGAATCGCCCGGTCGGCAGCTCTCCAGGATGTGTTCCGCGCTGGGCAGTGCGCCCCGCGCGTTCGCCCCCGCCGAGCCCTCCGCGACGGCGTGCACCGCCCGGATCCACGGATCCTCCCGGTGCGGGTCCCCACCGGTGCCTGCGCTTGTGAGCGTGCCTGTGCCTGTGCCTGTGAGTGTGCTGGGGCTTGCGTTTGTGCCTGCGTCGGTTCCGGGGCCGTAGAACCAGCGGTACGCCAGGTGGAGTTCGGCCTCCGCGTACCGGTCACCGTCCCGGCCGGCCCCGCGCTGCTCGTACGCCTCACGGGCCGTGCGCGCGGTTGCGGTGTCGCCCTTCCACAAGGCCTGCTTCAGCAGAGGCAGCGTTTCCCGCCCGGCGAGTGCGCCCTGCGCGAGCGCGCTGCGCGGGGCGGCCTGCCAGCGGTCGGACGCCGCCGGATCGACCTGCCACACTGCCCGGGACAGTCCGCGCCGCAGCACCTCCTGCTCCGCCGGGTCCGCGGTCGCCTCCAGCGCCAGCTCCAGACAGCGGGTCACCAGCTCGACATCGTCACCCGTGGCCGCCTCGGCCGCCGCGCGGCGCAGCACATCGGCCGTCCATGCAGGCCAGGGCGCAGCTGTGGTCGCGGTCGCAGCGGAGGTCGCAGCTGTGGTCGCGGTTGCGGAGGCGATCAACTGTTCCGCGACCGTCACCGGATCCGTGCCCCGGAGCTGCAGCAGTTCGGCGGCGGTGGCGTGCAGCCGTGCCCGCTCCCCGGGTGCGAGCGTGCCCAGAACGGCCTGCGCGGCCACGGGGTGGAACCGCACACCGTCCAGCACCCCCGCGGCCGACAGGACGTTCAGCACCTGCTCGACCACGTCCACCGGCAGCGCGACCAACTGCGCCACCAGCGGGGCCGAGGCCCGCTCCGGGCCCAGGACGGCCAGTCCCTGCGCCACGGTCAGCAGACCCGTGTCCCAGCGGTAGAGGCAGTTCAGTACTCCTTGTGCGTACGACGAACCGACCACCGGGTGCTCGGCCGTCGCGCCGGGATGCGCCAGCTGCCAGGCCCGGTGGTCCTCCAGCAGCGCCCCCGCCAGCAGCGGATTGCCACCCGTCAACCGCAGTAACGAGGCCGCGTCGTACTCGTGCTCGTGCTCGTGCTCGCATTCGCGCTCGCGCTGGGGCGCGGGCTGCGCTGTGGTGGGGGTGTCGGCATGGTCGGCGGTCTGTTCTGCGATCAGTTGCCGCAGGGCTGGTTCGTCCATGGGTGCCAGTCGCAGCCGCAGATGCGGATGCTGTGTGATCTCGGCGTGGAAGCGAGTCATTGCCGGGTGGGCCCAGCTCCACTCCGTCAGCACGATCATGACCCGCGCCGAGGCGATCCGCTGGCGCAGATGCCGGACCAGCCGCAGGGTGAACTCGTCGGCGAACTGGATGTCGTCGATGCTGACGACCAGCGGGCGGTGTCTGGCCAGGTCCAGCAGCCGTACGGTGAGTTCATGGACGGCACCGGCCGCTCCGGCGGCCCCCGTCGCGTCCGGCAGCAGCCGGGCGGCGCACTCGGCGACCTCCGGCGGGATGTCCGGGTTGCGGAACAGCTGATCCACGCCCCCTACCGGGAAATCGTCCTCCGCGCGCGATCCGGTGGCCGTCAGATGCAGCGCACCCGACTCCCTCGCATAACGCGAGAACTCATGGAGCAGACGGGTCTTTCCGCTGGCCAGGCCCCCTGAGATCAGCGCGAGCTGGCCGGCGCCGTCGGCGCACTCGCCGAGTTGCCGGGCAAGACCGTCCAACGCTTCACGGCAGTCCCGCTCCACTGCGCCCCCCTGAGCATCTAGCCGACGCGTAACCCCTAAGGCACAAAGGCTGCTGCCGACACCTACAGGGCGGGTCGAGCCGGGGCGGAACACCACGTGGGACACCCGTTCGAGAACGGTCGGGGGGGGGGGGGGGGGGGGGGGGGGGGGGGGGGGGGGGGGGGGGGGGGGGGGCGCCCGGCCCCCCCGCCCGCGCGGGCGCCAGCCGCCCGGGC
>NZ_JBIASS010000028.1:0-3765 GCF_042890955.1 Streptomyces sp. NPDC001933 | reverse complement strand
GGCCCCCCCCGCCCCCCCCCCCGCCCCGCCCGGGGGGGGCGGGGGGGGCCCCCCCCCCCCCCCCCCCCCCCCCCCCCCCCCCCCCCCCCCCCCCCCCCCCGACCGCAGTACCTGGTTGGACGACCCGATCGGAAGACCCGGTGGGACGGGGGCTACCGCCCCATCTCCCGGTTGATGAAGTTGAGCAGCTCGTCGTCGGAAGCGGACTCCAACTGCCCCAGCACGCCGCCCTCCGCCGCTGCCGACGACGACTCCGTCTCCTCGCCCTGCCACTTCGCGAGGAACGCCTGGAGCCGCACCGCCACCCGCGTACGGGTGAGGGCGTCGGGCTCCGAGGTGACCAGCGAGGCCTCCAGCTTGTCCAACTCGGTGAGCAGGGAGTCCCCGCTCGCCGCGCCGTCGCGGAAGATGTCCTGCCGCAGCAGACGGGCGGCCGCGATCGCGTTCGGGTAGTCGAACACGAAGCCCGCCGGCAGGCGCAGTCCCGTGGCCCGGGTGAGCCGGTTGCGCAGCTCGACGGCCATCAGCGAGTCGAAGCCCATTTCACGGAAGGCCCGGCCCGCCTCGATGTCGCCCACCGAGGCGTACCCGAGCACCGAGGCCGCCTGCTGACGGATGAGCTCGACCAGCTCGGCCTCCTGCTCCGACTCCGGCAGGACGGCGAGGCGTTGCCGCAGCTCGTCGGAGACATCGGTGTTCTCCGCCTCGCTCTCGGCGGCGGCCGCCGCGATCCGGGCGACGTCCGGCAGGTCCGCCAGCAGCGGGCTCGGTCGCAGCGCGGTGAACGCGCGGGCGAAGGATCCCCAGTCCACGTCGGCGAGGGTCAGGACCGGAGACTCCTCGGCCACCGCCCGCGCCATCGCGGTGAGAGCCTGTGCCGGCTCCAGGGCCAGCAGCCCGCGCCGCCGCATCTGCTCCTCACCGTTCCCGTCACCGGAGCCGACCGCTTCGGCCGAGCCGACCGCTTCGGCCGAGTGGACCGAGTCGACCGAGTCGGTCGGTTCGGCCGGTACGGCCGTGTCGCCGCCGACCCACGGGCCCCATGCCACGGACGTGGCGGCCAGGCCCCTGGCCCGCCGGAGCTGGGCCAGCCCGTCCAGGTAAGCAGTACCCGCCGCGTAGGCCCCCTGCCCGCCACCGCCCCAGACACCGGCGATGGAGGAGAAGAGGACGAACGCATCGAGCGTGGTCTCCGCCGCGGTCTCCGTGAACACGGCGTCCAGAGCTGCCGCTCCTGCGACGCGGGCCCGCAGCGCCTTGGTCAGCTGTGCCGGGTCCGTGTCGGTGACCGGTGCGAAGTGGCTCGTACCCGAGGTGTGGAGCACGGCCCGGACCGGAGTGCCTTCGGCCGCCAACTTGGAGGCCAGAGCGCTCAGTTGCGTACGGTCGGTCACGTCGACGGCCCGCACCACGGCCCGCTCGCCCAGCTTCGCGAGGACGTCCGGGTCGGGCGTGCCGCCGACCGGAGTCAGCAGGACGACCCGCTCCACCGCCGTACCCGCCAGCCAGCCCGCGAGGTGCCCGGCGAGCGGCGTGGTGCCGTCGCCGATCAGTACCGTGCCGCGCGGGACCCACTCGCGGTCGCCGGCCGGAACCGACGCCGCCAGCAGCCGGCTCGCGAAGACGCCGGAAGAGCGGAGCGCGACCTGGTCCTCGCCCGGTGTGCCCGGAGTGCCCGACAGCACCGCCACGGCCTGCTCCCAGGTCCGGGCGTCGAGGCTCTCGGGCAGGTCGATCAGGCCGCCCCAGCGTTTCGGGTGCTCCAGGGCCACGACCCGGCCCAGGCCCCAGACCTGCGTCTGGGTGGCGTTGCGCAGCGGATCGGAGGTCCCGGTCGAGACGGCACCCTGCGTCAGGCACCACAGCGGGGCCTCCACCCCGGCCTCGCCCAGCTTCTGGACGAGGCCGAGCGTGGCCGCCAAGCCGGGCGCGACCCCCTCGTCGAGGGTCTCGTCCTCCGCCAGCCCCAGCAGGGACAGCACCCCGGCCGCCTCGGCGTACGGGGACAGGTCGGTGGCGCCGGTGACGCGTACGACCTCGGCACCCGCTGCCTTCAGCCCGTGCTCGCACCACTCGACGACGGCGGTGCCGGACAGTGCCTCCGGCAGGGCCAGCAGCCAGCGGCCCGACAGCGTGCCTGCCTGGGGCTGTACGGGCTTCCAGGTGACGCGGTAGCGCCACCCGTCGGCCACCGAACGCTGCTGCTGTCGGCTGTGCCAGGACGACAGCGCCGGGAGCACCTCGCTGAGCGGACTGTCGGCCGTCAGTTCCCGGTCGCCCACCAGCGCCGAAAGGTCCTCGCGAGCCACGGCTTCCCAGAAGGCCGAGTCCGCGACCGGAGCCTCACCGACGCCACCGGGGTGCCCGCCCGCCACCGGAGCCTTGGGCCAGAAGCGCTGCCGCTGGAAGGCGTAGGTGGGCAGGTCGACGCGCTGGGCGCCGGTGTTGGCGTAGTACGTCGTCCAGTCGATGCGGGTGCCTCGGACGTGGAGTTCGGCCACGGCTGCGACGAGCGCTTCGGTCTCGGCGCGGTTCTTGCGCAGGGCGGGGAGGAAGTCGGCCTCGTCGTCGGTGACGCAGTCCTGGCCCATGGCGGAGAGGACGCCGCCGGGGCCGAGTTCCAGGTAGGTGGTCACGCCCTGGGTCTGCAACTGCTTTACCCCGTCGAGGAAGCGGACGGCCTGGCGGACGTGGTCCACCCAGTAGTCGGCGCTCAGCAGCTCCTCGCCGGCGAGTTCACCGGTCAGGTTGGAGACGATGGGGAACTTCGGTGCCTGGAAGGTCAGGCCCTCCGCGACCGTCTTGAACTCGGCGAGCATGGGCTCCATGCGCGGCGAGTGGAAGGCGTGGCTGACGCGGAGGCGCTTCGTCTTCCCGAAGCTGGACGCGATGGCCAGCACCGCGTCCTCGTCACCGGAAATCACCACGGAGTCCGGGCCGTTCAGGGCAGCGATCGACACGCCCTCCACCAGCAGCGGCAGGACCTCTGCCTCGGTGGCCTGGACGGCAACCATCGCCCCGCCCGTCGGCAGCGCCTGCATCAGCCGGCCCCGCGCGGCGACCAGCGCCGCCGCGTCCTCCAACGACCACACACCCGCCACGTGCGCGGCGGCCAGCTCACCGATCGAGTGGCCGAGCAGGTAATCGGGCGTGATGCCCCAGTGCTCCAGCAGCCGGAACAGCGCAACCTCGATCGCGAACAGGCCGGCCTGGGTGTAGACGGTCTGGTCGATCAGCTCCGACCCGCCGAACACGATGTCCTTGACCGGCTGGTCGAGGTGCCGGTCCAGCTCCGCGCAGACCGCGTCGAAGGCATCGGCGAACACCGGGTACGCCTCGTACAGCTCACGCCCCATCCCGGCCCGCTGCGAACCCTGCCCCGAGAACAGGAAGCCGACCTGGCTGCCGGAGTGTGCCCGGCCGCCGATGGCATCCGCCTCCATGCCCTGCTCCGCCAGCGCCTTGACGCCTTCGAGCAGTTCGGCCCGGTCGCTGCCGACGACGGCGGTCCGGTATTCGAGGGCGCTGCGGCTTGTGGCCAGCGAGTAGGCCACGTCCTGCGTGTCCAGGTCCGGCCGGCTCAGCAGCCTCGCGTGCAGCTCCCGTGCCTGAGCGGCCATTGCCGACCGCGTCTTCGCGGACAGCACCCAAGGAACGACTGGTGTCGGCGTGTCTGTGCGGATGATTGTCGGTGTGGGGTTTTGGGTCGGTGGTTCTTCGATGATGACGTGGGCGTTGGTGCCGCTGATGCCGAAGGAGGAGACG
>NZ_JBIASS010000027.1:0-75519 GCF_042890955.1 Streptomyces sp. NPDC001933 | reverse complement strand
CCAAGCAGCAGAGTGCCGAGCAGCAGGTCTCAACGCATCAACAACTGTCCCTTTTCATCCGTACGCGGGTGGGGACGTTCACTTGTACGCCGACAGATGCGCAAAGGCCGCGTCCACGGGAGCGTGCTGGTCGACGTCGAGACCCGCACACCGGTGGACCTTGTGCCGTTCAGAAATCCGTGGCTGCAGGTCGTAGGGGTCTGGTGGCGCTCAGGGGCGCGTAGGAAGATGCCGCGGGTGATTGTCTCGCTGGTCTACCGGGTGACAAGGAAGCTGTTGTCGGTCCATGTGTCGCTGCTGCGTCGGCAGGTGACCAAGGAAGCCGAACTTCTTGTCCTGCGGCACGAGAACGCGGTGTTGCGCAGGCAACTTGCGGGTCCGGTGCGCTACGAGCCGGCGGATCGGCTGTGGTTCGCGGCGTTGTCCTCGTTGATACCCCGGCGTCGTTGGGCTCAGGTGTTCCCGGTGACTCCGGGCACCGTGCTGGCTTGGCATCGAAGGTTCGTGGCGCGCCGGTGGGACTGCAGCAAGCGCCGGAGCAGGCCCGACCGGCCACCGACCACGAAGGCGATCAAAGAGCTGGTGCTGCGGCTGGCCGCAGAGAATCCGCGCTGGGGGTGTCGCAGGATCCAAGATGAGCTCGCCCGGCTCAGGCATCGGATCGTAGCCTCCACGGTCTGGGAGATCTTGACTGTTGCCGGAGTAGGCCCTGCTCCCCGTAGAGGTGGGCCGACGTGACGAGAGTTCCTGACGGCGCAGGCCGACGGCGTCATCGCCTGCGACTTCCTGCACATCGACCTGGTCGATCTTCGCCGGGTCTACGCGCTGGTCAGCCTCAAGCACGGCACGCGCCGCCTGCACATCGCTGGTGTGAACGCGCATCCGACCGCGCGGTGGACGGTCCAGCAAGCCCGCAGCCTCGCCGTCGACCTGGGCCTGCGCTTGGACTCGCTGCGCTTCTTGGTCCGCGACCGGGACCGCAAGTACACCGGGTACTTCGACGCGGTCCTCGCGTCCGAGGGCATCGAGACCCTGAAGACGGTGCCGCGGGCCCCACGGATGAACGCACACTGCGAAAGGGCCATCGGGACACTCCGGCGCGAGGCCCTTGACCACCTGCTGATCCCGAACGAAGCCCACGCTCGGCGCGTGCTCGACGTCTACGCCTTCCACTGCAGCAGCCATCGCCCCCCACCAGGCCCGGGGACAACTTCCTCCCCTCGCAGGGGAGCACCCGGCGCCCTCGACCGACTTGACCGCGCACCGACTCCTCCGCACCCGAGTACTGGGCGGCGTCATCAACGAGTACAGATACGCGGCTTGACCAGCAGCGATGAGTCTCTGAACGGTACGGGTTCGCCCTGATCCACCACCTCACCGAACGGGCCAAGAGGCCATGAAGCAGGCCATGGAACCCGCCACCCCTGCGACGCACCAACGTCCCACTCGCTGTGACAGCAGTCAATCGTGTCGTCACCGAACGGACCGCATCCCGCGACGAGGACGCCTTGGTCGAGCAGGATCAGATCGTTGCCCTGGTTCTGGCGTCCCACGACACCGACGAAGGGGCCGGAGCCTTCACCGAGAGGCGCTCACCTCACTGGCAGGGCCGTTAACCCGACGCCCAGCCCGAGCATGAAAGTCGGTAGCAACAATGACCGAGCGATCCACCGTCCGTACCGTGACCTACGACCTGCTGCGGACCCTCAGGCTCACCACGGTTTTCGGCAATCCCGGCTCCACCGAACAGCCCTTTCTGCAGGATTTCCCCGAGGACTTCACCTACGTCCTGGCCCTGCAGGAGGCGTCCGTCATCGCGATGGCCGACACCTACGCCCAGGTAACCCGCCGCCCCGCACTGGTCAACGTGCACTCCTCGGCCGGGCTCGGCAACGCCGTGGGCAACCTGGTGGCGGCCTACCACGGAAACACGCCCCTGATCATTACCTCGGGTCAGCAGCACCGGGAACTGGTGATCGGGGAGCCGTATCTCGGCAACCGTGAGGCCACCACACTGCCGAAGCCATGGGTGAAATGGTCCTACGAGCCGGCGCGTGCCGAAGACGTCGCCGAGGCCTTCATGCGGGCCTACGCGGAGGCGTTGCAGCCGCCGGCGGGACCGGTCTACGTGTCGATTCCCATGGACGACTGGAAGCGGCCCCTCTCCGGTTTTGCCCGTGTGCGGACGGTGAGCGACCGCGTCGCCCCCGACACGGAGCGGCTGCGGGGCTTCGCCGACCGCATCTCCGCCAGCTGTCGTCCCGCGCTGGTCTTCGGGCCGGAGGTCGACCGCAGCGGCGGCTGGGACGCAGCTGTCGCGCTGGCGGAGAAGCTGCGCGCCGCCGTCTACGGAGCCCCGCTGCTGGACCGCGCCTCGTTCCCCGAAGACCACCCCCTCTTCTGCGGCCCGCTCGGCATGTCGGTGAAGACCATCGGCGATCGGCTGGCGGGACATGACCTGGTGGTGGTGATCGGCGCGGAGGTGTTCCGGTACTACCCCTACGTGCCCGGCCTGTACCTGCCGGAGGGCACGGAGCTTCTGCAGATCACCGGCAATCAGAGTGTTGCCGCGGCGGCGCGCGTGGGCGACAGCCTTCTGGGCGATCCCATGAAGGCGATCGAGTTGCTCCTGGACATGGTTGCGGAGGGGGCCGCGCGGACCGCTCCGGAGCCGATGGCGCGGCCCCGTGAGCTGCCGCAGGTGCCGAACAGCCCACTCACTCCACCGGAGGTCTATGCCACCCTGAGCAGGGTGCGACCGTCCGACGCGGTCATCGTCAACGAATCGACGTCCACGATGGCGCAGCAGGTCGAGTGGCTTCCGACGGTCAGGACCGGATCGTTCTTCGCCACGGCAAGCGGAGGTATCGGCTGGGGCACCCCGGCTGCGGTGGGGGTCGCGCTCGGCGACCGGGACAGGGGCGTCGAACGGCCGGTCGTCGGCCTGATCGGCGACGGCTCCTTCCAGTACTCCGTCCAGGCCATCTGGACGGCGGCGCAGCACAACCTTCCGATCGTCTACGTGGTCATGCGCAACCAGGAGTACTCCATCCTCAAGTCGTTCGCGGTGCTGGAGGAGACGCCGGGCGTTCCGGGACTCGACCTGCCTGGGATCGACATCGCCTCCGTGGCCCGCGGCTTCGGATGCCGTGCCGTCGACGTGGAGACCACCGAGGACCTGGAGCGAGAGTTCAAGGCAGCCCTGGCTGCCGGGACCACCACAGTCATCGTGGTGCCCACCCAACCCCAGAAGGCGATGTTGTAGGCCGTACGGTCCGCACGATCGGCCAGGAGAGAGCCGCCATGGACTTTGGGCTGAAGGACCGGTGTACATCGTCACCGGACCGGCGGCCACCGGCGACCCCTGGCAGTACTTCGACCTGGGCCACGCCTGGTGAACCTGCAGTTTCTTCGAGCAGTGCCAGCACAGGGCGGCCTGCGCCCGCTGCGACTTCTACGCTCCGAAGGGCTGCAGCAAGGCGCAACTACTGGAAGCCAAGGAGACCTTGCAGCGCATGCCCGCCCCATCCCGCTGACCGAGGACGAACGAGCGGCGGTCGATGTCGGGCAAATCGCCATCGATGCGTTCCTCTACGCCCGGTCTATGCGGGCGTCGCCCGCTGTGACGTCTTGGGCGCGGGGCCTCGACGGCTTCGCGGACGTACCGGTACGCGGCCGCCATCCCGATGCAAAACCCGGCCGCGAGGCGGGCGTAGGTGTCACCGCACCGCAGGTGCGCCAGGACGAGCAGGGCCTGTCGTCCCGGCGCCAGGCGCCGCCAGCGCGAACCGATCTCCCGACGATGTGCGGACAGCTGGCTGGCAGTGGGCAGCCTGCCGTAGACCATCGTCCACGACGCGCCGATGGCGGTGCTTCCCGGCCGGACCGCCGAACGTCTCCCAACTCAGCAGGAGGTTCCCATGCGCGGTGTGCTGGACGATCTTCTTCACTGTTCCTTGCAGGGAGCGCAGCAGCTCCCGCTCGGCCTCTTCGGTGCGGGCCTCGATGTTCCACTGCCGGACGTCGTCCGCCAGGCCCTCGATCGCCTCGTCACGCCGCTGCCGCAGCAGCTTGGGGCGGAGGGCTTCGACCTCGACAGCGGTGTGCGGGTCGATGCCTTCGCGCAGGCGCTCCTCACGGTAGCGCTTGTAGTTGACGTCGCGGGTGTTGACGTCGTGCGTGGTGAGCCGGCCGGAGCGGACGGCATCGGCAGTGATGGCGATCTGCCTGAACTCCAGGTCGAGTTCACCATTGCCGTAGCGCTCCATCCGCTCGACCACGGAACGAGGGACGCATCTTCCTGGGCCGCTACCTGTTCAACATCAAGGCCAGCGACCCCGGCCAGAGCCTGCGCCTCTTCCGCCACCCCGACGCCGCTGAGGACAGCGAGGAAGAGGCCTGGCATCCCGGGCATATCCAGGGCGTCAGGCCATTCGTTCTCTGCTTGCTACTGGGCCCTGAGGCCGGGGGCGGCCGGGGTGCGCGGTCGCAGGCGCTCTCCCTGCGGCCCGAACAAGATCAGGTACTCGACCGGGCCGGCACGCTGTCGCGGACCCTATGCGGATGCCGCCCGCTGGGCGTTTCGCGGGGGCGGGCACCACGCGGGTACCGCACCATCGCGGAGCTTGTGCTTTAAGGTTGGCCGCTCCGAATCGTGCTCACCAGCGCGCCTACGTCTCATTCAGTGCTGCGGCAGCTACATCGACGAAGGGCGTGATCAGCCGAATGTAGGCACGTAACGTCTCTTGGAACTCACGGCGGTTCTCCCGGCTGGCGTTCTCGGCCATGGCCGCTAGAGCTGTGGCGAGCGTGCCCGACATGATCAACAGGTTCGATGCTGCGACTTGGACCGCGGAAGGGCCTTCCAGGTCAACCAGTGTCACCGCCCGACGCAACTGCTGATGCCGGTCACGGTGAGCGGCCAATGCGGCTTCACACCCGGTGATCGAGAGACCGTCGACTCCTCGGAGTCCGTCAGCGACGACCTGGGCCTGCTCAATGAGCTCCAGGTAGGCGGCCCGCCGAGTCTGACGGGCGCCTTCGCGGCGTTGCGCCTCAGTAGTCGCATCGACCTGGACTCGAGCAGCGCGGGCGTTACCCCTGCTGGTCAGCCAGCTCGCCAGCGAACTGGCCGCGATCGCCGTCACACCTGTGAGGCCAGCGACGAACAGCGAGTTGTCAGGCATGCCCAGAAGTCTCTCCAAGAAGCCCCCACGACGGCCACTGCTTCCTGATTGGCTTTATCGAGCAGTAGTGGTTCTGGCTCGCTTTCCGTGAGGGGGCACGCTGAGTGATGGCTGCCGCTCGGATCAATCTCCTGGAAGTTACGTGAGAACGACCGGTGCCGATCTCGGTGTGGCCGACAGTTCAACGTCGTGGAAGAAACTTTACTCCGGCTGCAGGAGCTGTTGTTCCCGTTGCTCGCGGATGTGACGGTGCTGTCGGTGGACGTGAACAACGAGGCGATACGCGTCAAGGCCCGGTGTACGGCGGCCGGGGCTGGGCGTCCAGACTGTGCCAGCCGGTCGAGCCGGATACATAGCTCCTACCTGCGGCTTCCTGCCGATGTGCCCAGCGCGGGACGGCGAGTGGTCCTCTCTCTACAGGTCCGCCGGTTCTTCTGTCGGAACGCTTCGTGCGGGCGGCGGACGTTCGTCGAGCAACTGCCGGGGCTGACCCGGCGGCACAGCCGGTGGACCGAGGGCCTGCGTTCGACCCTTGCCGCGGTCGGTCTCGCCCTCGCCGGCCGGGCCGGTGCCCGGATGGCACGGGCCTTCGGGGTGTCCGTCAGCCGCAGCACGATCTTGCGCCTGCTCGACGCGTTGCCCGAGCCGGATACACCGTCCCCGCGGGTGGTCGGCGTCGACGAGTACGCGACGCACAAGGGCCGCGTCTACGGCACGGTGCTGGTCGATGTCGAGACCCCGTCGGCCAGTGGATCTGCTGCCCGACCGGGAGGCGTCCAGTCCGGCCGAGTGGCTGACAGAGCGGTCAGGGATCGAAGTGGTCTGCCGGAACCGGGCTCCGTTCTTTGCGCAAGGTGCCACAGCCGGGGCGCCCCAGGTTGCTGACCGCTGGCACCATTGGAACAACCTCGGCCAGGCCGCCGAACGGGCCGTCGCCCGCCACCGCCAGTGCCTGCGCGTCGTCATCCCCGAACCAGCTGAGGAACAACGCATCGAGCCCACTCCGCCCGAAGAGCTTGCCTCCCCCTGGCAGAGCGACCGGTTCGCCAACCGCATCCGAGCCAGGCACGCCACCGTCCATGTACTGCTGGAAGCCAACCACAGCCGCCGTTCCATCGGGCGCCAGCTCCACATGACTCGTCGCACCGTCAAAAGCCCTCCGCCTTGGACGAGTACAAGCCCTGCCTGGACGACCGCTGGAACGAGGGCTGCACCATCGCCTGGAAGCTCTGGGAGGAGATCGTCCCGCTCGGTTGCCAGGGCAGTTACGGCATCGTCAGCGCCTACATCAGGAAGAAGCGCACTTCGCCCCGCCCGGTGACCGCACAGCCACCGGCACCGCGGGTGGTGACCAGATGGATCCTCAGCCGCCCGGAATCCCTCACCTAGATTGAACAACTCCGGCTCAAAGCTGTCCTTGCCAACTGCCCCGAACTCGACGCCCTCACCGGACACGTCCGGTCCTTCGCTCAGATGCTCACTGAGCGCCAGGGCCAACGGCTTCCCGAATGGCTCGATGCTGTCCGCAGGGACGACCTGCCCAGCCTGCACACCCTCGCCGCGGGCATTGACCGCGACCACGATGCCGTCATCGCCGGCCTCACCCTGCCCTGGAATTCCGGCGTAGTCGAAGGACACATCAACCGGATCAAGATGCTCAAACGCCAGATGTTCGGCCGCGCCGGATCCAGCTCCTCCGGAAACGCGTGCTGCTCGCTCCGTGAACGAGCTTCGACGCTCAAAACGGATGTCACCCGGAGCGGCCAGAAGGCGAGAAGCTGGTGCCATGCACACAGGAGAGGGCGAAGTTCCACTGCCCGGAGGGCGTATCACTCCGGGGGTCGTCCGCGTTGGCGACACCGTCCGCAGGCCGGTCACTGCCAGATCAGCCTTCGTCGCCGAACTGCTCAACCACCTTCAACAACGCAACTTTAAAGGCGCACCACGCTATTTCGGACTCGACAGCGCAGGCCGCGACACATTTACCTACGTGCCTGGCCGAGTACCAGCCAGATTCCAGCTCTGGAAAGACGATCAGGTTGCGGCTGCCGGCGCTCTTCTGCGCTCGCTGCATGAAGCCACTCGCAGCTGCCGTCTTACCGGAACCTTTCCGGTCGTCTGCCATCACGATCCAGGACCGAACAACGTCGTCTTCCACCAAGGTCGACCAGTGGCCTTCATCGACTTCGATACAGCAGCACCTGGCAACCCCCTGGAAGACCTCGGGTACATGGCCTGGACCTGGTGCATCTCCTCCAAGCCGCAAGCCGCATCCCCCCACGCACAGGCACGCCAGGTAAGGATTCTCGCCGACTCCTACGGGCTCGATGCCTCCGAGCGCGGCAACCTCGTTGACGCCATCCTCGACCGCCAAAACCGCAACGTCCTCTGGTGGCACCAACATCTCAACGCTCCAGACCCACGCGTGGCTGACAGCGGGCAGATCCTCGCCCGGATCGCCTGGTCCTGGCGTGAACACGAACACACAGCCGCCAACCGCGCGGTCTTCGCGAACGCTCTACGCTAACTGGGATCGATTCAAGGCTGGAGAACTCGAATACGTAGGGTGAACCCGTCACGGAATGTGTGCCAGAGCCGCAGGAGTGAAGGCGCTTCTCGATGGGTTTGGGAGGCGCCTTCGGTGGCTCAATCCCGGTATCGACGAGTACGGGAAACAGTCCCCACGGAGACCTCCGCGCCGGCAGCGGAGCTGGTCCCCCCGGCCACCTGACCCCGTAGCCGGCATCTTTGACCTCAGCCTGCCTCCGTGCGGGGCGCGCAGACGGGAATTTGGTCACGCCGAGTCTGGAGCGTGCCGTCCGGACTCATCGACATTCGGGCCCGCTGGAGTGCATACGCGCCTCCCGAACTGCCCGAGAAACGCTGCCCTTCGTCATCAACAGAGCCAGACGCCGCCCTCGACCGGCTCCGTGCCGACGGCTTCGACGTCCGCGAGCGGGACGTCGCCCGGCTCTCACCGTTCGTCCGGCACCACGTCAACATGCTCGGCCGGTACAGCTTCCTACTCCCGGAGATGCCCGCGGGGCTGCGGCCCCTGCGCGATCCTGACCGGCCGGAGCGGGGATGAGCGCGGCTGGCGCCCGGTGGCGACTCGTCGTGGTGCGGGCCCCGGCCGGGGGAAGTCACATGACGCGTTTCATCACGATCATGTGGCGTTTGAAGGGTGCGGTGTTGCTGCCCCAGGACAAGACGGCGAAGACCTCGCCGCCGGGGAAGCCGTGGATCTCGGGTGCCGCGGAGGAGGGGGAGGGGCCGCCGCTGCTGTGGGCCCAGCCGGACCAGGTGTTGCCGCCGTCGGTGGAACGGTTGAGGTAGAGCTGCCGGTCACCGGGGCTGATACAGCCAATGGCCATGTTCTGCTGAGCCGCGTAGCCGGGGTCGAAGGGGCTGGTGGCCAGATGTCCGGGGTCCCCTCCCCGGCCGATGGCCACCGACTCGCACCGGCCCCCGCCGGGCAGATCGATGTACCGGGCATTCCTGCCGTCCCCCGGGCGAGTGCGGGCGATGCGGACCGTGTTCGTCAGACCCCGCGAGGCGTAGAACGTCTGCTCGCCGGCACTGAAGGTGAAGTTGCTGGTGACGCCGACGTCCGAGCCTCGGAAGCGCTGGATCTCCCATTCGGGTTGGAAACGCGGCAGGCCGGACCGGAGGTCCATCCGCTGGGTGTAGAGCCAACCGTTGTTCTCCGTGGCCAGTTCCACTCCGCTGGTCGTGTAGGTCGCGGAGATCCTGGCGGTGAGGCGGAGGTCCCCGGGGATTCTGCGCCAGCCGGTCCACCGGTTGGCGTCGCGGTCCTCAAGGAGGCTGTAGTAGCCGGCGCCGTCGTCTCCGACCCGGAACATGATCACGCGCTGGGTGCGGGCGTCCACATCGGCAACCGCCAGCGTCGGTGGGCGCCGGGTGCCGGAGTTGCCGGGCATCCGCTGCCAGCTTCCGTTCCCGAACCGCCACCAGATCTGGTCGTCCTCGCCCCGGGCGGCCTCGTACGTCCCTCCGTCGTGCCAGAGCGCGGTCATGGCCGACGGGGACCGCGCGGCGCCGCCCTCGTTGATCCAACCGCCCTCGGTCGCCGCAGCGGGCGGGGCCGAGAGTCCGACCACCAGACCGAACCCGGCCAAGAGCACTCCTGCCGCGCGAGCCGCGGCACCACGGCGAATGCGCTGTTTCGATCCCATCGGGTCATCTCCCTGTGTCCTGGTGCTTCGACGAGGCGCTCGGACCCTCGGACGTCGTGGCGGGTACGCGTGCCCGGCGCACCGGGCACGCTACGGGAGACGCAGGCAATCAACTGTGCTGTGCGCGCAGAGAGTTTGACCGAGAGAGCACGGATCGACGGACGGGACTCGGGGCGCGGCCGGAGGCGCGCCGGGCACGTGCGGCACGATACGACTGACCGATGGCGTACACGAGCAGCATCCCCCGGACGGCCGGTCAGCGCCGAACGCCCTCGGGAGCGAGCAGGCTGGTGACATCTGCAATGACCTCTGGGGAGGGCTTGAAGTACCGGGGGAGGTTCTCGGCCTTCTTGTGTCGAGACTTGGCCATCAGCATCAGCTCGGAGGCGCCCTTCTCGCCGAGGTGGGTCAGGGAGGAGTGGCGGTACTTGTGCAGGTCCCAGCCGGTGCCCGGCCCCGCGTGGGCGGTGTGCTGGTCGAGCAGCGCGCGGGCCTGGCAGTACGAGAGGCGGGCCAGGCCGGTGTCCGGGCAGACGTCCCGGGCGGCGAGTACCTTGCCGGGGCCGGGGCCGGGGCCGGGGCCGGGGCGGCGGTGGGTGACGAACACCGGCCCGCGGGGGCGGCCCTTGAGCAGCCGGGGCAGCAGCCGGGCGGTGCCAGCGTCCCAGAACACCGTCTCCAGCACGTAGTCGGCGCGGGTGACGCCGCGGCGGCGCACCTTCGGCTGGGCGCCCTTGGCCTTGACCGAGCACCGTCGGCCGGCCAGGGCCTGTGACGGAACGAAGACGTCATGGAGGACCGCCTGTGACTCGGTGCGGGATACAAATATTTCCGACCGCACGCACCAGCGTTACTCCTGGGGGAACACTGTGAAGTACACCCGCATCACTGCTCTCGCCGCCATCGGCGTCGCCGCCACCCTCTCGCTCACCGCCTGTGGCAGCGACAGCTCGGGGAAGGACTCGTCCTCCAAGGGCTCCTCGTCCTCGTCCTCGTCTTCTTCGTCCTCGGACGGTGGCTCGAAAACGGAGGGCGGATCGGGCTCCGGCGGCCCGGAGGCCGGCAACGCGAAGTCGGGCTCCGGTGAGGACACCGAGGCAGAGGCAGCCGCGAACGGCGCGACGACGACCAGCGGCAAGGTCACGTTCTGCAAGACGGAGGACCTGGCCATCGACGCCACGGACGCCGCGCCCGACGAGGACTCCGGCAGGATCGACATCACCATGGTCAACCGGGGTTCGACCACCTGCTCGGCGACGGGCTTCGCGGGCGTCGACATCAAGGACGCCGACAACACCTCGAACCCCATCGAGCGCGGCCACGCCCAGCCGCGTATCACCACCCTGAAGCCCGGTGACGCCGCTGTCTTCAACCTCGCCTACGACATCGACAACACCGGCGACAGCCTCGCGTCCCCGACCAACATCCTGGTGACGCCCCCGAACGAGACCCACACCGTGACCCTGAAATGGCCTGCGGGCGCGGGGGACATCAAGGGGGCCTACACCGACGTTGAGGTCTACCCCACGCACACGACCAAGTAAGGCGCGCACCGCGTCTCGTGCGTTCTTGCGGCGCGGACGTGCCGCAAGAAGACGTCCGCCTCCGGCACCTGGTGCCGGCGGGGCCGGGCGCGGAGCCCACTTGGCAGTCGGCGCGGATCCAGAAAGTGGCGACCGAGGTGCGCCAGTGCCTGCTCCACGGCATCACGACGATGGCGGTGCCGTCTGCGGTGATGGCCCAGTTGTACGAGGTCGCGGAGCTCTGGGACCTGCCGGAGCGGGCTGGGGGAGAGGGGCTGACCGGCTACCGGATGCGGCCCCGGCACGGGTGAAGGTGCTGCGCAAGAAGGGCGAGCGGGCCACCGACCGGGAGATCGTGGCGCTTTTCGGATCAGGCCCCGACGTCGAAGGCGATGGTGCGGTCGTCCAGCTTCACCGTGCTGTCGTCCCCGCTGAATTGGAAGCCGCCGGTCTCGACCGCGCCGGTCAGGGCAACGGTGTAGCGACCGGCGGGCAGGCCGGCAAGGGCGAACTCGCGGGTGAAGGAGATCGGGTAGGGCGGCTTGACGCCTTCCGCCATGATCTCCTCGGTGCCGATCACCGCTCCGTCGGGACCGGTCAAAGTCAGCGTTCCGGTGACGCGCGGAACGCTGAGGTCGACCAGGTTGTGTCTCTCCGTCCTCCAGCAGACCGCGTCCCGGTACCACGATTTCGCCTCGATCGAGACGACGGCCTTCTGGTAGTCGTCGCTGTCCCAGCCCAAGGCCAGGGACAGCCGGAGGGACGCCTTGCTGGAATCGGTGCTGTGGACAAGATCGCCGCGTTGGACGTCGATGGCAGTCTGCTATCAGGGGCGCTGGCGGCGCCTCTGCCGGGGGCGTTGGTTGCTGCGGGGTTGTGCCCCGTTGACCGGTTGGCGGCACTGCGTGCCTTCCTGACCTCGCCGGACGGCGCCGAACTGGAGTCGTACGCCTCCGCTGGGCGCGCCCATGAGCTGTTCGCGGCGATGTTCACGGATGTGCCGTGCCGCCTTGTTGCCGCCGTCGCCGAACAGGTCTGGCAGCAGCGGCGGTCGACCCTGTTCGCCATTGTCCGCCCGCTCGTCGCGGCGCTGCGCGAACACGGCTTCACCTCGATGCTTATTTCCGGCGGTCCCCATGAGGTCCTGCGGCATCTTGCCGCGGATCTGGAGATAGAGCACTTCCACGGCACCACGTTCGCCGATGAGGACGGCCTGTACACCGGCCAGGTCGCAGCCGACGTCATCAGCCGCAAGCAGCAGATCGCCGCCGAGCTGGCCGCCGGCCAGGTGAGCGACTGGCCCCGGTCCCTGGCGATCGGCAACTCCCTCCCAGACACTGACCTGCTCCAACGCAAGGGTCTGCCCATCGTGTTCGAGCACTCGGTGGCGCTGCAACTCGCCGTGGACAAGCACCAGTGGCCGGTCGCCGACCGACACGACCTCGCCGACGCCCTGCGCGACCACGCAGGAATCCACCTCACCCTCCCACTGGGCGTTGTCACGTTGGTGCGGTGTTGATCGATTGAGGGCGCGTCAGGGTGTGCAGGGGGCGGGTGGGGGCCTGGCTTACGCTGCGATGGGCTGGTCGGTGGCGCCGGTGATCTCGTCCCGGATGGCGAAGCGGGTGGTCGTCTCGGTGCGGTATCGGGTGGCGGTCATCAGGTGGCGGCGTGGTCGGAAGTGCGGTGAGATGCCGCTGAACGCGGACAGGAACCGCTGGGCCCCGCCGGTACTGCGGAAGCCCTTCATCGCGTGTTCGCGCTGCCTCGTCGGCTGATGACTGTTCTCGGCCCGGTTGTTCAGACCCTTGTGGGCGCGGTGTTCTGCGGAGGGCATGATCTCGCGGTGGGCCGCGCCGTAGGAGCGGAGCTTGTCGGTGACGATCACCCTCGGCACCGAGCAGGTCCTCTTGAGCAGTTTGTGGAAGAACCGCCTGGCCGCAGCGGTGTCCCGCCGGTCCCGGACCAAAATGTCGAGCACGTTGCCGTCGGCTTCGACGGCCCGCCACAGGTACTTCACGCCGCGTTCGAGCATCAGCTCCTCGACCTCGCGGAACGACAGCGGGAAACGGAAGTGCAGCCACACGCAGTGCGCGATGATCTCCACCGGGTACCGGTGCCCCTTGTACGACGGCGGCGCGCTGTCCACGGACGACCCCTCCCAGCACGACCAACCAGAAGATCATCCCAGGCCGGGCAGTCAACGTGACAGTGCCCCGCCGTTCCCGCAGGCCGAGATGGAGCGCGTCCTGCGGGCCTGGGACCGGGCGGTGGACACCGGGCTGATGGAGGGTGGCACGGAGACGAAGTACCACTTCACCCCGGACGGCGAGGTGCTGTCGGTCGCGGTCGGCAGGAGCGGGCAGGTGCTGGCCAACGGGGAGCGGCTCACCCCGTCGGTGGCCGAGCGGCTACGGATGGAGATGCCACTGCTGACCGGGATGGTCACGTTCTACGAGAACAACCAGCTCGCCGGCCGCGGCCTGGGTTCCCTCGATCAGCGGCCCGGCCGCGGCGCCGACGCTTCCCTCGGCGGTTTCCCGCCCCCGGCCTCAGGGGGCGATCTTGTCCGGGCGAACAGACAATGAGCGCGAGGGATCCTGTCACGGCTGTGGCGGGATGTGTGGTTCTGCGGTCTGGAGGTCGTGGGAGATGGGACACGTGCGGCCATGACGGTCGAAGAACAGACTTCTGACGTCCGTGCATGCCGCCCCGTCGGGGGCTTGAGCCGCTGCCCCGGGCCGGTGAAGCGCACCGATCCCGCAGGGCCTGCGGCTGTACCGCCGCCCGGCTCGCAGGACGAACTGGTGTCCATCCGGAACATGGTGGCGCGGCTGAGGGCCGTCTACCCCTCGGTCGACGCGGTCACCGTCGAGACCACAGTCAGGACCGCTTACGACTCCTTCCACCAGGCCAGGGTCAGAGCTTACGTCCCGATCCTGGTCGAACGCCGGTCCCGGAGGGTGCTGGCTGCCGCTTGCCGCACCGCTCCCGGTCAGGCTGTCGACGACAGGGCGGCCCCCGAGACGCGCCGCGCTCACCCCGGACCAGAGAAGGACTGATCGTGATGTCGGACGAGAGAGCCGAACGCATCGCGGACTTCATCGCGCCACTCCGGGTGAAACCGGGGTCGAGGGTGCGCCTGGAGCGGGACTTCGATCCTCGCTACAAGGCGGGTCTGAAGAAGCGGGACGGGATCGAGTTGCTGCGGACCGGGGTGTCGCTGCTGGCCGAGTACCAGGAGCGGCTGGCTGCCCAGGACACGTACGGCGTCCTGCTCTGTCTCCAGGCACTCGACGCCGGTGGCAAGGACGGGACGATCCGCCATGTGATGAGCGGCGTCAATCCCCAGGGCGTGCGGGTCAGCAGTTTCAAGGTGCCCTCCGCCGAGGAACTCGACCACGACTACCTCTGGCGCTACACCCAGCGCCTGCCCACGCGCGGCGAGATCGCCATCTTCAACCGCTCGCACTACGAGGAGGTTCTCGTCGTGCGGGTCCACCCCGAGAACCTGGTCCGGCAGAAGCTGCCGGACGACACGCGCGGGCCGGACATATGGCAGCGGCGCTACCGGGAGATCAACCACTGGGAGCGCCATCTCACGGACAACGGGTTCAAGGTGGTGAAGGTCTTCCTGAACCTGTCCAAGGAGGAGCAGCGCACCCGCTTCCTGAAGCGGATCGACCGGCCGGAGAAGAACTGGAAGTTCTCCGCGGCCGATGTCCGGGAGCGGCGCCGGTGGGACGACTACCAGCACGCGTTCTCCGAGATGCTGTCGGCCACGAGTACGGAGTGGGCGCCGTGGTACGTCGTGCCGGCGGACCGGAAGTGGTTCGGGCGGATTTGCGCGGCGGCGATCCTCGCGCACACCCTGATGGACATCGATCCTCAGTTCCCCGACGTCGGGGAAGAGGCACGGAAGGAGCTGCTCGTCACCAAACGGGAACTGGAGCAGGAGGCCCCTGCCGGGGCACCGGCCGATCCGTACGCCGACCGGCATCCATCAGCCGCGCGGGCCACTGGGCGGAAAGACCGGCCGAAGAAGAAGCGCGGCTAGGACCTGTCGGAGCGGCGCGCGAACGGCCCGGACGCAGCCGCGGCCACGGATCGGAGGCAGAACTATGACGGTGCGTTCGAGTTCCGTGGGAGAACAGCCCCGGGCTTCGGAAGACGACTGGTACGCGTGCCCTCCCGAGGAGGTCACAGCGGCGTTCGGCGTCGATCCGGCAGTCGGTCTCTCCGCGGCACGGGCCACGCAGCTCCTGACCGCGCACGGCCCGAACTCGCTGCCCGAGGAGAAGCGACCTCCGGCCTGGCGCCGGTTCCTCGCGCAGTACCGCAGTTACATGCAGATCGTCCTCGTGGCCGCGGCGGTCGTCTCGCTGCTCATCAAGGAGTGGACCACCGCGGTCCTGCTGATCGTCCTGACCCTGCTGAACGCTGTCGTGGGCCTGCGCCAGGAGGGCAAGGCCGAGAGCGCGATGAACGCGCTGCAATCGATGATGAAGTCGACGGCACGGGTACGCAGGGACGGCACGGAGGCCGAGATCCCCGCCGAACAGCTGGTCGTCGGCGACATCGTGCTCATCACCGCCGGGGACCAGGTGGCGGCGGACGGACGCATCATCGAGGCCAGTGCCCTGCAGATCGACGAGTCGGCACTCACCGGCGAGAGCGTCCCCTCCGCGAAGAACGCCGGCACACTCCCGGGCCCCCTGCCGGCACCCGGCGACCGGACGAACATGGCCTTCATGAACACCCCGGTCACCCACGGCAGCGGAGTGCTCGTCGTCACCGCGACCGGCGCCGCAACCGAAGTCGGCAAGATCTCCGGGATGCTGTCGGCCACCGAGAAAGAGGTACCGCCACTCACCAAGGAACTCGACACCCTGACGCTGTGGATCACGGGGGCGGCGGCCCTGACCATGATCGTGATGTTCGTCCTGGGGCGGCAGCGGGACCAGGCCTGGGACGTGCTGTTCGTCAGCGCGGTCTCGCTGGCCATCGCCGCCATCCCCGAGGCCCTGCCGACCGTGACCCAGGCGATTCTGTCCGTCGGCAGCCTCAACCTGGCGAAGCGGAACGCCATCGTCAAGGAACTGCCGTCCGTCGAGACCCTGGCGTTCACGTCGGCGATCAACTCGGACAAGACCGGCACCCTGACCATGAACCAGATGACCGCCGTCGAAGTCCTGAGTCCCACCGACCGGTACACCGTCTCGGGCACCGGCTACGGGCTCGACGGGAAGATCCACCATGCCGCGGGGGCCTCCGCAGGCATCGAGGATGCGATCCTCCCGTACGTGGTGGCGAGCGACGCGAAGCTGGTGGACGGCGAGGTGGTGGGCGATCCCACCGAGGGCGCGCTGCTGGTGCTCGCGCACAAGGCCGGGCTGGACATCGACGCCACCAGGGAGGGACTTCCCCGGCTCGCCACGCTGCCGTTCGACCCCGACTACAAGCTCATGGCCACCTTCAACCAAGCGGTCGACGCCTCCGGACGGCAGATCGTTCGGTGCTTCGTCAAAGGCGCGGTCCCGGCAGTGGTGGAACGGGCAGCCACCGCGCTCGCGGCGGGCGAGACCGTACCGTGGGACGCCGAACTGAGCGCGCGCGCCGACGCGCAGACCGAGCGGATGGGCAGCGAGGGACGCCGGGTGATGGCTGCGGCCACCCGTGATCTGGACCCCGCCGGCTTCGATCCGGACGGCGACCTCCTCGCATACATCACCGAGCTGCGGATGACCAGCCTCGTCGGCATGGTCGATCCGCCCCGCGAGGACGCCAGGGCAGCCGTGGCCGGCGCGCAGGCGGGGCACATCCGGGTCCGTATGGTGACCGGTGACGACGTCACCACCGGCGCGGCGATCGCCCGGCAGCTCGGCATCCCCGGCGAGGCGGTCCTCGGCGCCGACTTCGCCGCCATGAGCGAGGACGAGCAGCTCGCCCGCATCGACGGCATCGGTGTGGTGGGGCGCGTCGCGCCGGAGCACAAAGTACTGCTCGCCGACACCCTCAAGAAGAAGGGCGAGGTCGTGGCGATGACCGGGGACGGCGTCAACGACGCGCCCGCCATCAAAGCCGCCGACATCGGTATCGCCATGGGCAGCGGCACGGACGTGGCGAAGAACGCCGGACGCATGATCCTCTCCGACAACGCCTTCACCACCATCGTCTACGCCGTGGAGCAGGGCCGCAGAATCTATGACAACCTCACCAAGTACATCCGATTCGTTCTGCTCCTGCTCGTCACCTTCGTCCTGACCTTCCTCGGGGCCACCGTCTTCAACATCGCCGCCGGTGAGCCGTTCACCCCGCCGCAGGTGCTGTGGATCCACTTCGTCGTCAACGCCTCCTTCGGCTTCGCGCTCGGCTTCGACCGGGAGAGCCCCGGGCTCATGCGACGCAGGCCGCGTCCGCGAGGCGAGTCCGTGCTCACCCGGCCCGTAGTGGTTACGGTCGGACTCGGCGGGCTCGCGATCACCGTCGTCCTGCTCGGACTGATCAAGCTCGGTCAGACCCACTTCGACAGTACTGAGATCGGTCAGTCGATCGCGTTCACCGCCTTCGCCCTCTGCCTGATCGTGGCCGCGTTCGAGTGTCGCAGCGAGATGGACTCGGTGCTGACGACGTCCACCTTCGACAGCAGGCAGATGAACTGGGTGGCACTGGCCCAGTTCGTACTCGCGGTCCTGGTGACCCAGATGGACGGCTTCCGCCGCATCCTCGGAACGACCCAGATCAACGCACGGCAGTTCGGCTGGGCGCTGCTGGCCGCCCTCGCGCTCCTGCTCCTGTGGGAACTGGGAAAGTTCCTGGCCCGTCGCTCAAGAGACACCTGATGCGGCGGCACTTCACGGCCCGGTAGAGCAAGTAACCCACCAGCAGGTTCTGGAGGTTCACCGGCGCCGGGCGGCGGGGTCGCGTTCGGCGACGTGCCTGGCGACCGAGTCGACGCCAGGGCGGGCGTAGCGCATCTTCCCGCGTTTGTCCTGCGGGTACAGGTCTTCCACGTTCAGGCACAGCACCTCATCGGCCCGCGCGGCCGACTCGTAGAGCATCTTCCACTGCGTCTTCTCCCGCAGTGAGACGTCCAGCCGCCACAGGGCGGCGATCTGGTTCTCGGCCAGGGCCTTGGTGCGGTCCGGCGGGGCCGGCCGCCGCCCGATGCCGATCGTTGGGTTGCCGACGATCCAGCATAAGCCGCCTCGAAGCGGAACGGCCGCTACCGTCAACCGCTGCACCGCCGACCCCCGCGCCCGGCCCACTCACTGGGGGGCGGACGTCAGGTCAACGTGGCGACCCCCAGGGCGATGAGACTGCAGAGCAGGGTGAGGGCGGCGCCGAAGACTGTGCCTGCGTGGAGCAGGGCGCTGGGGAGGGACGCGCCGTCCCAGTGAGCGAGGAACCCGGCAAAGATCGCTGCCAGGAGTGCGAGAAGAGCTGCGGTGAGGACCGCGACAAGGAGAGCGAGGGCGTGCACGGGCGGCGAGGCCAGCGAGACAGACATGGGTCATTCTCCGTTCCCTGAAGGGCTGTTGTCCGAGAACGAAGATGCCGAAGCCGCCGTACGCTGGCGTTCGGGCGAACGAACATGTACGGGATTACTCATCGATATGGCTGATAGTCAAGGAGGCCCGGTGCGGTCCTTGGAGGACATGTTCGATGGCGACGCTGTGCTGGCCGATCTCCAACAGCGTTTACGGGATCGGCGGGATGCGCGGGGCGTCAAGATGATCGCCTTGGAGAGGTTGACGGGCCTGGGGCACACCACCGTCAGCAAGGCGCTCAATGGACCGAACATTCCGACCAGGGCAACAGTGATTGCGCTGGCGAATGCCCTGAAGATGGATCTGGACCCGCTGCTGCAGCTGTGGGAGCAGGCGGTGGACGCCAGCCGCCAGGGGGCAGCGGAGGATCCCTCGGCGCGGGACTTCTTCCGCGATCTCATCGAGACGCACACGCGGTTGTTCGCAGGGCGTCACGCTGAGAGCGCACGGATCACGGAGTTCATCCGGGATCGCGCCTCCGGCTACGTCTTCGTGGAGGCGCTCTCGGGATTCGGGAAGACCTCCCTCCTCGCGGATCTGGTCAGGCGGAATCCCGAGTTCCGCTACCACTTCATCAGCCAGGCATACCGGCGCAGGGGCGGCGGGTTCGACCCCACCAGCCCCGAGGACGTATTGGAGTGCCTCTGTGAGCAGTTGGACCCCGCCCATACGCGCGGCGGCGGGCTGAAGAGCCTGGAGCGGCAGTTCCGCGGTCTCATCGCCTGTCCGCCGAAAGAGCCGACGGTCGTCGTGCTGGACGCTGTCGATGAACTAGAGCCGCCGGACCAACTCCGCACCCTGCTGCCGCGGCGGCTACCGCACGGCCTGGTGCTCGTGCTCTCGGGCCGCGCCCAGGGCGACCGGTCCTGCCTCAGCGACATCGCGCTGTCCCCGGCGGACGTGGGCCTGCACCTGCGGCTAGAGGGCCTGGACGAGGTGGCGCTCGTGAAACTGCTCCAGATGGCGGGCGGTGCGGCGGCAGGGCTGGCAGAGGACGCGGACTTCGTCGCACAGATACACCGCGTCTCTGCGGGCGATCCGTTCTATGTGCGGTTCCTGGTGGAGGACGCGGCCGTCGGCGTGCTCACGCGTGACAACGTCGAGCGCACCCCCACCGGCCTCGAAGGCTACCTGGACCAGCAGTTGGAGCAGCTCAACCGCAGCGCCCACCGCACCGAGCACGTCGAGATCCTGGGGTTCCTGCTGGAAGCCGGCACGCTCTCCGCGTTCGATCTGTACAACCTGGTCGAGGGGCTGAACTGGCTGAACTTCGACACCATTCTGCGGGAGATCCACCGCTTCCTGCTGGTTCATCGGCGGGCCCTGCCAGGCGTGCAAGTACAGAGGGGAAGCGAGGAGTACAGCTTCTGCCACGACCGGTTCCGGCAGTACTTCCGGGGCCGCGCGGGGATCGGATAGCGGATGCGGTCCATTCGCGACGACGTCAGCGCACTGGTGTCCAGCGGGCGCACCCGTGCCGATCTCTCGGCGCATGTGCGGAACTGGCGTCAGTACCCCACGCCCTACACTATCGAGAACGCCATCCGGCTGGCGGCGGACGAGGGGCGTGGCGACGACCTCCACGACACGATCCTCGACGAGGAGTTCCGGCGCCTGCGACAGCGCGTGTTCGGTGTCAACGCGCTGCGGGCCGATTTGCACATCGCGCGCACATACTCCCTGATGCGCCGACCTGATCTGGTCAGGTACGTACAGGTACTCCTCCTGGAGCAGCGCCCCTTCGGCACCCCCGAGAGCACGCATGTCCAGCAGCAGCACTGCCGGGAGTTCGCCGAGTTCCTCCAGATCGACCGGCTCCCGCACGAGCGGCTCGACACCGGTTTGCACAAGGTTCTGGGGCGTTTCTTCACCGCCACCTCCGCCACTGCTCTGCGGCTGGCCGGGTACGAGCTCGGTGAATGGAGCTGTTTCTGCGGCCAGTTGACCGGCCTCGCCCGGCGCTACGACCACATCTGTTCCTGTACGGCGGTCTCGGGGCACGGCAGGATCACCGAAGCGACACCCGGCTGCCCGGACCCCACCTGCGCCGGGTCTCTCGATTACGTCGTCTGCCCCACCTGCCGAACCAGGGTGACCCTGGCGAACCTCTGGCAGGTGCGACGTGGCGGAGCCGGCCCCGAGGACTTCCTCGTTCCCCTCACCCTGGACCTCGTCGTCGAGGACGAGCAGGGTCCGACCAAGCGGGCGAGCCACCTGCTGATGCACCTACCGCTCCCTATCGGCCTGCGGGAACGGAACGGTGAGATCGTCTTCAACGCACCCACCGTCTTCTGGACGAGCCCGAGCGCGGAGCCGTGGTACCAGCGGCCTCCGGGGGACCGTTTCCTCGGCCTGAAGGACACACTTCGCTACGACGGCCGGACCGAACTCCGGCCCATCCTCGAAGCCCTGCTGCGCCGCACCCTGCTGGGATACCGCCAGGGATACGCCCAGTTCGCCGATGAACTACGGCAGGACGTGATCGCAGGCCCGCCCCGGCAGACCCGTCCCCTCAGACGGCGGCCCTGGACCGGGTCCGAGTACCGGAGCAGTTCCGCGTACACGCGCGGGTTCTGGAGCCGGCTGCAACGCGTGACCGTGCGGGATCTCGCACTCGGCGATCTGGTGAGCCGCGGCGCGGTGTCCGCGCAGTGCACCGTCGTCGCCTCACCGAGCCTGCGGGGCAGGGCGGCCCTGGCCAACGAGCGGCTGGCGGACCCGGACGGGCTGTCGATCCCGACACTAGTTCAGGCGAGCACGACGCTGCCCGACGGCACCGTCCTCACCTCAAGACCGCCGATTGTGGCCCCCGAGCGGGCATCGAGCCTTGGCAACGAGGGCCTGATCACCCCAGGCAGTCCGGTGCGACCTGGACAGCTCCTGGTGGGTGCAGCCTCGCCGGTGGCGGATGACGAATCGCTGCGCACCCCCGAGGAGCGCCTGCTGTACGCCGTCTTCGGTGACGAGGCGCTGCGAAAGGCGCTGCTGAACAGGTCCTTGGAGATGCCCGGACGGCGGCCCGGGCACGTCTTGGCGCAGCGGATCAGCGGCGCTCTGGCGACCGATGCGATCCCGGTGGTGCCCGGTCGGCACCTGCGGGGTGGCGGGTCCGGGACGCGCATCACCGTCACCGTCGCCGTCGACCAGCCGGTGCAGCAGGGGGACACGCTGGACGACGAGTCCGGCGCCTCCGCGGTCGTGTGCGGTCTCGCGGGCGGGCCCTCGCTCCGGCGGCTCGCGGGCAGCCCTGACGAACCGGACCTGGTCGTGGCGCCCGACCACCCCTGGGCCCCGCCACCGGGCGAGACCGGCCACACCATTCGGATCCGCCTTGCCGCTCACGGTCTTGCAGGACCGGACACCGGCGCCCGGTCCGCGGGCGACTACTCCCTGGTCTTCGACCAGCCGCTGTCGAGCGGAGCCGGCGACAGCGCCCAGATGATCGAGCCCAGAGAGTTCCAATGGCTCCTCGCACACGGAGCCCGACACCTGGCGATGGAGATCTACGGACCGCGCGGTGACTGTCCGGACTGGCGGAACGACCTGCGCACAGCACTGGAGGAAGGCGGCAGAGCGCTCGGGCCACCCCACCACCGGCCCGTCACTCTGCGCGACTCGCCGGCCCACGCCATCCGTCGGCTCGACGCAACGCTGCGCGCCGCCCGCGTCGTGCCGCGGCTCGAAGCCGATCGGATCGGCCTGCGTCTGATGACCGACGTCGACGTGGCGCGGCTCTCGCACGGCGAGGTGGTGAGCGAGGTTTTCTACAACATGCGGACCAGACGCCCCTGGCCGGGCGGGCTCTTCTGCCAGCAGATCTTCGGCCAGGACCGCGAGGACGAGTGCGTCTGCGGGGAGCGCCGCCGCAACTGGGACGCCGACGCGACATGCGACGTTTGCGGACGTACGCCGACCATGCCCCACGAGCGGGGCCGTCGCCTCGGCCACATCGAACTCCCCGTGCCGGTGGTCCACAGCTGGTGCCTCGGCGGCCCGGCCGGCGCCAGGCTCGCGCGCTCGCTACGGCTGACCGAGCAGGAGGTCCAACAGCTCGCCGACTGCGAGCTGGTCCTGGTCACCGACCCTGGCCCCACGGCGCTAACCACCGGCCAACTGCTGAGCGTCAAGAAGTGGGGCGCCACCGCCGCCCAGGACCAGGCCACAGCCGTGACGGGCGGACAGGCGGTGAACATCCTTCTACGTCGAGCCGGCGGTGCCATCCCGTCCGGCCTGTCCCCGGACACCGTCACCTTTCAGATGCTGCCGGTCCTGCCTCCGGATCTGCGACCCCACGTCATCGAGGGCCACCGGACGATAGAGAGCGACCTCAACAGCCTCTACAGCGCGGTGCTCTCCAAGTCCGCCCAGCTCCGCCGCCTGGACGACCTCGGCGCCCCCATGGACGTGCTGATGGGCGCACGCCGCCTACTCCAACGCAAGGTCAGCGCGCTCCTGAACAGCGGCCGCCAGCCGGAACCGACACGGGACGCCAACGGGAGACAGCTCGTCAGCCTCGCGGACTCGCTCATGGCCCGCCCGAGATCCACCGGCACACTGCGTGACGACTTCCTGCGTCGGCCCGTGGACTACAGCGCCCGCGCCCGACTGGTGATCGCCAAGCCGCCGAACTTCGGCGACAGAGATACCGTTCCCGACCCGGAGACCGTCTTCCTAGGCCGAGACATGGTTCTTCATCTCGTAGAACCGTTGCTCGTGCACGCGCTCATCTCCACCGCTACGGCCCGGCAAGGGTGGGAAGCGCGGGCGATGATCGAGGAACATGCCGAGGAAGCCATGCGGCTGCTCGACGCGGTGTGCGAGCAGGCCCTGATCCTGGTCGCCTTACCCCACGGGCCCTGGCCGCTGGTGGCCCTCCGTGTTCAGGCGGCCGAGGTTTCCGCCCTGCAGGTGCAACCCGGGCTGCTCGACCTTGCCGGTTGGAAGAATCTGGGCGAGACGGTACGCATCTTCAGCGTCCTGACCACCGAGGCGATCAGGGAGGCGACCGGCCTGCTGACGGTCGACGCTCTGCGTAGGGCAATTTCCCCACGCCAACCCACGACGCCGAACTCCTTCTTCGATCTGCCCTGCGGGGAGCTCGGCAACCACATCGCCGACACGGCACTGGCCACCGGCTCGTCGCCCCTCAAGCCGGACGACGGCTTGCTCCTGTGCGATCCCACATGGCTCGCCGAGCGGACTGGCGAACACCGGCTGGATGGGCCACACGGAAGGTGATACCGCCGAACATCAGGGCATTGCTGTTTGAAGGACTTGTACGCGAACGGTGAAGCGTTCTCGGCCGACGCTGAGCGCCTCCTCCGCCGTGTGCGACCACCCGCGTCCACGCGGTACGCCGCGCGGATCGCCTGGGCTCCCGTACCCCGCCGCACCCTGTCGCTGTACCCGCCACGTCGTTGCCCGCCCCAACCCCACCTCCCACGCCTGGCAACTCCTCACCGCACGCCTGACCATCCTCACCAACCAACGCCCCCGCCCCACAGCCGCATCCTTCCAGGACGACAGCGTCCTGTTCCACCACGTGCTGCACTACCCGGCCACCACCATCGCCTCCCTGACCGGAGAAGAACCCGCCACCATCACCGCCCTCCTCGCCGCCGCCCAACGCCAGCGCACGCCGGGCAGCACAGCCACAACCCCATGACAGCATCGCTGTGCGGCGAGCTTGCAGAGGCTGTCCGGCCGTCCGCGGCGGACTGCGAGCAGGATGGTTTTCTCCCGCGTCTACAGCACGTTCGCCGAGCGAGGTCTGACCGACGACCTCACCTTCAACGGCTCCGGCAAGCTTGCCCTGCCGGAGACCACCGATCGCTTCAGCACGAGCAAGCGATTCATCGACCCTTCATCCGTCAGCTCAAGACTCACCGCCAGGACACCGGCCAGTTCTGCGACGTCCGGTCCGTGATCCGGAGAGCCAGATGCGCGGACGCAAGCCGCCGGTCGGCGGTCCCGGTCGGGCTCTGACTCAAGGAAGCGGCCGGACGGCCGTGAGAGGAAGGGGAGCAGGTGCTGCCTCGGCGTTGCCTCCCGCCCGCCGGGCAGGTCGGCGGGCCCCAACTCCGTTTCCTTGCCGCTACGTTCAGTTCAACGAGCGTGCGCTCCCGGCGCCTGCTCGCGGCCGTACGGACCTCCAGCGGCCGCAGCCTCGCCACCTGCGCCAAGGTGGTGGCCGAGCGGCTGCCGCGCTCGGCCACGGACACATGGCCTTCGGCGGCGAGAAGGTCTCCCGCTGGGAAGCTTGAGCACTGGATTGCGGCGGAGACCCTTGCTGGAGGGCGGGGCGTGGCGCCCGGGCCAGGGAGAAGAGGGGCCCGGCCGCGCGTGAGGCGGAGGGGCGCTCAGCTGAGGCCGCACTTAAATGTACGTACAATTTCTGCGATTCTTCCAAAGGTGGCTTGCTTGTCGGCGCCGGGCCGCCTAACGTGAATGTACGTACATTTGATCGGAGGGTTCCCTTGGTGACCAAGCTGCACCACCGGACCGTGATCATCGGCGGCGGGACCGCAGGTATCTCGGTCGCGGCTCGGCTCCGCCGCGCCGGTGAGAAGGACGTCGCAGTGCTCGACCCGAGCCTTCACCACTACTACCAACCGTTGTGGACGCTGGTAGGCGGCGGACGAGCGCCGCTGAAGGAGAGTGTCCGCCCGCAGGAGACCGTGATGCCGAAGGGCGTGCGGTGGATCCGCCGTGCCGCGGTCTCCATCGACCCCGAAGCCCAGACGGTGACGCTGGATGACACCGGCACCGTCTCCTATGACCACCTGGTGGTCTGCCCCGGCATCCAGCTGGACTGGGATCGGGTGCCGGGCCTGGAGGCCGGGCTCGGCAAGGACGGCCTGTCGAGCAATTACCTGCCGCACACTGCTCCCGCGACCTGGCGCTTCATCCGCGGGACCCGCTCGGGCAGCGCGGTGTTCAGCATGCCGACGGGAGCCATCAAGTGCGGCGGTGCCCCGCAGAAGATCGCATACCTCGCCGCCGACTACTGGCGGCAACAGGGTGTCCTCGGCAAGATCGACGTCCACCTCGTGATACCCGGTGCCGCCATCTTCGGAGTTCCGGAGTTCGCGCGCGTGCTCGATGACGTGGTCCGCCGGTACGGCATCAACGTCCACTACGGAAGCGAAGTCACCGAGGTGCGTCCCGAGGCCCGCGAGGTGGTCGTCACCGAGCTGGGCACCGGAGGCAGGAAGAATCTGCCGTACGACATGGCCCACCTCGTCCCACCGCAGAGCGCCCCGGAATGGATCAAGCGCAGCCCGCTCGCCGGAGCAGACGACCCGGCCGGCTACGTCGAGATCGACAAACACACCATGCGACATGTCAGGTACCCCAACGTCTGGGCCCTCGGAGACGTCGGATCGTCCCCGAACTCCAAGACCGGCGCGGCCGTGCGCAAGCAGGCGCCCGTGGTCGTCGCGAATCTCCTCGCCTCGATGAACGGCCGGGAACCCACCGCCACCTACCACGGCTACTCCTCATGCCCGCTGACCACGGCCCGCAACAAGATGCTGCTCGCCGAGTTCGACTACAGCGGTCAGCCCACTCCGTCGATCCCGGTGATCAACACCATCCGTGAACGCACCGACATGTGGTACCTCAAGCGGCGCGGCCTGCCGTTCCTCTACTGGAACCTCATGCTCCGCGGACTCGCCTGATCCGACGCCCGAAAGCGGGAACCCGACCGCCGCACCGGCCGGAGGACCGGCGGGTCGCACCCGCGGTCCCGGCCCCGGCGTACATCGCCACCCTGCTTCTGGCCACCTTGCCGTCGCCGCGCTGCACAGACGGCGCACGGCTCGCCCGACCTTGTCACCCGCGCCCTGGGCCCGATGCCCCGGCGCACCGTCACCGCTCATCATCAGGAGCCCGTCATGACGAACCACACCGGACCGCTGGTCTTCGTCCAGTTCTACCTCGACTGCCTCTCCCACGCCTCGTACCTCGTCGGCGACCGCACCACCGGCCGGGCCGTCGTGGTCGACCCGCAACGCGATGTCAACGACTACATCTCCACCGCCGAGCGTCACGGCCTGACCATCGAGCGGGTCCTCGAGACCCACATCCACGCCGACTTCCTCTCCGGTCATCTGGAGCTGGCCGAGCGCACCGGCGCCCGCATCTCCTATGGCTCCGCCGGCACGCTCGACTTCGACACCGACCCCCTGGACGATGGCGAGCACCTCAGCCTCGGCGAGGTCGACCTGGAGATCCTGCACACCCCTGGCCACACCCCCGAGTCGATCTGCGTCGTCGTGCGCGAACATGCCGACGACGCCATCCCCCATGGTGTCCTCACCGGAGACACGCTGTTCATCGGCGATGTCGGCCGTCCCGACCTGCTCAGCGCCCGCGGCCGGTCCGCCGAGGACATGGCTCGCGCGCTGTACCACTCCACCCGGGAGCGCCTGCTCACTCTCCCCGACGACACACGTGTCTACCCGGCGCACGGGGCCGGCTCGGCTTGCGGCAAGAACCTCTCGACCGAGCTGAGCTGCACGATCGGCAACCAGCGTCTGAACAACTACGCCCTGGCCGACATGACCGAGAGCGAGTTCGTCTCCGTTGTGACCGAAGGCCAGCCCGCCGCGCCCGCCTACTTCGCGTTCACATCCGTGCGCAATCGCCAGGCCCGTCCAGTCCTGGACGAAAACACCCATGTCGTCTCCCTCGACCCGGCCGCCTTCCTCGACGCCCGGGCGCGCGGCGCCATCGTCCTGGACACGCGGGACCCGGAGTCGTTCGCCTCCGCCCACCTGCCCGGCGCGGTCAACGTCCCCCTCGGCGGGCGCTTCGCCGAGCTCGCCGGCGAGGTGCTCGACGCCCAGGACAGCATCATCCTGTGCGGTGACCTGGCCACCGCGCGCGAGGCCCGCAACCGGCTCGCCCGCATCGGCTTCGACCGCGTCCTCGGAGCCTTGACGACCCCGGTTGACGCCGTCGGCGCCGAATACCTGACCGCCGCCGTGCGCGTGGAGGCCACCGGCCTCGATGACCGGCTCGCCAACGACGCGGACGGCTTCGAGCTGCTGGACGTGCGTGGCCCGGGCGAAGTGCGTGAAAGCGGCACCATCCCCGGCGCTCGCCTCATCCCGCTGCCCGAACTGGTCGGCCGCCTGGGTGAGCTGCCGGCCGACCAGCCGCTGACCGTGTTCTGTGCGAGTGGCAACCGCTCATCGGTGGCCGCGTCCGTACTGCGCGCCCGCGGCTTCGACACCACCGACCTGCGCGGCGGCTTCTCCGCCTGGCGCGGTGAGGTCGAGTACCCCGCCGACACGACCCCGGGTGGCGTCCCGGCGTGAGCGTGCTGATCCTCGCCCTGCTCTGCGGAGCCGTGGTCGGCCTGGCTCTCGGCGCGCTCGGCGGTGGCGGAGGTGTGCTCGCGGTACCGGCCCTGGTGTATCTCCTGGGCGTCGCACCCGCCGACGCGGGGACCACCAGTCTGGTCGTCGTCACCGTCACCTCCGTCATCGCCCTCGTCCGCCACGTCGGCACCGGCAACATCCGCTGGCGGACCGGCGCCCTGTTCGCCGCGGCCGGCGTGGTACCCGCCATCGGGGCGTCCATGCTCGCCCACCGCATCCCGCAGACCGTGCTGACCACTGCGTTCGCCGTCCTGGCCGCTTTCGCCGCCGTGGTGATGCTGCGTGGTCTCCGCGCGGTGCACACCCGCCAGGCCCCCGCGCCCGAGGCGGCCTCGCAGGCCACCGCACCCGAGCTGGCGGTGGGGTCCGGCGCGTCCCTCTCCGGCCCGCCCGGGCCTGCGGATGCGACCGTCGTCCGGGCAGCCGGCGGAACCAGCGTGACCGCACAGCGTGCGGGCGGTCACACGCCGGAAGAGGCGGGCGGCGCCGACACCGCCGACAGCCACGGGAGGACTGTCGGCCGGGCCGGGTACCTGCGCACCGGAGCAGCCGGAGCCGGCCTGGGCGCGGTGACCGGGTTGCTGGGTGTCGGCGGCGGCTTCCTTGCCGTACCCGCCCTGGTGTCGGTGCTCCGCCTGCCGATGCGGACGGCCGTCGGCACCAGCCTCGTGGTCATCCTCATCAACTCGGTTGCGTCCCTCGCCACCCGCGTAGCCGCCGGCGGAATGTCCCTCGACCTCGCGATTTTCGGTCCGTTCGTGGGCGCCGCCGTCCTCGGCGCCTGGGACGGCAAGCGGCTGGCAGCCAAGCTCTCCGGCGCCGCCCTGCAACGGACTTTCGCCGCCCTGCTGCTCGCGATGGCTGTGTTCATGCTCATCGACGTGATCGTCTGAGGTTTCCCGCACGGCCGCAGTTGGTACACCCTGCGACGGGTGACGGCCCACGCTGATCGGCTGCCGCCTGAGCAACGGGCATCCGAGCCCGTCGCGCGGCCTTTGGCGTACACAACGCGGTCACGTCGGGCCGGCACCCCTGCGGGCCAGGGCTACCACCCTTTGCCCGGGGGAGCCGGTGAGCGCGGGTTTGCGCCACCCCTGCAAATGTACGAACATTCACCTTGTGCCATTAGCATCCGTCCGACCCCCGAGCCCCAGGAGGACAACGGTGATCTCCCGACCCGATCCCCGTCCCCTCGCCCGATCCGCGGGCAAACCGCTGTGGGCACAGCTGCGCGCCGACCTGCTGCGCCGCCTCGAAGACGGCGAGTTCCGCGACGTCTTCCCCGGCGAGCACGACCTCGTCGCCGAGTACCAGGTGAGCCGGCACACAGTTCGCGAGGCCCTTCGTCAGCTTCGTACGGACGGCCTCGTCACCGCACGGCGCGGCAAGGTCTCCCGGTTCACTGCCGACCGCCCGCTGGAGCAGAAGGTCGGTGAGGCGTACAGCCTTTTCCGGTCTGTCGAGGAGGTCGGCGCAGTCCAGCGCAGCGTCGTTCGTGTGCTCGACCAGCGCGCCGACGGTGTCATTGCTGCCCGTCTGGGACTTGAGGAATCCACACCGCTCGTCTACCTCGAACGCCTCCGTCTCGCCGACGAGAACCCGCTCGCCGTCGATCGCGTGTGGCTGCCTGCGGACGTGGCCCGCCCGCTCCTGGATGTCGACTTCACCCACACCTCGCTCTATGACGAGCTCGAACGCCACTGCGGCACGCGCATCAGTGGCGGCTGGGAGCGCATTCGGGCCGTCGCGCCCGGCCGCGGAGAGCGCACCCTGCTCGACTGCCCAGAGTCCACAGCGCTGTTCGCGATCGACAGACTCGGTCACGACACCAGCCGACGCCAGGTCGAGTGGCGGCAGACACTCGTCCGAGCGGATCGCTTCGCCGTCGCCGCCGAGTTCTCCACCGACGACGGCTACCGGCTGGGCGCTCCGGTCCGTATGCCCTGACCCGCGATCGCTCCTCAGGGGGCCGACGGAGCGAGCCGAACCGGGCGTCCTCCGCCGCGGTATATCAACGGCACTGGCACGTTGACTGACCGGCCTGGGATGATCTTCTGGTTGGTCGGATCATCGCGCACTGCGTGTGGCTGTACTTCCGTTTCCCGCTGTCGTTCCGCGAGGTCGATGAGCTGATGCTCGAACGCGGCGTGCTCGTCTCCCACGAGACGGTCCGCCGCTGGTGTACGAAGTTCGGGCAGGTCTACGCCAACGGCCTGGGTCCCGGCGTGTGCAGACGGGCGGCAAGTGGCACCTGGACGAGGTCTTCCTCAGGATCAACGGTGAGCTGAAGTACCTGTGGCGGGCCGTCGGCGCCGACGGTAACGTGCTCGACATTTTGGTCCGGGACCGGCGGGGCACCGCTGCGGCCAGGCGGTTCTTCCACAAACTGCTCAAGAGGACCTGCTGGGTGCCGAGGGTGATCGTCACCGACAAGCTCCGCTCCTACGGCGCGGCCCACCGCGAGATCATGCCCTCCGCAGAACACCGCGCCCACAAGGGTCTGAACAACCGGGCCGAGAACAGTCATCAGCCGATGAGGCAGCGCGAACGCGCGATGAAGGGCTTCCGCAGTACCGGCGGGGCCCAGCGGTTCCTGTCCGCGTTCAGCGGCATCTCACCGCACTTCCGACCACGCCGCCACCTGATGACCGCCACCCGATACCGCACCGAGACGACCACCCGCTGCGCCATCCGGGACGAGAGCACCGGCGCCACCGACCAGCCCATCGCAGCGTAAGCCAGGCCCCCACCCGCCCCCTGCACACCCTGACGCGCCCTCAACCGATCAACACCGCACCAACGTGACAACGCCGTCGGAAACGTCCGGCGAATCACTGGGGGACGGGACCGGACCGTCCCGGCCGCACCATGCCGGCCGCGCCTCTCGACGCACTCCAGGGACCGACGGGGTATGTTCCGCCGGGCCGACCGGCCCTACTTGCCGGGGCGTGGGGGAGCCAACCAGCCTCACCGGGCCGACGGGCGCACGGCCGGAACCGCCCTGCGGCTGCCGTAGGCTGACCGTCCGTGGACCGGTCCCAGCCCTGCGGTGATCCGGTGAGCGATTCCCGGCATACGGCACACGGATCCTGAGAGCGGCGCCCGATGACAGAGACAGCCCCCAGGGCCTTGCCCGACCCCTCCTGTGCCGGCCCGGCGGCCTGGCCCCAGCCCAGCCGGCCGGACAGGATGCGCAGTCTGCTGGATGCCGTGATGAGCCTGGGGCGGGGCCTGGAGCTGCCCGAGGTGCTCCGCGGGATCGTGGAGGCCGCGGTGACCCTGACCGACGCGGAGTACGGGGCGCTCGGCATCGTCGGGGACGGGCAGAAGCTGCTGGAGTTCCTGCCGGTCGGCATATCGGAGCAGCTCGCCGCTGAGATCGGCCAGACACCGTGCGGGCGCGGCATCCTCGGTGAGCTGATCCGGCACCCGGAACCACTGCGGCTCACCGATCTCAGCAACCATCCGCGCAGCTTCGGATTTCCGCCCCACCATCCCCCGATGCGCACCTTCCTCGGAGTGCCGGTGCGGGTGCGGGACGAGGTGTTCGGCAACCTCTACCTCACCGAGAAGCGGGGCGGGACGAGTTTCGACGCCGACGACGAGGCGGTGGTGACCACCCTGTCGATCGCGGCCGGGGTCGCCATCGACAACGCCCGCATGTACGACGAGAGCCGTCGCCGGGAGCGGCGGCTGGAGGCGCTGGGCGAGATCACCCGCACCCTGCTCTCGGGGACGGACGCCGACGAGGTGCTGCATCTGATCGCCGAGCGGGCGATGGAGGTGGCGGGGGCCGACCGGGCCGCGATCCTGCTGCCGGTACCCCCCGCGCCCCGCTCCGGGACTTCGGAGGCATCCGGGGCCGAGGCACGTCTGACCGTTGCCGTCGCCCACGGCAGGGACTCCGAGCGCGTCACGGGGCTGTCCGTACCCGCGCGGGGTTCACTGGCCGGACTCGCCGCCCGTACCGGAACCCCGGTGCATTGCGCCGATGTGCGTACTGATCCCCGGGCGCACCCGTTCGGCGACGGTGCCGAGGACGGTCTGGGCCCGGTGGTGACGGTGCCTCTGCGGGTCGACGCGGAGACCAGGGGTGTTCTGCGCCTGGGGCGGCCGGTGGACCGCCCGCCGTTCGACGACACCGAGGTCGCGCTCGTCTCGGGCTTCGCCGACCAGGCGGCCATCGCCCTGGAACTGGCCCATAGGCGGGCCGAGTCCGAGGAACTCGCCGTCATGCACGACCGGGACCGGATCGCCCGCGATCTGCACGATCTGGCGATCCAGCGTCTCTTCGCGACCGGGATGACCCTGCAGAGCACCACGCGTGCTATCGCGGACCGGCCGGACGCGGCCGAGCGGGTCAGCAGGGCGGTGGACGATCTGGACACCACGATCCGGATCATCCGGTCCACCATCTTCGATCTGCGGACGGCGGACGGTCCGGGCCGCGGAGGGCTGCGGCACCGGATGGCGGAGACCGCTCGCACGGCGGCCCACGCCCTCGGTTTCCGGCCCTCTCTGCAGATCGACGGGCCGGTGGACACCACGGTCCCGGAGGAGCTGGCCGAACATGTGGTGGCGGTCGCTGCCGAGGCGGTGTCCAACGCCTCCCGCCATGCCCGTGCCACGCGTATCGACATCGTGTTGTCGGCCGACGACACGGTGACCATGACCGTCACCGACAACGGCATCGGAATCCGGGACGGTGTCACGACCGTGGCCGGGACAGGGGCTGCGGCCGAGCGCCCCGGAGGGCTGGCCAACATGCGTACGCGGGCGGAACTGTGCGGCGGCACCCTGGCCGTCGAACGGCCGTCGGACGGCGGCACCCGGATCATCTGGCGCGCACCGCTCCACGACTGATGCCCGGGACCGGCGTCCGATTTCCCGTCAGCCCCTTGGGGCCTGGGGCCACCCCTGGCGGTCCTTGACCCGGCCGACGAGCACCGCGGCCTGGATCCGGCGGCCCACGCCCAGTTTGGCGAGGATCGAGGAGATGCGGTTCTTGACGGTCTTCTCGGCGAGGAAGAGGCGTTCCGCGATCTCGCGGTTGGTGAGTCCCTCGCCGATGAGATCGAGGATCTGCCGTTCCCTGGGCGTGAGTCCGTCCAGTTCTGATCCCTCCGACGCCTCGGCCGGGGGCCGCTCACCGCCCCGCAGCCGCTCCATCACCCGGGCGGTCGTCCGCGGATCGAGCATCGAGGTGCCCGACGCGACCCTGCGTACGGCGGTGATCAGATCGGCTCCGTTGATCTGCTTGAGCACGTACCCTGCGGCGCCCGCCATGATGGCGTCGAACAGTGCCTCGTCGTCGTCGAACGATGTCAGCATCAGGCAGGCGAGTTCGGGCATCAGCGCGCGTAGTTCCCGGCACACCTCGATACCGGCGCGATCACCGCCCCGGTCGTCACCGAGGCGTACGTCCAACACGGCGACCTGCGGTCTGCTGGCCGGTACCCGGGCCAGCGCCTCCCGGGCGTCGGACGCCTCGCCGACGACCTCGATGTCGCCCTCGGCCTCCAGCAGATCGCGTACGCCACGCCGGACGACCTCGTGGTCGTCGAGGATGAAGACGCGTACGGGGGCCGCGGACCGGGGCGATTCCGTACTCGTCAGGGTCGTGCTCGGTGGGGTATTCGCGAACTCATTCACCACATGCTCGATCGGTTCGGGGAGAGGGGCGCAAACAGTATGTGCCCGTCCGCGGAGCTGTTTCCGCCGGGGTGCGGCAGCATGGAAAACGGTGCCTGAACAGGGCCGAAAGGCCCTGTGGCCAGGGGCCGGTCAGCGGGTGGGGCGCGGTGCCATACTGACGCCGCCAAGATCGTCCGGGAGCCCCGGACATCTTCCTTCCCGGCCACCCCACTGTGCTGCAACGAGGAGCAACCGGCCCATGAACACCCCGAGCGAGGACTACCACGCACTGCTCGCACGGCACGACGCGATGCGGCTTCGGCGACGCATCCTGGCCCCGTCCGGCAGCCGTGCCGGGGAGTGGAGCGCAAAGGCCCCGCAGGCGTACGACGGAACGGCCGACCAGTTGCTGATCGGCGACTCGCTGCCCCTGGTGAACCCGCTGGAGCAGCTGATCGCCGAGCTGTACCGGATCCTGTTCGAGCGGCACCCGTATCTGCGGTCGCTGTTCCCCGAGTCGATGGCCTTCCAGCAGGCCCATCTCGCCGGGATCTTCCGCTATCTGATCGGCAATCTGCACCGCACGGGCGAAATGATCGGCGTCTTCGAGCAGTTGGGGCGCGATCACCGCAAGCTCGGTGTGCGCCCCGCGCACTTCGCGGCCTTCGAGGCGGCGCTGATCGAGGCGCTGCGCGTGCGCGCGGGCGCCCGGTGGACCCACGAGCTGGAGCAGGCCTGGCTGCGGATGCTGCGGCTGGCCGTTTCGGCGATGGTCAGGGGCGCGGACGAGGCGATCGCCGAACCACCCAGCTGGGAGGCGGTGGTGACCTCGCACGAACTGCGCACCCCCGATCTCGCGGTACTGCGGGTACGGCCCCACCAGCCGTACGCCTTCGAGGCCGGGCAGTACGCGTCCCTGGAGTCGCCGCTGCTGGAGCAGGCCTGGCGTCCGTACTACCTGGCCCGTGCTCCGCATCCGGATGGTGAACTGGAGTTCCACGTAAGGGCCCGGGGTGCCGACGGGGTGAGCGATGCTCTGGTGCACGGTACGCGGGAGGGCTGCGCCGTCCGGCTCAGCGCCCCGCGCGGCGCACTGGCCCTGCCGGACCACCTTCCGGCCGCGGACCTCCTGCTGATCGCCTCCGGTACGGGCTGGGCCCCGATGAAGGCGCTGCTCCAGCGGATCGACGACGAGCGCGCCCGCGCACGTCGGGTACGGCTGCTGCTGGACCCCGCAGGGGAGACGGCGACGGCCGGGGAGATGTACGACGCGGCGTATCTGGAAGCGTTCCGGCGCAAGCGTCCCTGGCTGACCGTCATCGCGGCCGACACGGCGCACACCCGCTTCGCGGATGCCGGCCTGCGGGCCCTGAACGGAATTCTGCCTCCGCAGCCCGGGGCCGCCGCCCGGCAGCACGTCTGTCTGGCCCTGGCCCCCGAGGCCGCCACGACCGGGCGGGCGCAGGCCGTCGCCGCTCGGCTGGCTGCCGCAGGAGTACCGGCCGAGCAGATCCGTCATGACGCCACCGGCGTGGTCGCGGTCACAGCAATGTCTGCCAGTACGACCAGAACCGGATTGCTATCAGCATGACGATGGCCAGACACCAGGTCACCGGCACCACGAGGGGGAACTCCAGCACCGCCGCGACCAGGGCGCGCGGCGCGGGCAGGACGCCGTGGCGCAGATTGTGCACCGTGGTGTGCCAGAACATGAAGACGGTGGCCACCCACACGAGCACGCACCACAGACAGAGCGCGCCGATCTCGAACAACGCCTGGGTCATCAGCCACATGCAGAAGCCGGCACCGAACAGCGTGCCGAGGTTCAGTCCCAACCAGTACCAGCGGCGGTAGCGCGCACCCGCGAGCAGGCCCGCGCCGGTCCCCAGCACCGTCCCGAAGGCGACCAGCCCGATGAGCGGGTTGGGAAAGCCGAACGCCGACGCCTGCTCGCTGCGCATCACACTGGTGCAGGACACCACGGGGCTCAGCGAGCAGGCGGGCACGAAGCCGGGGTCGGCGAGCAGTGCGAACTTGTCGATCGTGATGACGAACGAGCCGAGCAGCCCGAGCGCGGCGGTGACGACCAGCAGCCATCCGAACCCCCGCCTTGCCTCGGCGCACTCCCGTTCGTCGCCCGTCGCGGACACACCGGCGCATTCCCGCTCGCCGACCTCGGGGCCTTCCGCCACCCTCCCCGTACCGCGCTCCGAAAGTTTCATGCCCGCCCCCGCACGGAACCGTCCGGCCAGACGACCTCCACCCGGATTCCTCGTGCACGCGCGAAGGCGACCAGATGCGCGGTGGCGTCCCGGCCGTCCGACGGCGATCCGTCCCACACGGCGAGCACGGTCCGGCAGGTCGCCACCAGCCGTTCATCGGCGCCGACACACGCGTTGCGGTCCGCCGGATCGAAAGGCAGCAGCCGTACGTGCTCGGCCAGCACCAGCAATTCGCCCGCGGCCGAACGGTCCCGCTCGGGCAGCACGGCGGGGACCGCGCCCTGGGCCGGCAACAGCACCGTCAGCTTCCGCCCGGCCTCCCGGGCGGCCCGCCCGAACACCAACGGCAGCCCCGCCCCGGCCCGTACCAGGGCGGCGGCACCTTCCGCCAAGCGGTCCAGCCGCGCTCTCAGTTCGGATTCCACCAACTCCAGGGTTCTGTTGCCGAGGTCCTTGTGCCCGACGACTGCGATCACGATGTTCCCCTCCTCGCGCATCCGCGGCGTGCGATGCATCGCAGTGAACCCATCGGAGGCCGTGCACCACTAGGGCCGATCGGCCCTGGCGGCCGGGGAACTCGGCGGTAGCGGTCCCGACGCGAACGGCAACGAACTGGGCCAGCACGGCGGGGTTGCGGTCCTCGCTGAACCGCAGCACCCCGGCCGCCGCCCCACTCACCCGCACCCCCGCCCCGTCTCCGCCCTCCAGGACGTCCACGGCGCCCTCGACGTCGTGCTCCTGGTCCTGGTCGTCGGTGTCCTCCCGGCCGCTGCGGACGCGGGGACCGGCCAGCGCTTCGATGGTGTCCGTGTCGTGCGCCCGTAAGGCTCCGAGGACCTTCGAGAGGGTCTTGTAGGCGTCCGACGTCACCATTTCATCGCCGCTTTCGCCCGGCCCGAGGAACACGGCTCGCGGGCGGTGACCGGTCCGCGCTGCTCTCCGCCAACCCCGAGCACTACCTCGCCGACTCCAGCGGCGGAGTGGTCGAGATCATCGGGACCATAGGGTCCGGCCCCCTCCGGTTCTTCCTCACCTTCCACGACGGCGTCGAAATCGCGGACGAGTACCCCGTACGCATCGGCGGCACCGGACGCCTCGGTGACGGCACGGAGATCGCCCGCGTCATGCATGAGTTCGGCGACGGCCCCGACGGCTTGCGCATCCGTCTGACCATCCAGTTCCCGGCCAACGCCCCTGAGCACGTCTTCGTCGGACGTCAGTGGCACTTCGCCTGCGAGTTCACCAACTGGCTGGAAGGCGCGCACGCCCAGGCGTGAGCTCCTTCCGCACGCAGGCGGGGATCCCCTGGCGATCAGGGGATCCCCGCCGCCAAGGGGGATCCCGCGCCCCGGGCTCTCCTCGGCGCGGCCCGGCGAACAGCGATTCTCGAGGACCACGTTCATGACAACCACAACTCCGGCCGTGCCGGCGCAGGCCGACCCGCCCACCACCGCAGAATCCGGCATCCTGCGTCGCGCAGCCTGCGAGTTCGGCCTCACCGGCCTTCTGCTGTTCTTCGTCGTCACCGGCGTGCGCTGGCTGATCGCACCCGACTCACCGATCTCCGTCCATGACATCCCCTACGCTCTCGCCATCCTTGGCGTCACCGTCGGGGTGCTGCTCACGGTGTTCATGACGTCTCCACCCGGCCGGCGGTCTGGCGGACACCTCAACCCCGCCGTCACCATCGCGCTGTGGCGGCTCGGCGCCTTCCCCGCCCGCGCCGTCGTCCCGTACGTCACGGCCCAACTGGCCGGTTCCGTCGCGGGAACGGTGCTCGGCCGACGCGTCTGGGGACCGGCAGTCTCCCGCGTCCCCGTCGCCTACGCGACCGTCCACGCCGACCCGGCATGGGACGCCACCGCGATCCTCACGGCGGAGACCGGAGTCCTCGTCCTGCTGACCATGATGCTCTCCGTGCTCCTGGCACACCCGGCCGGCCGCAGAATGCTCCCCTGCGCGGTGGGGCTCGCCACCGCGGTCATCATCGCGACGTTCGGTCCCCTCAGCGGCGGACCGGCCAACCGGCACGAGAGTTCGGTCCGGCGCTCCTGGCCCAGGACACCACCCACCTGTGGATCTACCTGCTCGCTCCGGTGCTTGGCGCGGTGCTGGGAGCAGCCCTCGTGGCTCTGGCCAAACCCCTGACCGCACAGCGGCCCCGGTGTTGGCAGAGAGGGAAATCACCAATCGGCTATCGCGGCGGACCGGAACGCCGGCCCACGCCGGTGTCCAGATCTCGCCGTCGGGACGGCCGGCGCAGACGCATCTCGTCTGGTCCCACCTTGGCTTCGAGCATGCTGACGACGGGCAGGCGGGAGACGAGCGACGTCTATGCCGCGAGCCCCGCCTCGCTATCTGCCCGGCCGGGCAACCTCCTCAGGTACCCCAAACCGTTCATGGAGTTCTTCGGCAAAACGCGTCCGGTAGATGCCGTGGACGATGGTCCAGGGAGACTGGTAGCCCCTGTGCTCCGGGTCCGAGACATCCTCGTCCCACGGCACTACGCAGTCTGGAAGCAGCCGCGCACGGCCCAGATACATCTGTGCAGCCTCTTCCAACTGCACTTCTCCTGCGATCACCGAGCTCCATAGCCCGCAGCCCTGCCCGACCACCCACATGCACAGATCTTCGGTGCTGTCTTCGGACCAGACGTCCCCATCCACGCTCACGCCTTCCGAGAAGTCGGCCAGCGAATCAGCCGCGGACTCGTACGCGAGCGCGAAGGCTTCAAGGACTTCCCGCGGCTGGGACTCCAACCACAATTCAAGGGCAGACAGGCGCGGTCTTGTCGCTTCCAGGACTTCCCAGAACCAATCAGGAACATGATCCGGTCCCATTTCCGCTCCCGTGTCGATGGCTGCGGTACCGACCCGACCGTACACAACGGGGACGGAGTCCCCTGGACACTCCCAGACTTCACCGTCGGCGAATGGCGCTCTCCGTCCGCTCAGTCACGGGATTACAGTCAGGCACCTACCTACCCTGTCGTTTAACCTCGTCTCCGTTGGGGGTGGGGATGGAGCAGGTGGTTTTCGAATCCGTCAGGTACTCCGCTGAGTGCCAGGACTGCGGTGCGGAGCTGGAGTGCTGGGGAGTTCAGGCTCTGGTGGACGGTCGGTTGCGATGGGACGTTGAATCAACCTGTTCCGCCTGTGGATTTGCGGTAGCCGTGTGCGGTGGCGACGTGCCGGCCGAGCGGCGGGATCAGATGCTCTCCGAGCATGGTCCCGCGAGGCTGCAGGTGAGGAGTCCGCCGACGAAGAACGTCGCCATCATGCGCGTGCTGCGGGCAGAGCTCGGCATTGACCTGAAGAACGCCAAGGCTGTGCTGCGCCGTGTATTGGACGGTGATTACTCAGGAACGCTTCCCGAGATGGAACACCTGGCCCGCACGCTTCGGGAGGCCGACGTCGCTGCTACCGCGACTCCTATGGAGTGAGGAACTTGCGGATCGCGGTGGCGATCTCGTCGACATGGGTCTCCAGGGCGAAGTGACCGGTGTCGAGGAAGCGGACGTCGGCGTCGGGGATGTCGCGCTTGAAGGCTTCGGCCCCGGCCGGCAGGAAGAACGGATCGTTCTTGCCCCACACCGCGAGCAGTCGCGGCCTGCTGGTCCGGAAATACTCCTGGAATCTCGGGTACTGCGCGACATTGGTCGAGTAGTCGAGGAACAGGTCGAGCTGGATCTCGTCCGCTCCACTGCGCGTGAGGTAGGAGTTGTCCAGCCCGTAGCCGTCCGGACTGACCCGCGTCTCGTCGGGAACGCCGTGCGTGTACTGCCAGACCGTTGTCTCCGGCTGCACGAGTTTCCGGATCGCTTCCCGGTTGGCCGCCGACGGCTCCTTCCAGTACGCCTGGACGGGATTCCAGCTCTCGCTCAGCCCCTCCTCGTACGCGTTGCCGTTCTGCGAGATGATCGCGCTGATCCGCTCGGGGTGCCGGGTGGCGATCCGGAACCCGACCGGGGCGCCGTAGTCGAACACGTACAGGGCAAAGCGATCCAGGCCCAGGACTTCCGTCAACCGGTCGATCACGTCGGTGATGTGCTCGAAGGTGTAGTCGAAGTCGCCTCGCGCAGGCATGTCCGACATGCCGAAGCCCGGCAGATCGGGAGCCACGACGTGGAACCGGTCGGCGAGCAGCGGGATCAGCTCCCGGAACATGTGGCTCGCGGACGGGAAGCCGTGCAGCAGGACCAGCGTCGGTGCGTCAGGTGCTCCGGCCTCCCGGTAGAACACCTTGAGACCATCGACGTTCGCCGTGCGGTATGCGATGTCAACCATGACAAGCACCTCTCCTTTTCCAGGACGCGGCCAACGGCGGGTCGGCCGCGCGCCACGTCTGGAGATCACACTCGTACGTAGCTGTCTTAATAAAGTCAGTAGGGTTATCAATCTGCGCCGGAGATGGCCGCCGGCCCTATCCGTTCCGGTCGATCTCCCGCACCGCTTCCAGCACGATGCCGACGACCACGGACGGCCGCGTGAGCATCGGCAGGTGGTCGACGGGAGCCGTGCGCACCCGCGCCTTGATGCGCTCGGCCATGAACCGCTGGTTCTCCGCGGGGATCATGCGGTCCTCCTCGGCCACCAGGAACCAGCTCGGCAGGTCCTTCCACGCCGGACGCCCCACCGGGGTCCCGATGCATCCCGCCGCGAGCGGCCGCTGGGTAGCGGCCAGCAGTGCCTGCTCCTCGGGCGAGGCGTGCTGCGCGAAGGCCCTGGCGAAGGCGTCCTCCGGTAGCCAGATCAGCTCGTTGGGGTCGGGGCCGAGTTGGGGGGGCCTGCGGATGCGGCTCGGTTCGGTAGAAGACGTCGGCCACCGTCTCGCCCTCGTCGGGGGCGAGCGCGGTGACGTACACCAGCGACGCGACGTTCTCGTCGCCCGTCGACGCGATGACCGACCCGGCGTAGGCGTGCCCCCACCACCACGACCGGCCCGTCGATCCGCTCCAGCGTCCGGCCGAGCGCCGAGACGTCGTCGGCGAGCGAGGTCAGTGGCAGCGGTGCGGCGACGGCCTTCACGCCTTCGGATCGCAGTCCGGCGATAACCTTGTTCCAGCTCGACCCGTCGGCCCAGGCGCCGTGCGCCAGCGCGGCCCTGACCTTGCTCTCGGACATCCCTGTTCCTTCCGGACTACCCCTGCTCGGGCAGCGGGCGGGCTCCGGCCGAGTAACCGCCCTGACGCCGGTGGCGACGTTACGAAGGATCAGTAACTTGGCAAGGAGCCTCAAGGGGGTGACTGTCCCCTTTGCCCGCAACGACACGCACCGGAAGGGACTGGCAGGATGGTCCAACACGCTCCGGCTCTGCTCCTCGCCGACACGCTCTGCTTGGACTTCCTTAACTCGATCGACACACCGGTCGACAAGCAGATCAACTGGATCGAGGACGGCGAGGCCTCTTGGCCTGGCTGGAGCAGGCGCGCATGCGTTGTCAACTTGGCTGGCGAGTCGAGTCCCTGGGACGCTTCTCGGGTCGTTGGGCGCCGGGAGGGGACACCGTGGCGCCGTCGTACAAGGGGTTCCGGTACCCGGCGGAGATCATCGCGCACTGCGTGTGGCTGTACCACCGGTTCCCGCTCATTTTCTGTGAGGTCGAGGAGCTGATGCTCGCCCGCGGCGTGGTCGTCTCCCATCCCTCTCATTGCGCAGGAATCCCCACCTTCAGGACTCTGCTGAAGAATGCGTGATTCGGGTAGCCAGGCCGCGAGCATCAGAGCTTCGAGGCGGAGGTGTGGGTGCCGCCGAGTGGGGTGCCGGTCAGCGATCGGTCGATGGGGATGAGGTTGAGTGAGTTGTTCGAAGAGGTACTCGGTCGTCCAATCGTCCGAGAATCGGATCACGTGTCGAACGCATAAGCTGTGGGTCCAGCCTGTCCGCCGTCAGCGGCGGGCGCGTCGCAGCCGGTGGCCGAGAAGAACAGCTCCCGCACCGACGATCAGGGACGCCCCGGCGAAACGAGCGAGGACGGTCCTGGCACGTGCGTCATTCGCGGATCCGCTGGCTGCCAGGGACGGCCGGGCGGAGTCGGGGGCTGCAGCCGCCTGGAGGATCAGGTCGGCCACCGCCTCGGGGTGGGCGATCAGGGACACATGTGAAGAGTTGATCTCCACCGTGTGCGAGCCGGCCCGCTTTGCCTGGAAGCGTTCCTGATCCGGGTTGATGGTCTTGTCCTGCCGGCCTACCAGCGCCCAGGACGGTATCTGCTTCCAGGCCGCGACCTTGGCCTTCTCCGAGAAGGCGGTCGTGGCGGCGGGCCGCTGGGTGACCCCCAGCAGATTCGCCTCGCTCTCCGGCAGGTCTGCGGCGAAGACCTGGTGGACCTTGTTGCGCTCGAGGTACAGGTCGGTCCCACTGCGACCGCTCTCCCGGAACGGGACGGCCTTGGTGGCGGTGCCCAGTTCACTGGGGAACCGTGCGGCCAGCGACATGCCACTCTCGCCCACGTCGGGCATCAGAGCCGACACGTACACGAGCGACTTCACCTTGGGGTTTCCGGCCGCGGCCGAACTGATTACGGCGCCGCCGTAGGAGTGGCCCACCAGCACGACGGGGCCCTTGACGCTGTCCAGTACCGAGGCGATGTACGTGGAGTCGTTGTACAGACCGCGCAGCGGGTTGGAAGGCGCGATCACCGGGTAGCCAGTGCGCTCAAGGCGCGAAATCACCCCGTCCCAGCTGGAATTATCGGCGAACGCACCGTGCACCAGAACCACCGTGGGTTTCGCGCCGGAAATATCGCCGTCCGCGGCAGCCGGGACTGCCGTCGTCGTGCACAGGACCAGGGCACATCCGGCCACGATGACGTGCGCGCGCGATATGCCGGAGATCGCCAATGAGGTCATGCTGTTCTCGCCTTCTTCGATGCCAACAGCACCTCAGCGTTCACGCAGTGGTGCCGCCGGGCCCGGCGGCAACCCCCAGCCAGGTGAAAGGCGCACGCATCGGAGTGATTGGCCGGCCTCGTCCGGCGTGGCAGTACTCGCTTCCGGGTGCGGAGCCGGGGTTGTCGGTCACCTCCGCACACAGGAAGCGCTCGGAGCGTCGCCCGACGCGCTCGCCATCTGGTCGGCATCGGCGATCTCGTCGCCGTCCGTCGGCAGCGATGTGGCACCGATCGGTACGGCAGACACCGCGAGTGCGAGCACGGTTGCCACGCAGTGGCGCAGTCTGCGTGGATCACGTGGGTCCGGCGCGTCAGCCGGCCGTTCCCAAAACGGCTGGACCCTGCTCGAGGCGGCGGCCGCCGTGCGAGCCGGGGAGGCCGGCCCTGCGAGCCCATAGGGGCCTGTGGCGATCCGTACAGCTTTGCATTCAAATTCACCGATCAGCGCTGGGAGGAGACCACCGCGCACAGGAGTGCCTGGAGTGCCGGTGACGTGTCCGTGTGCGGCACCTGCCACGCCGACGACGTCGCCCGCGAGGAAGCCGCCGCCGAAGCCGCTCGCCTCCAGGCCGCCGCGCCGTCAGAGCCGGAGGACGACCAGGAGCCGGACCGGGGCCGCGGCTGGTCTGCCGACGGCCCTGACGAAGGAGCGCTGGGAGCCGCGGCCTTGACCGAGGGTGCCGGTGCGCGGGACGGTCATCACGGCGACGCTGGCGACGCTCGCGGTGGTGTGGGCGGTTCTCTCCGTCGGCCACAACCTCGCGGACCACGTGATCGGGCAGACCGACCACCAGGCTGCGGGCAAGGCGTGAGCCCGAGGCGGGGCTGGGGTGCATGCCTGGGACACGTCGGCCAGTTCCACCTGGTGATGGCCGTGATGCTCACCCTGGTCTGGGCCGTCCTCCCGCTCCAGATGTCCTGGACCGGCCTCGTGGCCGGACTCGCTGTCTCGGCGGTGACGCACGCGTTCTTCGATCGTCGGTGGCCGATCCGCTGGCTGCTGGAACACATCGGCTCCAAGGGCTTCGCGAAGCTGAAGGCGGCCGGGACGCGGCATGTACTTGACCGACCAGGCCTTGCGTCAGACCGCCCTGCTGGTCTCCGCTCTCCTGATTACCCTCGTGTGACCTGGGGCTTTTGATGAGGAACCACAGGAAGCCCGAGGGAAACCGGGCCGCTTTGCGTGAAGCGGCAGGCCTGCTCCCGCTTGTTTCGCAGGAAGGTGAGGGTGAGATCGAGTCCGTCGATCTCACCCCGCCAGTTCTCGGCGACAGCGCGCTCGCGACGGGCGAGGAGGTCCTCCTCCAGCTCATCCAGGCGGGCCAGCATCTTGGGGTTGATGCTCAGCATCGGGCAGCGGATGCAGGCATCCGCTGCCCTGTGCTCCAGCTCGATCCGCAGCAGCGGCCCCGCCTTATCGAGATCATCCGTAACCTCCGTGAGCGCATCACCGAGGCCCGCGCCAACGGCTGGCTCGGCGAGGTCGAAGGGCTTCAGGTCAGCCGCAACGCCGCCATGGCAAAGTTCACGAGCCTCAACCGGACCTCCACCGACGGCCGCCCCCAACTGGTCGACCTCGGCATGCCCGTCTTCACCGACGACGCACCACCGCCTCAACCGGCTGCAAGAGAACCCGAAACCCAAGGCTGATCACCCTGCATCGCCGAAGCACACGCTCTGGAGTAGGACCATCCGTCAAAGATCATCGGACGCGGAGAATTGTGCTGCCACGAGGCCCTGACCTGCCGCAGTGCGGAAGTAGAGGACCGAGCGGCCTGCGCGCCGGCGCTGGGCCAGGTGGGCCTCGCGCAGGATTCGCAAGTGCCGGCCCACCGAGCCCAGGGGCAGGCCAGTGAGAGCCACCAACTGGGTGGTGCTCTTCGGGGTGTCGAGCAGGGTGAGGAGCTCGGCCCGGGCGGGGCCGAGAAGCGCAGCCAGGGCCTTGGGTGCCGCCCGGAGGTCGTCGTCGACCAGAACCCCCGAGCACGGGTAGACGACCGCGTACCGCCGGGCGGAACGCGAACGCCGATGGTCAACGGGCGGGACGTCCCAACAAACCCAGCTCTGGTTCAGGGTGACCGGGACGAACATCAGCTGCCCCCGGGAAAGTTCCAGCGGCGGGCTGTCGCAGACGGTGGTCTGCAGACGGTCGTCCCCGAGCCAGCGCATTTCCGGGCGCATCTCGTTCAGAGCGGTGGCCCAGCCGTGCAGCCCGAGCCGGGCGGTACGGGCGACGATGTCGGCCTCAATGATCCGAAGGCGTCGTGGCCAGGAGGGCTCGACGGCCTCCGTCCACACCCACTCCAACAAGTCCGCGGCTCGCTGGGCCAGGTCATCACGGCGCAGGAGACTCGGCAGTGAGCGGTTGAGCGACTCCTCCACGTCGGCGCGGGCTGCCGCAGGCGGGGTGCTGCGGACCTGCTCCAACTCCTCGACGAACGGGCGGTCGCCGTCGCCCAGCGGTGTGGGGGTGAGGAAGGTTGCATTCCACCGGCGTCCCAGCGCGGCGCTGACCAGTGCGGCCGTGGCTGGGTCACCGGTCAGGCGGTCCCGGTAGCTGGAGAGGTGAGCGGCAAGCCATTGGTGCTCTCCGACGTGGGCAGCGCGGCCGCGATGCAGCGTCTTCAGGCCAGCGAGCGCCTCGGCCAGCGGAGAGATGACGAAACGGCTCCCGGCAAGAGTGTCCGTATCGACTCGCCACCAGCTCATAGGTTTCGCCTCCCCGCGAAAATCTAACGACCGGTATCTCATGTCGGAGAGGCTCTCCGACATGCGTTCGTATCGCGAACTCTTCCGTACCAGCGAGTTCACCCCCCTCTTCTTCGCCTCGGCCGGGCAGACCACGGCCCAGACGATCAGCGGGCTGGCCCTGGGCGTTCTGGTGTACAAGCAGACGGACTCGGCGCTGCTGTCCTCCCTGGCCATGTTCGGTACTGCGTTCGCCCAGGTGATAGGGGCGGTCACCGTACTGTCCGGTACAGACCGACTGCCACCGCGCGCCGCCATGACGGTCCTCAGCCTCCTCTTCGGTGCGGGCACAGCGGTGCAGGCCATTCCCGGGCTGCCAGTCTGGGCCGTGTTCGTAGTACTGCTGGGGCTCGGCGTCATCGGGTCGGTCAGCGGCGGGGTGAGGTATGGGCTGCTCAACGAGATCCTGACCCGGGACAGCTACCTGATGGGGCGGTCCGTCCTCAACATGTCGGTCGGCGTAATCCAGATTTGTAGCTTCGCGCTCGGCGGCGCGCTGGTGACGATCATCTCGGCGCGCGGCACGCTGCTCCTGTCCGCCGTCCTGTACGCGCTGGCCGCCGTGGTGGCGGGTTGCGGGCTCAGCAGCCGGCCACCACGGGGTGCCGGGAAGACATCGATCGCCGCGACTTGGCGCATCAACGCGCGACTATGGTCCTCGGTGCCCCGGCGGCATGTCTACCTCGCGCTGTGGGTGCCGAACGGTCTGATCGTCGGGGTGGAGTCGCTTTACGTCCCCTACTCGCCCCACGACGCGGGTCTCCTCTTCGCCTTCGGGGCCGTGGGGATGCTGATCGGGGACGTCATCGCGGGCCGCTTTCTGCCAGCCCAGTGGCGGGAGCGGCTGACCGTCCCCTTGTGTGTCCTGCTTGCCGCCCCGTACCTGCTCTTCTCGCTGGGCCCGGGGCTACCGATGGCTCTGGTGCTGGTCACCATCGCCACCTTCGGGTACGCGGCCGGGCTGCTCCTACAGGAACGCCTGATCGCGCTGACACCTGACGCACTGAGCGGGCAGGCGCTGGGCCTTCACAGCTCCGGGATGCTCACCATGCAGGGGGTGGGTGCGGCAGTGGCTGGGGCGGTGGCCGAACTGACGTCACCGGCCACCGGGATAGTGGTGACGGCGATGGCCTCGCTGACCGCGACCTTGGTGCTGGCACCAGGGCTACGCGGAGGCACGGCGGCTGACGAGGCAACAGGCCCGGAACGGGGAACCGTCACTGCCGGGCAGTAGTGCTTCGGCGCGGCGAACGTGGCCTCGACATCGTTTACACGCGGCTTCCACGCGGCCCTTTAGTACTCCAGCAGGATTTCGCTGTCTGAGCTGGTCTTTCGCCGGGTGGCGGGAGTGTAGCGGGACTTCGGTCGTGCGGGGGCGGTCTCACTGCGACCGCCCCTCGATCGTGCGACAACGCCGCAGGTAGTGACAGCGGCGGGCGACGGCTTGGCGTCGGCGGCGCCAGTTCGACCAGCTCAGCGCGTGGTGTAGCCCTCGGTGTCCGCTCAGGTGCGGGGGCCGGGCACGACAAGCTGCCAGGAGTCGCCGAACCTCCGCCACTGTGAGCCCGACGCCCCCGGCTGTCTCACCGGTTCCGCCCCCTTTTCCGGGGGCTGGTGCGCCGTGGCGGCCAGGAAGGCGTGCGCGAGCATGGCCAGGGTGATGTGCCGGTACGAGCCCACGTAGCGGCGGACCTCGTACTGATCCAGGCCGCACTCGTTCTTCGCGGCCTGGAAGCACTCCTCGATCGCCCAGTGTGCCCCGGCGACCCGCACCAGCTCCTGAGCCGTGGTCTGCAGGGGTGCGTAGGCGAGGTAGTAGGCGATCTCGTCCGGCTTGCTGATGCTGCGACGGGCCAGTGCCCACCGCATCCGGTGAGGCACCTCGCCCTGGTAGTCGAACTCGGCGACGGCCGGCAGCCGCACCGCTGCCCAGTGGTAGATGCGGGGTCCCTTCGCGCCGTCGCCGCATGAGATCTTCTCCCACGCCTCGTCCGGGGCCTGTGCGAACAGAACATCGATCTGTGAACAGCCCACGCTGAATTGAGACTTGGGGACGGCCGGCACGTAGCCGACGCCCGACTGTTCCAGCAGCCGGCGGAAGCGGTTGTCCTGACCGTAGGCGGAATCCGTGGTGACCCAGGTGATGGGCAGCGGAGAGGCGAGAGCCCGCGGCACCATGTGCCGGGCCAGTTCGCCCTTGGTGGCGAACTCCCGCTCGTCGGGACCCTTGCGGTGCGGCAGTGTTCCCGGTCCTCGGTCCAGGATTTCGGGAGGTAGAGCTCGCGGTCGACCAGGGCCCGGCCGCGGGCGGAGGCGTAGGCGGCGAAGACGCCGATCTGGCAGTTCTCGGTCCGGCCGGCGGTTCCGGAGTACTGGCGCTGGACCCCGGCGGAGGTGATGCCCTTCCTGACGAAGCCGGTGTCGTCGATGATCAGGACGCCGCCGGCCTCGCCGAGCTTGCCGGCGACGTATTCCTGCAGGTCGCCGCGGATGTCATCGGACTCCCACTTCGCACCGGCGAGGAGGTGCTGCAGGCCGTCGGGGGTGGCGTGACCGGCCTGTTCGGCCAGCTGCCCGCTGTTCTTGCGGGCCAGGGGGGCGAGTAGCCCGCGTACGTAGTCACGCATGCGGCGGCGAAGCTCCACACGGCCGAAATGATGGCCGATGGACAGGAAGAGATCGTCCAGTCCCAGGTCCCACTGCGCGGTGGCAGACTCGGTGATCACCCTTGGAGGCTGCCCCGCCGCTGTCACTACCTGCGGCGTTGTCGCACGATCGAGGGGCGGTCGCAGTGAGACCGCCCCCGCACGACCGAAGTCCCGCTACACTCCCGCCACCCGGCGAAAGACCAGCTCAGAAAGCGAAATCCTGCTGGAGTATTAGACGGTGTCCTATGTGGTGAGTCGGACCAGTCGTTTGTAGCAGCAGAGGGTGGCGGCGAGGCCGAGGAAGGCCAGATAGTTGCGGGGGTGGCGTTCGTAGCGGTGGTTGAGTCGGCGGTAGCCGGTCAGCCAGGACATGGTCCGTTCGATGACCCACCTTCGGCGTCCGAGCCGTTCACTGGATTCGATTGCGGGCGAGCCCGGCACCGCAGGCCCGCCACATCACGAAAAAGAAGGAAGCCGTGCAACTCGACGAAGAAGGCCAGGCCAGTTCGATCCCGGAGATCCTCGAACAGTTTCCCGGCCGCGAGTGGTCCTGGGCGCTGGAGGCGTTCGAGTACTGGGGCGCACCGCCGACGGTGCGGCTCTACCCCTCTGGATGCACGACGACGCAGCCGGTCGAGACCGGCGACGGCCCGTATTTCGTGGTGGTGGACGGCGACCTCACGTCCACCGCCCCCGTGGATTTCGTGACGTGCGACTACACCCCGGGGCTCGTGATCGTGACCGGGAGCCTGAACGCCCCCTTGCTGTACTTCGCCAACAACATCCGTGTGTTCGTCGGTGGCGACGTCCGCGTCAGCGGGGCCTGTCTTGGGCAACTCGGAGACCGCAACGCCATGCTCACCGTCGAGGGCGAGCTCCACGCACGCGCCCTGATCCTGGGCTCATACGCCGAGGTCTGCGCGGACGGAGGCATCCGTGCGCTCGTCTACGCCCACGGGTTGGATCAACTCTGCCCCGACATCGTCAACGACGGCTTGGGAGACGACTCCCCCTTCTTCCGCCCGGAGTTGCTCGACCACCACGAGAACTACCCACCCAGACTGTCCGTTCCCGCGGCGGTCGAGGCCGCCTTCGCCGGGGAGGAACTGTTCCTGCCAGGTGTGGAGGAGCGCTTTCCCGAACGCCTGGTACTGCGCCGCGACTCCGCATGACAGGCGCCCGGTGACGGCGCCGGACTTCCGTACCAGGTTGGATGGTTCCACGGATGCCCACGCCGGACGGCACATGCCAAGCTCCCCTCCGAGCCGCCGGGCCCACCCCAGCCCCCGGGGCCGCCGCAATCCCCCGGACGGCTGCGGCCCCGTGTCGTCCGGAGCGCCCGGCGGTTCTCCAAGACCCCTTGCGCCGAAGGTCAGCGCACGCCGCCCTCGGGGCAGCCGACGCTCGCAGGACCGGCAGGCCGGCGCGCAGCTCCGCGCGGGGCGGCCTGCGCGAGCCCCGCAGCGAGGACGACCGTCAGCCGGCTGCGGGCCGGGTCATATCCCCCCGGGGAACGGCTCCTCACGCCGGGCGCTGGCGATCATCCTGTGCAGGAACTCCACGAAAGGGATGCCGCCGTCCATTCGGTCCGGCTCCTCGTCGTGGTACCAGACGTGGACGCGGTCGTCGCCCTCGTGCTGGAGCGAGAGCAGAGCGAAGTTCGCGTACCCGTCATGGCCCATGACCGGCATCATCCTCGTCATATCCGCGACGCCCGCGTTCTCCTCGTGCCAGCCTTCGTGCAGCCAGCGGGTGTAGAGCGTGTGTGCCCCCGGAATGTCCGCGGGATGGATGAAGCTCTGTGTTGTCGGCTCCAGGGCGGCACCGGGCAGCGCTTCCATCGGCTGGAGCAGCGTTCCGGTGCCGATCACGCGCAGAAAGGCCCGGTAGTCGGCCGGAAGCGGCCCGAACCGCGCTTCGAGGGCGGCGATGTCGTCCTCGCTGATCGGGCTGAGGTCGCCGGTCGGATCCAGCCAGCCCTCCTCGTCCAGCCAGGCCTCCGCGTCCAGCTCCTCCTCTTCCCATCCCTTGTCGCCGAGTAGCTTGGGCACCCAGTGCTCGCGATACCAGGTGCGGTACTCCTCGAAGAGTCCGGTCAGTGCGGCGGCGGTCGCGTCCTCGGCCGGTATGCGGAGCTCTGACGCCCCGGACGGCGAGGGCTCCAGGTGGGGCGCCTGCCGGAAGTAGTCCTCGATCAGCGGGGCGAGCCTGCGGTTGCCCCGCCAGGCCGCCAGCCGCTCCGCCGCGTCCTGGGTGCGGATCATGGCGAGATGGCGGGCGAACACCAGCCGCTCGTTGTTGCCGCGGGCATGGCGCATCGCCGCGTCCAGGACGGGAGCGGCGCCCGCCCCTTCCCGTGCCAGCAGGGTCAGCAGGGTCGCCTCGTCCAGACAGCCCGGCTGCCGTTCGACGAGCCGCTCGCCCCAGTCGACACCGGCGGTGGTGACCAGCATCCGCACCACCTTGTCACCGCCACCTCCCTGGGCGAGGCAGTCCTCGGCCGCCCGGTCGGCCCACTCCCGCTCGTCGGGGAACACGAAGGACAGCGCCGCCTTCACCGGCACCGGTGCCGCGTCGAACGCGGCTGCCGCGACCGCGCGCGCCGCACGGTGGTCCGCCTCGTCGGCCACCGCGAGCACACCGCGCAGCAGCTGCCAGCTCGAGTCGCACTCGGCCACCTGGAACGAGGCATGTGCGGTGGTCTCGATGAGCCAGGTCCCGCTCCACTCCAACCCCGGGTCGTAGTGGACCTCGTGCTGATTGTGGGCCAGTTCATGCAACCGCAGCATCGCGCGCAGCGTCCACACGACACCCTCGGCCGCCAGCCAGAACGGCACCGCGTCCCACGTCGCCTGCAACTGCAGCTCCACCATGGCCACTTCCACGTCCAGATCGAGCACGTCCGGACGCTCACCGCTGCGGTACAGCGTCGCCGCCCTCAGCCCGAGTGCGGCCATCGAAGGCGCCGCGTGCCGCGCCCCCCTCTCCACCTGGTGGACCGCGTACTCCCAGCCTCTGTCCGTGTCGTGACGGCTCTTGTCACGCGCCTCGGCGAAGCACTTTGCGGCGTCGAACGGCGGCACCGCCGCCAGCCAGCACGGCCCCCGCCCGAGCCCCTCGGTCAGATGGTCCGGATTGACCCGCGCCCGCGTGGAATACACCTTGCCGCGCTGCTCCTCGGTCCACACCACATCACCGGCCACACGTTCCTCCCACAGCAATCCGCAGCAATCGAACTAATTTCCCGCACCCGCACTGACAGTCTGGTCCGATGGCACTCCGACGTCCTGTCGCCCGTCCCCTGTCGAGCGAGGCTCAGTGAAACTACGCAACTCGACCCGTACTCCACGGCACGGAGGCCCTCCGGGACGCTCGGCCGAGGGGCGTCCCGGTCCGCGTCGGGCCGACGGCACTGGTCACGAGGGCGGCGGCGTGCCCGGTGCCGTAACCGTGTGGCGGGCCACCAGGGTGGCGAGGGCCGCGCGGGACGGGACGCCCGTCTTGCGGTAGACGCGGGCGATGTGGCTCTCGACCGTGCGCGGACTGAGGCAGAGCCGGGAGGCCACGGCCTGGTTGGTGAGACCCTCTGCGACCAGTTCCGCTATCTCCCGTTCCCGCGAGGTCAGTTGAGCCAGCCCTGCGGCCGGTCCGGACGGCTCCGCCGACCCGTCCGTGTCACCCAGCACCTTCGGGCGCTGCTGGTCGGCCAGGGCGACCAGCAGCGTGGCCCCGCCCTCGGCGGCCTGCCGTCGGGCACGGCGCCACATGGCGGCCGCCCTGGCGCCGTCACCGGCGGCCCTGGTGAACGCGGCGCCGAGCAGCAGGCTCTGGGCCTCCCGGAGGGTCGCCCCGGACAGCGCGCTCTCCCGGGCGGCTTCGGCGAACGCCCGTGCAGCCGCGACCGGGTCCCCGCGGTGCGCCTTAATCCGGCCGAGGGCGCGCAGCGCCGCTGCCCGACGGGTCGGCAGGTCGAGCTGTTCGGCCTCCTTGAGGGCGCGTTCGGCCGCGTGTTCGGCTTCTTCCGTCTCGCCGACGGCCAAGGCGGCGGCGACAAGCAGTTCCAGGAACTCCGGGAGGAGGGAGGGCTGAATCAGGGGCAGGTCCCTGCTCCCGCCCGTCTCCAGCAGGATGTCCCGTGTCCGGTGCGGGTCGCCGGCGCCCATCGCGGCGAAGGCGAGCAAGGACCGTGCCAGCGTGGACCACCAGCTCTCGCCCGTGCCCTCCACAGCTGCCGCCGCCTCCTCCGCGGCGGCCAGGACGTCCGGATCGCCCGGCGGGCGGGCCTGCATGAGGAACAGGGACCGGATCGCGAGGGTGAAGCCGAGCAGTTCGCCGCTGCCCAGGGCCCGGGCGATGGTCGCGGCCTCGTCGGCCAGCTCCAGCGCCGTGGTGACCCGGCAGGTCAGGAAGTGCGCGTACGCCTTGCACAGCAGGAGCTGCGACAGGACGTAGAACCGGCCGGTCCGCCGGGCGATCTCCGCACCGCGGTCGCTGTGCCGCTCGGCGTCCGTGTACCTGTCGAGCATCACCTCGGTCCAGGCCAGTCTGGCCAGCGGCTCGCACAGCCCGGCGAGGTCGCCGTCGGTGAGCGCGTCCGCCAGCCCCGCCGTGGTCCGGGCGAGTCGACGGGCCTCGGCCGTGTCACCCTCGTACGCCTCGCTCATGGCGGCCAGCGTCAGGGCGCCCATCTCGCCGAGTCCGTCACCCAGATCGCGGGCGCCGCGCAACGCCTCGGCCAGTTCTTCCCGTACGTCGGGGAAGCGGGCGACGAACTGCGCGCGGCAGCACCATTCGATGACGAGACCGATCCGCTGGGTTGGTGACGGCCCGGGCCTCCGGTCCAGTTCGCGGCGCAGCAGCGCGTCGGCCTCGGCGTAGCGCCCGAGCTGACGCTCCATGACGGCGCACTGCACGACGGCGGAGGTACGGAGCGCGTCCTCGCCGTCCTCGTTGCCGGCGGGCATGTCGATCACTCGGTGGAAGAGGTCTCTACTCTCCCACAGCGCCCCGGTCGTGCCGAGCGCCCCGGCGCGCATCAGCATCAGCTCACGGCGTTCGTCGAGGTGTCCGGGGGTGTTGGGCAGGACCGCGAGGACGACACCGAGCCAGTGGGCCGAGGCGGCCGGGGCCGTCACGGCGGTCTGTTCGGCGGCGCTGGTCAGGACTGCGGCGGCCTCCGGATCCCAGCCGGTCAGTGAACGCTCGATGTGGTGCGCCCGCTCGGCGAGGGGTGCGCCGGCCTCGGCCAGTTCGGCCGCCGCCCTGCGGTGGAGCTCCTTCCGCTGCCAGGGGTCGGTAGTGTCGTGGACCAGCGCCCGGATCAGCGGGTGGCGCAGTGCCAGACTGCGTCCGGCCTGGTCCGTACGGATCAGATCGCGGCGCATCACCCCGCGCAGGGCCTCGACGACGTCGGGGACGGGTGAGCCGGTGAGAGCGGCGATGAGGTCGGCCGTGGCGTGGTCGCCGAGTACGGCGGCGGCTTCTACGGTGCCGCGCTCAATTGGGTCCAGAGGGGCGAGCTCGTCGAGCAGCAGTGCTTCCAGGCCCGCGGGCGGACCACCGTCCCGGACCGGGAGCCCGGGCAGCCGGGCGGTGCGATGGGCTGTCAGGAGCGCCAGGAAGTACAGCGGGTTGCCCTCGCTCGCGGCGTACATCTCGGCCGCCTGCCGCTGCGGCAGGTCGCGGGCCAGTTCCTCGACGCACTCCCGTTCGTCGAGCGGGCCGAGAGAGACCCGCAGCACCGCGCCGGTGTCGGCCCCGCGCGCCAGCGCCGTGGTGAGCGCCGCCGGGGCCTGACGGTCGCGGCGCGACACGACGAGCAGGAAGGGGGCCTTCACGGGGTGCCGCACGAGGTGGTCGACGAGTTCCAGGGACGCCGGGTCCGCCCAGTGCAGGTCGTCGAGGACCACGACGAGCCGCGCGCCCCGGATGCGGCGCAGTGCGTCCGCGGTGGCCCGGTAGAGGCCGAAACGGTCCTTGTTCCACGGCTCGCCCGAGGGCTCGGCCCTTCCCCGCAGCACCGGAGGGAGCTCCCGCAGCGACGGGAACACTCTGAGCACCCGCTGGTCGAGGTCGGCGAACGCGTCGGCGAACGGCTGGAACGGACTGTGCCGTTCGAACTCGGTAGCCCGGCCGCGCAACACGGCCGCCCCGCGGCGGCGGGCGAGCGAACTGAACTCCGCCAGCAACCGGCTCTTGCCGATACCGGCCTCACCGGTGACGTCGACGAGGGCCGGACCACCGGCTCCCATGTGCTGCAGGACTGCTTCGAGCCGGCGGAGCTCGGCTGACCTGCTCACGAACGGCACGCTGTTCGTGCGCCTGCCCGGCCCCCTGTACAACTCAACCACCACGATCTCCCTCGGAACGCCGCCACGGCACGCCAGGGCCCCGGTGGCTGCTACGACACGGGGCTGGGCGACTGTCGCCGTCAGATAGCGTTCTACAGCACGAGTACGACAATGCTGTCCCTTCGTGGCGGGCCCGGCCCGCGCCGGTCAGGGGCGCATGGTGACCGACGTACGGGCAGCGCGTCACACTGCTGACCAGTCGCTACGGGACACCCCGACAGCTCCCTAGTAATGCCTAGTAGGAGACGGCGAGGTTGGCGCGGGCGGTCAGGGTGCGGGGGTGTTCGTTGCCGAGGAGTCGTTCGCGGTCGGCGAGCACGCGCTTTCGCCCGGCGTGTGCCGACGTGTGACTCGGCGGCACGCCAGGAATGCGATCGCGACGGCCACCAGGTACAGCGGTACGAGCAGCACCGCGTTATCGGACGCCTGCTCCACCGTCACGCCCGCGTCGCGGGCCTCGCCCTGCAGCATGATGCGGTTCACGGTCAGGACGGTCAGGTGCGTGCCGATCGCCGCCCACAGCTGGGCGTGACCCACGGCCGCACGGGCGGCGATCAGGGTCGGGCTGAAGACCGTCAGGAGGATGAGGTAGTCGACCGGGTGCTGCCCCTCCGGGACGATGCCGATGTGGCCCGGCTCGTCACCGGCCAGCCGGGCGATGCCAACCGTCACCAGCGTCGAGGTGCCCGGTACGAGCAGGAAGACCGCCGTGGTGCCGAGCGCCGCCAGTGCGGGCCCGAATCGTCTGCGCGGCGATGTCCACGTGTAGCCGCGCAGCGTCGTCTCCTCGGGCAAGGCTTCAAGCAGGAACGCGACCGTGCGGCACGCGGAAGGTGGCTTCATCTTGGGGAATCTCACGTCGGTGCATCCTCAGCCATACCGTCAGGTCCCGCACCCGCCCTCGCCACTGGGACGGACATGCGCGGTCGCGAGGTCCTCCGTGCCCTTCCACGCGTACGGATCGTTTCCGGCGACCAGCACGACGTCCCGGCAGTCGTGTCTGGCCACCCACTCCCCCTGAGGGAGGGCGCCCCAGGGCAGCAAGGACGAGGCGGACATGTAGTGGTTGACCAGGGCCCGGCGGAATCCGCGCTCCGCCGAGTTGGGTAGCGAGCGGTGGAGCAGATAGCCGTTGAAGAGGACGACGGTGCCGGCGGCGACCTCTACCGGCACCGCGTCCTCGTCCCGGTACGGGAAGGCGTACGCCTCGTCGGAGCAGTCGAAGCGGGCGTCCTGCTGTGCGCGGGCCGGGTAAATGACACCGGGCCGGTGGGAGCCGGGCAGCACCCAGAGGCAGCCGTTGCGGACGGTGGCGTCGTCCAGCGCGATCCAGGCGGCGGTGAGCGAGCGGTCTCGAGTGGGGATGAAGTACTCGTCCTGGTGCCAGGCCTGACCGGGCTTTCCCTCGGACTTGATGAACAGCATTGACTGCATGGCCTTGACGTCCGGCCCGATCACGCCGGTGAGGGCGGGCACCAGGGCCGGGATGGAGAGGGCGGAGCGCAGGACGGGCGAGACCTTGTGCGGCTGGTGGATGCAGAGGTAACCCCGCATGGTGTCCGCGTCGCGCTCGTCCGGGGTCCGGGGGGCGGAAGCGGCGTCGTGCTGCTGGGCTTCATTCGTATGCTGAAGAACTCCGGGCAGTGGCCCTCGCTCGCCACGGCAGACGGCCGCGGCCTCGGCGCGCAGTTCGCGGATGTCGTCCTCGTCCAGGACGTCGGGGAGTACGGCGAAGCCGTTCTCGGCGAAGTGCGCCAGGTCGTAGTGGGCCGGGTCGGCGTGGAGGTGGGTCTCGGCGGGCGCAATGTGTCCGTCGCGGGAGGCTGTTGTCATATGCAGCAGCATCCGGTGGACGGGTGGCGGAGGTCCATGCCCGGTAGCGCCTCAGGCATGACCAATCCAGACATGGACGCGGGTGCGTACGCGACGCCCCTGCGCCTGGCACACTCGTGGAATGCCACCTGTACCGACTGCCCCCCTCGACTGCCATCGGGACGAGTCCCGCGTTGCCGCGCTCTTCGGCGGCCTGGCCGACTACCCGCCCGGTGCCGCCTTCGGGCCGCGACGGCTGGTCGATTGGGAGCTGGTGTGGGTGCTGAGCGGCGGCGCGGAGTGGCAGCGCGGCCCCGTCCGGATCGAGCTCGCCCCGGGTCGCCTGCTGCTGCTCCCGCCCGGCTCGCCAGACGTCTTCGACTGGTCCCGGCACGGCCCCACCCGCCACGGCTATCTGCACTTCCGGATAACCGATCCAGACCTCGCCGCCCGGATCGGACCCCAGCCGCTGTTGCGGGAATTGACCGACCGCGACCCACAGCGCGCCCTCGCCCAGTATCTGCTGGCGCTGATCCCCGGCTCGGGCCCTCCGGAATGGCCGGAGCAGGCGGCCCGGGTGCTGGAGCTGCTGCTGGAGATCATGCTGGACGGGCCGCTGCCCGGGGGCGCAGAGGACCTCCGGTTGCCTGCCCCGGTGCTGGACGCGGCAGAGGCGGTGGCCGCCCAATGGTGCCGGGACGGCAGGCCGGGGGTAGTGCGGCTCGAACGGCTCGCCGCGGCGGCCGGACTGTCGGAACGCCAGCTGGGCCGGGTGTTCCGGCAACGGCTCGGGGAGGGGCCGGTGAAGGCCTTCGAGGTGGTCCGGCTGTCGCGGGTCGCGGAGCTGCTGGCCCGCTCCAACCTGACACTGGCCGCGGTGGCCCGCAGCTGCGGCTACGCCAGCCCGTACCACCTCTCCCGGCGCTTCCGCGCCGAGTACGGGGTCTCACCCCGGGAGTATCGGGTCAGTGCAGGCGGGCAAGACATCGACGGGAGCGGCGGATCCTTCCTCCGCCCGGACCCGGTCGCCCGCCGCGGGCTCACCGCCCTGGCCCGGGTCGTCGCCCAGGCCGAGGACCGGCAGCGCGGCGGCATGGCCGGACCAGGGGACCCCTGAGCGGACCCGATTCGGGCAAGGGCGCTCTTGGAGCCCCTGCGGAGCGGCGCAGCAGCATAGCTATGCGCCGCGGCCGGTGCGGTTCAGTGCGGTGCGGTTATGGGCGATGGCGGGCCCACTTACGGCCCGGCCTGCATCGACGCCTCGCCCCGCAACTCGTCCTCGCCGGACACACACCCGCAGACACCGGCCGCCTCCTCCGCGACCACCCCGACGCCACCTCCGCGTTCCTCACCGCACTCACCGGTCACTGGCACCCCAATGTCCGCAAACCCACATGCCCCCAAACCCCCGTACTGCGCGCAGAACCGGCTCCGCGCCAGGGGCGGGTGCTGGTTCGCCGCATGCGGGTTCCGACCAGGTGCGTGCTCAGCCGTCATCGCTCTGATCGGGCGCGGCCTGGAGCTCCACGAGCCGGAGGCCGGGGCCTGTCTGCAAACCGCGGCAGGGGTGTCATTGGCCGGCACCCCGGATTGCTCCTGAGATCCGAAATTCGTTCACGTTGTCCCACGAGTCCCGGGACCGGTGGGATCTTCGCGGGCAAGGGCAAGCCTGCTGCCGTTGTTGTGGATTCCGCCGGTCTGGGGGCTGCTCCAGTTTTACGTGTGCGCTTCGGCCGGACCTGGAGCAGGTAGTGCTCCGCGATCGGCTCGTCGTCGTCCTGCACGCCATCGGGGATTGATGTCCCGTCCTCGGACGTGCAGGCGCAGGCGGTACTGGCCTGGTCCTGCGTGAGCGATATTGGTCTCGTACGGCTCCTGCGGTCTTCGCCGGTATTGCCCGTGAGGTCGCTGTAGCGGAAGCCGGCTGTCCATGAGGTGAGGCCAGTTCCCTCGGTCTCGTCCCACGATGCGGAGTCCGGGCCTGGGGCGGCGTCGGCCTGGAGGACGGAAAGCAGGATGGTTCCGCTGTAGCAGCAGAGGGTGGCGGCGAGGCCGAGGAAGGCCAGGTAGTTGCGGGGGGTGGCGTTCGTAGCGGTGGTTGAGTCGGCGGTAGCCGGTCAGCCAGGACATGGTCCGTTCGATGACCCACCTTCGGCGTCCGAGCCGTTCGCTGGATTCGATTCCTTTGCGGGCGACACGGACGCCGATACGTTTACCGCGGAGCCATCTCCGCAGGTCAGGGATGTCATATGCCTTGTCCGCGTGAAGTTTGCGGGGTTGGTAGTGCCAGCCGAGGTGGGGGTCGTGTCTCGTTTGGAGACCGGCCGCCATGGGCTTCAGGCCCTACCTGTCGTGGGGTGGGCATCGAGGTCGGTTCTGCCGGAAGTGTCAGTGCTGCCCGGCATAGTGTTGGTCATGATCAACGACTTGGAGAGCACCGACTGGGCATCCTTGGGGCACGCCTACGGACCGGCCAACGACGTGCCGGGATGGCTGCGCAACATGGTCTCGCCCGACCCTGACATACGGAGAGAGGCGTTCGGCAACTTCTATGGCGCAGCGCTCCATCAAGGGAGCGTCTATTCGAGCACGGTGGCCAGCCTGCCGTTCCTGTTCGCGATGGCGGACGACCCTGCGACTCCTGACCGAGGGGAAGTCGTCGCGCTGCTGCTCAGCATTGGGCGGGAAGCGATCGATGCCAAAGAGATCTACGCCGTCATCTGCGGCGACGACGGGGAAGATTCCACGATCTACCCGGACACCGCGAACCTGATGCGCGAACACGCCGACGCCTTCGTCGCCTACGCCAGTTACCCCGACTCACGGGTACGCAGAGCGGCGATTGAGGGGCTGGGTCTCTTCCTGGACGATGCCGAACGGGCGGTGGAACTCCTACGGGACCGCCTCGTGGAAGAGAGCGGAGTCCCCGAGCGTCTGCTGGTGGTGCGGACGATGGCCGACCTGGCGCTCCGTCTGCCTGCGGCCGCTGCGCCGGCGCGAACGTGGCTGGACACGCTGGCCGACTGCGGCACGACCGATCCGGACACCCACCTGGCGGCGCTCGTCCACCGGGCCCGCTGCGCTCCCGAGTCCATCGACGACCAGACGGTGCCGACCGCTATCGAACTGCTCCGCCAGGTCACACCCGCACCCCAGCCCGAACAGGACCAGGCGCGAGGGGACCGGGACCCCTCACGCCCGTGTGCGTGCGAGGCCGAGCCCGAAACCGATCCGAACGTCCCCGGGCACATCGCCGCCGCCTTCGCCGACCTCGAACGGCAGGGCCGCGTCCACGCTCCCACCACCCCTTTGCTGGTGGCCTTCCATGCGGCCCTGGGCGCGCGTGTCGAAGACCGGACGGCTCTGCTCGCCGAGCAGCTGTGCAGCCCGGACCCGGGCACCCGGTACGACGCCATCGACATGGCACGCAGCCTCATCACGTCCCTGCGCGGTGATCACACCCGTCTGGTGCGACTCCTCGGCAACTGCCTGCTGCCGCACGACTCCTACACCGCTGCGGCCGCGGCCGAGGCCCTCGGATACCTGGCCACCCTCGCCGAACCGGCCCGGGAAGCTCTCGCCGCCTACATCACCACCCATCGGCCCGATGCGTGGGCGGAGTCCGCGCCGCGCCCTGCGCCGCGCCCACCAGCAGGCCGTCGTGGCGCTGGCCGGCCTCGGAGACGAGAGGGCCCTGCCCAGTCTGCTAACCGCGCTGGACACCGACACCGACGCCTGGCGCGCCGTGAACGCGGTTGGCCACCTGCCCCAGTCCGCCACGGAACTCACGCCCCGGCTCGTCCACCGTCTCGCCGACGTCGACCACTCCCGGGAGTGGCCCGATGTCAGCCCTGCGGCTCTCGCCTCCGCCCTCGCCAAGCTCGGTGATCCGGCGGCCGTACCTGCCCTCGTAGAAGCCGCCCGAGCCACTGTCCGGCACAAGCAATGGCGCACCGCAGAGCCTGTCCTGAAGGCGCTTGCGTCGTTCGGTACCCGCGCCGCATCCGCCCTGGACGTCGTCCGCCCCCTCACCGACGCGGACAACGTCTCCCTCCGCACCGCCGCGGCGGGCGCCGTCTGGGAACTCGAACGCCGCCCCGAGAACGTCGCGCCACTGCTGGAACGCCTCCTCGACCACCACCGGAACTTCGACGCGATCGACCTCGCCGGCCGGATCGGCCCTCCCGCCGCAGCCGTACTGCCGCGCCTGCGACAGATCCTGAACGAGCAGGTCGAGCAGAACGCGCGCAACGAGCAGAACGATTCGGCCGTGCTGAACGACTCCTGGACCCTCGTCCACGCCGCGTCAGCCCTGTGGGACACAGGCGGGGACGACGAGGCCGACGTCGTTCTGCCGGCTCTACTGAACGCCTGGAGGGACAACGACTCCACCGCGTGCGACGTCGTCGCCTGCCTCAACCGTATGGGCCCGGCCGCACACCCCGCACTGCACCGGATCGAGGCCGCGATGGCACAGCCACAGCGCGGCGGAGAGTCCTGGGGACGGGGAGTCGCCCGCGACCTGGAGTTTCAGCGCAACTGCCGTGCCATTCTGACCCGCCTGCGGGACCTCCCGGACCAAGGCGTGAGCAGTTCCGGCGCAGAAGAATGCCGGTGAGAACGATCACGGCCTTATGGGGGAGTGGTTCGAAGTCGGAAGGTATCGCCTGCCCTCGAACCACTCACACGCCCGTGACGCCGGAGGCCGTGATCACGGGCGGGTGTTCCCTCGCCTCGGCCTCAACTCCGGTCGCCTGCTGGGCCTCACATGCGACACACACTCTCCGGGCGACCGGCACCGGGCAAGGCAGAAGCCCCTGCACCCCGCTGCTGTACGCGGTGCACCCCCCTCGCGCGGCGAGGCGGTGTACGTCTCCTTCGCGACGCCGACCGGTCCGCTCCACAACTGTGCTTCCACGGGAGCCCCCTGCCGTCTGTCGTGCTGACCCTGGCCGTGGTCGCCGGCCCGGTGACCGGCACCCTGGTCTCCACCGACACCTGGGAACGCCTGCACTTTCGCCGGCCCGGCGACCACGACGACACCCTGCGCCGGGTCGTGCGCCACGCGATCGGGCACCTGGACGACGCTACGGGGAGAGATAGGGCGTCGGGTCGGCGTTGCAGGCGGTCAGTAGGACGTTGTCGACGCCTCGCTCGGTCTGCCGATCACCCCTCGTGAAGTTCATTGAGCCGGGCTTCCAGCCTTTCGAGCGCTTCCCGTTGCTGGGTGTTGAGTAGATCGACCGAGTACTCGGTGAAGATGCCCGTCGACGCTTCGAGATCGATGGAAGTTTCTGATGCGACGAAGTCTTTGATGACAGGTGCCATGGTCGTCATGAATTCTTCGATCAGATCGCTCATGTCCTCCTCGGTGCTGCCGGGCTCGAACCGTGCAAAACGTTCGGAGACGGTGGTCGTGGCCGAAACAGTCCCGGGCGCGGTGAGTTGTTCGTAGAAGCCGGTGAGGCGGTGCATCCCCTGCCCGGCGCACATGAGCCAAGCGAAGGCCACCTCGGCGCCCGGAGAATGCCCAGGTCAGCGCCCCGGTTCGAGGCACTTTTCGACGCCGGGGATCAAAAGGCGAGCTCGGACGAACGGCTGGCCGGGTCTTTCCGTGCCGGTTCCTCCCGGGAGGACCGCAGTCCCGTACTCCGGAACGGTCTCCGGAGCGGGTGCGGCACCGGCGCCAGATCCGCGAGGGGCCCTTGGCGCGGTATCCAGAGGCGCCCGCCACACAAATCCGACATTGTGTAAGAGGGGCTCACTGCGTCCAGGCGGGACAGTCATGAAAGAACCAGAAATCGACTACATCGCGGTATTCCAGGCCCTTCCAGGGGCGGTGGCCCTCCTGACCCCACAACTGTTCTTCGTGGACGCCAACGAGGAATGGCTGCGCGTGATCAACCGCAGCCGCGAGCACGTGATCGGCCACTACATGCCCGATGACTACGCCGACCAGCCGAACCATCCCAACGCGGCCGTGGCGCGCAACATCGAGGAGTCCCTGCGCCGGGTCACCAGGACCGGCAGGCCCGAGACCATGGAACTGCAGCGGTTCGATCCGACGGACGCCATCGTGCGGCCCCGGGCGGCAGAGGCACGCTTCTGGAGCATGACCAACATCCCTGTCCCGGGCGCGGACGGACAGGTCGCGCTTCTGCTGCACCGGGTGGAGGAGGTCACCGAACTGATCCGGGCCCGCGCCGTCGCGTTGAGCCTGCAGGAGGCGATGCTGCCTGCGCCGCGCACGGTCGGACGCCATCCGGTGGCCGTGCGTTACCGGCCCGCCATCGGCGCGCTGGAGGTGGGAGGCGATTGGTACGACCTGGTGGATGCGCCGGGCGACCGCCTCGGGGTCGCCGTGGGCGACGTGGTCGGTCACGGACTGGCCGCGGCCAGTGTCATGGGGCAACTGCGCAGTGCTCTCAGCGCCGCCTCGCGCTCCTGCGTCGATCCGGCCCGCGCCCTGGAGATCCTGGAGCTGTACGCCCGCTCCGTCGTAGGAGCCGAGAACACGACGGTGGCCAACGCATTCATCGACTGGAAAACCCACTGCATCACCTACAGCAGCGCCGGCCACCTGCCGCCGGCCTTGTTGCGGAGTGACGGCACCGTCGAACTCCTGGACCGGGCCACCGACCCACCACTCGGCGCCTGCATCGAGCAGGGTTCCCGGTCACAGGCCACGACGCCCTTCACCGAGGGCGCACTTCTTGTGCTGTACACCGATGGTCTGGTCGAACATCGGGGCGAGGACATCGACACCGGCCTTGACCGGCTCACCGACTCCCTGACCCGCCACTGCGGAGCCGCGGCCGAGGATCTTGCCGATGCCCTGCTGACGGAGTTGTTGCCGTCGACAGGCATCAGGGATGACACCGCCCTCGTCATCGTGTCACTGTAGGCAGCCCTTCTCGTCGTTCAGCCGATCGATGTCTGATCGCGGACGTCACGGGAGCCGGATTCGCGAACAGCCGTGCAGCAAGCGAGATTTTCAGACTGCGACAGGGGCCGATGGCCACTTCAACGGAGCCAGAAGGCGCAGTTTTTCCGATAAAAGCACCAATTCGGGGCCTGATCTTGGTACTCAGACCTCTCTGCCCATGAACCGGCCCCCTCTTCAGACCGGACGCGAACTGCCACTGTCCGGCGCCACGCTGGCCGGCCTCGAACTCGACCTGGGCTGCTGCCGGCTGGCAAAAGCGGACTTCACGGGCACGCAGTTCCACGGCACCATGCAGCTCGACGACTACCCGTTTCACCCGCGGCGCACTGCTACGCCTGCCTGACGGCGGCGGGTTCCGCCACGTTCCGCGGGCCGGTCCGCCATGACTGCGCGGACCTCGGAGGGGTCATTTCGCCCTACCCGGAGGCGAGGACGTCTGCCCGGTCGGCGGTGGAACAGGAGACGCTGTGACTCACCAGCGCCATGGTGCCAAGGGGAACCGACACCTCCAGGCCAGGGCGGGCTGCAGGTCAAACCCAGCAAGGGCTGGGCGGCCCCCCCGGAGCCAGCCGCCGCGATCCGCTTCCACGACGTGGAGGAACCGCACCGATTGAGAGCCGGCCTCTTCCACCGCCCCGGCGACGGCTACCGGTGGCACGCCGTTTCACGCGGCGGTACAGCCTCGACGGAGCCGTCAGGCCCGGGTTCGCTCCTCGGACCGGACGTGGGTGCGGAAGGTTCACCGCGTGCGCTGTGCAGCGTATTCAGGCTCTGCGGAGGATTTCCGCCCAGCGCTCCGGGAGGTCTAGGAGGGAGCTGCGGGCCTCGTCGGCGACCGAGGTGCAGCGGACGTTGTCCGGGGTGCGGGTGAAAGAGACGTACGCGGGGAAGTCGTCGAAGACGTTGAGCAGCATCGAGGCCGCGCGCAGTTCTGCGCCGAACACGGTGAATTCCTCCGGGAAGGAGACGCTGCTGACCACGAGCGGGGTGGACCGCGGGGTGAGCATGGACCGGGTGGCGCGTACGCCGAGCCTTGCCGTCGATGGCTTGCCGAGTTTGCGGTACGCGTCGCGCAGTTGCAGGTCTCGGACCTCCGCGATCTGTGTGCGGATGTCCTTGATCGCTTCTTCGAGTGAACCGATCCGATGGGGGAACGTGAGGCGGTAGACGCCGACGAGGTTGCCGGCGTGGTGCCGTTCTTCCGTGGTTCTGGTGGACACCGGAATGCCCGCGACGACGTCGTGTCGGGACTGCGTCGGTGTGCCCTGGTGCTGCGAGGCGGCGAGGGCCACGCCGAGTGCTGCCAGGCTCACGTCGTTGAGGCTCGTCCCGTGGGAGTCCGCGAGTGCTCGCAGTGTCGAGACAGGGACATCGCGGTGTGCCGAGCACCTTCCCTCGTGCCGTGACGAGGCGGGTGGGGGAATCCATGCGGAGCGGTGCGCCAGCGCGGCGGCCATGTCCCTGAGGGCTCTTGCCATGCTTCGGGTGCCGGGCCGGTCGGCGGTGTGCAGGCGGGCTCCCTGGCTGGGGACGTCGGGGAGCAGGGTGGCCAGGGCGTGGGTGGCGCCGACGCCGTCCAGCAGGCCGTGGTGGACGCTCAGGCAGACCCGGAAGAACGTAGTGCTGCCAGATCGGGTGAGGAGCCGGATGTTCCAGGGCGGTGAGTCCGAGGCGAGGTCGAACGGGCTGCGGACGATGCGGTCGGTTTCGTCGTCGACGTCGGTCACGTCGATCCGTAGAACCCGCTTCGGAACGGATGCGAGATCGGTGCGGAGTGCTGGGACGAGCGCCAGGCGGTCGGTGACGCGTCGGATCAGGAGTTCGGCTGTCGGCGCAGGACCTTCGCAGTCCAGCGCCAGTGTGACGATCGGCTGGTCACGGCCGTCGAGGGTGAGGAAGGCGCGGTCGAGCAGATTGAGCCGGCGGTCGGCTAGAGCCGTCGTGTCGGGTGCGAGGGAGGTCGAGGTCACAGGAGTACGTCCAGGCGGGGAGAACAGCGCTTGATGAAATCTTCTGGGGCCGGGGTGAACCCGGGCGTCCAGCACAGGTCTGGGAAGGCGACGGCGGGGCTGCCGGCCAGCCCCAGCAGCGAGCTCTCGGGAATCCGCGTGCCGCCTCGCGGTCCGATCCACCCCCGCTCTTGAGCCCAGCCGATGGTCCGGGCTCCTCATCGGGGCGTGCTGCGGTCCCGGTGAAGTCCAGAGACAGCCGGGGAACACGGAGGAGCCCGAAGATACGGGCGCTGGCGACGTCAGTGCGGAAAGAGGGCTCACACGGCTCCTTTCGAGGTGAACGGCTTGACCGAGCCGCAGGCCGGCCCTCGGCTACAACGCCATGCCAGCAAACGGGACACGGCTACACCGACGGCCCCCGCCAGTGAACTCGTCGAGGGTGTCGGGGCCGATTGCTGTCGGTCTACCTCGCGTCTTCGTCGGTGTAGTGCTTCTCAAGGAAGTCGGCGACGCTGCCGACGGCCACGGAGGAGACGAACGCCTTGGCGAGCACCTCCTTGTTGATGGCGTCGGCGTCCTTGTCCTTCTCGGCCGCGGGCAGGCTGATGTGGTGGCGCAGGGCCAGTTGTCCGTCGACGACGACAGCGGCGGGTTGCCGCCAGTCCTCGCCGAGGTAGGCGAGGAAGGCGTCGGTATCGACGTTGGCGACGGGGCCGATCAGGGAGGTGACCGCGATCCAGCCCGTGTCCTTGCCGTCGTACTCGAAGTGCAGCTTCTGGCGGCGCTTCTTCGTGGTGCCGTCCTTGAGCTTGAGGGTCTGCTCGAAGGTCGCCACCGCCTTGGTGTCCTTCGTCCCCGTTCCGCCCTGGACGTTCTCGGCGCCGAGTGCCTCGGTGAGGAGTTCGACGAAGTAGTGCCATGTGGCCATCGGTGTACCTGCTCTCATGATCGCGCTGGTGTGCCCCGTGCTCAACGGGCGGGCCCGGCTCCGGTCACGGCCGCGGTTCGTGTCGTCTGCGCTGGTCAACGAGCCGGCACCCGGGAAGGCCCGGTGAGGCTTTCCCCGCCGGCCGCAGTCACCCGTCGTCGTCCAGCCTCCGGCCCCGACCGACCCCGGTGACACAGTGCGCGTCGCCGGACAACGGCACTTGGGCGAACTTCCCCGCGACGACGCAGGAGCCGCCAGCGACGCGGCCCGCCAGGGTATTGCCCTTAGCCCCGGGGAGACCTTGCCGTCGCTCGTGCCTGGGGGCGCTGGATGTGCACTTCCGGTGCGGCGTCCCATAGATCAGAGAAGGGGGGCGCTCGGTCCCGGTTGCGACGCCCCCGCACGGGGTCCTGGGGCAGAGGCACGAGGGGTAGGACCCACCGAGCGACGTCACACAGCCGCGCCGCATGTACCCGTTGGCCTCCGTGATCGCCTGCACGTCGCGTACGTCCTTGTTCGTGTTGGTCTGTGTCATGCACTCATGGCCTGACAGGCCGGACGTATCGGGAGCGCATTTACCCAGCCCGGTCGATGAGTTGCCGTTTTCGACGTACCAGAAGTCGGCGGTCGGGATGCTGAGCACGCACCTCACCGCCGTAGCAGTTCGCCACCACCACGTGCTGTCCGTCCGGAGCGTCCGTCAGATGGAGGCAGCCGCTGCCCGCCAGTGACACCCGGTTCAGGAATTCCAGGGTGCTGGCACGCGGGTCGATGGCGAGGACGTCCGCGCGAACCGGGAACGGTGTGGGGGTGTCAGCGCCCGATTTGGTCCAGAGGAATCGGGGTCCGAAGAGGGGCCCGGTGGGCGTGATAGACGGTTCCGGATTCCCTCAACTGCGCAGTGGCCACCGACACATCACGATGAATTGGCACGCGCGCCCCCGTCAGCGGCCGACCGGTCCCGCCCTGCCGGTCGGCCACGAACTCCGCCGCGATCGACAGGGCTGTCTCCTCCGGTGTACGTGCCCCGAGGTCCAGGCCGATCGGTGAGTGCAGCCGGTCCAGCTCGTCTTGCGGCACCCCCACTTCACGAAGCCGCGCGACCCGGTCCTCGTGGGTGCGGCGGGACCCCATGGCTCCGACATAGGCCACCGGGAGCTTAAGGGCGAGCGTCAGCAGGGGTACGTCGAATTTGGCATCGTGCGTGAGGACGCACAGCACCGTGCGTTCATCGACTTCCGTCGTCTCCAGGTAGCGGTGCGGCCACTCGATGACGATCTCGTCCGCTTCCGGGAAGCGCGCACGGGTGGCGAACACCGGGCGCGCATCGCAGACGGTGAGGTGGTAGCCGAGGAACTTCCCCAGCCGCACCAGTGCCGCCGCGAAGTCGATCGCGCCGAAGACGAGCAGGCGCGGTGGCGGTGCGCTTGACTCGACCAGCAGGTTGACTGGCTTGGGGCAGTGGGCACCGTCGCCTCCCACCACCACCGTGCCGGTGCGGCCCACGCCGAGCATGGCCCGTGCCTCTGCGGCCGCACGACGGGTGAGTTGGTCCTGGCCGCCCAACGACCCCTCGTGCGTGCCGTCGGGCCTGACGACCAGAGGCAGTGCGAGTGGCAGTTCCGCGGATCCGCTCACAGTTCGGGCCAGCGCGACCGTCTCGCCTTTGGTCACCGCGGTCAGGAAGGCGGCGAATGCGTCCCGCGTCGGCTCGCCGGCCCGCACCGGTGTGACCAGGATTTCGATGGTGCCACCGCAGGTCAGGCCCACTGCGAAGGCGGATTCATCGCTGTACCCGAAGCGCTCAAGGACCGGCTGACCGTTTCCTATGGCTTCCTTGCAGAGCTCATACACCGCCCCTTCGACACAGCCTCCGGAGACCGAGCCGACAGCGGTGCCCTCATCGTTCACGGCCAGGGCTGCACCTGGTGGGCGCGGTGCGCTGCCGCTGACCGATACGACCGTGGCCACCGCGAAGTCGTGCCTCTGCTGGATCCAGCGGTGGAGGTCTGAAGCGATATCCAGCATTTCGTTCTCCTGTGGACTTTCGGACTGCCGGGTGCGCGTCGGGCATCGGGCGCGGAGCCGTTCAGGAGGCTGCGCAGGTACCGCCCTTCCCGCCGGCAGGAATGGCCGTCGGGAAGGGCGGCGACCGAACGCATCGTCCGTACTCAGGAATCGGCCGCGCGGCGGGACTACTCCAACCCGGTCAGATCATGAGCTGATCGATGGTGAACGGCACCGAGCGAAGGCGCTGCCCCGTGGCATGGAACACCGCGTTGCCGATGGCCGCGGCCAGCCCGACAAGCCCGACCTCGCCGACCCCCTTGGTGCCCACGGCGGTGGCCCGGTCCGGACCGCCGACGAAGTAGACCTCCATGTCCGGGACATCCGCGTTGACAGGCATCAGATAGTCCCCGAACGTGGCGTTGGCGATCCGGCCGCTGCTCTTGTCGGTTTCGGTGTTCTCGAACAGTGCCTGGCTGATTCCACCGACACTGCCGCCGATGATCTGGCTGGTGGCGGTCTTCTCGTTGAGGATCCGCCCGCCGTCGATCGCCGAGACCACCCGTGCCACCCGCAGCAGGCCGAGCTCGGGGTCGATGCGCACCTCGACGAACTTTGCTCCGAAGGCGCTGGCGGTGGCCATCCCCAGCTCCTTGACCTGCGGTGGCGTGCTCCTGCCGTCCGCGCTCAGTTCCTCGAGGCCGTGGCGGGCCAGGATGTCCGCGTACGACTCCCCCTGCGTCGGCTCGTCGACGCGCTGGATGCGCCCGTCGGCCACCGTCACGTCGTCGAGCAGGCAACCGCGCAATGGGGACTCGGCGTCATTGGCGACCACGTCGAGGAACTCTTGCACCAGACGGCGGCAGGCGGTGTGTACGGCGTTGCCGAGGGCTCCCGTGAGACCGGAGCCGCCGGCCTGCGGTGCGTAAGGCATGTCGGAGTCGCCGAGGTCGAACCGCACGGAGGTGACGTCGAGACCGAGGAGTTCGGCCGCGAGCTGGGTCATGACCGTGTAGGTGCCGGTGCCGATATCAGTGGCGGCGCTGCGCACGTGCGCCGAGCCGTCCCGTCGTACGGAGGCACGGGCCTGGCAGGGCACCTGGTAGAAGGGGTAGGAGACGCTGGCCATGCCGTAGCCGATGAGCCAGCGCCCGTCCCGCATGGACCCGGTCTCCGGGGTGCGCTGCTCCCAGCCGAACTTCTCGGCGCCCGTGCGGTAGCAGTCCTTGAGGGCGTTGCTCGACCACGGAAGGCCCAGAACCGGGTGTTGCTCCGCGAAATTGCGCAGACGAAACTCCAGTGGGTCCATACCGATGGCGTGGGCCGCCTCGTCGATCGCGGACTCCAGGGCGAAGTTGCCCTGGCCCTCGGCAGGGGCACGCATGGAACCTGGACAGGGGATGTTCAGCCGGGCCTGCCGGTCCCGGGTCAGCACATTGGGGCAGGCGTAGCCGACGGCTGAGCCGAACGACACCGGCTCGTAGTCGTCGTCCTCCATGGCCACGGACGAGATGCTGTGGTGCTCGATGGCCACCAGGGCTCCGGCGTGGGTGGCGCCGACCTTGATCTGCTGGACGCTGTTGGGCCGGTGCCCCACCGACGTGAACATTTCGGGGCGGGTGAGCACCAGCTTGACCGGGCGCCTGACCTGCCGGGCGGCCAGCACGGTGAGGATGACGTGGGGCCACATCCGCAGACCGGCGCCGAAGCCGCCGCCGACGAACGGGGCCAGCACCCTGATGCCGCTCTCGGGCACCTTGAAGATGGCGGCCAGTGAGGTACGGACGTTGTGCGGCCATTGGGTGGAGTCGTGGACCGTGAGTGACTCGCCCTGCCAGATGGCGAGCGTGGCCATCAGGCCCAGTGGGTTGTTGGTGTTGTCGGGGGTTGTGTAGGTGCCCCCGACGATGACGTCGGCCTGGTCGAATCCGGCGGCGACGTCACCGCGTTCGGTGTCCATGCCCCAGGGGTTTTCCACGATCGGTGCCCGGGGGTCTTCCATGTCGAGAATGGCCTTGTCGGTGTCGTACTCGACCCGGACGAGCTGCGCGGCGTGCTGTGCCTCCTCGGCGCTCTCGGCCACGACGATGGCGATGTGCTGACCGTAGTGGAGGATGCGGTCGTCCTGGATCGGCGCCGGAGGCGAGCCGCCCAGCAGGGTCACTGGGCCGCGCTCCAGATGGGGCGCGTTCAGGTGCGTGATGACGCTCAGTACCCCTGGTGCCGCCTCAGCCTCGGAGAGGTCGATCGCACGGATACGGCCAGCGGCGATCGTGCTCCTCACCAGCGCGGCGTGGGCCATGCCGGGGACGGTGAAGTCGTTCGGATAGTGGGCCGAGCCGGTCACCTTGAGCGGAGCGTCGATTCGGTCCAGGCCCGCACCGACGACGGTGCCGGTTTCGAGGGTCGTCATGACTGGGCTCCTGCCACGGTCTCAAGGGTGCGTACGAGGGTGCGCTTGGCCAGTTCGACCTTGAACGCCGTCCCCGGCAGAGGCCGGGCGCCCTCAACGGCGGCCTCGGCCGCCGAGCGGAAGACCTCCGTGTCCACCTGGGAACCGCGCAGCATGTCCTCGGCGTCCCAGGCCCGCCAGGGCAGTGTGCCAATGCCGCCGAGCGCGACGCGGGCCTCTCGGATGACGCCGTTCTCGATGACGAGCGCCGCGCCCGCCGAGGCGAGGGCGAACTCGTAGGAGACGCGGTCCCGGACCTTGATGTAGTGCGAGTGGGTCGCCGCCGGGAGGAGGGGGATCTCGACGGCCGTGATCAGCTCGCCGTGGTCCAGGACGTTCTCGATCTGAGGGGTGTCGTTCGGCGGCAGGTAGAACTGCGTCAGTGGGATTGCCCGCGTGCCGTTCTCACTCTGGGTATGGACGATCGCGTCGAGCGCGGCGAACGGGACGGCGACATCTGAGGCGTGAAGGGCGATGCAGTGATCGCTTGTGCCCAGAATGGCGTGCATGCGATGGATGCCGGTGATGGCGGCGCAGCCGGACCCGGGATCGCGCTTGTTGCAGGCTGGGACGGTGGGGTCGCGGAAGTAGCGGCACCGGGCGCGCTGGAGCAGGTTGCCACCGATGGTGGCCATGTTCCGGAGCTGGGTCGACGCCCCGAGAAGCAGGGCCTCCCGGACGAATGGCAGGCGCGCGCGGATCACGGGGTCCGCTGCCAGTTCTTCCATCGTGGTGAGCGCGCCGACCCGGATGGTCGTGTCGGCGTGGAGGATCCCCTTGAGCGGCAGACGGGTGATGTCCACCAGACGCTCGGGACGGAGTACGCCGTCCTTCATCAGGTCGAGCTGGGTGGTGCCGCCAGCGAGGAAGGAGGTGTGCCGGTCAGCAGAGACGACGGCCACGGCCTCGTTCGTGTCGTTCGCCAAGGTGTATTCGAAGGGGTGCATGATCAGCTTTCCTCCTTCACTTCGCGGATCGCCGCGCGGATGTTCGGATACGCGCCGCAGCGGCAGATGTTGCCGCTCATGAACTCGCAGATGTCCTCTTCGGTCTCCGCGCGGCCCTCTTCGATGAGACAGACAGCCGACATGATCTGACCGGGCGTGCAGTAGCCGCACTGGAAGGCGTCGTGCTTCACGAAGGCGGCCTGCATCGGATGAAGTCGGCCGTCGACCGACAGCCCTTCGATCGTGGTGATCTCGCGCTCCTGGTACTGGGCGGCGAGCCCCAGACACGCCACCACGCGTTTACCATCGACCAACACTGTGCATGCGCCGCACGCCCCCTGGTCGCACCCCTTCTTCGCCCCGGTGAGACCCAGGTGGTCCCGCAGGGCGTCGAGCAGCGTGACCCGCGCATCCACCTGAAGGGTGTGGACGATGCCGTTCACATGCAGAGTGATGGCCACTTGCGGCGGATCGTGGGGCGCCTGGCCGCACAGGCGTTTCTCGGTGTCTGCGTGCGTCATGACGCCTCGATTCTGATTCACGGGGGTGTGATGTGTGCTCTACGGACGGAAGGCCGGGTGGAGGGCTACCAGCCGCCGAGTGCTCACCGGTGGGGCATGGGGCAGGAAGCGAGTGGAACGCTGACCGAAGGAGGTGATCCCGCGCCGGCAGTCGAGCAGCGGCGCCGTAAGGGCCTGTCCCGGAGGAGGTGGGTAGCCCCTTACGTTGACTGGGAGCATCAGTTGGAACCTTTGCTGGAGTCGGGAGTCCCCGGTGTCGTAGGGCACGCACGACTATTCCCTGGACCGCCCGTGGTAGCACCCGGGAGGAACACGGGCCGAGTCCCTGGGGTACCGGGGGTAGTCGAGGTGCCGCGACATGTGGGGATCGTGGCGCCCAGGCTTAGGCACCGCACGAGTGACACCGAGGATGCAGCTGTTCACGGGCTGTGGCAGGCCAGCGCAGGAGGGGCGCAGTGTCCCTTGTCAGCCGGTCCGGGCATGCAGGGGAATGGCTCACGAGCCTCGTGGGGCCGATGCACTCTCGATCTCGGTGAGTAGATCCGACACTTGTCGCGTTGTCCGTCGTGGCTTGATCTTTTTGGTGCCTCCCATGGATTATTCGTTCTTCGGCGCGGCGGCGAGCCGACGGTCAGCATCGCGACGAGTAGTCCGCCGTTCAGGCTCGGGGGATTGTGCGCGTGATCGGTGTGCAGGGAAGGGGCCTGCGGTGAGTGGCGCGACAGGAACAAATCCTGCTGGTGAGCGGTTGGTGGGCCGGGAGGCCGAGTGCGAGGAGCTGGATCAGCTGCTGGCGGCGGTCCGGGCCGGCGAGAGCCGGTCGCTGGTGGTCCGCGGCGAGGCCGGCGTCGGAAAGTCTGCGCTGCTGGAGTATCTGACGACGGCGGCTTCCGACTTCCGGGTGGTAAGTGCAACCCGGTGAGCCCGCCACCGCACGAGGAACGAATTCACGGCTCAGGAGGCACAGATCGTCCGACTCATCCGCGAGGGCCTGAGTAACGCGGAGATCGGAGCGCGGCTGTTCATCAGCCCGCGGACGGTGGAATGGCATGCGAGCAAGGTGTTCGTGAAGCTAGGGGTCACGTCACGAAGACAGTTGCGGGCGGGCGTTTCCACTGGAGGACAGGAGAAGTAGCGCCGCGGTGAGGTGAATCGGTGTCGCCGTGCTGTGACTGTCAGGTCGCGGGACGGTGTTGAACCAAACACAGAGCTGGCCTGCTCGTGGTGTCAGCTCAGAAACGTCCGCTCGTCTGCATGGTCGGCGAAATGCATTGGGCGGTCTCTGCCACCGTTCGTGTACTGGCCTCGGTCGCCCGCCGGCTCGTCGCCGCGTACGTGGCTCTCGTGTTCGTCGTCTGCAATCAGAGAGAGGAGAGTCGGCTGGCGGGGCTGCCGGAGTCGGACATCGAAGGCATACGCGGCGATGGCGCACGAGCGTTGCCGGCACGGCCGAGCAGATCGGGTAGACCTTTCAGTGCCGACCGGAACGTCTGCAAGCCCCGACCTGGCGGTTGGTGTTGGCGGATGCGGCCATGGTGCTTTACGTGCGAAGACTCGGAGAACCTGGAGAGCGGAGCCCAGGGATATTGCCAGGGCAACACCCGGGTGCGGGGACCCGCCCACCGGGGGCAAGCTGTCGGCGTGGCTCGACGAACTCCCCATCCAGATCAGATGGTTCATGCCATCGGACTGTGGTCCACGGTCCGATGGCATCTGACGAGGGATCTGGACCCGGGGCGACGTGGCACTGACCCGGCTCGTGGAGGCGTTGAGCCGGCCTGCATATCTCTGACACGGATTCAAATGCAAGAGGAATGGGAGAGTCATGGCCAATCCGCCTGTCTTCAACAAGCCCGACTTCTACGCAACGAAGTGGGGATTCCCCGAGTCCCGGCCGGAGGACCACGCCCCGGCTCCGGAACAGTTCATGCCGGAGTACCTCAGCGACCCCACGTTCTACGAGAAGGGCTACCACCTGGAGAACGTGGGTGACGGCGGCAATTTCTACTGGGTCACCAGCCCGTCCGGCTACGACGCTGGGTTCGTGGTCACGGGCAGCGGGGTCGTAGTGATAGACGCTCCCCCTGGACTCGGCGAGAACATCCAGGCTGCGGTGCGGTCCGTCACGAGGGAGCCGGTCACCCACCTGGTCTACAGCCACTGGCACTCCGACCACATCGGTGCGGCCTCCCAGTTCGGTCCCGGCGTCAAGATCATTGCGCACGAGATCACGCGGGAACTGCTGGCGCGCTTTCCTGACAAGTATCGACCGCTGCCGACCGAGACGTTCGCGACCGATGCCACGCTGGAGGTGGGAGGCACGACGCTTGAGTTGTCCTACAAGGGCGCTGACCACTGTCCGGGAAACATCTACATCTACGCCCCGGAGCAGAAGGTTCTCACGAAGATCGACATCGTGAGTCCCGGCTCAGTGACCTTCGCGCACTGCGACGTGTCGGAGAACATCAGCGGCTACTACCAGGCCCACGACGACATTCTGTCCTATGACTTCAAGGCCCTCATCGGCGGGCACATCTCCCGCTGGGGCACCCGCCAGGACGTGGAGATCGTCCGTGAGTACTGGCACGACCTGCTGGCCTACGCGGAGGAAGGGCTGCGGCAGATGAGCACCGCCGAGGCCATGCAGGGCTTCACACGCGGGCTGGGCCGCGAGTACTACATGGTCGGCGGTGAGAACTGGATCAACTCGATCGCCAACTATGCCACCGAGAAGACCCTCAGCAAGTCCACGTCCAACGGGCAGACCTGGCCGGAACGCCTGGCCGGCGCCACGATGTTCACCAAGTACCACGCCTGGACGGTCGCGGAGACTTTCCGCACCGAGCGAACTCACTTCGGCTACCAGAAGGAAGGCAGCGGCGGCCCGTTCTACATCGCCTGATCCCGGTGCCGGGCGGCGGGCCCCACATCCCCCGTCACGAGGGGCTCCCTGCCCGGCATCTTCTCAACTGAGGCTGGTACCGGCTTTCGCAGGCATTGCGTCCGACAGGCGCGGGACGTGAGGGCTGTGCCCGAGCCTGATCCGCTGGTCCGGAATCACCTTGGGCGCCGTGGATGCGGCTGAACGTCTGGCGCTTGCCTTGGTGAACTGGCCCGGTGGCCGCGCCGTACTCGGCCTGTCGGCCTCCTCAAACCAGAGGATGATGTATCAACCCAATGGTGAAAGGTGGGGGCGTTCACGTGCGACGCGCGTCCGCATGAGGCCCGGCGGCGAACCTCGCTCTACGTGCCCTCGGAAGGTGTGTGGCCGGTGATGGGGTGGAGTTATCTCTGGTTGTCGACGAGGTGCGCCGCTCGGGGGGTTTACATGCCATCTGACGTGCAAATATAGCGGGATGCTGGCCCCTTGCGCTGTCGCGGGCCTGTGTTTGGTGCACGGGCTGGCCAACCTTCGTTGCCAGCGACTCGGGCGCCCCGACGGCCGCCCGTGTGAGGCGTTGTTGCTTTTCCGGGAAGGGTGAAGCATTCCTTACTGATTTCGGCGTTTCGGGGTCTGGATTTGTTTCGGGATGGGTGACGCGGTCCGTCCGGGCTGGTACGCCGGAGGCATGCGGTATCCGGACGGGGGCGGGCTGTCCGCCGAGCAGCGTAGGCGCCGG
>NZ_JBIASS010000026.1:0-76656 GCF_042890955.1 Streptomyces sp. NPDC001933 | reverse complement strand
CCCCCCCCCCAGCGCCTCGTGCACCACCGGCCAGCTCGTCAGCGCGCAGCAACTGGGCAACCGCGACGTAGCCGCGAGCGGCGACCGCACCCGGCACCGGTGACAGCATGAGCCTCCAGCGCTAAGGCGGTGTTGCACCGCCCGCTGCGTCCCGGCCGTCCAGGAAGGCGGCGAGGGCGCGGCGTTCGTCTTCCTCACGTTCAAGGAGTGCCGCCTGGACGCGCATGTCCCGGCGGGAGGTGATCGCGGCTTTCAGTACGGCGGCGAGGAAAGCAGGGCCTCGGCCTGGGTGGTGGAGGTGCCGCTGAACGAGCGCTGGTCACTGGCCTTCGGCGGGGCGGTGGGCAGCCCGTGATCGGCGATCTGCTGCTCGGTGACCGCCAGGCGCTCGAAGACGACCTCCGTTCCCGGGGCGTCCACGGCAGCGAACGCGGTGACGTCCTCGGCCAGCGCGGAGAACAGATGGACCCCGCTCGGGTCCCAGTCGGAGTCGTTGTCGCGGAGCGCGATGGATGAAGTGCACGCACGGGGTGTGGTTACTCGGTGGTGTGCTCGGTGTCGGGGAGCTCCGGCGGGAAGTACCGTTCCAGGATTTCCGCCCATTGGTGCAGGAGGACGGAACCGGTGGTGTCGGCCTGTGCCTGGACCAGCTCGGTCAGGGCGTCGATGAAGGGCTGCGCGGCGGTGTCGGCGGGCATCGCAGCGGCGGCCTTCCTGAGGCGCTCGTGGGCAGCGGGGAAGACGCCCTGGGCCCACTCGTCCTGCTCTTGGAACCGTCTGGTTCCCTCCTCCAGGTTGATCCGCATGATCGTCAGGGCCGGGCAGTCGGGAGTGTGCCAGGTAGCGCAGACCCGGCCGTCGGTCTTCACGTACGCGGTGTGGGAGTTGTCAGGGCCTGGCAGGGCGTAGCAGTCGGTGCAGTCGATGTGTTCCGTCTCCGGCTTGTCGGTCATCACCGAGCTCCTTTCGAGTGGAGGCAGAGCCTGCCATCCCGATCGATGGGTGACCAGGGGTTTCCTCCGCTGGCGCGGCCTGTCGGTCCTGGAGTTCGAAGCAGACGACTTCGCCTCGGCTATTGCGTGGGAGAGGGTGTCGTCGTCGGGGATGCGGGTGGCGGAGGAGACGTCGTCCGCCGCCCTGGTCGGCGGCATGACGGCGCTCCCAGCGTGCTCATCGGATCGCCCAACGTGCACATCATCGCCGGTCTGGTCGCCTGCCTCCCTCGCGGTAGTCGACCAGTGGTGCGGCCAAGGCGCCGTGCGCGCCCTGATCGCCGAAGGCAGCGGGATCGAACCCGGCCGGAAAGCTGGGCACGGCCGTCCTGTACGTCACGCATGAGCCGGAGCTGGCGGATTTCTCGGCTTCACTCTCTGCCCCGACGGGATCGGCATTCCCACGGGTGCGGGGTGACCGGCGCGAGGCTGCTTCGTTGACCATGGCATCGCGTGCATGAACATCCGTTCCTCCCCGCGGATACGCGAGCGAGCCCCGGACGCGCAGGTCCGGGGCTCGCAGGTTGTTCGGGGTGCGGCCTCGCCGCAGCGCCGGTGCCTGCCCGGTCATGTCGTGCGGTGGGCCGGTGAGGAGTTCGTCGCCACCGAGCCTGCGGTTCCCTGCCAGACGGGAGACCCGCCCTCGGTGGGGTCACCAACACCGCCCGGTGCTTCGGGGACCAGGCCGTAGTTCGGAGCACCGGGCCAAATTAGGAGCACGCACTCATGGGTGCCGTAGCGACAGGCCCTCGTCGGGCAGGCCGTCCGCGGGATTCAGGCCCGGCGGGCGGCGTCCGTCCGCTGGAGGGTTTGGTTCAGGTGCCACAGCGTCACGGCAGGGAGGAGTCCGCCGAGCCGGTCGGCGGCCCTCAAGTGAGCAACGCCGGACACCAATTCGGCCTTGGCGCGGGAGGCGGTCTCGTCGTGAAAGGTTCCTGCGGCCTGTTCCAAGAGGTCGGCCAGCTCGGCGATGCCTGGATCGTCCGGCACTACACCGCCCCACCGAGCCGCGGCGCCGCTGAGCTTGATGATGATGCGGCCTCGTGCTCCGGCCAGGCGCAATGAGAGATCTTCGTTGATCACATGCGACATCCTCTCCTATGCCTGGCTGCGGAGCAGGAGTTCGGCAGAGGGTGCACCACCTGGCGGGCGGGGACGGTTCGCCGCAGGTGTCTCAGGGGGCCGGGCCGCGCCGCTGGCAGCGTTTGCAGTTGTGGCCGCTCTTCGGGCCCGGTCGCGATACCTGCCTTGTTCGACTCCGCCAGGGCCCGCTGAAGCGGGCATACATCTTGATTCTCTGGGGCTGGGCGGTGATGCATGGCGCGCTCGCGTCGGCACCACAGGCAGCACCCGCGTAAGCCTCCAGATAGCGAGCTGACGTCGCTGCCCTGCCCGCCGTGTCCCGGCCTCCAGGAAGGCGGTGAGGTTCCGGCGTGCCGCTCTTCCTCCCGGACGGACTGGCGGGCGAGAACGCCGCAGTCGGCATACGGGGCGGCGGTGAGGCCCAGGCGCTGGAGGCCCTCTGTCAGTGGTGCCTGATATCTGCTGTCCTGTCAGATACGCCGCAAGCATGCCGGATCGCCAGGAGACGCGATTCATGCCTTTCACCGCTCTGCACCCTGAACTGGGCCGCCTCGACTCAACCCTCCCCGGCCTCGGACACGGCCTGGAATGGGGCCGGATCCACAAGGCCCGCCCCCGCGTCCCGCTCACCTGCCCCGACTGTTCCTGGGGCCTGCATCCGAAGGTCTCTCGGTATGGGGGGTATGGGGTCCGGTTCTTCTGCCACGACCCGGGACGACCGCCTTCGTGCGAGTTGTCGAACGAGTCGTGGGAACACCACATGCTCAAGCTGGAGATGGCGGGTGCGATTCGGGCGGCCGGGTGGTTCGCGGCGCTGGAGGTGCCGGCCGAGGACGGGTCGTGGCGGGCGGACGTCATGGCCTCTTCTGCGGACGGGAGTCGGCGCATGGCCTGGGAGGCGCAGCTGTCGCAGATCACGGTGGATGACATTGCTGATCGCACCGATCGGTACGCCGACGAGGGGATCCGGGTGTGCTGGGTGCATCCGGGCGCGCGGCCGCCGCAGTGGATCAGTGCGGTGCCGGCCGTTCGTGTCCGGGCTCCGAAGGAACGGGGGCAGCCGTGGGTGGTGGACGACGGGCTCGCCGGGTTCGTCTACCGGAGCGGGCGGTGGGAGTTCCGGGAGGAGACGCTGGAGCGGTTCGTGCGCTGGGCGCTGGAGGGGCAGCTGGTTCCTGCCGAGGTGCTGCGCCGGTACCGGCGGGTGTACCGGGTTGTTGATGGTGAGCGGCGTCGGTTCAAGCGGGATCAGTGGTGGACCTCGAAGCGGTCGGTCGCCGATCAGGGCAGGCACGAGGTGATGCGGCAGCGGCAGGAAGCCGAGCGGGCGGAGCGGGAGGAGGCTGCGGAACGGCGCCGGAAGGAGCTGGAGGAGCAGGAGCGGGTACGGAAGGCGGAGGAGGACGAACGTCGGCGGCTGCAGCGGGAGGAGGGGCACCGCGTTTTCATGGAGCAGACGCGGCGGCGGTGGGCGCAGGAGGAAGCGCGCCGGGAACAGGAGCGGGTGGAGCGTGAGGCGCGTCTCGCCCGTGAGCTGGCCGAGCGCGAGGAGCGGGAGCGCCGGGACCTGGAGACCGCGCGGGTGTGGTGGGGCCGGCTGTCGGCGCAGCAGCAGAGCGAGCTGTTCGCTGCCGTCGCCGAGTACGCCTGGCGGACGTCGAACCTGCGGGTGGAGGTCCCGGAGAAGCCGATGATGCGGTCGCAGTACGCCCACGGCGTCCCGGTCCACGTGACCGACAAGCGGCGGTCGCTGTACGGGATCGTGCGGCCCTGCCCCGGCCTGGCCGGTGCCTGCCCCAAGCTCGCGGAGGAACTGGTCCTGGCCCGCAGCGCCCAGGAGGCGCGCGAGCTCGCCGATGTCCTTCCCCGGAGCCGGATCGTCGACCTCGTTCTGCCCGAGCACGAGCAGCTCACCATGTGCTGAGGCCCCCGTCGAGGCCGGCGGTAATCGCACGGCCCGGATCGCGGGCGTGGCTTCCAGGCGGTCCAGGCGTTCGTAGAGGGCGCGGACGAGAGAGGCGCGGTTCTGGACGCAGCGCATTGTGCCTCCAGCGTCGCAGACAGCTGGCCTTCCGCCTCATGCAGGACGACGTCGGCGAGCGCCCGAGGCCCGCTGCTCTTGGGCAGCTGGCCGGTGCGGCGGCGCCCCTCGGACGCCCCTCGAAGGCTCCGGGGTCTCCTTCGAGGGGTGTCCGGCTGTTCCTCAGAAATCATGGTTCGTTGACGTCACACTGGCCCGTGTGACGACTCCGACCGACGTGTTCGGCGTGAACGATGCCCTCCTGGGCGCCTTCCCCGCGCAGCCAAGTGAGATCCGCAGAGCCAGCATCCGGGTCTACACCGGCGGGCAGGGACTCGACCGGCGGCTCGACGCGCTCACCGAGGCAAGGTGCCTGCGCGTCGTCCGCGTGTTCGCTGCGCTGGCCCGCGGTCGCGTCGGCGGTCTGTCCGCTGTTGTCAGCGAGCAGGTGCTGCGCGCGGCCCGCGACATGTTGCCCAGCCTGGAGAGCAGCATCGGGTCGGTCGCCAAGCTGCTCGGCGTGTCCGTTGGCACCGTCTGCATCCGCATCCGTGGTCTCAAGGAGCTGCGGATCTCCAATGTCCCTGCTCAGCTCGTCGGCGGTGGCCGATGACGTCCGCGACGCCCCCGTCTCTGCCTGCCCAGTTCATGAAGCTGGTGCCGCCTCCAGCGCCCAACTGCCCTTCCGTGCAGCGGTTGCAGGAGAAGGCCCGGGCGATCCTGGTGGCCGGTGCGCCGGCGCCGCTTCCTCAGCCCGTCATGGACCTGCAGGAGCGGCTGCTGGGGCGGCTGCTCGGCACCGGCGCGGTCGGGCGTCGGCTGTATGTGCTGGAAATCGCCGGGCCCATCCCGCGGGTCAAGATCGGCCGCAGCCAGAACTTCTGGAAGCGCGTCAACGATCACCTGCGGGAGATGAACCGCTACCAGTACGGCCTGGTCGACGCGCATCTCACCGAACGCCTCTCCGACCGGGCGATCGAGCGGGCCGAAGCCAAGGCACATGGCTGGATGTCCGAGCGCTACCGGTCGATCACCAAGGAGGAGTACGCGAACGCCGACTACGGCTTCGCGGTCACATGCGCCGATGCCGCCGTCGGCCTCTACAGGACCCATCCATCCCGAAAGCAGCCCCCCGCGTGAACGACCTGACCCTTTTCACCGACACCACCCCCGTCGTCACGGCGGCGCCGTCGGCGGACGGTGCGACCGCGCCCGTCGTGCACGGCGCGGTGATCATCAGCGCGGTGGAGACCGCCTGGCGGGAGATCCGTTGCCGCTTCGTGGGTGTCCCTGACATCTCCGTCACCGTCCCTCCCGCCGCCGGTGCCCAGGACCCCACCAAGTGCACTGCCCTGCGCACCGGGCGCCGCTTCAAGCGGGACGGACGCCTGACCATGGAGCTCCAGGTCTCCTCCGGCACGCTCGGCGTCGGCGGCCGGCCTCTGATGGAAGGGCTGCTTCATCACGCCGCACACGGCCTGGCACTGACCCGGGACATCACCGATGTCAGCGGCGGTGACCGGCGCTGGCACAACAAGCGATACGGTCGGCTCGCCCGCGAGGTCGGGCTCACGGTGCCGGCCCGGGCCGCCCGTGTCGTCGGCCTGGGCCGGTGCCCGCTGTCTGATACGGAAGCCGCGAAGTGGGCGGAAGTCATCGCCGCCCTCGACGCCGCGGCCGGCGTCCAGCTCGAAGCCACCGTGGAGGCCGTCGCCCCGCCGCGAAGCGGACGCTCCGGCGCCCGCTTCGCGATCGTCTGCGAGTGCACTCCGCCCCGTCGCCAGCAGGTCACCCCGCACTTCTACGAGCAGGGGCCGCTGCTGTGCGGGCTGTGCCTGGCCAAGTTCAGGCCTGCGGACACGGTGGTGGTGCCCGCCCAGACGAGCGGGAAGAACGCGTGATCCCCACCCCGCGCAGGAAGGGAGAGATGCTGCCACTCGGCGCCACGTCGGGCGTTGGGCCCGTACGACGCCGTCGGCCAGTGGGTCGCCGGGCAATACGGAGTTGTGTGTGCCAGCGATCAGCCTCGCCCCTCTTCTGCCTGTGCCTGGACGACTGCGAACCGGCCGGCGACCGGCCCGGCGTCCTCGTTGACCTCACCATCGACGTCTCGGGCCACACGGTGGTGAACATCCTCCCGTGGCAGTGGGCGACCTCCGCCATCGCCCCGGTCTGGCACGTTCCGGGCGAGAAGGGGTCCGGGCCCGGGGTGGACAAGCGGCTCTGCGCTGATTCATTGCGTCCGCGCGGGGCTCGTGACGAAGATCGCTGTCAGGTCGCGGCGGTCTAGACTTCGCTCATGAGCGATCAGACAGTGATCATTGAGGCCGAGGCCTTCCCCCTCACTGCCTATCTGGGACCGCAGTTGATGCTGATGCAGCCGGTGGCCCGGGACGCTGCCGAAGGGCTGGACGAGGCGTACACGGAGGCCTGCCTCGACCTCACCACAGGCATCCAGAGCACCGGCACCACCATCGACGCACGGTGGAAGGTCGCGCCTGATCACAGTCATACCCTGCTCCTGCTTCATGGCAGGACTCCCAGGCCCTTCGAGCTGGCGGTCCGCTTCACGCTCGAGACCGCCAGGGAGCGGCAGTTCTTCGTGGGGGTGGCCGAGCACGCGGACACCGCGCCGGTCAGCCTCTGGATCTACCCCGACAAGGAGGATGCCGCGCGCGCCGCGGTCGCGCTGCAGAAGCAAGACATGCCGCTCTTCGGCAGCCTGGGCATCGGTGTCGAAAGCGACCTGCACTGCCGTACCTTGCACCGACTTGGCCGAAATCCCAGCCCGGCCACCTGACGGAACCTGGGCAAGCAATGCTCCGGGGTCGCGCTGCCCGCCGCAACTGCCGCCCGTGGCTTCGGAGCGCAGCCGCGTACGCGCAGCGACGTCGCGATGACGTCATGACTGCCCATTGCGGAGTCAGGCCGAGCTGGGCGGTGAACTGGTCGGCGGTGATGTCGAGCAGAACGTCGTCGCGCTGGACGTCAGCGCCGCCCGGCCGACAGACCCCGCTGGCCCGTCGGCCCCAGGACCATGTCCGGGCCGTGAGCGAAGCAGCCGTGACCATGGCCGGCATCGCTTCCGCCGAGGTCGGGCTGCACGAACGCCGGAACGTCTGAATGTTCACGCACGCAGCTGCGTAGCACAGCCTCTCCGGCAGGGGAGGTAGGCGTGGACTACTCCGTGGCCGCGAGGGCGAGAAGGTAGCCCTGCTGCTTTGATCGGCTCTTTCCGACGGCTCGCCGTCCTTCGGACGGGGATCGCCCGTTCCGCTGCCGCGGTCCTCGTGCCGGACGGACTAACCTCGGTTCATGCAGACGTCGTTGCCGGCCTTGCCCGTCCTGGGAGGGTGTCTGGCCCAGCAGGAGCTTGAGGAACACCTCCTGGGTGCGCTGGAGTGCGCTGAGGACGACGGGACCATGGATCCCGGTCCGGTCGGAGTCCGTTTGGGCCGTGCCTGCCTCCACCTGGACCTCAGGCCGGACCCCGCCCTGTTCTCGTTCCTCCTCTCCATGATGGTGCCGTACCTGGAGGTTCCGCCCAACGGTGCGCCCCAGCTCTCGGGGGTTGCTGGCCTTCGGCTGGCCTGCGCCGACGAGGACCGCTTCGTCCTACGCCGGTGGGACGGGCACGGGTGCCTGGTCCTGCACACCGACGAGTACGGCGCCGAGATGTGGGGCCAATGGACGGTCTCCAAACCATGGGAGGTATGGGAGGGCAATGACGTCGGGCATGGCTTCGAGCCGCTATGGGACCGCGAAGACCTCTGTGACCAGGAGACCGAGACCCTCCTGCACCCCACCGACTCCGAGACGGCCCGCTGCAGCAGAAGCCTGAGGCAGCATCTGACGGAGACCCTCCCCGAGGACCTGCGGCTCACCCATCAGCCTCGATCGGGCGGCATCCAACCCGGAACACGACCGCGCGCGTTGATCCCGTCTCCTCGCTCATCGGGGGCTGCCGAGCTCTCACCGGCCGAGCTGGTCCCGCTGGACGGCCCGGTGAACCCCTCGTCCCTGGGCGACGCCCTGGCATGGCAGCTGATCGAGCTCTTGAAGGCCGGGCGGATCCGAGCAGGTGACGTGCTCATCGACCACGTCGCCCTCGTCACTAAGATCGGCGGGAGGGCGGCCGCAGCCCGCTGGGCGCAGCTGGTCATCGAGCACGTCGCCAAGCGGTACGGCCTTCTGCGGTATCGCAGAAGGCGGCCGACAGACCCCGCTGGCCGTCGGCCCCAGGACCATGTCTGGGCGGTGAGCGAAGCAGCCGTGATCATGGCCGGCATCGCTTCCGCCGAGGTCGGGCTGCACGAACGCCGGAACGCCTGAGTGTTCACGCACGCGCTGCGCAGCCTCTCCGGCGAGCGGGCGGCGCCTTGAGCAGTGACCTCGTCGGGGCCGGGTGGCCCGTGTCTCCCGGAGTACGTGCGGGAAGGGGGTGGCCGGGGTGGACGTTGAGTCGACCCCGAACAGTGTCCAGCCCACGGTCAGGTGGGGTAGGCGGCTGATCCCGGTGTAGAGCGCCAGCCTGGGGTCGTCGAACCCGCTGGTGCCGACCGGCGGCCAGGCACGTCTTCTCCACTCTGCTCGGGCCGGACTCGCGCTGTGCGTTGCGCGGTAAGGGCAGTAACGGGGAGGGGCCCGGCGGCGGCAGCATCGGCCGGACGCAGAACCCGGCCGCCGGGCCCGTCCAGTCGATCCTACTGTTCATCAGCAAAAAGCCGGGGCCAGTGCCGTTCGCCCGCGCCTGCGCGGCGGGAAAGTTCTCGTCGGCGCGCTGGTCGCGGCTCCAGCGTTCTGTCGGTCTTCCGGCCCGGCCTTCGCGGCGTTTTCGTACTCGGTCAGAAGGGGGGCCCGAACGTGCACTTTCGCTCATGCCAAAGGGCGGTCGTGCCACGGCGCTTAGAGTGCGATCGCGTGGTGTCCCTCTTCGTGGGATCCCTCCGGACCAGCTGGCCGGAGGGAGGAAGTGCCTCTCCCGGCCTTGTCGAGGAGGCAGATCATGAAGTGGGACGATGCGCCGGACTACGCGGCGTGGGGCTTCTACCTGAGTGCAGTCAAGTTGCTGCTCGACTTACTCAGTCAGCTCCCGTCGTAGCCCGGCGACCGCTCCGCGGGGCCGTCCTTCAGGGGCGGCCCCGTTCCTGTGTCTTACGACGACACCGCCGATGCTACGCACGCCCCACGAGCCAAGGAACCGAATCCCGGCAAAAGGGATATGCCAGTGGCATATCCGCGACCTTGGTCGGCGAACCGGTCCGTTTCCCGAGCGGGAGTGCTGTCTGTGCCAGGGGTGCCGGTACCGGCGGTGGCGGGGGCAGGGAGCGGCAGACACTGCCGGCTCGTGCCCACCGGTTCGGCAGGGTGCGAGTCCACACGGCGTCTGCGTCCACCTGTTCGGGTTCGGTGTGGGGCCGTCACCGGCCCCCCGGCACCACAACCGCTCTCACCCGATCTGCAGCACCCGCATCTCATCTCACCCACCCGTCGACGCCGGCTGGAAGCGTCCGGGTGGTCATCTGCTGTTCCAGGGTCCGCGGGCCCGGGTGATCGCTGGCAGTGCGGGGTCACCTCGGCGGTAGTTTCTCGCTGGACATCACCCGGGCCGCAGCCTTGGCCAGGGCTTCAAACCTGACCAGGCCGCACTTCTGTTCATGGAACGCCTGAGGGATCATCTGGAGAATCGGCTGTTGCGTACCGAGCGCGCAATCCCCACGAACCTCCCCCTCGTGCACCGCGAGCAATCCTTCGTGGATCAGTATCGCGACGACGGCTTTCGTGTGGGCCCCGAGTGCGGCCGGAACAGGTCCCCGCGACGCCGCTGAGCTGCTGTCCGGGGCGACGCTCTCGGAGAACAGGTCCAGCTGCTCCGGTGGCTGCTCCGTCACCGGTGTGGAGACGCTCTCGTGTGTTCGGCCGCCCCGGGCGAGCTCGTCGATCCTGTGATGTACCAGTTCCGCCACCTCACGGGCCGGCAGGTCCTGTGCGCACACAATGTCGTTGGACGTGACGGCGGGCAGGGGGTCCTCACGCACCCGGATCACTACACAGCCCGAGGCCGACAAGTCGGCGGTCTTGGCCCGGTCCTTCTGGAGCCGGTCCTTGTGCCAATACGCACCGTCGTACTCCACCACCACCGCGGGCGTGCCGGGCAGAAGCATGTCGACCCGCCAGGCACGCATGCGCCGCGTACCGCTGTCGGTTCTGACGCGCGGGACCGAGGCCGGGCTCTCCAGTTCCGGACACCTCTCACGCAGAGCCGTGAAGACGTCCTGTTCTCTTCGGGAGACCCCTCTCTTGGCACACCGGGGGCACCCGGTGCCGATGGCATGCCGGTTGTGGACTGAGGTTCTCCACTGGTGATTCTCGTCGCGGATGCAGCGCCACCAGACGCTCGTCGTGGACGTCACCTTCTCTTCGAAGGGCCGCTCGGGCCGGTTCTCCGGGTGCCCCGCGTCGTATTCGGTCAGCAGATCAGGACGCAGGTAGGCCCAAGGGCTGTTCATGCTCCAGCCGGCCTCGGCCAAGGCGTCCGTCCAGCCCTTTCGGGCCTGTCCCAACCGGCGTTGCTGCTGCTGGCGCCATCGCAGGTAGTCGTCCACTGGTAACTCGTCCCGGCCCTCGGCCAGGAACACCTCGCTCAATGCCTGTTCCTGGCCGTGGAGCCAGTCGGCAGCGGCGCGCCGTTGAGCGACAAAGGCTTCTGCGCTCAGGCTGCCCCTTTGCCGCGGAAAGGGAAGGTCAGTATCAAAGAAGACACATCCGTCATTCATCGTCGTCGGGTCTATCAGAAACCACTGACAACGAACGGCGCCCGTCCGGTCTGGAAGGATCTGGGGCATGCTCATCAACCAGGCCCCGGCGGCCGGCTTCGACGACAGCACTCCCTGGGACGCCCTGTACGAGCAGGCCGCCGACGACGGCAACGACTTCGTCTCGCAGGCGCGTACCGTTACCGCGCACGATCCCGAGGACTCGGTGGATCTGGCCTGTGCGGCGGCGGAGACCAACCGGGGTCTCGGTCCAGGCCCTGTCGGGCCCCTGGTCGCTCTACACCCCGCAGGATGCCGCGACGGTCGCCTCGGCGCTTTTCGTGCAGCTCCAGTACAGCGCCGATGCCCTCCGGGAACTCGCGTGCGCGGTAGGCCGGATCGTGGAGCGAGGCGACGCCGAACTGCCCGCCCCGGCCGGTGCCGGGCAGCCTGCGAACCTGAGCGACGCCCTGGAGACGCTGCGATTGGTGTCCGGCACGATCCATGGCCTGGCCGACCGGCACGCCTCCGCCACCGTGCGTGCCCTGCACGCCGCCCCCAGCTCCGCCCCAGTGCCCCCTGATGCCCACCAGACCGTGGTGGCAGTGGCGGCCCTGCTCACCCAGCAGCACGACGGAGCGGTGACGCTGAACACCCGTCACGAGGACGGCGCGTACGAGGACGAGGACGACCCCGACGACGGCTACGGGTGCGGCTGCGACGTCACGATCGTCAGCGGCGACGAGGAGTACAACTTCCACCGCGGCGACTCGGAATGGTCGCTCACCAGAGAGTCGGACGGCCAAAAGCGGTCCGACGGCGTCACGGTCTACAACACCTGGGAGACCCTGAGTACGACTTTGAGGACCGCCCACCCCCAGCAGCTCACCGACGACATCCTGCGCGTCATGGCGGCCGACCGCACCTGACCACTGTCGGCAGACAGCGACGGGCCGCGGGCCGCCACGCCAGCCCTGTCCTGGTCCCCAACAGCTCAACACCGGGGACCAAAAGCTTCGTACGGGAGCAGCATGACCTGTGACAGCGAAGCCGGGACGGTTCGCGCCGAAGCCCGGACATCGCAGTCCTGTGACACGGGGCGGCTGCCCGGACACCACGGGATGGCAAGGCAACGGCACCGGACGGGACACGGGAGGCTCGACCGGGGCTACCGGCGCGGCCGGGGCGTCGTCGGACGGCTGCGCGACTACGGCGTTGGCACAGGGCCTGAGCTGCGGCGGCCGGGCGGCCGGCCGGGCACGGTATTGCTCCCACTCGTGCGCCGCCCACTGCTCGCCGCCTCATCCCCCTCACCCCTGCGTTGACTACGTTTCCCGTATTACGGCGACACCCTCCGTGACGCTCGTTAGGCTGAACGACTGAAGGTGATCTACCCCTCTCGCGCCCGCAGGATGCTCTTCTGCGAGAGCCAAGGGGGCTGTGCTGGTGAAGGGGCGGGCGATGGGCGTTGACAATCGGCAGATCCAGACGGCCGTTCTGGCGGACCCCGAGTCCGATGATCCGGTGGTCTGCCCGACGGATGCCGACGAGCTCGATGAGTTCCGCGAGGAGTTCTCCGGGACCACGTTCTGGTGCGGGATCCTGCTGGGTGGGTGCGGCGGCCAGCTTCTGACGAGGCGGGGCAACGTCCGCGTCAGCCACTTCGCGCACTTCCCCGATCCCGACGGGGTGCTGCCCTCGTGCGGCCGCCGTTCCCGGGGCGTCGCGAGCGCGGACCACCTGTACGTGCGGGCGGCCACCCAGGGGTGGCTTCGCGGCCAGGGGCACACCCCGCGCTACCGCTACATCGACCGGGACGACGCACCGGTCGGGTCGCTCGTGGAGATCGTACTGAGCGGGCACACGCTGCTTCTGCACATGGACCGCACGATGCCACCCGACTGGGACGCCGCGGAGGCCGACGACATCATTCTCGGCCCCGGTGTCCAGATCGATCACCGCACCCTGGCACGCCGGGGCTACGTCAACCGCGTCAGGTTCGTCAGCGAAGGAAACCAACGGGTCATGATGCTCGGCACCGAGCTCCCGCATGTGGGCACCGACTGGGACTTCGAGCTGGCGGACTGCACCGTCGACGAGCACGGCCGGCTCATCACCCCCGTCGTCACACGCCTGCGGGCCGCACGCGCCGACGAAGGACAGACACCGTTACCAAGGCCGCGCGGCGAGGCCGTGGAGGGGCCTGTACAGATCGGTGCCCTGACACGACTCATCGACACCGCCGTACGGGAGAAGGAGACCGGCGCCGTCCGGCAACTACGGGACGCCGCCGAGCTTCAGGTGCACCGCTGTGAGGGACAGGCGCTGGAGCACCTGCAACGCGCGATCGACCACGCGAACGACTGGATCGGCCAGCAGGACCGTACCCGTCGGCGGTTCTTCACCAGGCTCGACGAAGCGGTCCGCCACAGTCACGTTTTCGAGGTCTCGACACTGACTCCGCAGATCAGAAGGTTCATCCTGCGTGACGAAGTCACCACGCCGCAGGAAACGGGCATTCTCGATGCCGCCGACACGCTCCTTGGAGAAGCACGCCGACTTGCGGCACAGGAACGACGGAAAGCGGAAGCGCGTCGTGCGGCGCAGGTCCAGGAACGGGAAGCACGCCGTGCGGCACAGGCTGAAGAACGGGAAGCACTCCGTGCGACACAGGCTGAAGAGCGTAGAGCGCGCCGTGCGGCAGAAGCCCAGGAGCGGGAAGCACAGCTCGTGGCACAGGCCCAGGAGCGGAAGGCACGCAATCGGGCGCGGGGGCAGGTCCAGAGCATCACCGGCCGCCTGCGGCGTGAAGAACTGTCCGCCAACGAGCAGAAGCAGCTTATTGAGGACCTGGTGCTCGCGGCGAAGGAGGCCGGGGACCTGCTGTCCGCAGACGAACAGCGCAAGGTGGACAAATGGACGGAAAAGCTCACTGAAAAAAGCGGGCAGGACGCGGCCGGAAAGGCATCTCCAGCCGTAAAACCGCAACAGGACAAGATCACGATTCCCGCCGAGCTGCCAGCACATCTTGCTTCCACCGCAGCGGCTGTCCGCGGAGCCTTGAAGAAGGCGGCACGGGGGCGGACCACGACCAGCTGGGACCGGCTGGAACACCAGCTCGGTTCCGCACTTCCCCCTCTCAGCAGCACCGAACGCATCCAGATACTGGTCCAGATCGACCGGCCCACCGCAGGCGACGAGCCGCTCCTGTCCTCCCTGCTGGCGGCAGGCGATCCGCACTTCGCCTGCCAGTACTACCGGCACGTCCTTGCCGCGCTCGGCCTGGACGCCCCGGACGACGACGAGGACCTGCGTGATGTCGTCGAAGCCGACGCCGAACAGGTCTTCACCGACCGGCGCTTCCGGTGAAACCGGCCGGAAGGAACGCAAAGGCCCAGCCGACCCGGCTCAGCACAGGAACGCCAGTACCTCATAATCACTGAATGAGTTCCAAGGCGGACAAGCCGCTGACCAGGGCCAAGGCCGCCAAGCGCCTGGGCGTCTTCCCGAGCGCGCTCCCTGATGTCACCTGGTCCTCAGCACGAGTGCGGAAGGTACGCAGGGAGCAGCCCCGACCCGAGTGGCTCGTCAATGCCTACCAGGAGTACCGCCTCGCCGGGGAGGAGCGGGCGCAGCAGAAGGTGGTGGCGGGGCAGGAGGAGACCGCGTGGCGGGCAGCACCCGCACCTCCGCGTCATCGTGCGCCCGCATCACGCGCGCCGCGCGCCGTCAACTGGGTCAGCGTGCCGATCCTGCGCACGCGGGGGTGGACGGACACGGCGATCCGCAACTTCCTGCCCGATCCGGAGAAGACCCGCGCGAACCCGCACTTCAGTACGGCTGGCGCGCCGCAGCGCCTGTGGTCGCCCGGCACCGTCGGGCGGGCCGAGGCCACTCCGAAGTGGCAGGCATGGCTGGAGAAGTCGCTGGCCCGACGCAAGACCACACTGGCCGCCCTCGCCTACCCCTCCGACGACGAGGAATTCCTCGCCACGCTCCAACGCGTCCAGGATGCCGTCGATGCCGCGATCGGTGAACAGCAGCCAGCACTCCCCGCGTGATCCCTGCCGGTGCTCCGCGATACCCCCTGCGCGGGGCTTGGTGTCGTCCGTTGACATGGCATCCCCTGCGGGGGCCTGCTGATCTCAAGGAAGGTACTGCGCCAGGAAGCTCAGCCAAACTGCGAGTTCACCTCGATCCAGTCTTCCCGTTCCTGCCACAGCTACGTGACCCGCTCACCGCACGTGCGCCGGCGAGCCCGGACAAGAAGAGGACGCCACCATGGTTCCCGGCCCCGACCTGCCAGCAGCCGACCAGCCCATGACCACCGAAGTGCTTCTGCACCGCTGGCCCAGCGCCTACATGCGCACGGAACTCATCCACGGGGTAATCGTGTTCAGCGGCGACTTCGACGAAAGAGATGCCGCCATCGCGCGGCGAACCTACCCGGGGCGCCAAGTGCTGCTGAACGCCGACGGGGGCATCGAGGTACACCCTTCTGGTGAAGGTCCGGCACGCTCGCTGCTCGACCGGTAGTCGGCCGGCCGTAACCTCACGCTTCAGCCCAGGCTCTCGGCGATCCAGTCCTGGGAACTATGTCTCGGGTGAGGTGGTGCCCCCTGACATCACCCCACGCTTCTGGAACGCCAAGTCCCCGAGTTCCCCCGCTCACTGGCTGATGCAGGGAACGGGCTGCTCACGGTCGTAGCCTGGGACCGCGTGCCGGATGTTCCGCAGCCGCATGACCGTGCCCCACCGCGTTTCACGCTTGTTCCGAGGAGTAGCCGCCGACCCAGCGTTGTCTTTGACTACTCATGCCCCAGGGGGAAATTTGTCCAGCACACCCCGGACCGTTGCCGTACTACGAGTACAAGAAGGGCCGGATCACATCGTTCCCGTAGTCGGCTGGGACGACGATGGAAATGCCTTGATCCTGGACCACAAAGCCGGAAGGCGAGTGAAGGCCAACGAGGACCCGCGCTTTGTCGCACTCGAGCACCGGCCTGGCTGGAGCACTGCCATTCCGGCCGCACCCGGATGGACCGTGCGCTGGTGCCAGGAAGGCAAGGACGACATCGTCAATCCGGTCGTGGGCTTTCTGGAAGACCCGGGCGTGCAGGGCGGATGCCCGATCCTGGCTGACCTTGAGCTTGCTCTCGTGCACGACCTGCACGCGATGCTTCCTCTACGCCGCGGCTACCAGCCATTCCTCATCCCGCCGCCCAGCTCAGACGACCGGGATCACCGGACGAATTCCTGACCCTGACCCGTCTGGCCACGCCGGCCAGTACTTCTGCCGTGCGGGCGCAGTCAGGCCCGTGCCTCGTCGTCCTTCAGGGTGAGATGGCAGGGTGTCTGGCGACTTGCCGGCCTGAGGATACGGGTGCGCAGGTCGCGGTCACATCGACGGGATCTCCATCTGGTCCCTGTGGACGTCGTCTTGGAGGGCGGAGGTCCTGACGGTGCCGGTACAGCCCGGCATATTGCTCCGGATCCAAGCGGCCGCACGGGCGTGGTGATTGGCATGGGGCTCGAACTCGATGGCAATCCTCCTGCGGTCGCGCGCCAGCCGTCCCCAGGCATGACTCATTCGCTCGACACCGCATGGCCCGGGTGGGTGGGCCCGGCACTTCGGGCAGGGCACGGACTGGACCGATCGCCGCCAGTGATGAATCGACGTCCAGGGCATGAGGCCAGGGAAGTGCTCCCGGTGCTCCCACAGCTTCCTGTCCGGGTAGTCCCCGTTGAGCAGGTCCGCGCCACGCCAGAGATGGCGCCAGATCTCCTCCCGTTCCGCCTTCCGGGCCTCCTTGCGCAGCAGATCCGACCGGAGGACGACCAGCGGCCAGCGCTCCCCCGTCATCTCTTCGATCTCCCGCAGCCAGCCCGAGGCGGGCCCGGCGTGGCGGTGGGCGGAGAGCCGCTGCCGCGGGGAGCATGTCTGGCCGATGTACCGGATGCTGCGGTCCCGGGGATCGACGAGCCCGTAGACCACGCACCGGGGTTCCTGTCCCTGGGGACTCATCCGGGCAGCAGGCTCAGCGGCCCGAAGTCGATGTGCGCCGCGTTGACCACCCGCGCGAACGCCTCACGGTAGCGGTCGGTGCGTGCCGCGGAGTCGGCGAAGGTGCCCCGCCCCAGAGCCCGTCGCGCGGCCAGGTTGTCCGGGGGCCTCAGCCGCTGGAGCGCGCTCATCAGCAGGGGGACGGGCAGCGAGCGGCGCGGGTCGTCATCGAGCAGGGGCTCCACGGCCCGGTGCAGGGGGGTGAGGTCGTTCTTCCAGGTCGTGTCCGCCGCGGCGGCCAGGGCTGCAGCGGCGGCGACGGGGCGGCGGCCAGGCAGGACCAGTCCCGACTGGCGGTGCTCGTTCCATGCCGTGGCACCCATCAGGACCCGGCCCGTCAGACGTTCGTACGTCTCGTCGTCCACCGCTTGCGGGCAGGGGCTCTTGCCGAGGGCCGGGCTGGGGGTGAACGAGCGGTGCGTGACCAGGTGCCGCCACAGGCGCAGGGTGAGGCGGGCGACGGGCCGCGGGTCGGGCAGGGTGCCGTAGGTATGGTCGTGGGGGGTGGGCCCGAGAGTGGCGTGGGCGAGGTAGGCGAGTGTGTCCAGGCCGGTGCGCCGCCGGTCGCGTCGGGCGTTCTCCAGGATGAGGTAGGGGTCCACGCAGCGGTCGGCCAGCTCGTCGGGCACGGGGGTCATCATGGCCACGGACCGGAGGTCGGTGTTGAGGAGCCCGTGTCCCACGACGAGGTCGGCGCGTTCCAGTGCCCGTATCGTCTCGGTGGCCGCGCGGGGGCCCTGGATCAGTTCCTCGTCCAGGACCGTCATGCTGGTGCGGCCCACACGTGCCCAGGCGATGCCGGTGCTCAGGAACACCCAGCTCTCCGGATAGCTGCGGGGAGTCCGTCGCGGGTACCCGCGGAAGTGGACGGTGGCGACGAACGCGACACGTCCGCCCGGACGTTTGGTCGACGAGCGGGCGAGCCGCAGGTTTTTCGGGGGCATGGCTGCACCGTAGGCAGGGCGCCTCCCTTTCTGGGGCGCTGCGCCGGGCCTGGCACCCCGCCTCCCGCCTGACGAATATATTTCGCCCCACCCGGCCCGCAGGATGGGAGGGGCGGGGGCTGGATCTCGGAGATGTGGCGCGGACAGCACTGTGGCCACGGGACGACGTCTGTCGCCTGACCATGGCTACCAAGCATCGAACTTCAGACGGCGCGCATGACAGCGACGACCTTGCCCAGAACTACTGCGTCATCAACCGCGAGGGGGCGGAGCTTGTAGTTGTGCGGGACGAGCCAGGCGTGGCCTGCGGCATCGCGTTGGAAGCGCTTCACGGTGGCCTCTCCATCGACCACGGCGGCGACGATGTCGCCGGGCTCGGCAGTCTGTTGTCGGCGGACGGTGACCACGTCACCGTCGCAGATGGCTGCCTCCACCATGCTCTCGCCGACCACCTTCAAGGCGAAGAGTTCGCCCTCGCCTACCAGTTGGCGGGGCAGTGAGTAGGTGTCCTCGATCATCTCCTCGGCCAGGATCGGCGTTCCGGCTGCGATCCGGCCGATCAGGGGAACTGTCACCGCCTCCTTCGGCTTCTTCGGTGTCTCGCGTTCCTGGCCGGCGGAGGCCTTGAGGGAAACGCAGTAGGCGCGGGAACGGTACGGGGCGCGGCGCAACTCCCCCTTGCGTTCCAGCACGAGGAGTTGGTGCGCAACACTGGCGGTACTCGACAGGCCAACTGCCTGGCCGATCTCGCGCATCGACGGCGGATATCCACGGTCGGCAAACGAGCGGGCGATGTAGTCGACGATGCCGCGCTGCCTGTCCGTCAGCTCATCGGAGCCTTGGCGGATTCCCGGAGGCCGACCCGGCCGGAAGTGGGTGATGCTCACGGTGCCCCCCTTGCGATCTGGCGTCCCTGGACAGTAGCCCCACCCACTGACAAACCGAGCATCACTTCGACAGTTGTGGACGACGGGGTGCGGAACGCCACAAGCGCCTACGACTGGGATCTTGCCTGCCCGGCGCGCGTTTCGGCCGACAGCTGCGGGTGCTCGCGTTCGGACGGGGTGATCCTGCGGACGTAGAACGTCAGCGCAGGCGGCATCACTTCGCCGGTCGCTTTCCGGGCATTGGCACTCCGGAAGCTGATGACTGCAAGCACTCGGTCCAGGCCCCATCGGATCCGGACCCGCATCATCTGCCGCTGGCCTGGAAGCGGCCCGGGCCCGGGGCTCTCGCCCCTCGCCATTCGTCCGGGAGGACTCAGCATCCTTGGTGGGCACGGAGCCGCTCAGGGCTGATTCCTGCCCACGGGCGCGCGGTGAAGCTGCAGCCGGTCATGGACAGGGGCAGGCGATCCATGAGCAAGGCCGCCCGCGGCCCCGGGCCAATGTCTTATGGGAGGAGAACCCGCTGAACAGGGATTCCGGCAGCGCTCGCCTGCTTCTCCAGCGGCAGTACTTCGCTGGTGTGGCGGATGATCGCCACGCACAGAGCGGGGCGGCGGGCGATCAACTCCTGGTCGCGGATCTGGGCAGCCTGGTCGTAGTGGCGTGCTGCGTCAGCAGCCATCGGAACGGAGATCAGGCCCGCATCGTCCGGCAGTTCCAGGCGCGTGACCCATCCGCTCACGAAGCGGTCGACCGCGGTTTCGCAGCCGTGCTCCAGGACCAGGGTGTGCTCGGTGCCGATCACCTGGACCACGTCGTGCCAGATCTGCAGCAGAACGTCCTCGACGGCCTGCCGGTCGGTGACCTCGGAGGAACCGGTGACGAGCACCACTGCGGGCAGGAGCGAGCTCGGAGGCCAGCGGGTGATGGCGCACTCCTCGCCGATCAGCTCACGGATCCGGGCCAGAATCTCGGGAGCGCGCCGGTCGGCTTCGTCGCGGGCCTCTGCCGATGCCGCAATCGTGCAGAGTTCCTGTCCCTGGGCGCCGAGCATGACCGGTTCGACCTGACCGGCAAGGTCCTCGCCCACGATGTACGGCCACCGGTCCCGGATGATCTGCGGGAGGGCACCGGGGACAGCCTGTACGACGATGCCCGTGATCTGCATAGTCGGGGCGAGCAGTTCGTTGACGCGGGCAGTCAGCGAGGCGCCGAGCAGACGGGTCTGAGTGCGCCAGGCCGGGCTTGAGCATTGCACGTGAAGACGTGTGTGGTCGTCGATGCCGACCGGATCCACATGCCGGGCCACGTCCTTGCCGACGGCGGGCGCCCACCAGGCGTCAAGATCACTGAACCACTCCGGTCGCGTCACAGGCATGCGTCGCGTCCTCCTTTCGCCACCGCCCATAATGCCGGGCGAAAGGTATGCGCGACGCCGGTGTTCCCTCAGCATCTGCCGGCTGCCGGACGCTTTGCCCGCTACAGATGCACTCAGCCGGCCTCAGCACGGCGCCCCGCCCTTGTCCTGGGGTTGTGGGTCTGGGTGGTCTCACCCTGCTCCGTCCACGTACGAAGTACGCGTTCTTCGTCGTTGGTTTTTTCGATGAGGCAGACGACGACGTTCGGGTTCTTGCTGTAGAGCCCGACCCATTTCCTGTACTGGTCCTGTGCGGTCTTGGGCAGTGCCCATTCGCCTTCCACGACGGGGCCGTCGGCCTCGAACCGCAGCCGGGCGACGTGCTTGGTCTTCGTTGTGGACTCGTCCTGGTTCATCTGGCTCTTCGGTAGGCGCTCGCGGCGCCGGCGATGCCGGTGCCGTAGCGGGTACGGGCCCGGTCGAGGGCTGCTTCCAGGTCGCGGGCTTTGTCGTCGCGGGTGTCGAGGGTGAGCTGATGTGCGGCCTGGGAGGCCGGGAGAAGCCGTTCGGCGCGCAGGGAGATGGCGCGGACGCGGGCTCGTTGGAGGCCGAGGCGGGTGAGGAGGTCTCGGGCGGTGGTGGCGAGGGCCGGGGTGTGGGCGGTGGGTTCGGTGAGTGTGCGGGTCCTGGTGGTGGTGGTCCGGTCTGCGTAGGTGAGCGTGAGTGTGAGGGCCTGGGCGATGTCGTTCTGGTCGCGGAGCCGGGCGCCGAGCTGCTCGGCAAGGGCGAGGACGGTCCGCTGGTGTTGGTCCGTGTCGAGTTCGTCGCGGTCGAACGGGTGGGAGGCGCTGATCGATTTGGGTGCGGCGGCGGGGATGACGGGCCGGTCGTCGATTCCGTGGGCGCGGTCGTGGGCGTGGCGGCCGGCGGCGGTGCCGAGGATCCGCTGGAGGGTGGCGAGTGGGGTGTCGGCGATGTCTCTTACGGTGCGGATGCCGTAGCGGGCGAGGATCTTGGCGGTCACGGGGCCGATGCCGGGCAGCATGGCTGCGTGTTGGGGGCCGAGGAAGGCCGCGATGTCGTAGGGGCTGGTGCCGACGATCGTGGCGGCGCCGGGCGGTGTGAGGGCTGCGGCCATGGCGGCGATCATCCGGTTCGGGCCGGCGCCCGCGCTCGACTGGGCTCCTGTGAGGGCGAGAGTGCGGAGCCTGATGACGCCGACGAGTCCGGCGGGGTCCTGCTGCCAGTAGCGCAGGGCGCCGGTGAGGTCGGCGTCTGCCGACCAGTCCACGGGGTGTGCTTCGACGCGCGGGGTGATGCCTTCGAGGACGGCCAGGAGCTGGTCGTACAGCTCCGGGCTGGGGTTGGCGGGGTGGAAGTGGATCCGCAGGATGGTGCGGGGCCGGGTCGGTGAGGTCATCCGGCGCTCCCGGGGCTGGTGTGGCCGAGGTGGGTGAGGTCGGCGGCGCGGGTGCCTGCGGGCTGGAGGTCGGCGTAGGGGTGCAGTTGTGCGCCTGCGGTGCCGTTGACGAGTGTGCGGCCGGGGCCGGGTTGGGCCGGGGTGGGGGCGGGGGTGGTGTGGCCGAGGAGGTCGAGGACGGCCTGTGGGCCGTGGTCGCGGCGTGCGGCGGCGAGCTCTTCCAGATCCCATGCCATCTGGCCGACCACCGTGCGTCGCGGTCCGCGGGCTTCCACGGTGCCCCGGACGAGGAGGAGGCCGTGGTGGAAGACCGTGTGTGCGCATGCCTCGTGGGAGTCCTCGAAGAACGCGATGTCGACCAGGCCGAAGCCGTCTTCGAGGGTGACGAAGATGATCCGTTTCCCCGAGGCGATCGGCGGGGTCTGGGTGGAGGCGCGGATGCCCGCGACGAGGACCTGCTGTCCTGGGTGCATGGAGCGCAGGTGCTGGGCGTCGGTGGCGCCGATCTCGCGCAGCAGCCGGTGGTGGTGTTCCATCAGGTGCTGGCTGACGTCGATCTTCAGTACGCCGAGTTCGGCGTCGAGGATGTCGCGGCTGGTCATCTCCTTGAGTCCGCTCGGCCCGGTGGTCAGGGGTGTGTCGTCGAGGGGCAGTTGTCCTGGGCCTGGCCTGGTGTGGGTGTGCCGGTGGAGTTCGGTGGCTTGCAGGAGCAGGTCGCGGCGGGTCAGGTTTCCCTTCACGGGGTTGAGGGCGCCGATCTGGATGAGGCGTTCGGTGATGGGCAGGGCCGGGCGGGCCCGCTGGCAGAAGTCCTGGAGGCAGTTGTAGGGCTGTCCGTGCGCGATCCGTGTCACCTGTTCCTGTGAGATGCCTTTCACCGAGGACAGGGAGAGCCGTACTCCCCAGCCCGAGTCGGTTTCCTCCACCGTGTACTGGGGGCGGGAGCGGTTGATGTCGACGGGGAGGATGGGGACGTTGTGGCGGCGGGCGTCGGCGACGATCACCCGGGGCTGCCACATGCCGGGGTCGTGTTCCAGCAGGCCCGCGTAGAGCGCTGCGGGGTGATGGGCCTTCAGCCATGCGGACTGCAGGGCGGGGACGGCGAACGCGACGGCGTGCGCGCGGCAGAATCCGTAGGCCCCGAACGAGGCGACGATGTCCCACACCTCGTCGAGGACCTCCGGGCTGTAGCCGCGGGCGCCGGCCTTGTCGCGGAACCACGTCTCCAGTTTCGGCATCCGGTCGGCGTCGCCGAGCGTACGGCGGGCGACTTCGGCCAGTGCGCGGGCGCAGCCGGTCATGACCGCGAGGATGTCGATGATCTGCTCGTGCCAGATCGTCACCCCGTAGGTGTCGCGGAGTACGGGTTCGAGGTCGGGGTGCGGGTATGCGGGGGCGGCGCCGTGGCGGGCGGCGATGTAGAGCGCGGGCATCCCGCCCTGTACCGGGCCGGGCCGGAACAGGGAGATGTCGGCGATGACGTCCTGGGGGTCTCGGGGCTGGAGGCGGCCGACCAGGTCCTGCTGGCCGGGTGACTCCAGCTGGAACATGCCGACGGTGTCGGAGTCCTGGATCAGGGCGAAGGCGAACTGGTCGTCGAGCGGGACCTGGCCGGGGTTGTCGAGGTCGATCTGTTTCCCGGTCGTGCGGCGGATCTCGGCGACGGCGTGTGCCATCGCCGACTGCATCCGCACCCCGAGCACATCGAGCTTCAGAAGGCCGAGATCTTCGACATCCTCCTTGTCGGCTTGGACCATCGGAAAGGCGCCGCCCGGGGTCGGCTGGACCGGCAGCCGGTCCAGCAGCGTGGCGTTGGAGAGGATGACGCCGCAGGGGTGCATCGCGATCCCGCGCGGCAGTTTGTCCAGCCCTTCCGCGAGTTCCCACAGTGCCCCGAACTGTGCGGCCTGTGCTTTCAGGCCGCGCAGCTCGGGGAGCTCGGCGAGGGCGCTGCGGATGTCCGCTGCCCTGATGTGGGGGAAGGACTTGGCGACGCGGTCGACAGCGTGCGGGGGCAGGCCGAGCGCGAGGCCGGTGTCCCTGAGCGCGTGGCGGGCGCGGTAGGTCTCGGGCATGGCGGTGACCGCGACCCGCTCGGGGCCGAAGCGCTGGATGATGCGGTCGTAGACCTCCAGCCGGCGGGCGGACTCCACGTCGATGTCGATGTCCGGAAGCGAGGCGCGGCGTTCGGAGAGGAATCTCTCGAACAGCAGGTGGTGTTCGAGAGGGTTGGCGGTGGCGACGAACAAGGAGTGGTTGACCATGGATCCGGCTCCGGAGCCGCGGGCGGCGACCCGGATGCCCATGTCGCGGACGTCCGCGACGACCTGGGCGACCGCTAGGAAGTACGGCTCGTAGCCGAGACGGCCGATGATGCCGAGCTCGTAGTGGAGCTGGTCCGTTGCCGCCGGGTCGAGGTCCAGGCCGCGCGCGACCATGCCGGCCTCGCATCGCTGGCGCAGCAGCCGCATGGCCCCGTCCGGTCCTGGACCGGCGCCGACCACCGCCGGCTCGGGGAAGTGAGGGGTTCCGAGCCCGAGGTCGTCGACGGGATCGAGGACACACTGTTCTGCTGTGCGGGCGGTCTCGGCGAGGAGCGCGGCCGCCCGGCCGGGCCCGGCGCCCGCAGCCGCGCAGACCCGCTCGGCGATCGCCGCCATCGCCTCGGGGCCCTTGAGCCACCGCTCGCCGCAGTCCAGCCGCTTGCGGTCCACCGGCCGCAGGAGGCGGGCCGCATCCAGTACATCCGCGATGCGGTGCTGACCCGGGTCGGCGTAGCGGACGGCGTTCGACAGGATGGCGGGGATCTGGAGGCGGTCGGCCAGGGCCAGGGTGTGTGCCGCGAGCCGGACCGAACCGGGCCCCGTCCCGGGAATCCCCCAGCAGACAATCTCCAGGCGCAGGTTCTCGCCGGCAAGGTCCCGCCACGGTGCAAGGAGCTGCTGTGCGATGTCGGGCCGGCCTGCGGTCAGTGCACGGACCGGCTCCGAGACGGGGCCGAGCAGGATGGTGAGGTCCTGGCCGGCGTAGTGCTGCAGTACCTCCCATGAGGCAAGAGGCGGGCCGCCGCCAAAGGCGTGGGCGGCCGACACGATCCGGCACAGCCGCCCCCACCCGGAGGCGTTCTGAGCGAGAAGCGTCACCCGCATTGGTGCCTCGGCCACGTGCGTGCCGCCGCGCACCGGAGTCCGCCCCCGCCCGGCCGGGACCGGTCTGCTCGGTGTGTGAGGGGCGACAGCGAGGTCGACGCCGAAGACCGGCCTGATCCCGGCCGCGGTCGCGGCCTTCGCGAACCGGACCACGCCGGTCACGGTGTCCCGGTCGGTCAGCGCGAGCGTCCCGATGCCCCGCTCGGCAGCCCTGGCAACCAGGGCGTACGGGTGAGAGGCGCCATAGCGGGCGGAGTAGCCGCTCGAGGCATGCAAATGCATCCCGCCACTCATCACAACCTCCGAACAAAGGCCCCCAAACCCGTCCTAACTCTCATAGTCAGAGCACCACAGTAGTCGAACATAAATCGAACATGCGAGCCTCGGAATTCCTGGACCGGCTCACATGGCAGTGTGACCGAGCGCGATACCTGGCCCGGATGGCCAACTCCGATACTCAGGGTTGGAGGAGAGCCGTGGGCATTCGGGAGGCTGCCACGGGCTTCGTTCGACAAGGCTCGATCGGCTACGGCGCCATGGGGGCGCGGACCTCGTTACGGATGATCGCTGTCTTGGCGGCGAAGTTCTCAAGGTCGAATGCGGCAGGATCCTTGTCGGATTGCACGCTCTGGGTTACGTAGACAACAGCAGATCCATCCGCCCAGGAGCAGCCGGGCGTCCAGGTCGTTCCGAATTGGTCGACCTCCCTGACGATCCGGCAGGAGACGGGTTCAGAGAAGCCCTGAGGGACGACCGTGCGGGGCCCGATGATGACCGTGGAGCGACTGTCGGGGTCCGTGGTCCGGCTGTCGAGGATCTGTAGGAACTGGTCGCGGGCGACGACCGGGCTGAGCACGGTTCCATACACACCAGTCACCGCTAGCACGGGCCCCGACGTTTCGGAAGTACGGTCGGCGGGCTGATAGGCGGCGAACGCGGAGATTGGGCTTTCGATCTGTCCGGAGAGCATCGCCGCGATGCCCTGATCGGGCTCGGAATGATCGGCCTCTGTGAAGGTGCCCTTGAGTACCGTCTCAGGCATCTTCAACCGGTATGGCCTCGATGGATCCGAGACCGGTCCCGAGCCATTCGTCGATGTGCTGTCCGTTGGGCTGCTGCTCCGCTCGCTTCTGTTCTCTCCGCTGCTACCACAGCCAGCCAGTGCCAACGTGGCCATGATCGCAACTGCCACCGGCTTGAGACGTCGCTTCACGTGTTTCCCCCCACTGTGCACAGTTCAACCTGATCACTGTGCCATGAGGTGGGCCGCAGGACAGGGGCTGCGGCAGCAGGCAGTGTCCGCATCGGCGGCACATGCGGATCCGACGTCTTCTTCGACGGCGCGGCGCAGGACGGCCGCGGGAATGTTCCGTCGCAGACGGGCGCGGCGTGGTCGATGTCGGCCAGGAGAGGCCCGACAGGTCAGGTCAGGGGCGTTGGGCCGCCGTCCGTGATCGTCAGGTGGACGCCGCCTACGCCGGTTCGGGCTGCTGTCCGGGACGGGATGCGGCTGTCTCGGATGGCTCCGTATCCGGCGATGCTGGACGGTGTCCTCAGGTCCCGGGCCGTGGATCTTCCAGACCAACGACTGGCGGCAGTGGCGATTCCGCGCCAGCTGCGGCCACGTCCAGTCTCCCGGCGGCGTCGCACCGGATGCCGGCTCGGGCCCCGAACTCGCGGTGCCCCAGTGCCTCGTTGCACGACCCCGTGGCCGATCGTTGATCCGGCCGAGACAGTGCTGAGTACCTGGTGGAGAACCTGCGGCGTGACCGGCCGTGTCAGTGCCGGATGGCAGGGTTGGTCCCGATATGGAACACGCTCGAGGCTTGGAGGCCGCAATGCAGGATGAGGGAGAGCTGATCCTCTCGTACGTGATGGGGGGCAGCGATGACGCGGCGTGGGTGCTGCACCGCGTCGGCGACGACGATCACACGGCCGTGATGGGCGACGGGCCGGACGCCGGCGGAGAGGACGCAGCCAAGGCGTGGGCGTCCGAGCTGCTGGAGAGCTGGGGCCACGACGTGGACGGCCTTGCGTGGACGCCGCGCTGTCCTGATCCGTCGGCATCGGTGGACTACTGGATCGTGCGCTTCCCCGGCGAGGACGGGGTGGGTGAGCGGGAGCCCGACCGCCTGCGTCGCGCGCAATCAGGCACTTCCCTGTAGCGGTCTGGAGATGACTGTGGGGCCCGGATCTCACTCGGCGGGCCCCACGGGACCAGAGAACCCTAACCATCGGCTCCACCAGCGTATGGTCTGCCCCCGGCGGGCGCCGACGCGGCCCGGGCTTCGCAGCCGATGAGCTGCTCTCACCGGCGCGGCGCGGCACGGCGGGCTGTCGCGCACCCTAGCCTCTGGCCTCATGGCTGACATGTTCGATCACGCGCCGCAGGTATGGACGGCAGGCCAGCTGCGGTCCGCTCTCACCGCAGTTCCCGACGAGACCCCCGTCCACGTCGGTGTGGCGGATGGGCCGGGCAACTTCGTCGACGGATACGACGAGTTCGTGCTGGTCCACGCTGAGCCCGTGGAGCAGGCAGACAACACCGAGACGGTTCCGCAGCAGGTCCGCTTCACGCTCTTCGCCGACGCCGCGGCGGGCGCGTACTACCTCGACGTGGACTGACCTCCTTGGCCGGTCGACCGCTGCGGGTGTGCGAGGGCTACTGGCCGGGCGCGCGCCCGCCGGGGATGTTGTGCTGGTGAGCTGCGGACTGGGCCTGGTCGTGCTGATGGGGTGCGTGCGGCTGGCGTGAGGCCGCGGCGCGGTCCTGGGCTCCCTCACGAAGCCGGTCACGCAGCTCTGCGGCGCGCTGCTCTGCGGCATCGGCGGCCGCTGCGATGCGATCCTTCGCCTCGGCGGCGAGCCGATCGAAATTGATGTCGGCGTGCGCAACTGCGTCGAGTTCGGCAAGGTCGATGTACTCGGCGCTGTCCGGGGCTGGCCCGGCGGCAACCCGCTGGTTCAGCTGGTCGATCAAGCTCCTCTTGCGCTCGACATCGGGGCTCTCGCTCTCGGCTGCCCCCTGTCGCGCTACTCGTCCGTCGCGCTGTTCCGTCGGCGGCGGGACATAGGTAGGGGCGAACGGCTGTGCCCAGCGGTCGAAGTCCTGGTTCGCGGCGGCGCGGAGCGCGGTCGTGGCTGTTTGGCTGTGCCCTGTCGCATCAGCTCGGCGGGAACGGTGCAGCCCGGATTCCATGCCGCCGGCGTGCTTGGTGGCGTCGGCATGTTCAGAGGGCGGGGGCGTGCGCAGCCGGTCGAAGGTTCGGCCCACTGTCACCGACAAGGTGAACTCAGTCTGTGTGTCGGCGTAGCGACGCTGCACTGTCTGCAGACGGCGCTCGGCAACGGCGAGGTCGTGGTCGGTGGCGAATGCCTTGCCGAAGCCTGGCCCTTTGTCCAGACGGGTACGGATCTCATCGCAGTCGCGGCGGCATGCATCGGCGAGCCGGGCGAGCTCGTTCAGATCTCGTCTGAGGAGGTCCAGGGGGGCGATGTGGTTGCGCATCGTGTAGGCGCGGTGGCTGGTGGGCGGGAGGTCGCGGAGTTGCGGGAGCAGGTCGGTCAGGGCGTGCTGGGTGAGCTCGAAGTGGCGCTGGCGTAGGTGCTCCAGGCGAGTCTCTCCGGTCTGCACGACCGGTTTCAGGTCAGCGGTGGCCTGCTGTTCGTCGTAGCCGTTCCATGGGCGCTCTGCCGAGTCGTGCTGATCACGGCGGTCCTGGGCAATGCTCCAGATGCCGTCCATAAGGGTGCGGTATGCCTTGTCGAGGCTGTCTAGGGAGGTTGCCAGAGAGCGGAGGTGTCCGCGCGCGGCGTGGGTGTGTACGTGCTCGTGATGAAGGTTGCTGACGGCGGTGAGGTTCTGCTCGGCCTGGGTGCGGGCGTCGCCGCCGTCGGCATGAGCTAGGGCGAGGTCGTTGATACGGGCGGAGAGTGTGGCCATGTCCCAGCCGGCCTGTTCCGTGGCACGGCCGGAGTGACTGCGCCACAGGGCGGCGGCCGCGTGATGGGGTAGGGCAGCCGGTTCGGCAAGAGGGGCGAGTGCGGTGCGCAGTGCCGCCTGGGCTTCGGTCTCGGGAGGGCCACTGGGTCGCCGGGGCTCGGAGCTCCGCAGGCCGTCAACCTCTTGGGTGTAGTCGGAACGGGCCTGCTCGGTCCAGGCGGCGATGCGCGGCCACAGCGGCAGGATGCGGTCGAGGTAGGCGTGGGCGGCAGCCTGCAAGGCGGGTGCGTTGGGCTGGTCCCTGGCGGTGGCCAAAGTCACGGCGGTGTCGGAGTGGCGGGCAGCGATGCGTTCCAGCAACAGGCGGCGGGGGGTGTCTAGGTCAGTGCCGGGCTCGTACTGCGGCGTGACCGTCATTGTGTCCAGCTCGTGCAGGAGCAGCCAGGCGGTGTGAAGTTGGGCGAGGTTGTCGCCAACAGCGGAGGCATGAGCCAGGTCCACCGCTTCCATGACAGCGCCGGCCTGGTCGCACAGCGACTCCTTGCCCTGAGTGTAGGGCGGGTTCGGGAAGCGGGCGGTGAGCTGTTCCAGGACAGGCTCGGCAGGTACGCCGCCCCATACTGCCGCCCAGAGCTGGCCGGCGCGGATCCAGTCGTTGTCGGCGGGTTCGTCCGGGATCCACGTGCTTGCCTCATCCACGGGTCGGCGCAGCACGACATCCAGCCAGTCGGCTTGAGCGTGCTCCACGAGCTGGCGCAGGGCGTCGAGGGGCCGGGGGGATGACGAGTCGGGGAAGCTGGGATACATGGGGGGCTTGACCGTCTGCTGGAGGGCCCTGTCCGCGTCGACGCGCAGGTCATGGAGCGGCAGTCTTGTCCATGTGCGGCCGTCGGTGGTTGTGCTGCAGGAGACAGCCAGGGGGCTGTTTGTACTGGCGGTCAGGGCGAAATGCAGTGCGGCGATCGGGTCGTCGCAGAGCAGGTCCGGGTCCTCCTCACCGGCAAGGAACTGGTCGGTGTAGCGGGTTGTCATCGAATACAGCCGTGGTGAGGTTCGGTCGGTCCCAGCGGCGACGGCGTCCGCCTGCCGCGCGGTTCCGCTGGCAGTGGGGGCGTTCTGGTCTTCCGTGTCGGGCATGCTCGGTAGCCTCCTCGGTGATCTGCTATGTGGGTCTGCCCATCCCGCGCCTCCTGTCCCTGACCGCGCTGCGTGGCTCCACCATGCCTGACGCGTCGCCCCACTCGGTGCTGGTATTCGCTCGAGGCGTCTGCGCTCCCGCTGTCCGGGTCACAAACTCATTTTCTTCCCGTGTGGCGGGCTGGGATGGCGGCGCGGTTACGAAGTCGGCCGGGGCCGGTGCTGCAGTTGGGCCCCGTGATCGCCAACTCTCAGGAACTGCTGATTTGAGCGCGGCCGTAGGAGCCCCTGTGCCGCTGGAGTTGCCCATGCCGGTTCTCACGCCCCGCCCGCCACCGCGCAGCCGGGCGCCAGGTTCGCCACCTTGGCGAACAGGCCGTGGTGGACGGCACGCCGCGCGCGGAAACCCCAGAGGCCCTGGTGCGCACCGACATCCCCAGCCCGACGACCCGGTATGCGGTGTGGGCGGACGGCGGCCTCTCCGCCACCCGACCGGTGTGGAGATGGCGGCAGCACCGAACATCGCCACCTACTGGACGGCGTCCGCCCGGTGACGGTGTTCGGTGACATCACGGGTCCGGGGCGTCCACACCGGGCACAGTCGAGTCCCCAACGCGATCACCTGGCCGCGCATCGCGGCCTCCCCCATGGCTGAGCTGACCACTGACCCGCCGATCGCTGCACCGGGAACCCGCTCTCTTCGCACCGCGCCCGTGCAGCCGCTGGTGCTGTTGGCCAGGGCGAGTTCACCGCTATCGGGCCGCTTGCCGCGTACGGTGGGCCGGGCTGACACGTCCCGTCCGTGATGGTGGTGCGGGCGACAGGGAACGGGAGGACAAGCAGGATGACGCAGGCCGCTGCGAGCGAGTTGGACGAGCGGGTGGTGGGGCGCAGGTGGACGGTGCGTCTGGATGCCGCCGGTCGGGGCAGTGCGGCGGTACGTGTCTCGTGCAGCCGGCCTGCCTGTCCCGAGCAGCGTCTGCCGTCGGCAACCGTCGGTCGTGCTGCTGCGGTCGCCCATCTCAAGGCCCACTTGCGGGCTGCGGCCGGGCCCCGGGACGGTGTGTACTGCGTGTGCCGGGCCGAGAGCTGCCGCACGCACATCCGTCCCGACGACCGGCAGGCGCGGACCCAGCCCTGGCGGTGCGGCGGGGCGGTCGTATGGGCCGTGATCACCGACCGGGAGCGGCGCTGGTGGCAGGCCATGGAGTGCTGTTCTCGCTGCGCGGCGGCCACGCCCGGCGCGCAGGTCGTCGCCACCGCACAGGCCGCCTCCGGCCCTGTGCCCGATGCCCCGGACACCGCCGACCGTCCGACCACCGCTCCTGTCGGTGCTCCGCAGTTCTCCGACCGCTCCGTGCCCGCGACCCGTCCGCGGGAAGTACCGGCGCCGCGTTCCGCTCCGGTCAGGCGCCGCCATCCGTATGGCAGGATCGCGCAGCGGGCCGTCCCCGAGGACTTGCGTCCCGTTGCTCTGCGGGACGAACTCGCCGAACTCGGCCAGCTGTTCCGGGCCTACCAGCAGCGCGCCGAGCCCGATCTGGCGCTCCTCGCCGACCTCCACGAACGCAAGGCCCGCGCCTTCGCTACCTGGGCCGAGGTCACCTGCGACACGGGCCTGCGGCTGGATGCCCGGCGCGCCGAGCAGGCCGCCGCCACCGCCCGTCTCCAGCACCAGCAGCGCACCGGCGGCGGAGCGGAGAGCGATGGTCCGGCGGTGTCCCGGCTGCTGACCGCGTCGACGCAGTGGGAACACGCCCGGTCCGTCCTCGCGTACGTGGCCGGCCACAGTCCGCTGCCCGACATCGAGGCGCGGCTGCTGGTGGTGATGCTGACGCTGCGCACCGCGCACACCGGCACTGGGAACCTCGTGGGCCAGGACCTCACCTCGCTGGGCCTGGCCGATCCGGAGGGCCTGGTCGGGCAGCTGACCGGATGCGGGTGGCTGAGTATCCCCGGCACCGCCGGTGACCTGCTCGCCTCACGGCCCGAGAACCCCACCCCTGTCACTGTCCCGTCCCTCGTTCCCCGTGCGAACGGCCCGTCCCCGTTCACGTTCGGCAGGAAGATGCGGCCCAAGCTCAGCGGATGGGCCCAGAGAGTCGTCTCGGACAAGAAGCTCCGCAAGGCCAAGACCACCGCGGGTACCCGTCTGCTCGCCCTGACCCTGGCCACCCAGACCAGCGCATCGGGACGGCTCGGCCCCGGCGGGACGGGCATCGCTCTGGAGTCTCTCGCCTCCCTGTGCCCAGCGGGTCCCGGCGAACTGCAGCAACTGGTCGACCAGTTGCACGCAGCGGACTGGATCACCGATGCCGCCGTCACCGACACCCACCTCACCGGGCGGCTGACCGAGCGCATCCTGCCGCTAACCTGCCCCCTTCCCTAATCAGACCAGGCCGGCGTACGGCGGGCGGCGGGCGGTACTTGATGTCCGGTGCCCCCACGCACGCCATCGACCACCGTCTCGACGTCACGATCATCTGCGGGGCAAGCGAACACTCCGACGACGAGCACATCCTTCACGACCTCGAGCTCGGTCCGCCGTACCTGCACGCCCAGACCGGCCCCGAGGCTGAAGTGCACACCGCAACCACCTCACCGAGCGGCCGTAGTTCTGGCCGTCACCGCCGGGCAGCGCGCTAGCGAAGGATGTCTCCGACTGGTGCGTGCAGGTACTCGGAGAGGTCCTTCGCCCGTTCCCAACTGATGACGGCCGCGGGAAGTGTGGTGGTCGGGGTGGCGTCGGCGGGGAGCTCGGGCAGTCCGGTGGCGAAGTAGCCGGCCCCCGTGCCCTCCTCGCCCCTCACGCGGCTGATGAGCAGTTCGGGCGCAGCTCCGTCCCACGCCCCGTTGGTGTGCATCGGCGACATCGCGTGGTGCGTGAAGTGCTTGCGACTGTTCGGGCTGTCGTGGTCGGTCCGCCGGACCAGGGGCCGGGTGTCGCGGATGCGGCCCGGTGACAGCGGCACGGCCGGGTCGTCGGTGGCGTGGTCCACGAAGTTGGTCACGAAGTCCCGCAGGGCCGCCATGTCCCTGATGCTCCCGCCGTACAACGGGGCAGCGACACCGCGGGGCCGCCGGGCGCTTTCAGCGCTGCGGCGGACCAGGCCCCGCATCCAGACACGGATCCCGCTGTCGAGGGCGTGTGCGAACACGAGCTCACCGCCCTCGTTAACGGGCACAACAAGGACATGGTCAAGGGTGGTCATCGAGGGGATCTCCTCATCGGCAGCGGGATGAACGCGGCCGGGGCCGGGCGCGCTCGGTCAGCCCGGTCGGAACGGGCTGCGTCCCCACGCTGCGGGGCCCGAAAGGGGGAGTCCGACGAAGTCTCCGCCAACGACCCTACCGAAGGCCGCGGGCGGTACGCAGGTACTGCGGGCCGAAGGACCCGAGCCCCTCTCGTCAACGGCGACTGGTTTTCCGGCCGTCCCCGCCTCTACATGCCCAAGGTCCCCGATGTGCGCTGACCCGCTGGGTACTGCGGATCGCACCTGCGTCGGCACGGTGGCGTTCGACGGCGGCGTTCACGCTCGGGAGGGGTTCCGCTGTTTGAGGACATCGCATGCCAGCCTGGTGGTCATCCCCGGTGCGGGTCGTGAAGGACGGTCCTTTCTCTCGGCTCGTTAGGAGGGAAGGCGGCGGATGCGGTGAGGGTCGGCAACGGTGATGTTCCGCATGGAGGACTGGGGCTGGGCAACAAGGTTGCCGAGCCGGGACATCTCCTCCTGGAAGGAGATCAGGTCCTGGCGTGCCTGGTCAGGGTCGTCGGCGAGGACGAGCAGGGGAATCTGGAGCAGGGGTTCGAGGTGGTCGGGGCAGCCGGCGCCGATGGTGCGGTCGGCGATGGCGAGGAGGCCGACGACACGGCTCTCGGAGCGGGAGGGCTCGGTTTGGGTGGAGACGTAGGGGATGCCGTCGTTCCAGCGGCGTTCCCAGAGACGGTGGGTCTCAAGGATCCGGCCGGGGGCGTAGTTGCCATTGGGCATGCGCAGGCTGTACAGGCTGTGCACGTCAATGTCCTGGTCGAGGATCCGGCCTCTGGACATGCGGATGGTGAGGTCGCGCAGCGCTTTGAGCATCGATGGTGTCCTTCCCATTGGGTTCGGAGGGTAGTACCAGTGCGGCATGCTCCGGGAGCGCGTCACTGGCCGGAATCTTTCCAGCTCTCCCGGTCGGGGACGGCAGCATTCACCGGCAGGTCTACTCACCGCCTCGTATGCGGGTGCCTACAGCCGGATCGGCTGGCTGACCGCCTGCCGGTCATCGGTGCCTCGACTACTTCAGCGAGGCCGGGGATGTCGCCGGGCGGTCCTGCTTGGCGGTCAGTTGCCGCGCCTGGGCACATCGTCGGCAAGCTGGAGAAGAAGCATGCCGCTCAAGGCCGCCACATCGTCGTCCACTGAGCCAGCACCGTTTCGCCCCTTGCCGGCTTCGCGCACGCGGGCGCGCAGGACCGAGGTGCGGCACCTGGGTTGAGCGCGATCTGAACCCGTCGATCGTCTGGGCCCTGCGGTTCAGCGTCTTGGGTGGACGCGGGCCGGCTCAGAACTGGGGTCTGCTCACGAGCTCGACGCCGCTCCAGAACCCCGCGCGCAGCTGCACCCGGTGGTCGTTGCTGATGTCCAGCACTTCATTGCCGATGGTGCCGAACCGCGCGGCGTAGCGTAGGAGTTCAGCGTCGAGGGAGCGTGGGATCCGGGGGTGTGCCTGGTCCAGCCTGGCCAGAAGGTCGGCGGCCTGGTCGTGCGGGAGTCGTGCGGCCCAGCGGGCGGCGAAGGTGCTTCCCACTTCGTGGGGCTCCCCGCTCACCGAGAGGTCTTGCTCACGGTCCACCCACACCTGCTGGGGGGTGGTGAGGGTGTGTAGGAGGGGGATCCCGTCGTCGGGGTCGACCCAGCCGGAGTCCGAGGACCAGCGCAGGGCCACGGATGGCGTGAACCTCGCGAGGTCTCCCGGGGTGGGGGCACGGGAGGGTTCCGAAGTCTGGGGTGCGCCGCTGGGCTCGCCCGGCGTGGACGGCTGGGATGCGAGCTGCGTCGGAACATCCAGCGGTCTCGGCTCGGCTGCGGTGATAGCCTGGGTGAGCCAGGCGCGGTCCAGCAGGTGCCGCTCGTCCGCTTCGGCAACCAGGTCCTCGGACTGGTTGTAGGCCCCGTCGGCGGCCTGCACGGCCCACAGGTGCATGGCCACACCGTGTTCCTTGGCCGCCATTACTCCGGGCAGGAGGTCACCGTCGCCGGTGATCAGCACGATGTCGCTGCAGGCCTTGTGTCTGGCGAGCTCGGTCAGCTGAGCTTGCATGGCGGCGTCGACGCCCTTTTGCTGGAAGCGGCCGTCGATGCGGGTGAGCATGCCCAGGCGTACCGTGACTCGGGGCATCACCCGCAGTCGCCGATGCTCGGGCTGGGGCACCCGGTCCGGTGCCCCGTCGAACCAGTAGATCCGCAGGAGCGGCTGCATGGTCTCGGTCTGCGCGCGGTCGCGGATCTGCTGGATCAGGCCTGCGTGGTCTACGGACAGGCGCGAACGTGTGGCGTCCCCTGTCAGCAGCGTCGCAGCCGCCCCCAGAAGGTATCCGGCGTCCACCAGGACGATGCAGCGGTCCACGTACTTCCCCCCTCGACCTCGTTCGGCTGCCAGTCCACCACAGTCACTGCAGGACACTCTCCGGTTCTGCAGCACCGCTTGACGCCATGGGGCGGGGGCGGTCGATGCCCGGACAGGAAGCGAGACAGGCTGGCTTCGCTGATGCCTACCGCCTCGGCAAGCGTCTTCCTAGTGACCAGGTCTCTGAGTACTGGGCCGGTCGGCGTGACCGTGGAGGCGTTGGTGAACGAGGGCCGTCACGGAGACACTTCGTGGCGGGAGCCCGCACTCGACCAACCGGAGCGGCAGGCCAGGCGGTGAAGATCTCTCGCCTCCTGGGATATTGCGACGGGCCGCGGTGAGACAGGACGGCCGGAACGAACTCCCGGAAGTCAGGGAGATCCGGTCACCACCAGCGTCCCGTCTTTCGTCCTTCGGGTCTCGCTGAGTACCAGGTGCGGAGACGAGTAGAGCAGTGTCTCGTTGTGGTACAGCCTGTACCGGTACCGCTGGGCCTGTTCCAGATCGCGTCGCTGCTGCGGGTCTGCATCGGGCAGTGTGAGTTCAACGAACCCACAGCCGTCGTGCAAGATGCCCTGGGACGTGATGCTCCCCTCGATGGTCACTGACGCAACGCCGGTCACGAGTTGGACGACGTCGCCCTGTATCAGGCGGAACCCGGGAAAGGTCATGCCACCACCCCCGCAAGGGGAACGTCGGCAATCGGCTGCCACGTGATGTGCGCGCCGTCGTGCCACTGCTCGACGAGATGGAGCCGTTTCACCACCACGGTCTGGGACAGTGGCTGCTCGATGTCTGACCTGAGGGTGACTGGGTCGATGCCTTCGGCGCCGTGCGAGGCGTAGGCGACGGACACGTGGGGAGAGCGGCTCGGTGCCGGCTCGAAGGCGGCTCCCGTGCGGGCCGTCGCCTGGGTGACGGCGTCCACGATCTCGTGAAACGGGCGTCCCGGCCATCCGCCGATCTCCACGGCAACGGCTCCCACGGCTGGCCGGTCGAAGGTCAGCGCAAAAGGCCGGACCGACCGCGCGTAGCCCCCGACTTCCGTGAGCAGCGTGTCTGTGTCGATGTCGGTGCTGCTCAGCCCGACGGCGTGGAGGAGCGTGCAGTGAATACCGTCCACCGGCACGCGCTGCAGTCCCGGCAGGGCAAGTCCCGTGTAGGGCGCGGTAAGAGCAACTGCTTCGCGCGGGGACGGCAGGATGTGCCAGTGCAGATCGCGGCGGCCCGCCGGCCAGAAGCTCCGGACCCGTTCGAAAAAATTCTCCATCAGGCGGTGTCCTCTCGGCATCGGATGGCACCATGTCGACACCGGTGTCGGTGGCGGCCACCGCGGCGACGTCAAGTGCCGAGTGTCCTGCCCATCCTCGCGGTCCCGCGCGGGTCTGCGCTACACCCCCGCCTGCCCTGTGCCGTTGTCAGGGAACGCCGCGGCCAGTTGAAGCCGGGTTGCGATCAGCGGGCGGCTCACGCGCGGCACCCTGCCCGTCATTCCACCCGTCAGCCGGCGAGGGTGGGGGTGCGGGTTTCCGGGCCCGTGCCGTCGGTTTCCTTCCGGGGCGCTAGCACCGGGGCCCGCGCCCTCTGGGTGGCGCGGGCCCCGGTGTGAGGGGCAGCAGCCCAGATCGTCCTGTCAAGACCACAGGCTGCACCGTCCCTGTCTACGGTCCCGGCAGCATCTGCGCGACCTGCGGCGCGCAGCTCGGCTACGGCTGTCACCCCTCCGGGCGTTGCGCGGCCGTCGGCGAACCCGTCACCGTATCTCGCCGGCAGCGGGTGCATGCCTTTCGGCGAGCAGCTCATCACCGGGCTGGGCCTCGTGGTCCATCAGCTACGTCATCAATATCGGCGACGCCATCCCGGTTGCTGGGGCGGCGGTGCTGTGGTCGCAGGTCAGGTACCAGATGCGGACCGGCCGCCGCTGATTCAGCGGGCGGAGGTCTGGGTGGCGGCAAGGACGCAGTAGAACTCCGGTGTCATGGCGGCCGCCTGCGGATCTGGTCCAGTCCTGGCTGCGCAGAGGTAGAGAACTTGCCGAGCGTTGCCTCCTGGGGATTCCTCAGCCGACTGCCGCCGAAGTGGCTGCATCGCCCTACCGGGACTGGTTCGCTGGCTCAGTTACTGGTCGGGCTTGCGCGAGGCTGGCATGCGGTTGTGCGGGTGGGGCGGATTCTGGGGTTGATGAGCGTTCTGTTGTGCTGCGGAGGTGAAGTGCTTGGTGCGTCGTTCGCTGTCGGTGGTGATGCGCTCAAGGATCTTCCGGTGCCGTGCGGAGAAGACTGGGCTGGTCAAGGGGTATGCCTCGGTGATCGAGGTGTCGAGGCGGGCTCGCGCGATGGGCCGGCCGGTTGCCTGGGCTTGGTGGAGCAGTTTGGTGCACAGGGTGCTCTCGGTGGTGCCGGCCAGGCGGTATGCGTCGTTGATCTGCTCGATCTGGCGATGATGGGCGGGGTAGAAACGCATGGTGCTCGGGAGTTGTAGTGGCCGGTGCTCGATGCTGTCGGTGACGAGGCTGCCCGCGGCCTTCTCGACGAGGGTGGGGACTGTGGCGGCTAGGAAGCGGCTGGCTACGGACATCCGATAGAGGGCGTGGAGCACAGGGCCGACTCCTGCGGTGTCGGCAAGGAGCGACGTACGCGGCCGTGGGCGGCACATACGGCTGCCTGCATGTGGTTGCCAGTGCGGACCGTACAGCAGTCGTCCGGTGCGCAGGGCTTGGGTGGCGGCAATCTCGCAGGCGGGGTGCGGGATGAGCGGCTGAGGAGGTGGGATTGCTTGGCCGCGGTGGCGTGTGAGGAAGTCGTATCGGGGCAGCAGGGGGCGGGCGCTGGGGTCGTTGAGGTCGACGATGTGGTGCCAGGTTTCGGCAACGGCGTGCCAGCGTCGGGCAGAGGCCTGGAGTTCAGTGTGCAGGGGCAAGGGTGTGTCGGGGCTGATGTGCTGAAGGAGTTGCGCTGACAGCAGGCGAGCCAGGGCCAGAGAGCCTGCGATTCGGGGAAGGTCGGAGCCGGTCAGACGTCGTTCATCGACGGGGGTGCGGGCTGCTGTGAACGAAATGCGCAGGAGTTGCTCGCTGGCGTATTCGAGGTGGTTGAGGGATTGGGCCGGAGGTTCGGCGGGGGCGAAAGGGATGGGGCGGGTGTCAGCCGCGGCGGGGAGCGATCCTGTCTCGTGGTGAGTCTCACGTATGGCTGCACGACCCAACACGGTGGCTTGATCGAGCTCGCGGCGGGCGGAGATCAGTACCTCGGCCCGGGCCGGGGCGCCGAGTTCGGCCATGCCGGCGACCAGGCGCCCGAGTTCCCAGGTCACGTCGGCTATCCGGAGAGCCAGGTACTTCTGGTTGTCGGCCCGCGCGAGCAATAGTGCGTAGGGCGTGAGGAGTTGCCGGTCCGGACCGCGGTGTGTGTGCAGCAGATCGCGGCTGGCTACCAGGGCCGGCAACGCCGCGTGCAGGGGGGTGGTCACTCCGGCTGGGGCTAGTGGTGTGAGTCGGTAGGCGATGTCCAGGAGTCTGGTTGCCTCGATCAGGTGAGAGCGCAGGTGAGCGGAGGCTTCTTCCATGACAGTGGGCGGCTCGCCCTCTTCCCCAGTCCAGTTCATTTCTCTGGTGGAGGTGTCGATGTGCATGAGAATGTCGAGAGTCGACGCCAGTAGTGCCCCTGTGTATGTGTTGTCCGATGCGAGGGGTCGGGCTCGGCGAATGTGCTCCGTGGTCGCGTCGAAGAGCTGCCCCAGCTCGACGTTCATGGCGTCCGCCATATCGCTGAGAGTGCCTGATGGGCTGCAGTGGTGTGCTCGGCTGCTGCCTGTCGTGCCAAGGCGTCCGGCTGGATGATGGTGCCCGAGGAGGACTGGAGAACCGAGGCCAGGCGGTCGAGCAGGCGGGCGCAGCTGCTTGTGGCATCGCTGGTGGGTCGGGGCGTTTGAACGGACCGGCCGCAGGCTGGGGCCAGGAGGTACCTGCGAGCTTCCCGGCAGGACTGCGCTGCTACCATCGCCCGGACGGGGTCGACACCGTTCTGCCACACTGCGGCGTCTGCGAGCCGCTCGCCGAGGCCGACGATATCCCAGGCAGCAGCAGCCGCGGTCTCCCGCCCGTGCTCAGCTTCCAACTGGTCGGCCAGGACATCGAGAACGTCACCCGTATCAGCCATACTCTCAGCCTACGGTGGAGGGTTAGCTCCATTGCCTTGTTCTACTGGCGCCTTCACTAGGGTCAAGGCGGAGAAGGTGTCACCCCGTCCATTGGCAGGAGCCACAGGGGGCGCTCGCCCGGCATGTGATCCGTGGTCAGGCGTGGGGTCGGTGGTGTTGGTTGTCCTGCCTCGGCACGGCTGCGACGGGCCGGTACCCGGGCGGCATGACGCGCTCCAGCTGTTGTCCCAGCTCCTGGGCCACGCCGCGTACATGGGCAGGAACATCGCCTTGCTCGTCGACAAGACTGTTGTAGATGGGGGTCTCCGAGAACACGGGCGGAGTCTGCTTTCTATCGGCAGGGATGGGGATGGTCCCCGCGGTCATGGTCGGGCAGGACGGGAACACTACCGGCCGGCAGGGGGTCTGTCTGGGCTGGTGGCAGGTTACCCGCGTCCCTTCCTTCGGATCGTCATGGCGGACACTCCCTCTGCGGGACACCGGCCTGAGCCGGGCGCGATCTGTCAGCGCTGCGACGCGAACCGTTCGAGCAGGCGGTCCCGCTGCTGCTTGCCAAGGCCGCGCACCCGTCGGCTCTCAGAGATCTCCAGCTCGGTGAGGATCCCCTGGGCTCGTACCTTGCCGATGCCGGGGAGCGATTCGAGCAGGGTGCGGACCAGCATCTTGCGGATGGCCTCGGAGTCGCTGTCCAGTACTTCGAGCAGTGACGACCTGCCGTGCTTGAGGTTGTCCTTCACTGCGGCGCGTTCCCTCCGTGCGGCGGTGGCCTTGTCGAGCGCTGCCCGGCGCTGTTCGGAGCTGAGCGTGGGGAGTGCTATGGGGCGGTCCTTTCACCAGGTGATCGATGTGCTCATCCTGCCTCTGCCGCTGTGTCACTGACCAGCAGGTTTACGAGGTTTCTACAGTTGAGGACCTCTCTGCGGCGCGAGGGGCGGGCGGGCCAGGGAATGCGTCGCCGTGGAGGGCGGCGAAGTCGGCGTGGGCCGCCTCGATGACCTCGGGATACGCCTCCTGCTGCCCGCAGTCACAGCACAATCTCAGGACGCGGCACAGACGAGTATCAGGGCTCGCAGAATGTCCCGTCCCAGGCGGTTCTCCGTACTCAGTGCCCAGACCGTGGTGCGCTGTGGGGATCGTGGCGGCCGGGCTGGCCGCCGCCGCCGTGGTGTTGGTGGCGCACCCGGGCACGGCACATGGTTCGTACCCCACAGCAGAAAGGATGTCGGTTGATCCGTAGGCTGGCCGATGACGCAGCGTCGGTTTTGAAGACCTCACGGTCCAGCAACCTTGAGGTCAGCCGCAAGCCGCTCCGCCTGCCGTCAGGCGGAGCGGCGCAGCAGGGCGATGACGTGGCGTCGTCGAGGTAGTCCTCGTCATCCTCTTCCGTCGTCTCCGCTCGGCAGGCAGTGGCCACCAAGCTAGCGGGGACCGGTTGCTGCGGCTGTGGGCCACCGGCGGTTCTGGACGAGCATCGCCGTGGACGCCTGGAGCAAACCGGACGTCGTGGCGTGGTGCGGTCCGCGCCTGCTGTCGGCATGCGCGGCAGGTGGGACCGGTACGGCTAGCGCCGGGCGCCGCCGCGGTTCGGGGCACCGATCATGGTGGGACCAGCCGTTCTGGTTCTATGGCCCCGCCGCTCCCCTGCCCGAGGCGGCTGCGCGTCTGCGTGCCTGGTAATGGGGGCCATCCTGCGTGCGGCTTGTCTAATTCGACACTTACGCCCGGGTGACGGTCATTCACCTTAAATCGAACAACTGAATCATTTCCGATAGGGATATCGAACTGCCCCTCGGTTCCCCTCTTACAGGAACTATCGGCTGACCTGCGAATATCCCCCTGTCGCATGTGGCTTGTGTGTTCATCTTCGGCGTGTTGTTTGACCGGACATGCGTGTCTGGAGTTAAGTAGCCTGCAGCTTCAGGCGGCAGAGGGTCACTCACCCACAGGTTCCGTTTCTGATTCGTTGCAGTGCCAGTCGGCGACGACTGTTCGTGGATCAAGGGTTTTGTGATGTTGGACTTGGCTGGGCTGATGCGGCCGCGTTCTCAACGGTGGGTCGCAGCACGTGCCGGGGTGGGTACGCAGACGCTGCGCAACCTGCACCGGATCGGGCTGATGCCTGCCGCCGATGAGATGCGGGCCGTGGACGCGGTGTTGGCATTGTGCGCGAGCACACTCAGCGCCAACCGTTCGACGAACCGCAAAGCCAAGGCCGGCGCGCGGACCAAGGAAGCGCTGGCGCGCGACCACCAGGTGATGACTCTGGCGCGGAAGCTGCTGGAAGGTGGCCCTGTCGAGACGCGGACGACGCTAGTGGTTGACGGCAACCGGGTGGAGGTACAGCACCCGCTGGAGGCGGTCGCGGACTGGCTGCACCAGGATGTGGATGATCCTGAGCCGCTGGTGTTGATGCCGCTTGGCCGGTGGGCCACGGCGCTGCTGAAAACCGTGGCGGAGGAAGGGGGTACTGGCGTTGAGGAAGTTCCCGCTCTGGCCAGCTGACTCCCCCTCCCGTGCGGTGCCTGCATCGTCTGCCCGGCCAAGCGGTGCCCGCGGTGCCGGAACAGGCGTCCTGCGCACGAGGCGGCGTCGGAAGGCGAGCGACCGTGGAGAGTAAGGCGCTCGAGGTAGCTGCCTGGTGCGCCCGGCGAGGCTGGCCTGTTTTCCCCCTGCGCCCCGGGCACAAGACGCCCCGTCCGGGATGCAGCCGGTGCCGGCGTGCCAGTGATCAGTACGTGCCGCACGCGCCGGCCGGGTGCCCGTGCATCGCGCAGGGACGTTGGTGCCACGGTTTCTACGCAGCCACCCTTGACGCCGAAAGGATCGCTCGATGGTGGAGCGAGCGTCCCGTGCCGGGAGTGGGTGTGGCCACGGGAGAGGCAGGCCTGGTGGTGGTAGATGTGGACTGCCATGTCGACGGCCCGGTCGAGGCGAGCCGGGTGTTGCCCGGATTCAAGGTATCGGACCAAGACGCTCGGGCGGTACGCACCGGGTTGGACACCTGGAACCTGCTGGTGCGTCTGGCCGGGGGTCCGGACGCGGCAGATGCCGTACAGACGTTGACCGTGGCGACGCCCAGTGGCGGCCGCCACTGGTGGTTCACCGCGCCACGAGGAACCCGCTGGGCGAGCTCTGCAGGCGGTGATCACGACGGGCGGTCACTGGGGTGGCAGCTGGATATTCGGGCTGAGGGCGGCTACATCGTGGCACCCGGAACGTGCTCACAAGCGGGGGAATACCGCGCTCTGGGCGACGTCCGGCTACCGGCACGGCTGCCGGACTGGCTGGCCGGTGCGCTTGAGCGCACCGGCCATCTGCTGCGGTCCGCGCCCCGCCCGCGCGCGGCCGCAGTGCCGAACCTCGCCCGGCAGGCCGCCGCACCGCAGGCAGAGTCCGCATGGGCCAGTGCTGTGGCGGCCACTGCCCTCGCTCAGGTCGCCGAGTGCGAGCGGCTGCCCGAGGGCAGCGGCTGGAGCAGCAAGCTCAACAAGGCTGCCTTCACCATGGGCGGTCTGGTCGCGGCCGGGCTGGTGTCAAGCGATGCCGACGCCCGTCGCGCCTTGGTGGACGCAGCCGTGCAGGCTCGTCCACAGCGTGAACAAGAGGCGCACCGGATCATCCAGTCCGGGCTGATCGCTGGGCAGCGCCGGCCCTTGAACCCGACGAAAGACCGCTGAGTCATGAGCTACACAAGCGCCAGCTCGGCCGTACCGACGAGCAGGGCCCCGGACGATGCCTCCTACGACGCGGCGCGCGCGGCGCAGCAGCTGACCGCAGACTCCCATGGGAGGGCCGCCGCTGTGCCGCAGCCGGTGCTGCTGCCGGACAGCCTGACCGACTGGGGCATGGCACACCTGTTCCTGCGGGTGTACGGCGACTACTACCGGTACGTGCACAGCATGGGCTGGTACCGGTGGGCGGAGTACCGCTGGGTGCCCGACACCAACACCACCGCGATCCGGTACTCCGCCATGCAGCTGGCGTCCAACATGCCGCGCAGGGATCCGCGCGCGGATGAGAACGTGCGCTACCCGGATGGCGAGCTGTCCCGGTACAGGAAGCGTGCGCTGAGCGCCTCGGGATCGACAGCGCTGGTGAAGATGGCCGAGACGTTGCCGCAACTGACCTTGAAGCCTGAGGACCTGGACTCCGATCCGTATGCGCTGTGCACCCCGGGCGGGGTGGTCAATCTGCGCACTGGCGGGGTGGTGCCGGCCACGCCTGCCCAGGGGCACACCCACGCCACCGCGGTGACGCCGCGGGTCATGCCGACTCCGATGTGGAACCGGTTCCTCACCGACACGTTCGGCGACGACGCGGCCGGGGAGGAGATGAAGGCATACATCCAGAAGCTGTGCGGGTACTCCATCTCGGGTGACCAGGCCGCGCAGATTCTGGCCTTCCTGTTCGGAGAGGGACAGAACGGCAAGAGCGTCCTCGTGGCCGTCCTGCTGGCGCTGCTCGGCGAGTACGCGGACTCCGCCCCGCCGAACTTCCTGATGGCATCCCCCTATGCGGACCATCCCACTGAGCTGGCTGACCTGCAGGGGCGCCGCCTGGTGGTGTGCTCGGAGATCAATCAGAAGTCCGAGTTCGACGAGGCCAAGTTCAAGCTCCTCACCGGAGGCGACCGCATCAAAGCGCGCCGGATGTACGAAAACTTCTACTCGTTCGAGCCCACCCACAAACTTTGGTTGGTCGGCAACCACCGGCCCGTCGTCCAGGCGGGCGGCTACGGCTTCTGGCGCCGGATGCGCCTCATCGAGTTCGACCGGATCGTGCCCAGCGAACGCGTCGTGGACAACCTCGGCTCGCGCCTGGTCGCCAGCGAGGGCCCCGGCATCCTGCAGTGGCTGATCGACGGAGCTGTGCAGTACTTCAACGGCAACGACCTACGGCTGGACGGCCCCGAGCGAGTCCGTCTGGCCACCCAGGCCTACGAGGAGTCGGAAGACTCTGTCGGCCGTTTCCTCAAGGAATGCTGCGTGACAGGCGGCAGGTATCGCGTCCTCCAGAAACAGCTGGGCGAGGCATACCGAGCCTGGTGCCGCGCGGAAGACATGACGCCGGTGACCTCGCGCGAGTTCGCCAGCGGGGTCCGGCAGAAACTGCACATCCGCACCGGGCAGCAGCTGCCCAAGACAAACGGACAGCGCTACTTCCCCGGGCTCGGGTTGGTGTCCGAAGGCCGGGACAACGGGGACGAAAGGACGGGAGCATGACACAGGAGCTCACTCAGGGACTGACGCAGGGGCTGTATGCCCAGTCCAGCCCCTCCCGACGAAATCGCAGGTCAGAGCACCCGACAACCCGCCGACAGGGGCCGAAAGGGGCCGACTTTGAGGAATCTCCTCACAATCGGGCTCCCAGCCTTGTAACTCAACAATCTGAGAAGTCAGCCCCTTTCAGCCCCTGTGAGTCTTCCTATGCCGCCTGAAAACCCCTCTGACCTGCTACTTTCCTCTCACGGCGGTAGCTGGGGCGCAGGGCCTGAAGCGGCCCCTTCTTCAGCCCCGGTGCCTGCCCCTCGCCTCGAACCTACGTATCCGGGAGTGACACCGATGTCCGACGCCGCGGCGACGAGCCTCTCCCAGGAGGTAGCGATCGTCTGGGTCGAGGGCTGGGACACCGTCGACGCCAAGTACGACTACGTCCGCTGGATGTTCGAGAAGACCCGGAACAGAACCGGCAGTCCGCGCGGCACGATGCGGGCCGGCCGCATCGTCGGCTACGCCGAGCTTGCCGAAAACTCGGAACCCACCGAGCCCTCACGCCGCTACCGGCGACGCGTCTTCTACGTCAAGGACAACGACCGCAGCGAGCCCAACGGCCAGTACCAGGACGCCACCCCCCACGAGGCCGTTGATCCACGCACACTGCGTCCAGGAATCAACGGCCAGCTCACCGACCGAGCCCGTGGACGGCGTACGGCACAGCCTGACACCGGCATCTCCGCCTCCCAGCCCGGCCCGCCCGACGGCATGCTGTTCTGACCTCAACGTTTTTGAAGAACCCAGCCCCTTGAGCCACTTTGCCGCCCTCCCAGCCCAGGCCAAGGATTGCAGGGTCTCAGCCCCTTCAGCCCCTTGCTCTCTGATGAATACTCTCTGACCTGCAGTTTCGTCCAGTTACCGAGAGGGGCAGGGGCTAGCCGAGGCAGGCCGGTACGCCACTCGGCCCCGCTCTGTCACGTGAACTCAGCAGCGGCCAAGGCCCTCTTCCACGAGCCGACGTGGGGTTTACGGCGCAGCAGGGCCCGTCGCTCTCGCTCGGTCATGCCTCCCCACACGCCCCACTCGACGTGGTCGCCGAGGGCCTCCGCCAGGCACTCGGTGCGCACTGGGCAGCGGGGCGTCCACTACCGGCCCAGCCAGCCCCCGGCCGGTAGTGGACGCCCCGTCGGGCGGATCGGAGGGGCGGGAATACCTCGTGTTCTGGCCGCTCTCGTCGGCGAGTTCGGCGTGCACAGTCCCGGCGAGCAGGGCGGCCCCTTCGCGCTTGCCTGGGTCGGTCCGCGTGAGGATTCCCTGGTCCTGGCCGTCGCCGAGCCTCACCGAGAGCGCGTGGTGCGGTGTCTGCTGATGACACTCGGAGCCGGCGGCCTCAAAGCACCCGCTCTTGAGCAGCGCAAGGGGGCCGGGAAGTGGTTCACTCTGGCCGATCCGGCAGGTGGCCTCCTGCTGCTTCCTCACGACCACGGTCAGGCCCTGCTGCGCGCCACGGCAGACCTGGCATCCCAGCCGTCCAACGGCAGCGTCCGGAGCGGTTTTCCCCTCTGGATGGATACGCCGAGCGGACAGGAGCGTGCGAGTACGGTGCTGCGCCGCATCCGCCTCTTCGTCAACCGCCCCACGGTCGACTTCCGCACGGCGCTGCCCGGCGATGCCGCGCTCGCCGGACCGCACCCGCAGTTGCTGACGCGGACCCGGCGCCCACGCGTCATCGCGGTCGTCAACTCCAAGAGCGGCCACGGGTGCAGCTCGCTCGCCGCCGGCCTCTCTCAGGCACTGGCCGACCAAGACCACCGCGTCCTGTATCTGCTGACGTCGCGCGGCAAGCGGAGCGGATCAGGCCTGTGGGTGCACCGGTGGCCCGAGGCCGATCCCGGCCTGTCCACCGTGGCCCAGGACCCCGAGCGTCACATCCACTCCCTGCCCGGCCTCGGCCACGCCTTCGTCCGCTGCTCCACTCCTGGTGCCGACGGCCCTGACCAAGCTCGGCAGTTGGCTCTCCTGCTGCGACACCCCTCCCTCGACCGCGCCTTCAGCCACGTCGTCATCGACGCCTCCCCCACTGGGCTGCCGCATGCCGCCGCCAGCACCGCCGATCTGACGCTCGCGCCCTGGCGCCGCATGCCCCATCCGCCGGGCCGCGAGGTCACCGAAGTTCATCTCACCGCCCTGGGCAAGGTCTGGGACTGGATCGAGGCCTCCTACCGGGACTTCGCGTACTCCTGGCCCGACGAGCCGGAGAAGTGCGATGAGCGCCTCGACCGGTTCGTCCGGGAGACCGGCCGGCAGGAGGTGGACGGTGAGTTCGAGGACGGTGCTGCCCGGCGTCTGTTCCTCCGCGACAGCGACGAGGCGGGCCGACAGCGGTGGGGAGCACAGTGGGAGGAGGCGAGGGACGGCTGGATCGCGCACCTGCTGCGGAAGAACGACCACGGGTGGGACGAGGCCGCGGGCAGGCGCACTCGGCGCACCCTGTCAGACCAGGAGTGGAAGGCTGCGCTGCAGTCGAAAGTGGGCGAGGCGGCCGACGAGGTGCTGTGGGATCTACCGGTGGGCACAGGCCGGCGCCGCCCGTGGCTGGTCCCCACCACCCAGCTGCCCGCCGATGTCGTCCGCACCATCGGCGAGGCATGCTCGGCGCAGGGCCTTCGGCTGGCCTCGACCATCGTGCCCGACGTCGGCTCCCTGGACCTGCCCGCATCCCGGTCCCGCTGGAAGAACGCCGTACGGCAACTGACCGGTGAGGCCTGCGCACAGCTGCCCCGCTGAAACGACCGGGCACCTTCTGTGTCTCTGTGCCCCTCCTGCCGCACGCCGTCGGTGCCTGGTCTGCAATGTCGCTGTGGAGCCGCCGGGCGCCCGGATTACATCTGCCTGCCCATGTCGGGCTCAGCATTCTGGTGGGCTCGGTGGTGTTGCTGGTGCCGCACCCCCTCGGCTGGCCGGTCTGGGGGCGGGGTCGAAGGCGGGGGCGGCTTGAGCCGGACGAGGACGCCGAGCGGGCCAAGGCGGCCTGGGTCTCCGCCGGCCATCTGCTCGGACTCCTCTGCTCTGCGTACGGCGTCCTCTGCGGCCCGTTCGCATGGGGTCAGCTTGGCGCGGCGCTTCAGCTCGCCGGAGATCGGATTCAGCTGCCGCTGTGCGTGCTGGGTGCTCAGCCGGGCAGACATGGCCTGCAGGAGGTTGGTGGTGGCCTCTGCGCGCCAGGAGCTGAGCTGCTGGTCGGACAGCCGGGTCATCGAGGGGCTGTGGGCCATGCGGGTCAGTGCGGCCTGCGCGTCCTGGTAGGTGATCGGCAGGTGGCCGGCGGCGATCGCCGTGTCGCGGCGCATCGGATTGGAATCGGGTGCCAGGCGGTCGGCCCAGTTCAGGATGGCGGTGCGCAGTTCCACGGCCTGGGCGGGGGTGTAACCGTAGACGGCGAACGACTCGTCGGGGATCTGGGCCACCTGGGCGAACGCCTGGTAGAGGCCCTCCTGGAGCTCGCTTTCCGGGCAGCCTCGGTGCCGGGCAAGGCCGGTGACATACATGCCGACATAGCGGTCCGCGGTGGCCTGGCCCATGTGTGCCTGGAGCAGGACGAGATCAAGGAAATCCTTGGCGCCCAGGCGGTTCTGCAGCGCTTCGATCTTGCGGTAGAGGCATTCGCCGATCGCGGTCACCGGCATCTCGTCGCGCTCGACCGGCTTGAGGTACCTGGTGACGCAGACCATCTGGAGATTGACCGTGCCGTGGTCTGGGTGGCTGACCACCATGTCGCCGTTCTGCCCGGCCGCTACGCCGTCAGTTACTCCCCAGGTGGCGGTCTGCTCGACGTGGTAGCCGGCCGCGCGCAGCGCCTGGGCGACGTCGTAGCGGACGGTGTCGGCGTCGCCCAGGGGCTGGTTGACGAACAAATCCACGTCGTCGGAGTCGCGGGCGCCGGCGACGCGGTGAACCTGCATGGCCAGGCTGCCGGCCAGAGCGTAGCCGCGGCTGCCGCATGCGGCCAGTGCCAGGCAAGCGACCTCAAGTTGCTGTTCGTTCCTCACGGGCCAAAGGTGTGGCGCAGCTCGGGGAAGCGGTCCTCCCAGGTCTTCAGGAGGGCGGGCGGGCCGATTCTCTGGGGCCACATCAGCTGCAGGAGCTCTCGGTTGAGGAGCTGACGCTGCTGCTCGGCGGTGCCGGTGAACAGCAGTCTGCGGTAGAGCTGGAGGCGCTGCCAGGCATTGTCGAGATCGGCGTGGCCGCACAGCTCGCGGTCCGCGAGGCGGGCGGGGACCTTCACCGGGCCGTTGGAGGGGCCCTCAAGGTCGTCGAGGGAGGTCACCACCTCGAAGCTCTGGGAGGCGAGCCAGTCCCCGGCCGTCGGCGAGAGCATCGCTGCGCCGATGTCGGGAGCCAGGTGCCCCTGGTCCGCTGCCTGGCGGACGCCTTTGTGCTGCATGGCCCGGCTCAGCGCGGCGCCTTCGAAGTCCGGCACGGGGAACTCCATGTCGCTCGGCATCGACACGTCTCCTTCTGCTCTGTGTCTGGGAGCAGACACCGTTTCATCCTGCCGGTCATGAGGTACCGGCCTGCTTTGAGTTCCGGCCGCTTGGGGCGCGTGCTGGTGGGCGGGACGCCTGTGCAGGGGATTCCCAGGGGGTGGGATCCGCCAGTGTGGTGTCCTGGCATGCGAGTTCATCAAAAGGGGACCGGCACTGGAGGATCCGGACGGTTCACCGGCATGTCCGAATCCGCAGGGCCGAGGCTCGTCGCGGGCCTGCCGTAGGAGAAGCAGGAGCTGACCGATGCGCGTGTGCGGAACGCGGTCCGGTCTCGTGGCTCTGTTCACGTCGCAGGGCAGTGCCCCTCTACATGGCTCGTCCCGGTCCGCCGTGGACGGAGGGGAGTTGGTGCTTGTGCTGGTGGCCTGGGTCACCAGTTGACGCAGCCGACGAGACAGACGGCACCCGTCGCGCTGTCCCCTGCTGGCGCAGTCGAATGGCAGCCTGCAGGATGAGAATGCGGCGCTCGCGCTCCTGGGTCCAGCTACTGTCGACGGGGGTGGCAGCGTCTGTTGCGGCGTCGAACAGCGCCGCTGTCTCCCCTGCTTCAACCGCTCTCAGACGGCTGAGGGAGGAGTGCAGAAACCAGGCCGCCTCGGGTACCTCTTCCACCGTTCGCCCTGCGGTCTGGAGAACCGAGTCGCGCAGACGGCTGGGGTCGGGATGCCCGTAGTACTGCAACTCGTTGTCGGATCTGCGCATGACCAGGGCAAGACGTTCGAAGAGACGGCTGGCGTGATGGGTTACGGGCCGGTTCTGCGGGTCGGCTGCAGCCTGCCCGCTGAGGTACGCGCGTACGAACCTGTCGAAGGTGTCCTGGCCGGCATGGGTTCGCAGAGCGTCGAGGTCTATGAAGTCGCAGGCCTCGGACCGGCTGTGCAGGAGGTCGATGGTGCGGAAGAGGACGTCCTCGACGGTGGCGGTTGCGATTCCGTCGACAATCTGCGGCGGCGCGCCGTGCGGCAGGCTCTGGATCCTGAGCGCTATGGGTAGCAGGTCGGACGACCTGACCAGCAGGTTCGTGGGGGACTCCACCACGTCGTAGGAGGCCAGTCTCAGCTCGCCCGCCAGGGCTGATCGGGTCCTGGCGCCCTCAAATGTTTTCTCCGAGGTGAGAGTGATTTCCCTTGTCAGGGCGGCTCCCGGGATGTCATGCATGTGCAGGGCCAGAGACCCTGATACCCGAAAGTCGTCGTTGCCGGCGTTGTTCAGAGTCTTGAGTGCGGTACGGGCGACATCTCGCTGGGCGGGGGGACCGGCCATGGGCTATCGGGCCCCGAGCTCGGGGAAGCGCTGCTGCCATACCTCGCTGACCCCTTCGGGCAGATCTTTCGAGAGGTGAGGCCAGAGCTCGCTCAGTCGCGTTTTGCTGAGCGTCTGCTGCTGAAGCTCTGCCGTGCCGCGGAGCAGCACGCGCTGGTAGAGCAGTGTGCAGGCTGGGTCGTCTGCCACATCGATCTCTGCATTCAGGCCGGTGTCTGCGGCTTCGCTGGGGACCGGAACAGGGCCGTGTTCGGGGCCGTGCAGGCTGTTCAGGTCGTTGACCACGTGAAAGGAAGCCGAAAGGAGCTCGTCGGGTGTGTCCGGGCGGCTGAGCACTGCGGCAATGTCTTCGGGGGCTTTTGTGACCGCGGCAGTTCTGAGGTGTGCCCGCGTGGTAGCGGCACGGTCGAAATCGTATGCGTTCAGGTCCACTTGAGGTCTCCCGGGTTCAGGGTGGTCATGCCGGTCAAAGCGTAGAGTCCCGATTCTTCTTCTGGTTGGTCACTCCCCCGGTCGTCGATGCGAGTTTGATGCTGGCGTCGGTGTTGGTGGCACCGGGAGGAGACAGTGGGCTTGGTCGCTGCGTTTCCGGGAGCTGTAGGAGCCGGTCGACTCCTGCTGGCAGGGGGAAGGGGCGTAGTCGTTGTCTACCTGGCCACAGGTTCTTCTTCCAGGTCTGCCGTCGGTTTCCGGGGCTCGAGCCCGGTGATGTGGTGGATGCAGTCGACGTCGTCTGAGGTGTACGCCTTCCTGACCAGGTACTGCGTCAGGCCCGAGGCTCGGGCGAGGGCGGAGTACTCGTAGGGGCGAGGGCTGATGAACTCCCGTCCGAAGGCGATCAGCAGTCGTACGTCGGCATCGACTTGCTCGCGTCGCCGACGTGCTGTGTCAAGGGCGTGCAGAAGTGGGTCCTCGCCCCAGCCCCGGACCGCAGTCAGGTCACCGACGATCCTGGACCACTCCTCCGTCTGGTGGGCTTGGATGGCGGTGTAGGCGTCAGAGCCGTCTTCTCGTGCCTGCTGATCCGCAGCGCGTGAGGGCGTGTCGACGGCGTCGGTATCTGATTCTGCTGCCGTCGCTGCGGGCTGCAGCTGTGGGTACAGGACGGCAGCGATCGCCTCGCATATGTCGGTAATGGGCATGCAGGGCAGTCTCCCTCAACGTGGTGCGGGGCTCGCCCACGGGCTGGTGTGCATCCCGCAGGGCAGAAATTCGGCAGGGGCCAGAGTCTTCCTTCCCTTCTGACGGGAAAGAGTGGGGACCGTCCCGGGCCGCGGGCAGCCGTGGTCTTCACGCCGCTGTGTGCGGGTCAGGCGGCGACTGGGGCTGTATCGGGGGTGGGGGCCGGTTCTGCCGATGGGCGCCGTGCGTCAATGTCTGGGCGGAGTGCGGTGCATGCTGCGGCGGCTGCGGCGCCGAGGAGGGCGCACGTGGCCCACAGGACGGTGAGGTTGCTGATCTTCATCGCGAGGGCCGCGAGTTGGGGTGCGGCGAGCGCCGACAGCCCGAGGGTGCAGCTCCACACGCCGGCGTAGCGTCCGCGGGCATGGGCGGGGGCGAGCTCGGCCACGCTGGTCATCGCTGCGCCGAAGAAGAGGACTTCTCCGGCTGTCCATATGGCGGCCGCTGCGGCGTATCCGAGGGTGTGATCGGTCAGCATGTGGGCCCCCATGCCCGCGCCGGTGAGGAGTGCTCCCCACATGCATGCGGTGGCTGGGCTGGAGCGGTCGATGGCTGGCTGGAGACAGGGCTGGAGGACCAGGACGAGGGCGGCGTTGATGAGGCTGATGATGCCGTATGCGGATGCGGGCAGGCCGTCGTGGCTCATGGCCAGAGGCAAGCCGAAGAGCATCTGCTGGTAGACCATCAGCCAGGCCAGAGTGATGCCGCACAGCGCGATGAAGGTTCTGTCCCGGAGCATGGCGGTCAGGGTCCGCCTGTTCGTCGTCGGTTTGCTGTCCTCGGCGGTGACGCCGGCCGGGGCGCGGAAGGCGAACATCACCAGCGCGAAGATCATGTTCGCGGCGGCGTCGACGAGGAAGAGGTAGGTGAAGTGGGAGTCGGCAAGGAGTGAGCCTATTCCCGCCGCGATGCCGGCGCCGGCGTTCATCGCCCAGTACAGTCGCCCGAATCCGCGGGCGCGCAGAGCGCTGGGCAGCATGTCGGTGATGAGTGCGGTGACCGCGGGGCGGGGTGCGTCGAAGAAGAAACCGACAGCGAACGCGGCGGCTCCAAGGGCGGTGAGACTGCGGGCCTGGCCGAGCACGAGGCAGGCACCGGCGGTGCTCAGAAGGGCGATCTGCAGGGTGGCACGACGCCCGATGCGGTCGGTCAGCATGCCGGCGATGAGCGGGCCGGTCAGCCAGCCCGCGCCGAAGGCCGCACTCACGTGCGCAGCCTCGCTGGGGCTGTGGTGCAGGTGGGTAACCAGGTACAGGGACAGGAATGGGATGGCCACGGCGCCGCTGCGGGCGAACGCGAACCCTCCGACGAGGAGCCAGTACATGCCCGGCAGGCGGGCAGCGGGCGGTCTGAGGTCGCATCGGGCATTGTCGGCCATCCGGGGTGCTCCTTCGTTGGGCGGGTGCGGGGCAGCGGCTACGGCAGCCAGAGTCCGGCAGTGATCGGAGAGGGGTGCTGGCGCGATTGAAGGAGGGGAAGGCCGGCGTCATCCATCGCCTCTGGCTTCTGGTGTCACCGGATGCCGCCGGGCGGGCGGTGATCATTGGAGATCCCGTGTTGCCTGCCGGCGCCTGTGCTCGGTGGCCGGGCTGCCCGGTGCGGGGGCAGGTGGTGGCGAGAGGGCATGCCGCAGCTGCCGGTGTGCAGGTGATGCGGCGACGGTGTCTCGAGCCCGGGAGGTGCCTGGGTCTTCTTCTCTGCTTCTCCAGTAGCCGTGAAGGACAAGAGTGCGGCCGCAGAGAGCGCAGCGGAGCATGTTGCCGGGGGCCGCGGTGCGGGGGCGGCTTTGGACTGTCTGGGCGCAGCAGGCAGGCAGGCTGGGGTGAAGGGGTGCCGGGTACCAGTGGTGGCCGCATGTGGCGCACATCCGGTCGCGGTCGCCGGTGGGGATGTCGGTGGTTGTCAGGGTGCGCGAGGAGGTGCATGCGGGGCAGTCGAGGCTGATCACCTGTGACCGGGCTCCTTTCTTGTGGCCGGTCTTCCTTTCAGTGGCTGCGGTGCGTTGCGGGATGGGTTCCTGGGGTTGATCCGGGATCCTGGTGAGGGTGGTCGGCGGGTGTGCCCACGGGCTGAGTCATCTGGTGGCGCCGCTGTTCCAGGGCGACCAGGCGGTGGGTGATGCGGGCGTGCCGGTAGTGGTTGAGGGCTTGGGTGAGGTGGTCCCATTCGGTGGCGGCGCTGTCGTGCGGGCGGGGGCCCAGTGGATCTGTTCCGGCGCGGTGGCGGCGCCTGCGCCATCCGATGACCTGGTGGGTCAGTCGGGTCCACAGCTGTTGCTGGTCCTCATCGTCGGGGTCGGGTGCGGGGATGTGGTCCATCCATGCCTCGGGGGCTTGTCCGGTGGCCATCAGCTCGCTCAGGGCGGCGGCAGCCTCATGGGCGGCGACGGTCTCCCAGGCGAGCGGGGCCACGCCCGAGGGGTTGATCGGCACAGGCTGGTGGGGTGGTGGCCGGTGGGCGGCTGCGGCGTCGAGGCGGCGGTGCGAGGCGAGGACGAAGGTTTTCGGGTCGTCGCTGCGCAGGTGTGCCTGCGCGGTGGCGTGGGTGCGTCGGGACAGGGCGCGGATGCGGGCGTTCAGTTCATCCCAGGCGGCCGCGTCTCGGGCCTTGTCGGGGCGTTTACCGATGCCTTCGACGCCACCGGGGATCTTGTGCTGTGCGCGCCACGCCTCGATGAGGGCGGCGGTGTGGCCCCAGTGGGGGCGGAGTCGGTGGTCGGGTGCGGGAACCGGGCCAAGGGGTCTGGTCCAGGTAGGTGGGGTGGTGGTCAGTGCGGTGCCGCGGTGGGCGAGCGCGGTGGCGAGCATGCGGTGGCGTTCGGTCAGCTGCGTACGCCAGGAAGGCTCCAGCAGGGGTTCGGCCAGCACCGATGTCTCGGCGATCCAGTCGGGCACGGGGCCGGTGTCGTCGACCGGCGTGGGTGGACGGTCGGGCAGCCAGGTACGCAGGCGCAGTTCGGCGTCGACGCGTGCGGCGATGATGTCCGCGCGTGCGAGTGCTGCCCGTGCCCGTTCGGCGCGGACCCGGTTTCCGGTCAGCTCGCTCCGGGTCGCATCGGCGCTTTGGTAGGCGCTGTGGGGGGCGAGGGGGCTGTGCTCGCGCTGCCAGTCCTCACGGCTTCGCAGGCGCCACGGCATGGCCCGGCGGAGGGCGATTTCGTCGTGCAGCGCGGCGTGGTCGGCGGCGGCGTCGCGGGCCTGGGCCGGGGTACGTACGAGGGAGGCTTCGGTGCGGGCGCGGGCCAGGTGGTGGGCAAGGCCTGCGTAGGTGGCTGCGCCGTATGGCCGGTTTGGCCAGGCGGGATGGGGCAGGCCGTTGAGTATCACCACGGCGGGCTGGGATGCCACCGCTGCGTCTGCGGCAGCGACTTCATCGAGTGCTCGCTTCCGGTGAGCGGCCGCCTGGGCTTTGAGGTTGTTCAGCTGCTCGTGGGACAGGTCTGCGAGGGGGCGTGAGGTCTTGGTGCGGTGCGCGTGGGCGGCTTTGTCTGCGGCCCGCTCCAGGTAGCGGTCGATGCGCCAGGCCAGGACTACAGCTACGTCGTCGGCGTCGGCGAGTCCGCGCTGTGGCAGGACGGCGTTGATCAGCCGGACGGGATCCCAGCCGTGCGTCACGGCCGGCTTCAGGGATCGTATGAGTATGGGCCAGCCATCGGCCTCGACGAACGCCGCGCCCGTGCCGCCGCCCGCTCGGCGTACGGACGTCTCCAGTACCTGGGCCCAGGCCCGGTGGGTGACGTCGGCGAGTTCCAGGGCAAGTCGGTGGGGGGCGGTCGCTGCTTCCTGCAAGTCGCGGATCGTCTCGGTCGCCGAGCGCGAGGCACGCGAGTTCGCTGCGATCTTCTGCACCGTCTCGGCCACCGGTACCCCGGCCTCGCACTCCAGGTACAGGCGGTTGGTGCGCTCGCCGCGGGAGAGCTGGACGTAGGCGCTCTCCCGGCTGGTGCGCGCGCTGGCCAGTCCGTGCGAGGTCTGTACGGTGATGCCCTGGGCGCGGTGGACGGTGGATGCGTATCCGAGCTCGAGGAAGGCATCCGCATACGCGGCGGGCAGGCGGACGCGTCCGTGGTGTTCGGTGTGCCGGACCAGCACGTCCCCGTTGTCCAGGAGCTCGGTGACGACCCAGACGTCGCCGTTCTTCACGAAGTCCCTGGTACCGCGGGTCAGCAGGTGGCGGGCGTTTTCGCGGGTGACGACGAGGTCGCCGACGTGTGCGGCGAGACCGTCGCGCAGGGGCCGGCCGTGACGGGTGCTGAGGCGGCCGGATGCCGCGAGCCATGCCTGGGCTCGCTGGTTGAGTGCGGTGACGGTGTCGGTCTCCTCGGCCGTCATCAGCGAGCTGCGCCCTTTTCCGACGTCGTGCTGCCACGCGGCGAACACGGCGTGGAGCATCGCCTCGCGGTCTCCGCCCAGCAGCCTTCGGTGGTCGAGATACCAGGCGAAGGCATCCTCGACGGGCCCGTCGCGCAGCGCGAGCGTGGCGTCGGCTTCGCCGTCGGTGGTGAAACGGTGCAGCGTGGCGAGTTCCACCGCGCCCACCTCACGGGCCACCAGTCGAAGGACCCCGCCGGCTTCGATGGCGGCCAGTTGCGCGGGGTCGCCGAGCAGTCGTACATGGGCCCCGGCGGCCCGCGCATCGTCAAGGACCCGCTGCAGCAGGACGGTGCCTGCCATGCCGGCTTCATCGACGACGACCACGTCGCCGGGGTGCAGCTGGTAGGCGGGCGGGACCTGTTCGCCGTTGGCGGCCTTGTCCCGCATTTCGGTCCACCCGTGCAGGGTGTGTGCGGTGCCCAGGTCGTTGGAAAGCACCTTCGCGGCGCGGCGGGACGGTGCGAGTGCGACCAGATGGGCCCCGGATGCGTTCACCGCCTGGGCGACGGCTTTCAGGGCAGTGGTCTTTCCGGATCCGGCGGGGCCGATCCCGGCAATCAGCAGGCGCTCGCCGCACGCGAACGCCTTGGCCAGGGCGCGTTGTCCGGGATCCAGCGGATTCTTGGCGTGCCGGTCGTGCGCGGCGGCCACAGCGTCGAAGTCCGCCGCGGCAACGGCAGGGATCACCGGGGTGCGGGCCGCTGCCAGCAGTGCGTCCTCGGCGGCCAAAACCGCCGGAGTGGTGTAGGTCTGTGACTGTCTTTGCCGGTAGATGCTTGTGCCGTCGGCCCGCAGCAGTTGAGGGTGCGGAGGGTGGAAGTCGGGCGGGGTCAGGTCCAGGCACAGCGTCAGGGCGCGGTGGGTGAGCGCCTCGGCCAGGTGGGCCGGGGCCCGGGCCCCGGCGAGCAGCCGGGCCAGGTGCCGCTCGGACTCGGCAGCCACATGCCGTCGGCCGAAGACGGCACGGTGCTCCCCCACGGTGGCGATGACGGCGGCGGCTTCCTGCTCGACGTCGACCTCGGGTACAGGGTTCGGTACGGCGTGCTCCTGGGCACGCTGGAGGAGCTGATCGACGGCGTCGGCGCCGACCAGGTCGACGGCGTGCTCGCGCCACTGGCCGCGCAGCCACTCAAGGGGTCGCGCCCGCTTCTTGGAAGGCCTGGTCTCCCGTGCCGCCCTGGCCAGCAGTGCCATGCGCTGCGCTTCGTGCGCGCTGCGCCCTGTGCGCAGTTCGAAGTCGGCGAGCAGTTCCTCGAAGCGGGCCCGGATGTCCGCGTCCCGTGAGGACATGGAGCGGATCAGCTTCAGCGGTACACCGGCGATCTCCAGTACCGGACGCCTGCCCGGGGTCGGTGTCACCGGGCGGGCGCTGACCTGCAGGCGGGTGCAGACCTCTTCCACGACGCGGCGGTTGTAGCGCTCGGAGGCAGTGACGATCTGCCGATACCACAGGCGTCCGTCGATGCTGCGCCATTTCCCGTCGAGCCCCTGGGACTTGTTGGCGACGACGACGTGGTCGTGAAGAAGGGCGAGTCCGTGGCGGTTGTCGAAGTGCCGGTACCGGGCAGCGATCAGGCCGGGCCTGGCATCTTCCTGGGCCACGCTTCCGGCGCCAGTACGCACGGCCAGGGCGTTGTCCTCAAGCCACGTCAGCGTCTCGGCGATCGCCTGCTCATGTGCCGCCTCGATGGTGAGGCGGGTCTGTTCGTCGGCCAGTGCCCACAGCACCTGGATCGACTTCGCGGGCCGGAACACCAGGTCGTGGCCGGCCACCGGCTGGCGTGTGTCGCGGCTCTTGGCGGCGAGGTAGCGGCCGAGTTCCTCCCCGTCGGCCGGTCCGCGGCCGTAGTCCTCGCGGAAGGCGCGGGCCGCCACCCGCATCCGGATCCGTACCCGCTCCGCCCCGTCGAGAACCTGATCGCCTGCCAGGCGCTGCGCCTCTTCGATCGCCGCTCCGATACGGCGTTCCAGCGGCCCCGGCCCGTCGCTGTACTCGGGAAAGGCATACCCGAGGCGTACCTCGCGCAGGGCTTCGGCCGTCGAAACCCCAGAGGCCACGAGCTCGCCGGTCATACGGTGGGCATCCGGGTGCAGCCCCAGCCCGAACAGGGCATGCATCTGCTTCTCGCTGACCTGCCCGGATACACCCAGCTCGGCCGATGCCCGACCCATCCACACCCCAGGCGGGGTTCCGGTGCCGGCCTGCATCTGGGCCAGATTCATCCCCCGTGGGCGCGACTGATCGCCGGAGGAGACGGTCCGCTCGTAGTAGAGGTACCCCCAGCCGGCGGTCACTTTGTGCTGATCGACAGTCATGTGGCGGCCAGTGTCAGCCGCACCCGGACCCGGCCCAGCAGCACAATGGGGCCGTAGCCTGCCGACCTCCCGTCATGCGGGACCGGGTGAGGATGTCTCCCGTCCTGCGGGAAAGAAACGAACCCGCCCAGAGCGTCAGAACAGAGCAAGAGCTTTCGCCGATTTCCCGGCTCGCCCGCAGGGCGATATCGCTGTGCACAGGGGTGCTCCCCGAGCACCCCTGTGCACAGCACCGTCCCGGTCTCTGTCCCCCGCCTCTCCCCCGGCCTCTGGGGGTTTCCCTCGCTTGGGCACGCGGCGCGCGCTCTGTCCCGTTGGGCGGGAAATTCCCGATCGGTTAGGGCCGGTTACCGGCCGCTTCACGGCGCGCGGGTCAGCCTGGCTGTCCGGCCACCCGGCATTCACACCAGGAGGGGCATCACATGGCGACGAAGCCGAAGCGGACCGCTCAGGAAATCGCGGCGCGTAAGCGAGCGTTGGCGCGGGCTCTGGATTTGAACGCTGAGCGGCTCAAGCGGGAGCAAGAGCTGACCGGTCTGGCGGCCGACTTCCTGATGACTCGCGAGCTGGAGACGGATGTGCTGGCCGCGCTGGAGGAGGAGATCGCGGGGTTGCGTGCGGTGGCTGAGGCCGAGTGCGGGCGGCTGCGGCGTCAGGGGGCTTCGGTAGTCGCTCTGTTGGTGGCCCGGGGTGAGGGGGCGGGCCGGATCGCGCAGCGTCTGGGCCTGGGTGTGGGCGAGGTGCGTCAGTTGCGGGATGATGCGGCGTCGCGGGTGCAGGAGGCTGCGGCGGGGCGTGGGGGCGCGGGTTCGGCGAAGATGACGGCGACGGGTCCGGGCGGGGCTGTGGCGGGTGCGTCGGTCGCGGGCGGGTCCGGGGCGTCGTGGGGTGGAGTGGAGGTTTCGGGGGTGGATGGGGTGCGGCGGGGTGCGGCGGGTGGGGTGTAGTCGGGTCGGGTCGGGGCGGTTCGTCGGGGGGCGGGCAGCGGAAAGGCCCTCCACGAACACGTGGAGGGCCTGGTGGCGGGGGTGGCGGGGTTCAGGGCTGGGGGTAGGGGGGGCTGGTCGGTGGCGGGTAGTTGGTGTGGTTGGCAGGGGGGTTCTGGGTGAGCCAGGGGGCTGGGGGGCGCGGGGCGGTGGCAGGGGGTTGCTGGGGTGTGGCGGTCTGCGGGTGGGGGGTGTCGGGGTGGCGGGGTGCGGGCGGCGTCTGGGGGGTGTCGGGTAGGAGGGTGAAGCGGACGGGGGTGCCTGCTTCGACTCGGATGATGGTGTGGAGGCCGGTGGGCCATATCTCGTAGATGTCTTTGTCGCCGGGGCGGGGGCGGCGGTTCATGGCGGTGATCGGGCCGAGGCTCCAGTCGATGGTCTGGCCGTCGGGTTCGCCTTCGGAGAGTTCGAGGCTGGCGATGCGGGTGACGCCGGCGGCGTAGGCCGTTTCGATGGTGGTTTCGTGCGGCGTCATCGGTGTCGGTGTCCCCCGTGTGTGCGGTGTGTGGTGTGGGGACGGTATGGCGGTCTGGGTGTGGTGTGGGGGTGCTGTCGGGGGTGGGGGTGGTGGTCTCCCGTGCGGCGGGATGGGGTTGGTCGGAAGGTGGCGGTGGGCGGGAAGGGGGGTGGGGGTGGATGTGGGAAGAGCCCTGGCGATGGGCCGGGGCTCTTGGGGGTTCGTGCGGGGTTGGTGTCAGTGGTGGGTGGGCCACTCGCTGCCGGGGGTGAGGTTGTAGCCGGGGCGGTATTCGGTGTCGGACGTGTCGTTGTCCGTGGGGGCGGTGCCGAAGGCGAGGAAGACTTCTCCGGCGGTGGGCTGGGTCAGATCGCCGTGTTCCAGGCGCCATCCGAATACACGGTCGGGGGCGTCGGGGGTGCTGGTGCACAGGATCACGCCGCCGGTGGTGTGTGTGGCGATGCCTGCGGCAAGGATCGCGGCCACCTGCAAGGCTTCGTGCTCGTTGATGCGGACGGGAGTGTCGACGGTGCTCTGTTCGGCGTTGACGCAGGCGATGAGCTTCTCGCCGAACGCGTCGATACAGGTCGTGACCTTGTGGGTGCCTGTTCCCGCCCGGTCGAGGATCGCGATGAGCAGTCGCATCGCCTTCTCTAGGGCGTGGCCGGTGCGGGCGCTGCTGTCGCCGCAGTCGGGGCAGGGGCCGAGGTCGGCGAGATCGAGGATCCTCCTGGCGCACTCGTAGGAGTCGTCCTGATCGGCCTGGGCGTGGAGTTCGTTGGTGAGGTGGGCGATGTCCTGGCCGTGGTAGGTGAGGCGGGTGCCGGTGGCGGCTGCTTCGGCGGTGTAGCGGCCTTGGCTGGTGGGTGCTGCGGGGTCGATGTTTCCCTCGTCGCAGTAGTCCGTGTACTCCTCGGGGTCGAAGAGTACGGCGATGGTGTGCTGGCCGCGTGCGGTGTGGGCGCGGAGGAGGTTTTCGATGTGGGTCAGGTAGGTGGTGTGGTCGGTGAAGGGAAGTATGTCGTAGGTGCGGAGTGCCTCGAAGTGTTCGGGGGTGGTGATCACGGCGACGATCGCGGGGGTTGCGGGGGTGAGGAGGTGTTCGGGGGTGATGTCGGGGTCGGTGGTCTTGGCGGGCATGTGGGTCTCCTGGTCGGGGGCGAGTCCGGCGATGCGGGCCTGCTCGTGGCGGATTCGTTCTTCGGCTTCTTGGGGGCTGGTGGCGTAGACGGTGCTGACCCCGCCCCATTGGTCTTCGGCGTCGTTGCTGAGCTCTTCGAGGAACTGTTGCCTGGTGTCCGGGTCGGCTGGTGTGCGTTCGACGCTCCACACCTGGTAGCCGCTGCCTTCTGCGCGGCCGATGACGGCGTATTCGTTCTCGGTGGGGCGGGTTTCGTCGTGGAGGGTGGCGGCGGCGCGGCGGGGCTGGGCGGCGGTCATGGCGGGGGTTCTTTCTGTTGGTCGGGTCGCAGGGCGGGATGTGGCGGTGGGGGGATGCCGGGCAGCGGCGTGGAGGGGGTGGGGTGTGCCGCTGCCCGGCTCGAAGAACACTATGGGCTGTGTGTGGTGTCGGGCGGTGCGGTGACCTGCGGGTATGCGGGTGGGGTCTGTGTTCGCCGGTTCGGGGTTGGCGCGTGGGGGGGCGCGGTGGGTGTTCGGCTGGCGGGGCCGGGTGGCAGGGTCTGGTGGGTGGTTCGTGCGTGGAGGGGTGTGCCGCTGCTCTGCCCGGTGGAGGGGCGGAGCAGCGACGGAGCGGCGGCGGTGGGTTAGTGGTTGGTCGGGGTGGCTATGCAGTCTTGGCTTGGGAGGCGGAATTCCTGGTTGAGGTCGGGTTCCCAGACCACCCAGGGCTTGGGGTCGCCTTCGGTGCGTGGCTGGAAGGTTGCTGGCTTGTGGGTGCGTCTTTCTCGGATGGCTGCTCCCTCGCTCTGGGCGGAGAGGAGTCGTTGCCGGGACAGTTGGTTCTGGTAGGTGCGGCGGAATCGGTTGAGGTGGAGTGTTGCCTCCTTTGACGGTTTCGTGACCGCGTTGAGGGCGAGGATGTACTCGGCGGTCTCGATGGTCGCGTCGGTGAGGTGGGTGGTGCGTCGGTTGTGTCGGTTGAGGGCTGCGCTTTCGAGTGCGGTTCTGAGCGTGCGGGTTGTCTGGGTCTGGCATTCGTGGGGCGTGGTGAGGCGGATGAGTGTGGTGTATTGCCCTGGTGTGAGTTCGACCTGGGTGGTCCAGGTGGCGGTCTGAAGGGGGTGTTGCGGGGCGGGTGGCTGGTTGGCTTCTGGCACTGGTTGTTCCTTCGCTCGGGGATTCCGGCGCGGTGCTCTGCGGCCGGGTGGTGTGGTCATGCGGATGGTGCTTGCGTCCCGTTGGGCCGCGCGGTGGGCGCAGCCCAACGGGTGGTGTGGTCAGGCGGCGTTGGTGAGCCAGCGCGCGACCTCGTCGGCTTCCTCGCCGTAGCACTCGGTGACGATGTCCTCGAAGGACGCGTTCGGGCTGTCCAGCAGGGTCATGGCCGCGTTCACCGCGAAGTTGTCGATGTCGTCGGCGCACCCGCCGTGGAGATGGTCGGCCATGTCATCAACGGCCCGGTTCAGCGCGATGGACACCTGGGCCCGGGTGTATGTCGCCTCGGTGTCCGAGGCGGCGTCCTGCGTCATCGCGGCGGCGAGTTGCAGGTACGTCCAGAACGCGTCCTGAGTCGTCGTGAAGTCGCGGTTGTCGACATCGACGCCCGACTGATCGGCGGCCATCTTGAAGCCCTCTTCGATGGAGTTCTCGATCTGGTCGTAGGTGACTGGGGCGGCGGTGTTGCTCATGGTGCGGTGTCCTTCGCTTCGTGGTATCCGGCGCGGTGCTCTCCGGCCAGGTGATGTAGTCATGCGGGTGTGCTTGCGTCGCGGCCTGCCCCCGGGGCCAGTGGCTACGGTTCAGCGGGTGGGCTCGAACCCTTCGACGTCGTCCACCAGGTCGCCCCGGGGGTCGGGGCCGACCTCCTGGTCGTAGGCGAGTTGGACGGCTTCGGCGTGCCGGTCGACAAGAAACTCGTATGCCCACCCGTGGTCAGGGTGGTTGTCGAGGAGATCGTCGATCGCTGCCTGGTCGCCGGTGGTGACCGTGTAGGACGCGGTGATCGTGAGGACCGGGCCGTCCCAGTTGCCGATCAGTAGTACGGACACAGTGCGGCTCCTTGTGAGGTCCGGGGGCGGCGCGGTCGGCCGCCCCCGGGCGGGTGTGCGGAAGTCAGAGGCGGGGGAGGTAGGCGAGGTCAGCGTCGATGTGCGCGGCCTTGCGTCGTGCCCCGGGGCGGCTCGTGCGGCCAGGCCCCGGGACGCGACAACATGGGGGGGTGGTCAGGCTGACTCGGCTTCGCCGACGCGCAGGAAGCGGCCGGCGTCGATGTGCAGGGTTCGTAGGCGCGGTCTGCCCCTCGTTTGCTGGACGACGAGAAAGCTAAAGCCTGGGCGGCTTGTTGTGTGGGGCTGTGACCAGGCAAAACACTGGGCCCCGGTTACGGGCAGCGGCAGCGGTCGGGGCAGTTGGCAGCTGGTGGTGTTCCGGACCGGCATCCCGGAGAAGAAGGGCGGTCGGGTCTGGGGGTTCGTAGCTTGTCGATGGTTACCGGGACCGCGCGGGGTGATTTCCGGGGGTGGTAGGCGGCACTGGGTCACCGGCCGATACCTGGGGCTGTTGCCCGCGCCCGGGGGCTGTTGACCGGGGGTCTGGCCGCTGTGCTGGGGCTGCTCGCTGTCCGGTGCGTCTGGTCGCGGGTCCTGGCATGGCAGACCCGGCGCGGTTGGGGCACAGGGGGGCGCGGGCCCGGCGGTCTGCTCGGACAGTCTGTGTCCCGGCCGGCGAGGCAGGGGCACCAGGTCCTACGGAAGACGGTGGGCGCGTGCTCTATGCCAGGAACGACGCGCCGCGGCGGGCGTGGGGCGGGCCGGCAGCGCTGCGGGCCGCGACGCGGCGACGGCACGGCAGCGCCGCGGTGGCGCGGGGACGGCCGCGGCACGGCACCTTGCCGATGAGGGCATGCAAAGGGCCTCCCGCAGATCTCTTGGCCGAGTGTCCGGGAGGGCCGTGCAGCGCATGGAGGCGCTGGTGCTCACGGTAGAGGCGGACGTGTTCTTGGCGCGCGGCTGCTTCGCAGACGCGACGCGCTGCCGTTACGCGGCGGGGCGTACAGGGGAGCGTTCCGCGCTCCTGATGTGGGTGAGCGCTCCGCGCTTGGGCGGGGCGGCCTCAGCGGGCCGGTGGGGCCGGGCGGGCACCCGTGGGGGGGTTGGGGTGCCCGTCCAGTGTTCAGGGATTCAGACCGTAGTGAGGGCGAATGCCTTCTCCATCAGGTCGTTCGCCGCTCCGCTGATGACCCGCTCGGCGCGGGCGTCCGCCTTCTTTGCGTCGGTCTTGCCCCGAGTCGGGGCGACGTGGTTGGCATACTCGGTGAGCGCGTTGTAACCGGCCCACCGCGTGCCCCGGATACCGGCCTGGGTGTCGGCATGCTCGAACAGGTTCGAGATCGCACCCCACCGCTGGCGCTGGTTGGTCTTGGTGCGGGGGTGGTCGCTGGCCCTGACCGGCCACAGCTCGTCCACCACAGACTTCAGCTCACTGCGTGTCATCTCGGCTTCGATCATGCGCTGTGCGGCCTGCTCGAACTCCTCGGCGTACCGGAATGTCAGACCGAGGACGGAACGGGCCTGCGCGATACGGGCCTTGGCTCCGGCAGTGTGCCGCACCACGAACGAGGACCGGGCCCCTTGGATGGCCGCGCGCATGGTGTTCGCGCACACCACCCGGACCGGCGTCACAACGGTCCGGAACGCGCTGCCTCCGTCGTGGCTGTTGAACGCTGCGATGTACAGTTCAACGTCGTCGTCACGGCCGATCGTGAGGGTCTGTGGCATCTTCATGGTCAAGAACACCTGACGGCCGTCCTTGAGCGATCCGGCGGTCTCGAAGTGCGCCCCGGACTCGTCGGCCAGTAGGTTGAGGAACTCGGCGTGCTCCTCGTTCTGCACTGGGTGATAGTCGCTGCCGACCACCCCGAGCGTCTGTGTGCGGCCGGTCTTCGGGTGCGTCCGCGCAGTCGCGAAGTGCTGCGAGACCTCGACCGGCGTGGTTCCGTCGGCCGTGATCTCGGTCGCGGTCAGGGGGAGGAGTCGCACGTTCCAGCCGGACAGCGACGCGATGCGCATGGCCTCCTCGGCGGTCATCGCGCCGTCGGTGACGGTGCCGAGCCTGTGCCACGCGCTCGTGTTGGCGGAGGCGAAAGCGACGGTCCCATCGGTGAACTGCTCTATTTGGTGGGCCACTTGAGGCTTCCTTTCTGGTGACGAACTTTCGGCGTGTTCGGTAGGGGCCCGCACTGTTCAGGCCCCGGTAGCTGCCCCGCCGAACGGAGCGCTACCCAATGGGCTGGGTGCAGCGTCCGGTGCGAATGCCGGGGCGTCGGGCATCTCGATGAGACGCCCTGGCGCCAGGTCGGCGGAGTCGTGCGGGGTGATGAACGTTACGGGCTGAGCCCCGTTCAGGCGGGGGTGCTGACCTGCGAAAACACCGCACCGGCAAGCAGCCGGTGCGGTGTCTGTGACGCGGAGTCCGGCTGGCGTACGCGGGTATGCGTGGGTGGGCCGAGCCTGGGTTGATCGGTTAGGGGGTGTCAGGCGGAGGGGCGGTACGTCGGGGCACACAGCGGCCCGGGGACCTGACGGTTGCGGTACACGGTCCGCGCCTTCCGCTTCGGCTTCGCCGGCGCGGCGGCCGCGGGAGCTTCCTGGAGGGTCTGGGTGTCGGAGAGGTCAAACAGGGGCGCGGTTTGCATGGCGGGCGTCCTCGAGGGCGTGGAGCGGACGGAAAACAGGGCTGAGGGACCGGGGCGCGGCACGGGCCGCGCCCCGGGGCGGCGTCAGCGGTACCAGTGGCCGAAGTGGTTCCGGCGGGTCACGTACATCTCTCCGTGGGTCTCGGTGGCCCACGGCGACGGCGGCAGCTCGTAGCGGACGACCGCACCCAACCGGCAGGTGGACACGACGGTTGCGGCTGTGTCGCCCACCACGGTGATCTCGTCGCCGGGCTCCAGCCCCAGGAAGTCCGGCGTCGGCACGTTCGCCTCGGTCCTCCACCAGGTGCCCCACGCCTTCGGCCCGTACGGGGACGCTGGGAGCGGGGCGAACCGGTCGCCGGGCCGGTGGTCGACGTACTCGGCCGTACCTGCCTTTGGGCTGTAGAGGTGCTCCCGGTCGTACGCGGCGGGCACGCTCGAGAGGGGCAGCTCCCCCAGCGCGAGCGGCGCGCGCCGCCGCTGCGTGGTGGTTGGCGTCGGGGCGGTCGAGAGGTCGAACAGGGCGATGGTCTGCATGGCGTGACTCCTTGAGGGTGTGAAGCGGGCGGCGAGAGGGACGGCGCCGGGGCGCAGCGTGGGCCGCGCCCCGACCGGAGGGACGGTCAGTCGCCCAGGAACCGCTTCGCGGCCTCGCCCGGGGTGAGCTCCTCGCCGTCCGGGAGGCGCCATACCAGCAGTCCGGTGGAGCTCATGGCCGTGTCGCCGGGGGCCCCGTCTGCCCGCAGGCGCGTCGGGATGGACCTGCCGACGTACTCGGTTCGGGCCGTGGTGGTGCGGCGGGCCGGGGCGGCGGCCGGGATCGGGCGGGCAGGCTCCTCGACTGCCGGGGCCGGGGAGATGCGGGGCACCCCGCGCAGCTCCCCTACGGGGACGGACAGTTCGGAGGTGCGCAGACGGCGTATGGCGAACCCCTTGTCCCGGCGGGCCGCCGCGACGACCGCCGCGTGACGCATGGCCGCCTTCCGCGCCCGGGGATCGTCCTCGGCCTCGACGCGGGTGAGCTCCACGCCCTCCGAGTCCGTGATCGTCCACCAGTCGGTGATCTCACCTGCGGGCTCCGGGGGCAGCTTGGGCAGCTCCTCCAGCGCGGTAAGCGGCGCACGGAGCGCCTTGCCGCGCTGCTTGGCGCTGAGCACCTCGACGGTGCCGTTCTTGTCGGGCCCGGAGTTCACGACGACGACGTCCCGCTCCGTGGCGCCCTCCGGCGTGAAGAAGGCCGGGGAGCCGACGGGGTACTTCTGGGCGAGCTGCGCGGTGCGCGCCCGGTTGGCCACGTTCACGCCGTGGTGGGTGAGGACGTAGTCCTTCGCGCCCGACTTGACGGCGGCCGTGGTCGACGTCAGCCGGCGCGCCCGGATCCATTCACGCCCGGTGCGCATGATGTCGAGCGTGCGACCCCGGGCGTCGGACGGGATGCGGTGCTGGGAGTCGGCGAGAGCGGCGATCAGGAGACCGGCCTGGTAGTCGGTCGGCGTGGTGTCCCAAGCGGCACGGGGCATGACGGAGTTCTCCTTGGTGAAGTGTGGCGAGCTGGGGAGGAGGGGCCGGGGCGCGGCGCGTACGGTCGCGCCCCGGCAGAGGGGGACTGAAGGGACCGAGGAATCAGATGACGTCGGTGTCGTCGTAGAAGCTGGCCAGGCCGTGTGTGAACCGGCCTCGGGAACAGCCTGAAAGCTACGGTCCCGTTCGGCCTCTGCGGCCACCCGTGACCAGCCAAAACGCATGCCACGGGGCGAAGTTCGGGGTGAGCAGGCCGGTGAGCGCTGCGTAGTCACGTGGCGGAAGGTGTGCGGTCTGGCGGGGTGCCCAGATGTGTCTCGCCGAGGGTGCCCGGATACGTCTCACAGGGTGCGAAGGATGGCAGTCACAGGGCCTTCGAGACTGCCTCGTGGTCGTCGTTGTCGTCGACCAGCTCGGCGTGGCACTGCACAAGGTCCTTCGGGAGACGGTGGGCGCGTGCGCTGTGTCAGGCGCGACGCGGGCCTGGACGGGACGGCGTGGTGGCGCGGCGGCGTGGTGGTGCCTGGTCCGGCCGGAGGTACCGGCCGGACCGGGCGGGGGTGTTCACCAGCGAGTGGGCTCCCGGCCGGGGGCGGAGGTCTCGACCCATTCGATCTCGCTGTTCTCTGTCACCCGGATATCACCGCTCTCGCCGCCTTCGCCGTAGAACTTCAGCTCACTGACGACTTGGTGACCGGCCGCCAGGCAGAGGCGAACGAACTTGGCGAGCGGCTGGTGGATTGCATCGCTTTTGGAGACGTGCTCCATCGCGAGTGCGTTGACGGTGACAGGCTGGGCCGGATCGTGCGGGATGTTCTCTGGGACCAGGGCCCATACGCCCACCAGGTCGGCCCAGGGGCCAGCGGCGTCCGGGTCGTCCGTGGTGGGGGCGAGGCAGAAGATCGGCAGATCGGGTCCTTGTGTGAGTTCCAGAAGGGCGGGGAGAGCGATCGGTGGGGTTACCCGGACGTTTCCTTTGACGCTGTATTCGTAGCCCATGCGGGTGCTCCATTCCGTGATCGAGGTGGAGGGTCGGGTACGGCAAGAGGCAGGGCTAGGCGGTCTGTCCCTTGCGGCACAACCGGAAAGCTAGAGCACGATTGGCGCACTACGCGGGGCTGTGACCAGGCAAAACATGCAACACCGGACCTGGGAGGCGGTAGCGGTCGGCGGCCGGTGCTTCCGCGGCTGGTGAACGGTCGCTGGACAGGTCGGGGGCTGGGACGGGTTCACGGACGGGCGGCCGGTCTCGTGCGGGAGGCTGGGGCGGGTTCACGAGACGGGCGGCCGGTCTCGTGCGGGGTCCGGCCGCCGGCCGCGTCGACGAGTGGTGCGGGCTATGTGAAGGGCTGGTACGCGTCGAGAGTCACAGCCCCCTGGGCGGTCTCCTGCTCGGCGATACGCAGGGCGTCGCGGAGCGCTTCAAGTCCGTTGAGGTAGACGGCGTGTTCGAGGGGTATGGGTATGTCGCTGTTGATCCATTCGGTGCCGTTGAAGACGATGGTGCGCAGGCCGCGGCCGGTGCGGTGGATGGCCCATCGTTCGGGGGCGTGCGGGCCTGAACGATGACGGGAGATACGCAGGTAGCTGGCGAACTCGCCGTCGAGGTGCACGGGAAGGACGAACTCGGTCGAGCAGTGCGCCAGTTCAACCCTCACCGACCACCACCGGTACGCCCGACATCTGGCACTTTCGGCCGCGCACGGGGTGACGATCCAGTCGGCCGTTGATCAGATCAACGACCTCACCGCACCCGGCGGACGGACAGCGGACGGCCATCACCCGCCCCTCCTCGTCAAGGAGTGGCATTTCGGACGCGAAAGCCATTGCGGTCTGTTCGCCTTTCAGGCGCACAGAGAAGGTCACCGCGCCACCGGCCTCTACGTCATTGATGCACGACTGGCACAGGGGCCGCTTGCGGGCTCTGGTTGTGGCCGCTGATGACGCGGCCACACGGTGACCGTCGGGAGAGATGTCAGGCGGCAAGCCCGTCTCGGGGTCGATCAAGATGCTCGGGGCCGTGTGACGCTCCAGTTCGTGAAACATCGTCAGGCTGCCGCAACAGGGGCAGGTCATCAAGTAGAACAACGCGTCAGCTCTCCTCGTGCGTCTGAGTGGCGTGGGTAGGCGCGGACGGCCCCTTGGGGTATGGGCCCTCCTGCCATGGCTTGGGGCTGCTACAGGTAGATCCGGTCGGTGACCCCGCTCGGATCGCCTTCCTCGACGCGGCCGCGGGCGCGTAAGGGGGTTTCGAGGGCGCCGCCCGACCCGATCGGCCGGGCGGCACCGTGGTGGTCAGGCCCGGGTCAACTCGGGGTCCTGTGTGCGGGGTTCCCGGGCGGCATGGAACGACGCGGGGATAGCCGACTCCTGGATTTTCTCCGTGCGGGCTTCGCGGGCGGGGACGGAGCGGCCACCGGTGCACGGGCCGTCGCCGTTCGTGGCGTACGGGGTGTGACAGCCGGGGCAGAAGTCGGCGGAGTAGTCAGCGATCCGCGCGGCCGGGATGTACCGGGCTGCCTGGTTGCCGTTGGACACGTAGATGGTGCCGTCTGAGTCCAGCGTGGCGCGGGCGGGATCCTGCGAGCGGTGGAACGCCAAGCGCAACGCCGTGGCGACGTGGCCGCGCGTCATGTCGGCCTGGTCGTCGTGGTTGGGCAGGATCCACGCGCCGGAGTTCCGGAGCTGGACGACGTAGTCGGTGTGAGCGAGGACGTCCCCGGCGGTGCGCAGCTCCTCGCGGGTGATCTCGCGGCCGGGCATGCCCTTGAGGACGGAGGCCCCGGCGGGGATCGGGTCGGCGGCGAGGACTTCGACGGCCGGGCGCTCCGCGGCGACCGTGGCCGCCGGGGCGGGGCCGAACACGGCGTCCAGGGACTCGCGGGTGATCATCAGGTGCATGTCCGGCGGGTAGGTGCCCCGGTCGCCCATGACGCTGTCGTTGTGGTTCCGGGCAGTCCAGGAGACGCGAACCCAGGGCGCGCCGGGACCGACGTAGGCCGCGATGGTGCCGATGGTGCGGGTCTCGCCCAGGTGGGCGGCGATCACGTCCATGCCGGGGCGCACCATGTCGGCACGGACAGGGATCGCGGTGTTGTCGGCGATGGCGGCGAACGTCTCGGCGTAGTAGGCGGAGAGTTCGGCGTCGATGGGGCCGGTGAGCTCTGCTTCCGTGGGGCGCTGCGGGGTGGGGAACGTGTCGCCGGGGGTGGCGGGGCGCAGGTACACGGTTCGGCCGTCGCGGTAGACGATGTGGGCGGTGGACTCGCTCGCGGACATCCGCTTGACGGTGCGCTTCACCAGGGGCTGCATCATCGCGGCGTTGATCTCGGCCAGTGCCTCACGGGTGGGGATGCGCACGCTCGGGCCGTCGTTGACGATGCGGACGTGCATGCGCTCCTCGGCGGCGGGTGCGCCGGCGGACTGCGGAACGAACCTGATCCCGGCGGCGGTGATGGTCCCGTTGTCGCTCTGGTGGCTGGACTGCCCCGCGTCGTGGCGGCGGGCGATCATGTGGCGGACGTCGGCGGCGGGGATGTCCTTGTGCCGGTCGTTGTGGCTGTCGTAGACGGCGTGCGGGGCGTCGACGACGTCGTCCGGGGTGGGGCCGGTGACGATCACGGGGACGTAGCGGCGGTCCTCAATGCAGATGGCGTTCTCGTCGTCCTGGTGGAAGGTCCAGCCACGGAAGCGCTGGTTCTTGACGATCGTGCGGACGTGCGCGGCGGGGATACCCGGGTGGACCTGGCGGCCGTCGACGAACACGGCGTGCAGGGCGTCGATGACGTCTTCGGGCAGGGGCGCAGCGTCGCGGGCGTACTTGTTGGAGTCGTGGCCGAGTCGCTCGACTGCGGCGGTGACCTCCCGCAGAGTGCGCACCTTCCGGTGGGAAACGACGCTCCAGACGGTGGCGTCCACGAGGCAGCCCCGGGCCCCCTTCTTCTTCGCCTTGGTCCATAGCAGCGCCACGGTGTCGCCCGCGATGGTGCGGCCAAGCTCGGTACCGGCGTACGCGACGGGGACCGGGATCGCGAAGCGCACCACGTAGCTGGTGAGGATCTCGCGGCCGGTGGTCTCGACCGTCACGGTCAGGCCGTAGGCGCGCCCCAACTTGATGATCTCGTCCGCGTTCTTGATACCGGTCTCGGTCTGGGCCTCAGCAGCCATCGGGTGTTCCTCCGGTTCGTGGTTCTGGCCGGGGTGGGTGGTCATGCGGTGGTCCTTGTCTGTTCGGGGCTGTGTGCTGGCGGGGGCACGCCCCGGCGGGGCGGGGCGGGCCATGTGCGTTGTGAAGAGTGCTTCGTGGGTGGGTCAGCTGTAATCGACGAACGCGGTGTCGCTGAGGAACCTGCGAGCCGCTTCCTGGGCGTGGTGGGACTGCACGGCGTGGATCCCGGTCTGAAGGGTCTTGCTAATCCTGAGCCAGTTGCTCTGGACGGTGCGGGCGGCTCGGATACGGGTAAGGACGTGGCCGTCGTTGTCGGGGCTGTTTCCCTCGCCGTCGAGAGTGATGGCGTCGTGGTAGATCCTGAGCAGGGCTCCCGTGGCCATGAACTCGTCGTGGTCCCGGGCCTCGACGCCGAGGGGGTTGGTCTTCAAGCGTGTCGCCAGGCGGTCAGCCAGCGACGCGAAAGCGGCGTGTGCGTTCTTGGCGTAGGTACGCAGAGCGGCAATATCAGCTCGGGTAGCAGGCACGGTGATGCTCCTTCACGTAGGTACGGACGGGACGGTGCTGAGGTGGTGTTGGAGTGGTGCGCGGCCAGGGGCCCGACACCAGGAGGCCGGTAAGGGCGGCACGGCGGGGCGGGGTGCCTCGTGGTCCGGCCCGATGAACGCTACGGTTTCCGCACCGTCCAGGGCATGCCGCTGACCTGCGAAAATGAGGAGCCACTCAGGGGAGTAGCTCGCGCTGGGCGCGATGCCAGGCAACGAAGTGCACTGGGGCTGTACCGCGCAGGGTCGCGTGGATGCTGCGTCGGGTCTCTTCTAGCGTGACCTCGGTATCCGGCATGTCGTGATCACCGAGCCACTCCTCCAGGAGGCGTAGCAGCCTCCACGAGTCCTTGGGATGGGGCGCGGTCAGGTACAGCTCGATCCCGCAGTCATCGGGGTTGACTGTCCACTCGGCGTTGATGGCGTGGTTGCTGTTGGAGAATGCGGCGTCGAACCCGCCGAACGTGTTCAGGTAGGTACTGACGTTGCCCTGCGCGCGGCGGTTTCGTGCCAGGGAGGCGCGCAGTGCGTGTTCAGCTGCCTCGCGAATGAAGGGGAATGCGGACGTAACTGGTGATTCGTACGCAGAATCGGCCCAGGTGTCGGGGAGGTTGATGAATGTGCTGGTTGCTTGCCGCCCGCGGTCATCGTGGACCGTGACCCGGCGGCAGCGCGCGCCTCCAGCCGGAATCCTGACCGTGAACTGTGCTGCGGGCAGCGCGTCACGGTCCTTGTGGGACTCGCCCGTGATGCCTGGGGGCAGAAGACGGGCACAGTCATCGAGCAGTTCGTTCAGACCGTCCAGAAGCCGGCTGTCTTGCACCTGAGTGTTCAGGGCAGTCAGCGAACCGCAGTGACCCCGCGGTAGAACGGGCTGCGGGGTGTGTTCCAGGACCCGGACCGCGTGGGCCCATCGCTTGTGGTCGTTGCGGAGAATAGCGATGACCCGGTCGGGCAGGTGAGGGCTCAGTTCCAATGAGAGTGTCAGATCGCCGCCGGCGTCGAACGAGCAACAGGGGATGCAGAGCATGTGAGCCTCTCGAGAGGGCGAAGACTGAGTGGAAGTGGAGAAAGAGAGAACCCGGCCGGACGACCGGCCTCGGGAACAACCCGAAAGCTACGGCCCCGTCCGGCCTCTGCGACCACGCGTGACCAGCGAAAACGCAGGCCACCGGGCCAAGTTCGGGGTGAGCGGGCCGGTGAACGCTGCGTGGGCACGTGCCGGAAGGCGTGCGGTCCGGCAGGGTTCCCGGACCTGCCTCGCCGAGGCCGCCCGTGAGGTGCTCGGGCCTGGCCCGGCAGAGGAGCAGGATTCCCGCCCCGCTCCCCCGCCGGGTTGACGCTGGTCGGCCGCGGGACCGGGCGTGGTTGTGTAAGTCATCGCAGGCGGCCGGCTTGAAGAGCTCTGCGGCGGGCGCGCACGCCCAGGTGTCTGGTGCGCTGGGCTTGTTCTGGGCGCCGCTGAGCCACAGGTGGATGTCCGGGTTGGCTTCGTGCAGCGTGCGGATGGTCTCGCGTGCGAAGGCTCCGCATGCGCCCATCACGCTGATCCTCGTGGGCAAGGTCGGCTGTGGTGGCGGCCGTGTTGATGCGGTAGCCGTTGCCGGGCGGGGCGCTGACCTTCATAGATGCTGTGCTGGTTGGTGGCCGGTGCGATGTCGGGGGTACGGAAGCCGGAGGGTGACCGCTGGTGGTCGTCAGGTGCAGGGGCGGGTGTGTCCCGCAGCCGTGATCACGCCCCTGAGACGCTGGCTGCCGTATCCGGCGAAACCCCCGGCGCGAACGCCGGGGGTGGCGTGGTGCCGGAGCCTACTTCTCGAGGTTGACGACCATCGTCGGGCTCCAGCTCTGGATCGGACGGCGTTTAGCCTTCCCTGCCTTGACAGCTTCCTGCGCTTTCCGGCAGGCATCGAGGTAGTCATCAGCGTCGACGACCACCACCGCTGATGCATATGCCTGCAAGTAGACCCGGTGTTGGCCATGGAATTCTCCTCCTGCGTCATAAGGATCCAACTGGGGTGCAGCAGTTGCTACTCGAACGTCGGCGTTCCGATCGGTGAGAGCGACCGGGCGGGACGGTAGGGCGGGGGTCCGGCGGCTCGTCCGCTGTACCCGGTACGACCCAGAATCTAGGGCGTGGACACTCCCAGCAGCACCCTCTGTGACCTGCGAAAACACCAGCGAGGAAGAGACGGTGGTGCACCGGACACGGCACTGGGCGGGCCGGGGATCCGGGGGCGGTCCCTCCCCCACCCTGTAAGCCAGGCCCTGCATGGCCGCAGGCTCCGGCAGCAGGCATGTCCGGGACGCGGTAGGCGGTAGGCAGCCATTGGCTTGCCAGGACGAAACAGCCGCCCGCCACCGGCCGAGAGCGGGCGGTGGCGGGCGGCGGGCGCAGCTATCAGACGGCTGTGCTGATCTGCCTACGGCTGTACATGGTGTGTACCGTTCCAGTGCTTCTGAAGGTTCGGAACGGTTGCTGCGACGATACGCGCGGCGTGGTCGAGACCGTGCTCCGGGCGGGCGTCACTGAGGGGGGTGGGCCCGGGTTCGGTGCACGCCTCTACCCACAGGTCCCCATCGTGATCGACGCCGATCGTGAAGCTCTGCCCGGTCGGGGCATGGATCCTTCCGGTGACGTCCCACGGGCCAGGAGTGGACGTCCAGTTGGCCCCCAGGAGGCGAGCCGCGGCCTCGGCGATATCGGCGATGGTGAACGGGGCGGCGGTGTTCATACGGTCATCCTTCGGTACGGGTTGAAACCCCACGACCACACCCTCCGAGCAGGTAGTCGGCCGCGTGACGGGCAAGGGGCAGGGTTCCTTCAGCAGGACGGATTTTGCGGACCAGCGCGGATACGCGCGGTACGGGATGCCCGGCGGGCCCGGCATCACCCTGATCACAGGACGACGCCGGTGCAGTGACACGCGGCTTCCGGTTCGACAAACGCTACAGTCCATGACCGGACAGACCCGGGGCTCTGACCTGCGAAAACACCGCAGCATAGTGCGGTGTCGTCACCACGAGCCGAGTGCAGGGGCTGGTGCCAGGGCCGGGCGGGGTACCGGCCCGGCCCTGGCGTGAGGTCACGCGGGGGTGAGAGCGCCGGTGACGACGCGGACGGGGTATCCGTAGACGTCTGTGAAGGACACCTGGGAGGACAGCGGCTTGACCGCGAAGGACCATCCCCGGTCCCTCACGGAGACCGGGCCAAGGGGCGGCAGGTCGATGACGAGCCGGTTGGCACTGGTGTAGCCGCAGGGGCCGTAGAAGTCTTCCAGGCCGCGTTCGTGGCGCAGCGTCAGCACTGTGTAGTCGCACTGGGTGAATGTGGCCTCGGCAGCACGCAGGAGGCTGGTGCCGATGCCTTGTCCACGGTGGTCGGGGTGGACGGCGAGGGTCTGGACGCAGCTGATGCGCCGCAGGAGCATTCCTTGCATGAAGGGGGGGATCTTCGGGTGATTGAAGATCCACAGCGGCGTGCCGCAGGCGATCGCTCCCACGGGGGTGCCGTCGCTCTTCTCGGCTATCAGGAAGTGGTTGAAGCCGTGGGAAAGCGGTCCGCAGGGATCGATGGCGAGCGCGTCACGCAGGGCGTCGAACTTGCTCGGCACCTCGGATTCCGGGACATGCAGGTCGATGAAGGATGTCAGCCCGATGAACGCGTCAGTGTCCGTGGCACGGGCCGTACGGATGCACACGCCGCTCTGAGGCGGGGGTGGTGTTCTCGGGGTGCGGTGTCAGGTCGGCGGGTTCTGTGCGGCCAAGGTCAGCGCCGTACTCACGGCCGGTGGTGATTGCGGTCATGACAGGGTCCCTTCAGCAGGACTGGTTTTTGCGGACCAGCGCGGATACGCGCGGTACGGGATACCGGCAGGCCAGGCGCCGCCCTGATCACAGGACAACGCCAGTGCAATGGCGAGCGGCTTCCGGCCCGACAAACGCTACGACCCATCACCACACAAACCCGAGCCCCTGACCTGCGAAAACACCACAACACAGTGCGGTGACGCCACCACGAACCGACCACGAAGGCTGAAAGACCACACCGAAGCAGATGCAGGCGACCAGGCCCGGATCGGGGTCTTCCTCACCGGTCCAACAGCCAAACAACGCAGTGCTGTGACACAAGAGGCCGGCGGAAGGGGAAGGGGGTGTCGTTGGTGCCGCCAACGGGGTGGCGGCACCAACGGCTGGCGGGTTTCTAGCGCGCGGCTACGACAAGGAAGGTGGGTGCGGCTTGTTCGTCGGCCGCGAGCTGCTCGACCAGGTGCTCATGAGCGGTGTCGGCATGGCGGCTGAGCACCTCGTAAGCGGCATCGGGGTCGGTGTAGTTGTTCGCGAACCCGCTGATCGTGGTCTGGTAGTCGTGCGTGAACGCGGCGTACTCAGTCACGGGCAGGGTGAGGCCATGGAGCATGTCAGCCTCGATACGACGGAAATCAGCGGCGTAGGCATCGACGGCAGGTTCGCTCACGACTGGCATGTATGCCTCCAACAGGAGTCGGTCATTGGGGATTCACTGACAGAGCGCCGGAACTGTGCTGCGCCGGAACCAGGCCCCGGGGGACCGCTCCACCCAACCGGAGCGATACCCACTGCGCGGGACATGGCACCCGGAACAGTGACAGCACAGCAACTTACGGCCCGAACAACAGTAAGACTGAATCAAGCCCCAAAGCACGGCGCTGACCAGCAAAAACACCACACCAAACAGTCCCTGAACCGGTGACAGGAAACACAGATGC
>NZ_JBIASS010000025.1:0-80399 GCF_042890955.1 Streptomyces sp. NPDC001933 | reverse complement strand
TGTACCAACGAGCTCCGCTGCTCCACGCACGGAATCCCTCAACGGGCTTGCGTGACCAGCGAAAACGCTAACTACCCGGCCTTGGGTCAAGGCCCCTCCCCATGCTGGCCCGCATGCTGTACGAGCGGGGTCTGCAGAACTCCCGCCTGGGGCGGCTGTCCCTGGTCGCCGCGTCGATCGACGACGCGGGGGCCTGGTGCTTCCCGGCCATGTTGACGGCCGTGCACACCGGTTCCGGGGCCGCGGGCGCTCTGCCCGTGATCGGTTACAGCATCCTGTTCACCGCCGTGATGCTGCTCGGAGTGTCCCGGCTGCTGCGGCCGCTGGCGCGGCACGTCGGCCGGCAGGGCACGCTGAGCCCCCGGCGTGATGTACGTCGTCGTCATCGTCCCGATCGTCTGCGGATACCTCACCGACCTGATCGGGATCTACGCGGTCTTCGGCGGCTTCATAGCCGGCCTGGCCATGCCCCGTGACCCGCAGTTCCGCCAAGCGCTGCACAGCCGGATGATGGACACCGTCTCCACGCTACTGCTGCCCATCTTCTTCGCCCTGTCCGGCCTCACCACCGACCTGCAGGGCATCTCGGCCGACACCCTGCTGTTCGGCGTCGCCGCGCTCCTGGCGGGATTCGCGGGCAAGTACTTCGGCAGCGCCCTGGCCATGAAGACACTTCGCTTCAGTTGGCGCAGGCCTTCGCTGTGGGAGGACTGATGAACGCCCGCGGCATGATGATCCTCATCTTCATCAACATCGGCTTGGCGCAGGGCCTGATCACCAAGCCGGTCTTCTCCGTTCTCGTCGTGGTCGCCGTTGTCACGAGCGCCACGGCCCTGCTGCTGTACCGCCGGGCGCTCCCGAAACACCTGGAGATGCAACTCGGCAGCGGAGTGCCCACTCCGGCGCCGGCACCACACCCCCTCACGACGACCGACATGCACTGATTTGCAAGCACCCGCCGGAGGCCCAGACCCATGGTCGGGCCGAGGACATCCCGGTGGACCCACCTCGTGCGCTGCGCACCATGGTGGCCACCGAGAAGGGGCTGCCAGCGGTGTACGTGGCGCATCTGGGTCCGTGAGGGGGATACACAGGGGCGACTTCTGGACGGACTCGCGGGACGCCGGTGCGACGAAGCTCGCCAAGGCCGTCGCCGCCGAGCGCAGCGAGCGGGTGCGGGTGCTCGGTGGCTTCAACGGCACCATGGACGACCGGGTCGACGGCCTCACCTCGCGGCTGCGCTCGGTCCTGGACGTGGCCGGGGACGGGTTCGGCTTCAGCTGGCCGGCGAGGCGGCGCGGATCGACCCAACCCTGGTCCGCGGCGTGGAGCCGCCGGCCGGTGGTGGCCAGAATCAGATGGTTAGCCGCCGGGTGGTGACATATCGTCGGCATATCGAGAATCGCATACGCCCGGGCAACACTCCACTACATTGACTGGCGGCATGTCCTTCAACCCCTCCAGCGAACTCATGCGAACTGCAGCCGGGAATCCGGTCGTCAGGCCGATCAACGACGCCGAGCATGTGGCGTTCGTGCGGGCCCAGCGGTCGGTCAGCTTTCTGCAGACCCCGGCGTGGGGCCGCGTCAAGACCGAGTGGCGCAGCGAGTCCCTCGGCTGGTTCCTGGGTCGGCGCCTGGTTGGTGCTGGGCTCGTACTGCACCGCCCGGTGCCGCGGCTCGACCGCTTCACGCTGGCGTATCTGCCCGAGGGCCCGGTCATCGACTGGAGCGGCGAGATCGGTGCTTGGCTCGATCCGCTGGCGGCCCATCTCAAGGCCCAGGGCGCGTTCGCGATCCGGCTCGGCCCGCCGGTGCGCACACACACCTGGAGCGCCGCCCAGGTCAAGGAGGGCATCGCCGACCCGGGCAGCAAGCGGCTCACCGACATCTCCGGCCCCTGGTCCGACCCGGTCGGTGCCCGCGTGGGCAGCAGGCTCCGGGAGGCCGGCTGGCTGTCGCAGAGCCCGGAGGACGGGTTCGGGGTCGGGCATCCACAGTTCAAGTACGAGATCCCGATGGCAGGCAGGACCGAGGACGAGCTGCTCAAGGGCATGAACCAGCAGTGGCGCCGCAACATCAAGAAGGCGGCCAAGGAGGGCGTCGAGGTCACGGTCAGCGACAGGGGCGCGGAAGACCTCAAGGCGTTTCACGACCTCTACGTCCACACCGCCGAGCGCGACCACTTCACACCCCGGCCGCTGCGCTACTTCGAGACCATGTTCGCGGCGCTGAGTGCCGAGGACCCCGAGCGGATCAAGCTCTATATGGCCCGCCACCAGGGCGACTTGGCCGCCGCCACTGTCCTGGTTCGCGTCGGCGCCCACGCTGTGTACGCCTATGGCGCCTCCTCCACCGCGAAGCGCGAGGTGCGTGGTTCCAACGCCTGCCAGTGGGCGATGATCCGCGACTCGCTCGCGGCCGGATGCGACGTCTACGACCTGCGCGGCATCACCCCCACCCTCAACGCCGACGACCCGCACGTCGGCCTTGTCCAGTTCAAAGTCGGCACCGGCGGCCAGGCGATGCGGTACGTCGGCGAGTGGGACCTGCCGCTGCGGCCGATGGTTTACCGGGCCTTCGGCCTCTATATGAGGCGGCGCGGACGCTGAACCGCACAGCCGACTACGCGAGCGCGGCGGGGACTTCGTCGCGGCGTGCCGCAGGAAGCCTTGACCAGCACACATTCGCCTGCGGCAAGGTGACCGCGCAGCCAGTCGACAGCCGCCACCACGCCGGCCCGGGAGACGGGGCGTCGTAGGAGTCGTTGACCAGCATCGCGCCGCCGCGGCCACATCGAGGGGGAGCTCTGCCGCGAGTGCTGCCGCCGTGGCAGCAGCCGCGTTGAGTGCCTGGTGCGCGCCCACGAGCGGCAGCCCGACGCGAGCCGAGGTGGCAGCGTTCCGCAGCGTGAAGGACGGCCAGCCGAGCCGGTCGAGGACCAGGTCGAGCACCGGTACGTCGGCGTAATCAGCCGCCCCGAAGGCCGCCACCGGACGTGGTGGGGCTCATCTTCGTGCCGTCGTCGAACAGCAGGACTGTGCGGGGCGGTGAGGCCCACCTGGATGGCCTCGCAACCGTAGCGGGCGTCCAGGCCGAAGGCATCGAGTTCGGTCCGGGTGCGCAGGGGGGTAGCCGGTCAGGGGCTCAGGCGCCGGAGAGGATCTCCTTCGACAGCGGGGTCGGTCGTAAGGGGCCCTGGCTCGTCGTCGATGAGTGTGAGGGTGCCGGTGTGGCCCGACCGGCGCAGGGTCTCGGCGGCAGCCAGTCCGGCCTCCGAGGCGCCGACGATCACGCCTCGATCGGGTGCGGCAGTCACGACGACTCCCCGAGCCGGATCGCTGCCCCGGGGCACATCGTGGCCGACTCGCGTACGGCGTCGTGGAGTTCGGAGGGCGGAGTGTCATCGAGGACTTCGACCATGCCGTCCTCGTCCCGCTGGTCGAAGACGTCGGGGGCGAGCATCACGCACTGGCCCGAGGCAACACACCTTGGAACATCGACTGTGCTCCACACGGACATTCAATGGGAGTATCTGCCGCAGGAGTTGGGCTTCGGTTCGGGCATGACGTGCTGGCGGCGTCTGCGGGACTGGAACGAGGCCGGCGTCTGGCAGCGCTTGCACGAAGTGCTGCTGGCCGAGCTGAACGCGGCGGCCCGTCTCGACTGGTCGCGGGCCGTGGTCGATTCCAGCCACGTGCGGGCCGTAAAAGGGGGGACCACACGGGACCGAGTCCGGTCGACCGTGCCCGATCCGGATCGAAACACCACCTGATCACGGACGGGCACGGCACTCCGCTCGCCGTGATCCTCACCGGCGGCAACCGCAACGACGTCACCCAGTTGCTGCCTCTGATCGACGCCATCCCGCCGGTCAGAGGCAGGGTCGGTCACCCACGACGCAAGCCCGACTCCCTCTTCGCCGACCGCGGATACGACCACGACATCTACCGCGACCAGGTCCGCCAACGCCGGATCGTGCCAGCCATCGCCCGCCGCGGCACCCTCCACGGCACCGGACTGGGCATCTACCGCTGGGTCGTGGAACGCACCTTCGCCTGGCTCCACGGCTTCAAACGCCTCCGCATCCGCTGGGAACGCCGAGCCGACATCCACGAAGCCTTCCTCAAGCTCGCCTGCTGCCTGATCACCCGCCGACAGATCAACTCATTGTGTTAGCCGTTGTAATGATATCGATTCCTGGTGTGGGTTGGGGTGTGGGGGCGGGGCTGGGCTGGGGTGTTGCAGGTCGGGTGAGAAGTGGTCGAGGTGTTTTCGGGTGGGGTGGTAGACGGTCTGGCCTGGTGTTAACAAAGACCAGCACACCTCCGACCCCCGCACCCAGCACCCCAGCCACAAACACAGCCTCCCCAGACAAGTCGGCATCAAGTCCGGCAGACCACGCCTCGCCCGGCAGCACCTCCCGAGCCACGCCTCCGGCCCCGGCCAAAAGCAAGCAGCCTTTCAACAGACCCGGGCCGCAACCATCCCATCGGGAGCCGACCGTCTACGAACCTCCGCCGCCGATCTTCACCCCCTCTCCGTAACACAGTGAGGATCCCTTCCCGGAAGAGACCTGCTGGGACGTCACCAACGACTGTCTATGACCCCGCTCTCCCGCGACCAGCCTGGTGCCCGAGGCGGCATCCTCCAGAGCACCAGTGGAAGTCTCGGTGTGCGCATCCCGGGCCGTCGGGACACGCAGGGTGCCGCCCGCGTAGAAAAAGGGTGGAGCTTCCAGCCCGTTGAGACGCTGCAGCGCCTCAACGGCCGCCCCGGTCTGGGATCTCCTGCGTCATTCCTTGCACGATCCCTTGCACGATCTCCTGCGGTATCTGTTGCACCCTCTCTCCACGGCCTCGGGCGTTTGTGCAGGTCACCATGCCTGTAGAGGCGTGGTTGGGGTGCTGACATCCCCTCTGCGCACCCCCCTGCCGCCCGAACTGCCGAAATGGAGAGGGTGGGGGCGGGGGCGGGGCGGGCGGAGCGCTTCGGGGATCGGCGGCCGGCCAGTTTCCTCGCGCGCGTCGGCGGGGCCGCGCGCGGGCCGGGATGTGGCGGCCCCGAAGTCGATGGCGGGTGCCGGGACGTCGCCTTGAGTGCCTGTCAGCCGCCCCGGGTCTCCCCAACCCAGGGCGGCCCGCGTTCGGGACTCAGCGGGGCACACAGGCGCGGTTGCGTGTGACCGTGGACTGCTCCTGGTCTGCCAGGTGTTCGCCCAGGGTGTTCGTCACCTGCCGCGGGTGGTACGCCGCTTCGTGACGCGGGTCTTCTGGCGGAGCTTGCGGGCGGGAGGGCGGGGCGGGGTGGTGTCGGCCGGCCGCGCGGTCACGGCGGCGAGGGTGAGAGCGGCCAGGTCGATCCAGTTCTCGGGCAGCCCCATGGCCAGGAGTGTCACTCCGAGCGCCATCAGGGACGCCATACCCCGCATTCGCGGCCTGCGCGGTCGACCACGTCACCGGCCCCGGCGACTGTTCGCTGACCGCGGCTACGACTTCGACAAGTACCGGCGCCTCATCCGGGCCCGTGGGATCACACCCAAGATCGCCCGCCGCGGCACACCGCACGGCTCCGGACTGGGCAAGACCCGCTGGGTCGTCGAGCGCACCTTCGCCTGGCTCCACCAGTTCAAACGGCTCCGCATCCGCTACGAGATACGCGCGGACCTCCACCTCGGACTGCTCCAACTCGCCTGCAGCATCATCTGCTTGAGACGACTCCGGACCTCATTCTGAAACGATCAGTTATCCCCGGGCCTCGGCCGGCGGCGGCGCAGTCCGTTCGCATAGGCCTGCCCGAACTTCGCACACCAGCGGCGGACCGTCTCATAGGAGACGATCACGCCGCGCCGCAGCATCAGCTCCTCCACCTCGCGGAAGCTGAGCGGGAAACGGAAGTACAGCCACACACAGTGGGAGATCACCTCGACCGGGTACCGGTGCCCCTTGTACAACGGCGACGCGCTGTCCACGGACGGCCCCCTTCACCACGACCAACCCGAAGATCATCCCACCCGGTCGGCCAACGTGACAGCACCGTCGACAGCCCTCTGGGCGCAAGCTGCAACGTGGGCGCAGCGGACCGCTTTTGTCAGCGGGTGGGCCTTGCCGAGCACCTGTACGGTGTCGGAGAGGGTCTGCTCGAAAAGCGGGATTGCCCGGTTCAGGTCCCCGGCCGACTCGTAGGCGTAGGCCAAGTTGTTGCGGGCGGTCAGGGTGGAGGGGTGGGTCTCACCCAGCACCAGGACCCGGGCGTCCACAGTCTGCTCGAAAAGCGGGATTGCCCGGTTCAGGTCCCCGGCCGACTCGTAGGCGCAGGCGAGGTTGTTGCGGGCGGTCAGCGTGTCAGGGTGGTCCTCGCCCATCACCCGTACGGTGTCGGAGAGGGTCCGCTCGAAAAGCGGGATCGCCCCGCTCAGATCCCCCGTCGGCCCGTGGCGATGGTTGTGCCCACACCGGAGGCACCAGTCGGAATGGTGCTCTGACATGACATTCCCTTTCTCGCGTGAGTCGCGCAACTGGAACCGCGGTCGCTCGTAGCGCTTCGACGACTTCGACTTCTCGGTCCGGTTCAGTTACGTGATGGGAAAGTCAAAATAGGTGTCCGGGTAAGGTTCGCCTTTCAGGGTGTAATGCCACCATTCACACTCGTATGGGCTGAAACCGCATGCCTCCATGATGGAGCGGAGGCGTTGTCGATTTCGCGCCTCGGATTGTGTGACCCCTTGTGCTCCGTGATGCGAGATCGGATCCATCAAGTCGTGGTCACCGCCCATGGCGGCAAGTTCTCCGGTGGCCATGTGGTAGAGAGTCAGGTCGACGGTGCTGCCCCGACTGTGGCCGGACTTTGTGGCGACATATCCCATCTCGAACATATCGGCTCTGTCGATATGCGGATGGTGTCGCTGCTTCGTGCGGCCATCCTCCGGCTGCCTCGACCAGCGCACAAAGCAATCTACGGCGCGTTGAGGGCGGTATCCATCCCAGAGGAGCAGGCCAAAGCCATAGGAGCGGGCCTCTTCTCGCGCCCTTTCCAGGGCCGCGAACAAAGGCCTGGTGCCGACGATTCGATTGGCCAGGTAGCCGTCCACGGGTTTGCCGGTAAAGTTGTCCCAGGTGGCGTACTTGGAATCCCAGCGTATTCCGGGTGCACATTCGTCCAGGAAGGCAAAGTTGTCATTCATCGGATTTTCCCCGTCAGTGCCAACGTCACCATCCGGTCGATCACTTCGGTCAGCGTAATCCCTGCAGCCGCCATCATCCTTGGATAACGGCTGTAGGAGGTCAGGCCAGGCAATGTGTTGACCTCGTTGAGGACTACACTTCCATCCTCCTTGAGGAACATGTCCACTCGTGCCAGGCCGCTGCATCCCAGGGCGTGGTAGATGGTCTTTGCCGTCTCCTGAACGAGCGAGCGCGACTCTTCTGAAATGTCGGCGGGAACGATGAACTTTGAGTTCTCGGATCCGCTCTCCGGGTCTTTCTCCTGATGGATCTTGAAGAACCCGTGCGACAGCGCGATTCGATCCACCTCGCCCGCGATCAAATCCAGTTCGTTCCCCAGGATGGCGCATCCGACTTCGCTGCCGACGACAGCCTCTTCGATGAGCACCTTTGAGTCGTACTGTCGCGCGATTTCCACCGCAGGCAGCAGTTCTTCCTTTTGCGATACCTTGCTGACGCCGAAGGACGACCCCGAACGGGCCGGCTTCGCAAAGACGGGATACGTCAGCTGCTCGGGATCAATATTCTCGTTCGCCGCAACGGTCCAGAATTTCGGTGTGGCGATTCCCGCGCTCCTGGCTATTTGGTAAGCAAGGGACTTGTCCATGCACAGAGCGGAACTCTGTACGTCGCAGCCCACGTAGGGGATGCCGGTGAGCTCCAACAGGCCTTGCATCGCGCCGTCTTCGCCAAGTCTTCCGTGCAGGATGGGCAGCACGACGTCCAGATTGATCGTGCTGTAGCGCCCCTGCTCCAGAACGAGCAATCCGCGTACGCTTCTGTCCGGTGACAACAGCGCCGGACGACAGCTGCCGCTCTCCCAGTCTGGGCCAGGGCTGTCGCAAAGTTTCCAAGCACCGCTCTTCGTGATCCCGATGTAGAAGGGTTCGTACTTGTCGAGATCGATATTTTTTGCGACCTCTTGCGCAGATTTGATGGAGATGGGGTGTTCTTCGGAGCAGCCCCCGAATACGATTCCGACGTTGAGCTTATCCATGCTGGTTCCTGCTTTCGAATTTCAGGCAATTGGTGATGGAGTTTTCGACCGTGTCGCTCAGGGCGTGGTCTGTGTAGTAGGCGGTGTGCGGACTGATGATCACGTTCGGCATCTCTTGCAGCCGCAACAACGCCTTGCTGTCAATGGGTTTGTTTCGGCAATCGGTGTAGAAGATTCCTTCCTCTCCTTCGAGGACGTCCAGCGCGGCACCGCCCAAACGGCCGCTCTCCAATGCGAAAACAAGGGCCTCGGTGTCGATAAGTGAACCGCGTCCAGTATTGATAATGCATGAGCCGTGCTTCATCTGCTCGATGCGGTGGCGATTCAGGAGGTGGTGTGTATCCGCGGTGAGCGGCGTGTGGAGCGTTACGATGTCGCTCAGCTGCAGCAATTTATCGAGAGGGGCGTAATCGGCCTCGGTCGTGGGGTGACTGTCATGGGCCAATGTCCGGCATCCGAAACCCCGCAGCCTGTCCATGACTGCTACGCCAATGCGCCCCGTTCCCACGACTCCGATGGTCAGATCGCGAAGCTCTTTTCCGCGGACGTCGTTCAACCGGTAATCGTGCACATCTGCGTGACGGATGATTGACTTTGCGTGTCGCGCCGTCATCAGCATCAGCATCAATGTGTAGTCGGCCACGCTGTCGGGTGAATAGGCGACGTTTTCCACGGAGATGCCGACGCTCGCTGCGTACCCCACATCGATGTGGTTGTATCCCACGCTTCTTGTGGAGATGTAAGCCACGCCTGCCCGGCTGAGTGCAAGAAGAGTGGAATTTGCGATGCCAGTTTTATGGCTGACGCTGATGCATCGGTTTCCGTTTGTCAATTCAACGTTGGCTTCGGATACCGCTGCCTCGGTGATGGTGGGAATTGCGCCGACGTGAGGCGCCATCTCTCGGAACAAGGCGGCCTCGTCCTTCCCACACCCATAAACCGTGACTCCCGTGGGTGCGACGGCTGTGGGATGCGAGGACGTCAACGATTGGGTGCGGCCGACCGCCGCGTGTGCTGGTTCGCTGTAGGTCATGCCTACAGTCAAGGCGGCGTGGCGTTGCCGGAACGTATGAGGTTTTCGATATGCCCACGATATGCTACCGATGGGTAGCGTATCGTCAGTGTATTGAAAACCGCATACACGCTAGCAACACCACACCGCCTTGACTTGAGGCGTGACCTATAGCGAACCAGCCTCCTCGTACCTCTACCTCGCCGGCCTCGCTCCCGCTCGCCGGCTCCCGCGCCGCGTGGGCATCGTTCCGCTCAGCCTCGGCGAGATTGCTGCGGTCGTCGGCGGGACGGTCGCGGGCGACGACGCAGTGACGGTGACCGCGCCGGCCGTGCTCGACGGTCGGCTGGCCGAGCCGGGCGGCCTCTTCGTCGCCATGGCCGGGGAGCGTGCCAACGGCCACGATTTCGCCGACCAGGCCGGCGAGGCAGGGGCGGTGGCTGTGCTCGGCTCCCAGCCCACTCCGCTGCCCACCATCGTCGTCGACGATGTCCAGGCGGCGTTGCAGACGCTCGCCACCCATGTCGTGGCCCAGCTGCGCAACGGGCTGACCGTTGTGGGGCTGACCGGCTCCCAGGGTAAGACCAGCACCAAAGACCTGTTGGCTGCCGTGCTTTCGAATGCCGGGCCGACGGTCGCCACCATCGGCTCGCTCAACAACGAGCTTGGTGTACCGCTCACCATGCTGCGCGCCGACATGGGCACCCAGTACCTCGTCCTTGAGATGGGAGCTCGCCGCATCGGCGACATCGCCGAGCTAGCGGGCCTGGTCGCGCCTGACATCGCCGTCGTCCTCAACGTCGGCAAGGCACACCTCGGTGAGTTCGGGTCGCGCGGAGCCATCGCCAAGGCCAAGGGGGAGCTGGTGGAGGGGCTGGCGCCCGGCGGGACCGCCGTCCTCAACGCCGACGATCCCCGGGTGGTCGCGATGCGCGCGCTCACCGACGGTCCGGTGGTGACCTTCGGGCGGGCCGAGCACGCCGACGTACGTGTGCTCGACCTGGCGCTGGACCGGCTCGGCCGGCCGTCCTTCACGCTGCGGACCGCCGACGCCTCGGCTCGCGTCGCGCTGCCGCTCGTGGGTGCGCACCAGGCACTCAACGCGGCGGCTGCCGCGGCGGCGGGGCTGTCGGCCGGCATACCTCTGGAGGTGGCCGCGGCGGCGTTGGGCACAGTCTCGCTGTCGAAGTGGCGCATGGAGCTGCGCGACCTCGCCGGCGGCGCGATGCTGCTCAACGACTCCTACAACGCCAACCCCGACTCGACCCGCGCCGCCCTGGACGCGCTGGCAGCAATCGAGGGCGTGCGTCGCATCGCCGTCCTCGGCGAAATGCTCGAGCTGGGGCAGGAGAGCGAGGCCGAGCACCGTGCAATCGGCGCGTACGCCGCCGCCCGGGCCGACGTGGTGGCGACCGTCGGCGCGGGCGGCCGTTCGATCGCCGCCGGCGCGGGAGAGGCGGCGGTGGCGCTGGCCGACAACGACGCGGCCGTCGACTGGCTGCGCGGCCACATTGCCGCAGGCGACGTGGTCCTCGTCAAGGCTTCCCGCGGTGCGTGTCTCGACGAGGTCGCCGCCGCGCTCACGTAGCTTGCCGGGGCGAGCCGGACATCCGCGTCGCGGAGTGGACGGTCGACGACGTGGTCCGGGACCTTGGAGGTCGCAGGAACCGGGACGACTTCCCTGCTTCGTCGACGTACCCGCGGCGCCGGTAGAACTTGTGTACACCATGCCGACGATCACCACTGGTGACCTTCATGCCGAGGCATCCGCGCGTGGGGGCAAAGGACTCCGCGGCCGCGACATGTTCATCGGCGACGCCCGCACCGCCGATGAACAACCCGCCCTCGACGCCGACTTTTTCGCGCCGCCCGGACTCGTTCGACTCACGATGGACCTCAAAGGCGGTTTCCCTTAGCTTGATCTTTAAGGCTGCTGCTCGGCCCCGCCGCGTCTAGGCGTATCCGTTTTACGCTGTTTCTTGCCGACTGGGTGGCGGGGTGCGGGTGTGGAGGTGCGGCCCTTGGGGCGGCCTGGGCCGGGGTGGGAGGCTTTTGGCGCGCGGGCTGGAGTGCCCACGGTCCGTTGGATGCGGGGATAGCCCCGTCGGACCCGGCCGGGGGTGAGCTGATCCGGTGTCAGGGGCTTTTCCCAGGGTCGCCGCAGGTCCTCGGCCAGGGGCCGGGCGAGACGGAGTTGCGCGTAGGCGGCGAGGATCAGCCACACCCACCGGTCGGCCTGTTCGGGGGTGCGCAAGCGGGGTCAAGCTGTCCTGGACGACTGCCTGTACCAACGAGCTCCGTTGCTCCCCGCACGGAATCCCTCAACGGGCTTGCGTGACCAGCGAAAACGCTAACTACCCGGCCTTGGGGGAAAGCCCCTGCCCCTGTCAACGAGCTTGCGGAGCATTGCGGATCTCCTGGGTCGTTGGAGGCAAGTCAGCGTCCGGGTGGTACTCGAAATGCCACCACTCGTTGTCGTAGATGCGGTAGAGGTCGTAGCGGGCACCGTGTTCCTCGAGCCAGCGCGCGCCTTCGTACGGGCGCACATCCAGCGCGGTGCCCTTGACGTGCCTGGATTCCGCCGGTGGCAGCACGAGCATCCGGGCCGCGGCCAGTGAGCCGACGCGGCGCACCTCCTGGTCGAACAACCGTTGCTGGACGAGGGGATCGCGGTATCCCGAGGTGAGGCCGATGAGTTGCCCGTGGCGCCAGAGAGCCCCGGCGCGTGCGGCGGTGAACGCCGCCCTGGCACCGTCGGTGAGCCCGGTGAGATCCTCGGCAGGAAAACGGATCCCCAACGCCCAGTCGCAGGCCAGTTCACGGGCGCGGCCGGGATTGCGGACGAACGCAACCGGGAGCAGGAGCACGGCGAGCACCACCGCAAGTACGGCGAACAGCCTGTCACGGGGCCGAGGCGGGATAATGTGTGGTTCGTTCATACCTCCAGTCGAGGGGGCATGACGTTGTCAGCCCGTATCCAGTTTTCGATATGCCGACGATATGCACCAGCTCGTAGCATGAGGCCATGCGTGTTTTAGTCGTTGAGGACGAGCCATACATGGCAGAGGCCATCCGCGATGGGCTGCGCCTGGAGGCGATCGCGGCCGACATCGCCGGGGACGGTGATACCGCTCTGGAACTGCTGAGCATCAACACCTACGCCATCGCCGTCCTCGACCGGGACATCCCCGGACCTACCGGTGACGAGATCGCCCAACGCATCGTTGCCTCCGGCGGCGGCATGCCGATCCTCATGCTGACCGCTGCCGACCGGCTCGACGACAAGGCCAGCGGGTTCGAGCTCGGCGCTGACGACTACCTCACCAAGCCCTTCGAACTCCGAGAACTCGTGCTCAGGCTCAGAGCACTCGACCGCAGGAGCGCCCACAACAGACCACCTGTGCGAGAGATCGCAGGCTTGCGTGTGGATCCGTTCCGCCGCGAGGTCTACCGCGAAGGCCGCTACATCGCGCTCACCAGGAAGCAGTTCGCTACGCTCGAAGTCCTCGTCGCTGCCGAAGGCGGTGTCATCAGCGCAGAAGAGTTGCTGGAGCGAGCGTGGGATGGGAACGCAGATCCGTTCACCAACGCGGTGCGCATCACGGTATCGGCCTTGCGTAAACGCCTCGGCGAGCCCTGGCTGATCACCACCGTGGCCGGGGTCGGTTACCGCATCGACACAGGACCGAACGCCGATGACCAGGAAGCGGAGCGTGGATAGGCGTCAAGGGTTGAGTGTCCGCCTCAAGCTCACCCTCAGCTACGCCGCATTCCTCGAGATCGCGGGCGCCCTGCTGCTCGCCGCCGTGTGGATGTTTCTTCTGCGAGGAAGGTCGGACAGCCTGAGCGTCCCTGATCGGACCGACTTCCTACGCGTCTTCGACCCAAGCAATTTTGGACCGGTCGTCTTCATCCCGGCGGGAATCCTAGTGCTGGCGTTCCTGCTGATGTTCGGTCTCGTGGGCGGGTGGATTCTGGCCGGCCGGATGCTCACCCCGCTGATTCGCATCACCGACGCCACACGCAGGGTGGCGAACAATGGACCGCTCTCCCACCGGATCCGCCTACCGGGTCGCCGAGATGAGTTCCGCGAACTCGCCGACTCCTTCGACGTCATGCTCGCGCAGCTCGAAGCCCACGTCGCCGAACAGCAGCGATTCGCGGCCAATGCCTCTCATGAACTGCGCACTCCGCTGGCGGTCACTCAGGCGCTTCTCGACGTGGCCCGCAACGATCCGAACCGCGACACCGACGAGCTTGTCGAGCGCCTCCGCGTGATCAACACCCGGGCCATCGACCTCACTGAAGCATTGCTCCTGCTCAGCCGCGCCAACCAGCGGTCATTCACCAGGGAACACGTCGACCTGTCCCTCATGGCGGAAGAAGCCACGGAAACGCTCCTCCCTTTGGCGGAAAAGCATGGCGTCACCATCGAAACCACCGGCGACATGAGCATCACCATCGGCTCTCAGGCGCTCCTGCTGCAGATGACCACGAACCTGCTGCACAACGCGATCGGCCACAACCTGCCTGAACAGGGCATCGTATGGGTGAATACCAGCGTCCACCCCAACTCTGTTGTGCTCGTTGTCGAGAACACCGGCGAGAAGCTCACCTCAGAGCTGGCGTCGACGCTCACCGAGCCATTCCAGCGCGGCACCGAACGCTTGCACTCCGACCACGCAGGTGTCGGCCTCGGCCTGGCAATCGTCAAAAGCATCACCCGAGCACACGACGGAACCCTCACCCTCACCCCCCGCCCCGCTGGCGGGCTCCGCGTCACGGTGCGACTGCCCGCCGCGTCAGCGCACACACAAACAGATGGCGATCAGGCCTGACGAAGGGGCCTTGACCGGTCAAGGCCCGTCAACCTCATACGCCCGAAGGCCCCGAGGATGGCCGAGCGTCTGGTCGACGACATCTTCACCGCACTCGACGAGCAAACCGTCATCGTCCCGGGCATGCATCCTGGATCTATTACGGCAAGAAAACCGCCCAGGGCAAACACCGCACCCAAGCCATCCTCTGTCTCGCCAGACGCCGGGCCGACGCTCTCTTCGCGATGCTCCGCGACGGCACTTTCTGCGAACCACGGCCAGCAGCGGGTGTCACGTAACCATAGGCTCCGCCAACAGCACCACCTGATCGGCCTCAACATCGAACCCGAGCATCGGATGACTGTGGTCGGCGCCCTCGGCATCCATCAGCACCGGCTTGCCCAGCCGCCGCCCGACCACCCGCAAGAAGCCACAGAACACATCCAGTCGCTCCTGGCCCTGGAGCTCCCGCAGATCAACATCGAAGTCGATCTCCTCCACCGCCCAGAACCGGAAGATCGCCAGCACACCGGCAGCCGGCCAGACCCTCAGCTCCGGGCATTCAGCGTCAGCCGGGCGAGACAGAACTGCCTCCGCCCGAGGCACTGGCAGCACCATCTCGCCTTCGGAGTACTGAAACGTCCAGCCACTTACGCTGACGAGGTCCAAAACCGATTGCCAGTCCTCAACCGAGGCATCAGGAACAATCACGTCCGGCAGTGACCCCATCAAGTCCGGGTCGAACAAGCTCACTACGTCATCCCACAACAAGCCAGGCATCACGCCATGCTGCCCCGAACCTCACCAGAACGCAGCCCGATTCCCTTGACGAACCCCATAGAGGGGCACCCCCCGCGTCTCGGGCGCATCCGGTAGCCGGTCAGCTCCTCCCCACGGGACTGCCCCAAAGGTCTCACGGCTCCGCAACGGGCCATCGCGGACCGGTCGCTCGGCACACATGGGAGCTGGGTGCCATCGGGCCCATTGCAACCGCTGGCTTCAGGGCCGGTTCTTGTTGGTGTTGTGCCTGTCGGCGTACACCTTCAGCCGGATACATGTCTGCCGAGGAGTACCTGCTCGGCTTCCCGGCTCAGCCAACTAGCTTGCCTTGCACAGCAGTTAGCAATCAGAGATGCACTTGCCAACTTGGAAAGCAGATGTCAAGGTGGCAATGAAAACGGCGCAGTACCACGGCGAGACCTGGAATAGATCTTCGGAACACCGTCACCAAAGTGGGAACGCTCGTCCAGCTCACGGCGCTGCTCCTGAGCGGCTTCGCGTTCCCGGTCGAGTTCACGCCCGATGCCGTCCGTATCACGCTGGGCCTGCTGCCCACCTCCTTCTTCGCGGGCCTGATGCTCACGCAGATGTCACAGGGCGACCCGGTCCACCCCGTGTGGCTCTCGATCCTGATCGCCGCCGCCATTGCGGTCGTGGCCGTCTTCATCGCCGTCCGCACATCCAAGTGGGACCAAGGGGATACGGAGTAGGCACGAGCATCCAGGCCGCAGCCTCCACTCTCACACCCTGGGGAAGGCACCATGATGAACAAGAAGGAAGCGCGTGAAGCCCTTGCTTCTGCAGATGCGCTGGCTTCACAGATGCGCCGGGGAGCCCGGCAGCACAACCGCCTGGTTTTCCTTCTGGGCCTCGTAATGATGGTGATGACAGCCGTCTACGGGCTGATGATCCAGCCCTCTGCGCGCTATGCCGTCCCGGTCGTACTGCTGATTCCCTTCTTCATCCTGGTGATCTACACGGCGACACGTCCGGTCCTCCCGCGCCACTACCGTGCGCTGTACGCCGTCATCACGGCAACAGGAGCGGGTATCTACTCGCTCACCGTCACCCTCGGCACGACCTACTTCTCCGGCGAACCGCTGTGGTGGATCCCGGGGGCCGTCCTCTGCGCTGCGCCGTTCTTCCTGGTCGGCATGTTGGACCGCAAGGCCGTTCACGCCGCAGAGGGCAGCCCGTGACGCACCCGCGCAAATCTCTCGACAGCATCATCCACGCACCGGTGCGCTTCTCCATCGCCGCTGCTCTGGCCTCGGTCGACGAGGCCGACTTCAAGACCCTCCGCGACACCATCGAGATCACGGACTCGGCCCTGTCCAAACAGATCTCCTTGCTGGAACAAGCCGACTACGTGAAAGTCCGCAAAGCCTTCGTCGGCAAGCGCGCCCGCACCTGGCTCTCCCTGACCGGCAAGGGCCGCACCGCGCTCAACCGTCACCTGAACGCCCTCCGTGAGATCGCAGCCTGGGACTCACAAGCAATGCCAGGAGACGAATCCGAGACTTGAGCGGCGTCGTGTGCCAGTGTGCGACTTCTCGGCCCCGCCCCTCACCCGGTGCGCGCCGGCCGCACAACCTCCACAAAGGCGCTGACATCTCGCCGAAGTAGCGCCGGGCGGACCTCGATCAGCTCGGCATGCCTTGGTAAACAGTCGCGGGAGGGGGGTTGGGTGGGAGGGATTTGGCAGGAAAGACGCCCATCTGCTTCCCGCGGTTTCGGCCGGAGCGTATCAGCCGCACCGAACTCCTCCGTGGCAGCGACGAAGGAGAGCAGCGGCAAGTACGTCCATATAGACAGCTACGAGACAGCGCGGCGCGTCCTGAGCGGAAACGCTCGAACGTATCCGGGTATGCGCCGCTTCTGCGAGCTCGGAGGACTGAGGGTGGTGGGTGGCCTCGTGAAGCGCCGACTGCAGGGATTGGCCCTTCGCCTCCGAGCCCAGTCCATTCGAGTGCCCGGCCTCGACCGGCTCGCCGTTCTGCCCGGTCAAGCGCCAAGCACCTCGTCGGCGCTGCGGGGCTCTGTGCGCGGCTGCTGGTTGAGCTTGTGGCGCGCGATGGAGGAGTGCCGGTAGACCTCCTTGCGGGCCCGCATGATGTTGCCCAGGGGTGCGTGCTCGGCAGTGACCCGCCATGGGGTGAATGACAGTGAGTCCATCTTCTCCAGGTTCTGCGGGCCGGAGATGTCCTGCTGCGGCAGCCGCAGCTTCGCCACTGTGACGGACGGCGAGAGCTGTTCTGCCCACTCCACGGTGGTGTCCTCCACCGGCATGCGTTCCAGGTCGGTGCAGAGCTGGACCTGGATGTCGAAGGCGTAGGGGCGTTCTTGCAGCTCGGCTTGCAGGGCCGGCCGGAAGACCTCCTGCGCGGAGGTCGGGTCGATGGCTCGCCTGACCACCGCGGCGGCGGAGGACGGATCGGGGGTGATGCGCACCTTGGCGATGTAGTCGCCGTGCCTGACCGCACCCATCGTCCAGTAGCTCGACAGCAGCAGGTTTGCCGGAGGCGTCTTGGACAGGCGCAGGAAGGCCAGGAACTCGTCCCAGGCCCAGTTGTCCTGGTCCAGTGTTCCCTTCCCGGTCACGAACTCGGTGAAGAAACGATGTGCGCCGGGTCGGCCCTGGGAGAAGTAGGCCGGCGCGTTCAGGAACAGTTCCTGGATGAACAGGTAGTGCTCGACTGTATTGCAGAAGAAGACCGGTCCGTTGATGTTGGCGTAGTCGAATGTGCCCGTGTCCGGTTCGTCTTCCAGCAGGGTCGGGCCGGGGATTTCGAACATCTTCAGTGCCAGTCCGGTGGCGGCGCCCAGTCGTGCGTCGGCTCCGGCGTGGGGCGAGCCGTTGGAGAAGCGGATGAGTGCATCGTGGGTTCCCGGTGTCGCGTAGATGCCTTGGGCGTACTCGGGGGGAAGCCCGTCCAGGATCTCCACTTCCCCTCGGACCAGCCCGTAGCCCTTGGCGTGCGCGTCGCGAAGGGCCCGTCCGGTGCCACCGGCCTTGACTGACTCGGTGATGTAGCTCTCGGTCTTTTCGATCACCGTCTGGACGTTGCGGTCGAAGTGCGGGTCGTCTTCTTCGATGTCCGGCGTGTAGGGGACGAACTGTGCTGCCATGACTTCGACCTCTTCTCAAAGACCGTGGCTGGTCTCGGGGGCAGGAAGTGCCGTCAGTCCTCCAGCTCGGCAAGCCAGCGCAGGGCGCGCAGGCCTGGCAGGAAGCAGTACTCGCCGCCGCGGGTGACGACGAAGCTGGGCAGGTTCTGCAGGCGGCGCCGGATCGGCTTGTCCGGGATGGTGGCGCTGCCGGTTCCGTCATGGTGCCCGGCCACCGGATCCTTCTCGCCGGGGTAGCCGATGAAGTTGCCGTCGTTGACCCACTCGGCCTTGATGAATTCGAACTGTCGCTCCAGATGGGCTCCGATGAAGACTCCGACCAGGCCCCGTTCGGCGCCGTCGTCCTCCAGTACGCCCTCGGGCAGCGGTGGGCCGTAGGTGGTGCCGCGGCGGATGAGGCGGTGCATTCTTGCGTCGCCGATGATGGTGGAGTCGCGGGGGTTGGTACGCCGGATGTGCGCACCGGCGGGGCACCGGAACCCGCGGTCGTCGTTCTCCCGGTACAGGAAGTTGTTGACACGGTGTGGATCGGACGCCAGCTCCGGGTCATCGTGTTCCGGGGTCAGCGTCAGCGGCGCTCCGCTGGGCCAGCGTCCGACCATCTTTGCTGCCAGAAGTGCCTCCTCCTGGGCGCTGGAGGTGTTCGCGCGCAGGTATCGGCGCCAGGCCGCGACGTTGGTGTGGATCTTGCGTACGGCCGCGTAGGTTCCGTTGCGTCCCAGAGCGTCGGGGATGGGCATGGGCGGCAGGCTGCCGGTTTCGTCGGGGTAGCCGAGGATGAATTCGCCGGCCTTGATGGGGGCTTCCTGCGCGTTGGAGCCGGGCAGCCCGACTCCGTCGATGTTGGGGTGGCTGATGCCGTCGCGGAATCCGAAGGTGGTACGACCGGTCGGGAGCTGGTGGACGTCCTGTTGCCAGATCACCTGGACACCGGGGGTGTCCTGGTAGGCGACGCGGGCCCGCTCCAGCTCCTTGTCCAAGTGCGTTGTATCGGAGGAGAGGGCGCTCAGGGCGATGTGAACGTCGCCAGTTCCGAACGGTGCCTCCCAATGGGCCGGTGCACTCTCGCCCGTGTCCCCGATCAGCTCCGCCCGAGCGGCCATGCCCTCGCGGAACGCCTGCGGAAAGCTGTCCAGCGACTCCTGGGGCACCCCCAGGGCTCTCAGTCCCTGGTAGGTGAGCGCCACAGCCACCCAGGCGTTCTGGCTCCGGTCCACGCCGGGCAGGCCGCCCGAGGTCAACGGGAGCAGCCGCCGCAGCAGGGCGCGCCCGGCGTGGCGGTCGTCGACGCGCAGGAAAATGAACTTTCCCTGGTACGGCACCGGCCGTGGACGCAGTGCTCCGCTCTGGACGTCGTCGATCTCGACGCCCATGCCGGCTGCGCTGCTGCTGTCCGCCGTGTTCATGTTTGCTTTTGCCTCCGCATAGGTCTCTGCCTGGACAGCTCCACAGCAGTCGACCGACGTGCGTCGACGCGGGGCCAACGGTGTTGGGTCGGCTGTGAGGGTTGGCTGTGTCCGGGTTCTAGGCAGCGGCTTCCTCCATCAGCTTCTGGAAGGCGGGCGTGGCCAGCAACTCGGCGTTCGCCGGGTTGTCCAGCGCGGCCCGGAACTCGGGGGTGTCCAGCACCTCCTGGAACGCCTCGTCCACACGCTGGTCCTTCCAGATCTGCTGAACGGTCAGGTCTGGGTACGAGCTGACGAAGACTCCCGCAGGTTCCTGCTGGGAGACGAACCAGTCCTTCACCCCGGGATCGGCTACGCCGGGGAACCCTTCGGTGTGCGAGAAGACCTTGTCGAAGCGGGCCCCGACCACCGTCTTGGCGAAGTCGTCGATGTAGGTGTCCCAGGAGCCGTCGAAGACGCTGGCGAACATGAATCGGGTGTCGTTGTCGAAGATCACGTGCCGTGCGTCGTGCAGGGTGCCGATCTGGCGCAGCGCCGCACGGGCTTCGTCGTCAGCCGTCGAGTCGGCGAGCGCGGCGAGATCCTCACGCAGCGCATCGGCGTGGCCCGGCTTAATCCTGGTGAAGACGGTGAACTCGCTGCAGACTCCATCTTTCCTGCCCGGGCGCTCGGGCTGGGCCGACTGGGCTGCCCCCGTCGTCGCAGTCATGGGAGATTCTCCTGCCGCGGATCGGTGCGAGGGTCGCCAAGCGCCCGTATATGGGGCGCCATCGCCCTCACCTGTTCATCCTTACCGCATACGCATCGCGCCGCATCCTCGGCCCGGGGCCATGGAGGTACCCGGGGACGGTATGTTGCGGTACTCCGGCACTGCGGTTCAGGCTGATCGGTTCGGCCGCCCTCACTCCGGCCGGCTACGGTCCGTGCCCGATTTGCCGTCCGGGCGCCTTGCCCGCAGTCCGTCACGGTGGAGGGCGGGAGCTTTTCGGGGTGCCGGTCTGCTGTCGAGTCCGATGGGGCACCAGGGCGGAAACGGGCAGGCCAAGGCTTTCGCGCTCCAAGAGGCTCCCGAGGACAGATCCGCAAGGGCGCAGGACCATGGAACGGAGCGACCTGCCGAAATCGTCGTCACGTTCTGGGCAGCTACTTCCGCTTGGTCGGCGAGGGCAGCGAGGGCAGCGAGGGCAGCGACATAGCCGACCACGCAACCCGTGGCGCTGCTCCGGATGCCCCGTGAGCGGAATCGAGCGGCGAAGCGCTCAGCGGTCCAAGAGATCGGGCCGAGCAGCGGACGGTACCGACCGCTGAGGATCACTCTCCGGAGAGGTGGCGACCCAGTTCCGGTGCCTTTACGACACGCCCCGGACGCATCCATGCCAGTCCTGCGGCTGCGCATGCGGACGGCCGGGGCATCAATTCCCGTCTGACCTCACTCAACTCGGTCACCACCCGGACCCCCACCTGGAGGAAATCATGGGCACGGTTCTCGGTGACGTACTGGGTTTCGCGGCCGGCGTCGCGATCAGCCCGCTCCCGATCATCGCGATCATCCTTGTCCTCGCCACTCCTCGGGGACGTCTGAACGGACTGCTCTTCGCCGTCGGCTGGATCCTGGGACTGTCGGCACTGGGCGCGGTGATGCTGCTGATCGCCTCCCCCGCCGGTGCCTCCGCCCACAATCACCCGGCCACCTGGGTAGGAGCCCTCAAGCTCGCTCTGGGCGTGCTCCTCGTCCTCTTCGGCGCCCGGCAGTGGCACCGGCGCCCCAGGGATCCCTCACAGGCCCAGCTGCCGAAGTGGATGGGCGCGATCGACCGCCTCACACCGGTCAAAGTCTTCGGACTCGGAACGGCCCTGGCCGCACTCAACGCCAAGAACGCCCCATTGACCATCGCCGCGGGTGCCACGATTGGCTCAGCAGGACTGCCGGTCGGGCAGCAGATCGCATCGCTGGCCGTCTTCGTCCTGATCGCCACCCTCGGCCTGCTGGCCCCCTTGGGGGTCTTCCTGCTCGGAGGAGAGCGAGCAAAAACGACGCTCGGCAACTGGAAGGACTGGGCAGCTCAGCACAATGTCGCCGTCATGGCAGTCCTCTTCTTCGTCCTCGGGCTGAAGCTGCTCGGAGACGGTATCTCCATCCTCGCCTCCTGAACGGCATACCCGCGCGCGGCAAGGCAGTCCGATCACAGACGTACGGCAGAACCCATGGAAGACGGTCCGCAAGCGGCATTTGCTCTGACCAGCCGACGGCACCCCATCCGGCACGTCATTCCGGAGAAGAACGACCACAAGGCTGTTCGCCTGCGCCGGACTTCACGCGGTGGACGGTCTGCGGGCTTCGACAAGGACCAGCGCAGAGATCGCAACACGGTGGAACGGGCCATCGGCAAGCTCAAGCAGTTCAGAGCCGTCGCCACCGATATGCAAGCGAGGGCATGTCTGCCTCGGCACCATCACCGCCGCTGCGCTCCCCATCCGGCTGCGGTCGTGACCGAAGAACAGACCCTAGTTCTCGCCGCCGGCCGCGGGTGGTTCCTCGGCGGGGAACAGGATCGGGCTGATCAGGTAGCGGGTGCGCTCAGGTGAGGGCTCATTGGTGATACGGCGCACCAGGGCGTCGCGCATCTCGTCGATCAGCGCGGCGAGTTCGTCCCGGCTGAGCCACATCGCGTGCTGGCGGTAGCCCACCAGGTCGGCGGCGGGAGCGGCGCCGGGCCGGTCGAGGTAGGTGTTGAACTCGGCCAGCAGGGTCGCCATCGCCACGGCGAACGCCCGCCGGTGGTCCTCAAGCGGAACCGAAGCAGCGGCGTCGGCGTCGATCACAGCCCGATCGCGCCGCAGTCGGTAGCGGCGCTCGACGGCGCCGCGCACCCGCTGCTCGCCCTCGACATCCAGCAGGCCACCGTCGGCCAGCAGGCCCACATGCCGGTACACGGTGGCCTTCGACACGTCGGGCAGCAGCGCGCACAACTGCGTGGTGGTCAGTGTCCGGCCGCCGGACATGGCATGCACGACGCGCAGTCGTACGGGGTGCAGAAGCAGGTCGACCGTATCCATGGGCACATGATCTCATAACTGATACCGTTCTCACGCTTGAGAATAGAACCTTAGGTACAGGTCCACCGCACCCGCTTGCACAGGAGCACCCCATGACACGTACACCGCCTCCCCTTGGACGCCTGCATGACATCGGCGGCGATCGGCACCTGATGCTGCACCGCTCCGGCGCGGGCGGTCCGACCGCGGTATTCCTGGCGGGGGTGGGACTGATGAGCCTGGACTACCTGAACATCCACAATCGCGTCGCCGAGTTGACCACCAGCGTCCTCTACGATCGCGGGGGCAACGGCTGGAGCTACCCCGCTGAGCTGCCCCGCACAGCAGCGGAAGTCACCGACGAACTGCGCGAACTGCTCCACACCGCCGGCGTTCCCGGCCCCCACCTGCTGATCGGCCACTCCTTGGGCGGGGCCTACGCGCGCCACTACGCCAGACGTTTCCCCGACGAGGTGGCCGGCCTGCTCCTGCTCGACCCCTTCCACGAGGACTTGGCCAACCGCGCACCCCGGCAGGTGCGGGAGCAGCTCGACGAGATGCTGGATCAGATGGGGAGCCAGGAGACGGCCGAGCCCACGGCGGAACAGTTGAAGCAGTCCCGCGCCCAGATGATCCAGCACTTCGCCGCCTGGCCGGAGCCGGTGCGCGAGCCCTTGGCCGCGTGCCACCTCGCCACCTGGCGGGTCGCCTCGCGCGAGAACCAAAACCTCTACGACGAGGTCGCCCGTGAGTTCCGGCAGACCGCGGCCACCCCCGACGTGCCGCTCATCGTGCTCACGGCCATGGGGCACGACGCCACCCAGGCCCACTTGTGGCCCGCCGAGCTGCTGCGGGAGATCAACGAGAGCAAGCGCTCCCTGCACGCCGAGCTGGCCGCCGAGTCTTCGCAAGGAGAGCAGAGGATGCTCGACGACGCGGGGCACGGGTGGCTGCACGAGGAGCGGGCGGACACGGTGATCCAGGCAGTCAACGACCTCATCGCGAGAGCGCGTCGATGACAGCACCACCCACCTGCCGCACCCTGTATCCGACTCCGCTCCCCCACCCACCGCCGCGCCGCTCAAGGCCTCACCGACACGACGCGAAAACGGGCTCCAGGCACACGGACACCCGGACCGGCCCACCTTCGTCCCTCAGGTGGGTTGAGTGCCCACCGCGCGGGCCGGAACGGCATCCCATCGCCATCGCCGATCAGAACGTGCCTTGAGCGCCGGTTCGGCCTTGCTGATGCACCGTGCCCGCGCCGGACGGGCCACCGCCCAGGAGCAGCATCTCCTCGCCCGCAACGCACCCGCCCGCACTCCCCCGGCCCCGCACTCCGGGCCCCGGAGCAGAAGGAAGAACTCAGCACGGCAGCCACAGGGCCAGGAGAAGACAGCCTCGACGACCTCGATCAAGACAGGACGCACAGGGCACCGCCGAGGACGAGAACGAAGCCCCGGACGGTCCAGCGCTGCCCGTGGCCGAGCACGGGCTCGACGACGCCCGGACGGAGGCCCTCAAGTGGTGACGGGCCACCGTTCTGGTGCGGGTGGCCCCGTGGCAGAAGTGGGCAAGCATGAATCACACGGTGCGGGCGCATCCTGCAGGCCGGCCAGTCCTTCGGCCGCGAATTTGCAACGCCACTTGCCCACCGTCTCGGCCCGGTGTTCCGGGAGTCAACTGCCGTCCTGATCGGCGTCGAGCCAGCCCAGCTGTGCTGCACGGAAGCCCAACTGTATGCGATTCTGCACCTTCGCGATGTCCATCATCTGGCGGATCCGGCGCTGCACCGTCCGCATGGAGGTGCACAGTTGGGTGGCGATCGCTTGGTCGGTGAGACCTGTCAGCAACAGGCTGAGTATCTGTGCACCCAGATCATCGGTGGCGGGCGCGCTCTGCAAGGTACTCGCAGAGGCGACGAACGGCGTTGCCTTCTCCCATTCGGACTCGAACAGTGCGATCAGCGCGTCGAGCAGGCTGCACTCGTGCACGAGCAGGGCTCCGGCCTTTGCGGCATTGCTGGAGCCGAGGAGTGGAACAATGGCCAACTCGCCGTCCACGATGAAGAGTTTCAGCGGTACTGACTCGGCGATCCGGACCCTTTCTCCAGCAGCCCGCGCCTGGATGATTTCGTCGAACGACGGAGCTCCCTCATCGAGCATCGAGCGTTCAATTATCACGCGGTAACGGACACCCCGCTCGATGACCGCGTCGTCGGTCATGTTGCCGGACGAAAAGAACGGTGCCTTGACAAAGTTCATGACCTCTTTCCGTGCGCCGAGTTGTATGTGTCCGACGCGTTCGCGGATGGCCTCGGTGCCGTGGATCACGTCGACGACCTCCGCTGCGCCGCGCCCGAGAGTGGCCGCGCGGTAGATTTCGTCGAGGGAGTCGAGTTCGAGTTTCGCCAGGTTGAGCTCGTTCTGTCGCTGGATCAGGGGCGCCCGCAGCGCCGCCGCCGGTGGCGCGGCAACGAACCGAGTGGCGTCGCCGAGGCTGCGCGCGACGAGCCCCTGGTCTTCGAGCCTGTTGAGGATGCCCACCACCTGACGGATGTCGCAGCCGATGAGTTCGGCGAGTCCGGTGGGCGTGGCGGAGGCCACCGAGACCAGAATGCGGTAGGTGTCCGACTCTTCCGGGGTAAGTCCCAGCACGTCTGACAGCATGATGCCTCTCCGTCTTTCCGTTGGTGCTCCGGCCTGGCGTGTGTGTCATGGAAGGAGCGCTCCGGCCTCCCTCTGCCACCAGGGCGAGGCCACCGGAATGCGGATCCGGGTATGCCGTTGGTCCGGTGCAGGCAGCACCGGACCAACGGCCTGATCAAGCGGTACGCGTACGGAGCAGTCGCTCGCGAACGGTCTGTGGGCGCAGTCCCTGTCCGCATTCGGTGCGGGCTGCGCCGAAAGACGAGGGTCACGGCCGGTGCGAAGCTCACGTCTCGCCCCGGCCGTGCTCCCTCCGGATCGGGTTCGCCTCAGCGCAGTCGGTACGCCTGAGGAATGGTCTGCTTGACGTTGTTCCCCGCGCTGTCGGTCGCTGTGATCCGCAGTGCGACTCCTTCGGGAGCCTGGTCACGCTTCGGGTGCTTGATGCGCGCGGTGAAGGTGTTCTTCCCGTCGGCCTTGGTGATCACCGGCTTCCAGGTCTTGCCGCCGTCGAAGCTGGCCTCCGCCCGCAACTCGGTCACGGTCGGCGGCGTGCTGACCCGATCCTGGTAGTAGCCGGTGACTGTGATGCTGTGAGGCTTGTTGGCCTTTACGGTGTTGTCCAGGTCCAGGCCCAGGTCGTACCGCAGGAAGATGAGCGGTTCCGGACGGCACGGGCCGGGTTCCTTGACGACGACGTCCGCGACGCACGGCTGTGACGTCGGCGTGTCGGGCTTGGTCGGCCTGTCGGACGTGTACTCCCACGCGGTCTTGACCCCGTTGGTCTCCGCCTGGAACGTGTAGTGGGCTGATTCCGCAGGCAGATCGTACGAGATGACGTCGGCCTTGCACCCCGCCAGCGCGAGCATCGCTACGGCTGCTGCCGCCGCCAGTTTCGTCTTCCGGCGCCGCCTCGATGGCTCGGCCGCGTTCATCGGAGCAGTCTCCTTTCCCATTTCGGTCATCACCGCCCGCTCCTCGACATCAGGTCCGACGCGTTGCCGGGCTCGCCGAGCTGGAAGGCGAACTCGACCGGGTTGAGCTTCTGCTCGAGTTCGTTGCCGGCGTCGTCGAATAGGCTTACCTTGCAGGCGGGGGGCTCACAGGCCTGGATCCCGTAGATCAAATGGGCGACACCCGTGTCGTTGAGCATGCCCATCATGGCCTGGCGACCGCCCCCGCCACTGGTCTGGTACAGGGTGGGCCAGAAGCGGTCGCCCTCCCGGCAGCCGGCACACGGCAGGCCGGTGTCGGCGGTGAAGCCCGACTTGGTGCGGACCTGGGGCACCGCGCCGGGAAGGGACGGACCCTCGTTCCAGTCGATCGTGTTCTTCTTGCCGAGCGCCAGGTCCTGAGTTTCGGAGGAGCCCGACGGACCTGCCACGGACGGCGCGAGATAGTCCCTTACGGACATCTCGAAGCGGTCGATTGCGTTGTCGTTCCGCGGCCCGACCAACGTGGTGAACTGCCGCTGACTGTCCGGCTTGGGCAGCATGGTTTCCTCTGTCACCGGACCGGACTTGGTTATCCGGTTCCAGCTGAAGTGGGGAATCGCGCCGGGCTGGTCGGCGTGGAAGCGGTGATCGACACGGTCGAGATCCCGCGACTGGACCCGGAACGGCAGGTTGCCGGGAACCCGACCAGGGGAGTCGAAGGCCAGAGCGTAGGCCTTGGACACTTCGCGACTGCCGCCGAGTCCGATCTGGACGCCGGACTTCGCTCCGCCCTCGATCCGCCGGATCAGTGTGGCGGCCTGGGCCGGGGGTACGGTCACGATCGGCAGCGCTGCGTACGGATCGACGGGCGGGCAGCTGTCGGAGCCGTTTTCGCACTTGTACTGTCGGGACGACTCGTACTTCAGCAGGGCGACCCGATCGGTTTCGCCCGTCACCAGCACCCCGACCGCGCCTGCGGAGGCGGCCGCCGCCACTCGCTTGCGAAGTGCGGTGAAGTCGCAGGTCGTCCCGCAGATGTCGGTCGGCTTCAGCAGCACCAGCGCGCCCTTGGCATCGACGTCGGCGAGTTCCTCGGCCGAGCCGGTGCCCGCGTAGACGACGCGCTTCTTCCCGTTGGAGGGCAGTCGGGGAATCTTCGATCGCACGAGGGTGGATACGGGCTTGCCGTCCTTCGTCCACCTCTGGTTGCCGCCGTTTATGGTGGTGTCCGGTGTCGCGTAGCGGGCGCCCAGGTCGAAGGAATCACCGTTCCCCGTGACCTGCATCGTCACTGACGGCGGCACGAGGACATGCTCGCTGTGGAAGTCCAGTGTGCCGAGGCTGACCTTGCCGGCGGTCGGCAGTGCCCACCAGTTCGGTTCACCGGGACCGTATTCGGTGGCCAACTGCGCCGTGATCGCCCAGTCTCCGTCCACGGAGGTCCGTTCGGTCTTCATGCCTGCCTGGTATGTCTCGGTCGGCTCCGGGGTGTTCACCTTGACCGGCTTGACCTTCCGGAGGTCCAGCTCCACCGTGGTCGCCCCGGTGACCTCCACCTCCGGCACCATCGGTGCGGCCTTCTGCAGCTCACCGGCCGCGTTCCGCCACGTCACCCCGAGGGCCGCCGTGACAGTGCCGGTGAAGACCCGTGCCTTGACCGTCTCGCCGCCCGGTACCGTCAGCGGCACTTCGTACAGGCCCAGCTTGTCCTCGTCGACCGGGACGATCAACACGCTGCCGTACGAGACATCGGTGGCGCCGGCCGGAGGAATGATCTTGATGTTCAGGTCGTGGCGGATCGGCTCCACATAGGTCGAGATCCGCGATGATCCGAGCAGTGTCCCCGCGCCGTCCTTGGCGGTCAGGACGCCGGTGTATGCGCCGTACTGCCCGGAACTGTCCACCACCCTGCCGTCCATGGTCACCGTCACATCGGCCGTGCCCTTGGCGGGCACGGTGACCTGGCCGGCGCTGAGCGTGAACAGCCCCTCCGGTGCGGGCTTGCCCGCCTGGGAAGCCGAGGCGGAGAGCGTAAGAGTGATCGGCTCGTCGGTCCAGTTGGTGTAGGTGACCGTCCTGGACACCGGCGAGTGCGGGTACTCGGCTCGGCCGAAGCTCAGGTTTGCTTCGGGGGTGATCCTCGGATCGACCGCGCGGGCCACGTCCACCCGGCCGGCGCCCTGCGCGAACAGGTCGTGCCCGAGGTCCTTGGAGGTCGCCATCAGCAGCGACTTGATCTGCCGCCCGGTGAAGTCCGGGTGCTGCTGGGCGACGATCGCCGCGGCACCGGCCACATGGGGCGAGGCCATGGAGGTGCCGCTGGCGGACGTGTAGAAGTCGTCCACGGGCTTGCCCATCCCGGTGCCCTTGGCCCGGGCCGCGACGATGGCGACGCCCGGTGCCGAGATGTCCGGCTTGACCGCGCCGTCCCCGACGCGGGGTCCGCGGCTGGAGAAGCGGGCCATCTGGTCACTCTTGTCCACGGCCGCGACGGTCAGCGCCTCGTCGGCGGCACCTGGCGCCCCGACCGTCTCGGCGTCCGGGCCGGCGTTGCCCGCGGAGATGACGAACAGGGTGCCGTAGGTGCGGCTGAGCGTGTTGACCGTTTGGCTCAGCGGGTCCTTTCCGTCGGAGGGCGCGCCGCCGAGGCTCATGTTCACCACGTCGGCACCGGACTTGGCGGCCCACTCCATGCCGGCGATGACCGCGGAGCCGGCGCACGAGCCGTCCGGACCGCAGACTCTGCCGATGGAGAGCTTCGCACCGGGCGCCACACCGCGGCGCAGCCCGTTGGAGGCCTGTCCGGTGCCGGCGATCGTGGACGCCACATGGGTACCGTGTCCGTGTTGGTCCACCGTACCGCTCGGGCTGTTGGTGAAGTCGACCGCCTCGGCGATCCGGCCGGCGAGATCGGGGTGGGTGGCATCGATGCCACTGTCCAGCACCGTGACCTTCACGTTCGAACCGTCGTAGCCACGTTCCCAGGCGGCGGGCGCGCCGATCTGCGGTACGGACTGCTCGAGCTGCAGCTTCGTCAGCTCGTCCAGCCATACCTTCCCCACCCCGGCCAGCGGGCCGGTCGCCAGGGAGGCGGCGGACTTGCCGGTGTTCTTCTTCCGCACCTCTCGCCACCACTGGCCGTTGCCCTTGATGGTCATCGAGCGGCCGTTGATGCTCGGCAGGACGGTCTTGGCGGTCGTACCGGTGGCGGTCGTCGCCTTCCGGGCATTGGTCTTCCCCGTGTACGTGGCAATCACCGGGACCTCGCTGGTCTTGCCCTCGGCCGCCCAGTCGGCCAGCTTGGCAAGGTTGAAGAGTTCCCAGTCCAGCACGTCGGCACGGAGCAGCGACAACGCGTCTTCTGGTACGACGTAGACCTGGTCGTTCTTGGTGACGGTATGGAAGAGAACCGACTCGTGCCCAGCCCGTGTCGCGGGCTTGATCTCACGGACGAACGGCTTCCTGTCCTTGGTGAGGCCGATCTGCACCTTGTCGCCGGTCACCAGCGTCAGTGACAGGTCCGCCCGAGTTCCGGCGTCAGCCTTGAGCAGGCTGTCGCGGACCGACGCGGGCAGGTTGAGGGAAGCGGGGGAAGACGGAGCCGGAGCCGGGTCGGAGGCGTTCGCTGCGGTGCTCGACATGACCGCCCCGAGGACGGTGATGCCGACGGCCGCGGTGACCAACCGTCGCCTGAGACGCCTCATCTCGAGGCCTCCTGCGCTGCGGTTGTTTCGGGTTCGCCGTGAAAATGGCGCGGCGGATGCATGAGCGTCTCCTACTCTTCGTGAGAAAGAAGTACTTGCTGCATTCGGCAGTTACTTTCGGGCTCTGCACGGACCGAGACAACCGATTGGCAGTGGCGGATCTCTTCCATGTCGCAGACCCGCCACGGCATTCGGCCGGGAGACCGGCGGAGGAACGCCAACGCCGGGGAGGGGAAACCGGTCGGCGCCACGTCCGGGAATGTGGAGCTGCGCCGATGATGCGGTGTAGCGGGCGAACCGGTGCGGCCGAAGTGGTGGGGGTCTTGCCGCCCTTGGCGGTGTTCCCCGCGTCCTGGTCCAGGCATGCGCGGTGTCGCCGGCGATTGGCCGGTGAAGCTACCTGACCACGGCCCGCGCCGGAGGGGCCTTGCCCTCGGAACTTGAACACGTCCATGCGGTTCGAGTCAGGGGTGTTGCTGTTGGGTGGAAGGAGTTCTCGTAAGCGATCGGGGAGCACTGGCCAAGCCGGGAACGCCTGAACGGGGTGTTGGTGGATCGCCGCTCCGGCGAGGCCGGCGCGAGTCCGGATCGCGGCCGCCGGGGCGTCTGTGACGAGTTCTGTGCGCATGTGGTCGGCGATCGCCCATCCGGCCAGACGTCGTGATTGCCGATCGGTGACGGTCCCGAGGTGGCCCCGCTGGATGACCCACTTCTGGTTCGTGTGGTCGGCACACTTCCAGATGCCTGCGCCGTCGCCGTTGTTGCGGGTGCAGCCGGCGTCCAGGCACACCTCATTGCCTGCCCGGGGCGCAGGGGCCGCCGCAGAGAAGGGTGCCCCGCGCCGAGGGCGACGAGGCCATCGGCCCGGATGGTTGCCCCTGCGGTCTCCGGAACTTCGGTGGGGCGCAGCGGGTTGGGGTGTTCGCAGTGTGTTGAGCGGGATCGGGTGAGTCGGGTGGTCGGCCGGTACGCCGTCGGCCGCTTCGCCGGAGCCAAGGCGGGCCCAATTTTTCGGGCGGTCGTTCACGAAGCTCAGGGAGGGCAGCGTTGTGGGCGTGGCCGCCGTGCTGTTCGGTCCAGTGGGGGTTGTCGGGCTTCGAGAACGGTCGCCCCGTCGAGCGCCCCGAGACTGCCGCAGCATGGACGTGATGTCAGACTTTGCCCGTGATCAATGCCAAGGAAACCGTCCGCCAGTTCCTCCTGCAGGTGCGCTCGGGGCTGCACCCTGACCGAGCCGGTCGCTTCATGGCCGACCGTGTCCGGGCTCACCAGGTCGTCTCGGAGGCGCCGGTGGTTTTGGAGCGAACACCACAGCAGTACACCGAGCACGTTCAGGAGATGCTCGACGCATACGGCGCTTTCACACTGACCGTGGACGAGCTCATCGCCGAAGGAGATCGGGTCTACGCCCGCTGGACCCAAAACGGGCGGCACGTCGGAACGGTCGGCCAGCATCCGCCGACGGGCGCGCAGGTCACGGCGGTGACCAGTGCGGTGTATCGCGTCGAGGACGGACTGATTGTCGAGTACTGGATCCAGATCGACCGGCAGGGAATCGCCGCCCAGCTACAGCAAGCAGTTACTGAGCGCTGATCCAGACCCGGTCCACAGGTTTGACGATTGCTCATCAGTGTCCTTCTTCCGACGTTCCGGTACACCGGCTCGCCCGTGTGCCGGAACGGCACCGGTCCGCGGAACCGGTCGGCGGCACCAACGAGAGCCCGCAGTTCCGGGCCGGTGGCACCGAAGCGTGGCTGCAGGCGGCCCGCTCCCGGCGACCGCGGGCGACGTCGTCGTCCAGAGCGAAGACCTCGGACGCTGGGTGAACACGCAGCGGTTCGGACGGGAACGGCTCCTGCCCGTACAGCAGTGGATACGCGCAGGGCGGGCAGCACATTCGTCTCCATCCGCTGAATCCAACGGTGCGGTCGCGCTTTGGCGCGCGGCGCGGTGGTGCTGCCGGACAGCTTCAGTTCGGGGAAGCCTGTCCGCTCGGTTCAGCCCCGTATGGGCCTTCCGGATTGTGGAGGTGGTGCGGTCGGCATGAGGCTGGAGGCCAAGCCCGTGTACGGCCGGTCAGGGAGCCCGGCACGGCCGATTCCAGCTGTCGGGCCGAGGAAGGCCACGGCTGAGCAGCGGAGGTGTCCACGGGCTGTCGCTTTCGGAGGCGATGGACCGGACTCACCGGAAGCAGCGGTTGACCAGGCCGTGCGAAGGGATGAGTTCGTTCATGGTGTGGTAAAAGCGGTGCTGGTCAAAGGGTTTTCGCAGTTCCATAGTGCGCTCGACTGCTGTTCCACACGAGCAGCAGTGAAGTGGCCTGCCGGGCGGCCCGTTCCGGAGGAGTCATGACCGGCAGCATCTCTTGTACCCCTCGTACTCCTCGTACTCCAGAAGGAGCGTGATCAGCGTGGCCCGGAGCTGCCGTCTGATCCTGAGCTCGCCGTCCGAGGTCTGGGGCCTGCTGTCCGACAGCCACCGCTACGGGGAATGGGTGACTGGTACCCAGCAGGTTCTCTCCGCGGACCCGCATTGGCCCGAAGTGGGCGCCCGCCTGAAAGTCCGCGTCGGGGCCGGTCCCCTTACCCTGGACGACACCTGCGTCGTCCGCATCTGCGAACCGCAGCGTCGCCTCGAACTGGAGGCGAAGGCAGGTCCATTCGGCGCGGCCCGCATTGCCATGAACTTGATCCCCTGGGGCGAGAACACTCTCTTCGTTCTCGACTGGCACCCCCTGCGGGGCCCTGGCACCCGTATGCACGGTCTCCCGGTGGATTACGTTGTGGGGGTCCGTAACGGATGGATGCTGACGAAGCTGGCCCGGATCGCGGTGCGCGAGCACGGCGGAAACGTCTGAGGTTCTGCGGAAGAGACCGGCCGCCTGCGGGCCACCGCCGCGGCGCCTGTCTGAACCGAGAATCGGCGGTTACCGCGATCCAGTCATGCTGGGAGTGCGGTGGTGTGTCGGGGCTGGACGGCCGACCGCAGGCGGGTGAGCGGGGCTGAGCTCGTCCGGTCCGTTTACCCGTGCGCCGGTTGCGCCGGGTGCCGATCCGATGCTTGAGCTGGAGGAACTTCTCCAGCTTTGGTTCGCCATTCAGTACGTCGCCCTTGTTGCCGCTGTGAGGGCGTGGGCGGCTTCGTCGTCCAGGCGGCAGCCGATCAACGAGGCGGCCGATCAGCGTGGCGAGGGCGCCGGGGCCGGAGCCGGTGTAGCCCCAGGACGGGCCGGAAGCGTCCACCGTCGGGACCGGGTGAAGAGTGCCGTGCTGGACGCGGACCCAGATGGGATTGTCCAGGACGACTCCCTTGGTCTCGCTGCCGGCGGGGAGCGTAGGGCCGGGCCCGTTCACCTGCCGTGTGTCCGGCCAGGGTGGTGGGCCGGACGCACACGGCGGCCGGGCCACCTCAGCCGTTCGCCACGGACAGCACGAGCTTGCTGCGCGTGTGTCCCCGGGCGTTCGAGCACCAGGCTTGTGCCGCTTCGGCGAGCGGGACCCTCGTTCGACGTGCACGGCCGGCTTCCCCGCCTCGGCAAGGTCGGCGAGCGCCGCGAGGTCTGCCGAGTCCGGCGGACCCATACGTAGTGGCCGCCCTGCTCGGCAGCCTCGGGGGCGGCGATGGACGTGAGCCGGTCCGGTCGGCTGAGCAGGCGCAGTGACGTATCCACGGCGTCCGCGACGACGAAGCCGAGGACCGCGTCGATGACTTCGGGTGCCAGCCGTGCGACACGGTTGTCGAGTCCCGGGGCCGTAGGTCACGGGTTCCGCGCCCAGCTTCCGTACGAAGTCGTGGTTGTGAGCGGCCGCCGTGCCGATCACGCGTGCGCCGAGCGCCACAGCGATCTGGACACCGAGCGAGCCGACTCCCCCCGAGGCCGCGTGCACCAGGACGGTCTCACCGGCGGCGGACACCCATGCGATTTGTGTAGATCCCGCGCCGGTCGGTGGGGCACAGGTAGCACTCCAGGAGTCCGCGGTCCTTGAGGCGGGTGACCAGGCGGGTCGTCGCGCTCTGGCTGAGCACGACGGAGTCGGCGACCTGCTTCATCTGCAGGTGTCGGCCCTCCCCCTCGTGCTGGCGGCCGAGGACATCGAGGAGCGAGTACTCGCGCACGCTCAGGCCATGACCGGCCTGCAGGGCCCGTTCGAGGTGGGACTCGATCTTTCCGTGCAGCAGAGACAGCGCGCACCAGCCCTGAGCCAGGGCGGTGAGCTCGAATAGTTGCACACGACGATAAATGCATGTCGCACCAGTGCGCGCTTGCCGTATACGGCGTATGCAACTATTGTCATGTGACGTAAGCACCCAACGCAAGCACTTGGAAGGTAGCTCCCCATGCCTCTCGCGCTCCTGGCTCTCGCCATCGGGGCCTTCGGGATCGGCACCACCGAATTCGTGATCATGGGCGTGCTGCCCCAGGTCGCAGGCGACTTCGGCGTGACCATCCCGGCCGCCGGCTGGCTGATCTCCGGCTACGCCCTGGGCGTCGTGTTCGGCGCGCCGCTCCTGACCGTTCTCGGCACCAAGGTGTCCCGCAAGAAGATGCTGATGTTCCTGATGACGCTGTTCGTCATCGGCAACGCACTGTCCGCCTTCGCGCCGAGCTTCGGCGTCATGCTCATCGGCCGGATCGTGGCCTCCCTGGCGCACGGCGCGTTCTTCGGCATCGGTTCCGTGGTCGCAGCCGGCCTTGTCGCTCCGGAGAAGAAGGCCTCGGCCATCTCCCTGATGTTCATGGGCCTGACCGTGGCCAACATCGTCGGTGTCCCCGGCGGTACGTACATCGGCCAGGCCGCCGGCTGGCGCGTCACCTTCGTCGTCGTCGCCTCGCTCGGCGTCATCGGCTTCCTCGGCGTCGCCAAGCTGGTGCCCGAGACGGGGCGACCCGATTCGGTGACCGTACGCACCGAGTTCGCGGCATTCCGCAACGTGCAGGTGTGGCTGGCCATGGCCATGACCGTCCTCGGCTACGGCGGTGTCTTCGCCGCGATCACCTACATCACCCCGATGATGACCGAGGTGGCCGGCTACACCGAGGGCGCGGTGACCTGGCTGCTCGTCCTCTTCGGTATCGGCATGTTCCTGGGCAACCTTCTCGGCGGCAAGTTCGCCGACCGCAGGCTCATGCCGATGCTCCTCACCACCCTCGCGGCCCTCACCGCCGCACTGCTGCTGTTCACTGCGACCGCCCACAACAAGGTGCTGGCCGCGATCACCCTCTCCCTGATCGGCGCCCTCGGCTTCGCGACCGTCCCGCCGCTGCAGAAGTGGGTGCTCGACCAGGCCTCGGCCGCTCCGACCCTGGCCTCCGCTGCCAACATCGGCGCCTTCAACCTCGGCAACGCCCTCGCGGCCTGGCTCGGTGGTGTCGTGATCGCCGCGGGTCTCGGCTATACCTCCCCCAACTGGGTCGGCGCCATCCTCTCCGGCACAGCCCTGCTGCTCGCTCTTCTCGCCGCCCACCTCCACCGCCGTACCCGCACCGTCGCACGCGTCGTCGCCGGGTCCGACGGGCGCCGGAGCACGCCGGAAACCGTCCTGCACTGAACTGCACCGATCTGGACGCGCCGCCGCAGCCCGAACCCCCACCTGATCCCCACCCGATCCCCCACCCACGAAGGAATCCGCCATGAGCACCACCATCCCCGTCGCCCCGCTGACCACGCAGGACGCCGAGGCCCTCGTCACCGCCGCACGCCGCGCCGCCGACGCCGCAGGAGTCACCGTGAGCATCACCGTCCTCGACGCGGGCGGGCACCTGCTCGCCTTCCGCCGGGACGACCGGGCGGTACTGGTCTCCGGCGAGACCAGCACCCGCAAGGCCTACACCGCCCTGCAGCTCGACACGCCGACTGCGGACCTCGTCGACCTCGTAAAGCCCGAGGGGCCGTTCCACTCCCTGCCCACCGCGCTCGACAAGCCTCTGCTGTTCATCGCCGGCGGCGTCCCCGTCCACCGCGACGGCCGCCTCATCGGCGCCATCGGCGTCGGCGGCGGCGCTCCCGAGCAGGACCACGGCTTCGCCATCACGGCCGTCGAAAAGCTCTCCTGATGTCCGTCACCCCGCAGGAGGTCTTCGCCGAACACGGGAAGCGGCTCGGCACCGGAAACCTCGGTCTGATCACCGCGAACTACACCGAGGACGCCGTCTTCGTCACCCCCGAGCGAACCCTGACGGGTCACCAGGGCGTACGGGAGGCAATCGGCCGGCTGCTGGCCGATCTCCCCGACGCCGACCGGCAGTTGACTCCGCGGTTCGCCGGAAACGTGCTGTTCCTGCAGTGGACCGCCACCAACGCCACCCACGAGGTCACCGACGGCGTCGACACGTTCGTCTTCCGTGACGGTCTCATCAGCGCCCAGACCGTCCGCTACACCCTCTCCACCCGTACGCCCCGTGCCGTCTGAAAGGCCACACGCACCATGACCACCATCCCCACCGTGAAGCTGAACAACGGCGTCGAGATCCCCCAGCTCGGCTTCGGCGTCTTCCAGGTCCCCGACGACCGGACCACCGCCGCCGTCACCGCCGCCCTGGAGGCCGGTTACCGCAGCATCGACACCGCCGCGATCTACGGCAACGAGTCCGGCGTCGGGCGCGCCCTCGCCACCTCCGGGATCGCCCGCGAGGCGCTGTTCGTCACCACCAAGCTGTGGAACGCCGACCAGGGCTACGACGCCACCTTGCGGGCCTTCGACGCCAGCCTCGCCAAGCTGGGCCTGGACCACCTCGACCTGTACCTGATCCACTGGCCGGCCCCGGCCCGCGACCTGTACCGCGAGTCCTGGAGGGCCATCGAGAAGCTCGTCGCCGAGGGGCGGGTCCGCGCCGCGGGCGTGTCCAACTTCCAGCCCGCGCATCTCGACCGGCTCATCGCCGGCTCCGAGCTGGTCCCGGCGGTCAACCAGATCGAGCTGCACCCCGGCCTCCAGCAGAGTGAGCTGCGCGCCGTCCACGCCCGGCACGGGGTTGCCACCGAGGCGTGGAGCCCGCTGGCACAGGGCGCCGTCCTCAATGACGAGGCGATCACCACGATCGCCGCCCGCCACGGCAAGTCACCCGCCCAGGTCGTCCTGCGCTGGCACCTCCAGCTCGGCAACGTCGTCATCCCCAAGTCGGTGACGCCCGCCCGCATCCGCGAGAACCTCGACTTCTTCGACTTCACCCTCACCGACGACGAGATGGCCACCATCGCCACCCTCGACCGCGACCTGCGCACCGGCCCCCACCCGGACGAGCTCAACTGACCCCTCCGACCAGCCCGGCGGGGCGGTGATCCGCGCCGTCCCGCCGGGTTTCCACGGCTCGCGTGGGCGTGGATGGCAGGCCCCGCCCGCGCGAGCCCGAACTCGAACTCCGTACCTCCGCGTCGCCCCGCGTCGTCGCTGCTCCGTCGCTGCTCTTTTCTTCGTCAGCAGCGAGGCCGGCGTCCAGACGCCGACGGACATGGTCCACTACGGGATGACCAGGACAGCGCAGCCGGCCGTGTCCCGCGGCATGGCCCAGGAGGTCGCCGGCACCGGGGTCACGGTGAACTGCGTGCTGCCCGGGCCGACGATGGGGTGACGGCGTGCTGGCCATGTTCGACGAGCTCTATCCCGGCCTCGACCCCGGTGAGCAGGAGCGGCGCCACCTTGCCGAGAACCGTGCGTCCGGGCCCCGCTCAAACGCCTGATCCGTCCCCACGAGGTGGCCAGCATGATCACGTACGTGGCGTCGGAACAGGCCTCGGCAACCACGGGCAGGGCGCTCGGCGCCGACGGCGACCTCGTCCCCACGATCGTCCCCTGAAGCGGGCATCCGGCGTGCTGTCCCATACCCGTGCCTGACGGCTCGCACCCGACGCGCGCACGAGGTGGTCCACGGCGCCGGTCCGCTGCCTCCGGTTCGCCCTCCTCGGCGCGTCCGTCGACACGATCGGCAGCGCGTCCCGCCGCAGGGCCGTTGCGGACGGCAAGGGCGACGCGCGCGGCGTTTCCTGCGGGATGCCGTACGCCATCGTCGGCGCGGGCGGGCGGTCGTCGTGCGGCCGCCTTCGGCTTGCAAGCCCCCGTGCCGGGTGAGAGTGAGGGCGGGGAAGGCCTGTGCCTCATGGGCCTGGCGCCCGGATCGACCGGTCTCGGTGTGGCAGCACTTGCATTACCCAGCGTCTGCAATTATTGTTATTACTCGTAAAGTGCTTCCGCATCTATTTGCGCCGCACACCTGGCTCCGGCAGGACGCCACCGTGCATCCACTGCCACGACTCCGCCGACAGAGCCGCCAACCACGGAGGCATCCGTTCGCTCATGCCTCAGCCCCGCGCCAGGGATGCCGTCGCACCCCGGCCCCACTGATCGAAAAGGCACCGTCATGACCCTCAAGGAAATCCTTCCCGGCAAGCTCGGCTTCGGCACCGCCCCGCTCGGCAACATGTTCCGCGCGATCCCCGACGAGGAGGCCCGCGCCACCGTCGAAGCCGCCTGGGACCAGGGCATCCGCTACTACGACACCGCCCCCTTCTACGGATCCGGCCTCTCGGAGTCCCGCCTGGGCGAAGTCCTGTCCACCAAGCCCCGCGACGCCTACGTCCTGTCGACCAAGGTCGGCCGGGTCATCCTCGACGAGTTGGAGGAGGGCGCCCGCGACCTCGGCGAGAAGGGCGGCCTGTTCGAGCACGGCAATCCCAACAAGATGCTCCACGTGTGGACCGCCGAGGCCACCGAGCGTTCCATCGAGGACAGCCTCAAGCGGCTCGGCACCGACCGGCTCGACATCGTCTGGGTCCACGACATCGCCCAGGACTTCCACGGCGACCTGTGGCTCCAGAAGTTCGAGGAGGCCCGCACCGGCGCCTTCCGGGTGCTGTCCCGGCTGCGCGACGAAGGCGTCATCAAGGCCTGGGGCCTCGGCGTCAACAAGACCGAACCCATCGAGCTGACCCTCGCCCTCGACGAGCCGCAGCCGGACGGATTCCTCCTCGCCGGCCGCTACACCCTCCTCGACCACGAGCACGCCCTGCAGCGGCTGCTGCCCATGGCCCAGGAACAGAACGTCGACATGGTCGTCGGTGGCCCCTACAGCTCCGGCGTGCTCGCCGGCGGCGCCCACTTCGAGTACCAGCAGGCCCCGCCGGAGATCGTCGAGAAGGTTTCCCGCCTGAAGGTCCTGGCCCAGAAGCACGGCGTCTCCATCAAGGCCGCCGCCCTCCAGTTCTCCCTCGCCCACCCGGTTACCGCCGCCACCGTTCCCGGCGCGACCCGGCCCAGCCGCATCGCCGAGGACATCGCCGCCCTGAACGAGACCGTCCCGGCCGCGTTCTGGCACGAGCTGCGCACCGCCGGCCTGGTGAGCCCGGCTGCCCCGCTGCCCAACGGCGCCTGAACACACACCCCGTAACCCCCACCACAGCACCAGGATCCAGGAGAAAGATCATGGCTTCCACCTCCGTCAGCCGCATAGTGCCCGCCTCCCCCGACAAGGTCTGGAGCCTCATCGGCGGTTTCGACGCCCTGCCCGACTGGCTCCCCTACATCCCCGAGAGCACCCCGCTCGCAGGCGGCCGGGTCCGTCGGCTGAAGAACCCGAACGGCGAGGTCATCATCGAGCGCCTCGTGGACTTCAACGAAACCGAGCGCCACTACAGCTACGCCATCCTCCAGGCCCCGTTCCCGGTCAACGGCTACGTCTCCACCATCCGGGTCCACACCGTTCCCGGCCGCGACGACATCGCCGAGGTCCAGTGGTCCGGCCGCTTCAACCCCGACAACGCCACCGACGACGAAGTCACGGCCCTCTTCACCGGCATCTACCGCGACGGCCTCGACGCACTCCACAACACACTCACGGCCTGACACCGGGGCCATCCATCACCAGGCCCCACCGCGCAGCCCAGGTACGCACCCCACATACCCGGGCTGCGGTGTGACCGGGTCGCACAGTCACCCACCGCGACGGCCGCCACGTCCAACACATGGCGCCGGAACGGATCGCTGCGCTGCCGGAGGACCGCCGACAGCACCCTCCGATTCGCCAAGGAGCTCAAGGCCCGGGGCGTCGCCCTCGTGGACATCTCCACCGGCGGCAACGCGCCCGACGCGAAGATCGAGACCGGACCCCACTACCAGGTGCCCTTCGCCGAGCGGGTCCGTAAAAAGACCGGCATGCCCGCGACAGCCGTCGGCCTGAACACCGAGCCCGACCAAACACAGGACGCCAACACCTCCGGCCAGGCCGACACCGTCCTCCTCGGACATGAACTCCTGCGCAACCCGCACTGGGCACGCCACGCCACGCCACGCCGTCGCCGAACTCGGCAGCGAGGCCCCCTCCCTCGCCCGTACCACCACTCATGACCGAGCGGCGGACAACACCCTGCCCCTCACCGGCTCGCTCTCCATTTTCCTGTTGGGATACACCCCTCGGAACATGCCATGCAGGCGGGTCCGCCGATCGCTTCCCGGCCCGCCCCGCGCTCGATGTCTCGCCAGGCACACTCACTCGGACGAGCAGAACGCCGCACAGCGCGAGGACCAGCCCGCTGCTGCCGCCGGGTGGCAGTCCGGCCGGCCGCCCCCGTGAGGATGATGTGACTGGAAGAAGACCGCGCGCGCAGGCACCGACCACCGTGGTCGGCGGCCGCGACCGATTCGCGAATGGTTGCATTAGCTCTATATGAGCTCTAGCCAATATTTCACTTCATGGTCTATCCTGTACTCCAGTCACACCCGGAAGGAGACCTGGACCCCGTGACCGCCACAGACCCAGCACTCACCGCCCTCGCCAGCGGATGGGGCGCCCTCTCCCTCCTGCACGGCAAGATCGAGGCACGCATCGAGCGCGCCCTGCAGTCCAGGCACGAGCTGAGCGTCCGGGAGTACTCACTGCTCGACGTACTGAGCCGCCAGCACGACGGCGAGGGCGGGCATCTGCAGATGAAGCAGGTCGCCGACGCGGTCATACTCAGCCAGAGCGCCACCACCCGCCTGGTGACCCGCCTGGAAGACCGCAACCTGCTCTCCCGATACCTGTGCCCGACCGACCGGCGTGGCATCTATACCAACGTCACCGAGGCCGGCCTGAAACTCCTTGAGGAAGCCCGGCCGACCAATGACACCGCCCTCCGGGAAGCCCTCGACGAGGCCGCCAAGAACCCCGAACTGTCCTCGCTGGTCAAGGCGGTAGAAGCAGTGGAAGCTCCGTCGCGACGCCCGTAGGCCCGAGCAACCCGATCACCTCCCCGCGCGACCGACTCCAGCAGTACGCGGGGACGGTACAGCCACCGGTCGGACGATCACCTGGTCATGCGGCCCGCAACCCGTCCGCGAACGCCGACGGCCCCGCCCGGAAACCTGCCGGACAACCGCAGCATCAGGCGATCTGCTTCAAGGATTCCGGAAGCGGCACCGACAGATCGATGGACACGTCCAGCAGGACGGGCTCGGCGCCGGAACGAAGGCCGAGGCCGAGGCTGGCAGCATCATCGCGCGCCGGTGACGCACCGAGTCGATCTTGTCCCGGCGCACGATCCGTTGCAGCTTCACCACGCGTCCAACCGCGACGACCACCACCCGGCGCACCTACACGGTCACAGCACCCGTCGTGCACGGACAGGACCGGCCACCCCGGTGACCGACCGGACCGAAACGGGATCACAAGCGCGTCACCAAATCCGGTCCGGTTCGTCCGCCGTCCGCCTGCACCGAAGCCCCTGTCCTCGGCATACCGGCCCGTTCTCCTCTCCCCCGCGCAGAGCCGAACGCGGGAAGCGGTGCCGTCACGGCTGGAAACCCGGCAGGGCCGGAGTGGTGGAACGGCCGTTCCCAGCACTGACACCGCGGTCGGCCTGTACGTACCGCCGCTCCAGCCGGGTGCCGCGTGCTGCGGTTGAGCACGATGATGGGCTCACCCTTGCCCAGGACCAGGTTCAGCACCTTGACACCGGCGTCCGCCGCCTGCGCGGTCGGTACGGCGAACGCCCCCAGGGCGAGCGTTCCAACGACCACGATCACAACCGCGAAGCACATCCGCCTGCACGCATACGCAACTTCTCATGGGCGAGGGACCGATGGAATTCCGGCGAGATAGGACTGAATCACCGCAGGGCCATCAGCCCCCGAGCGAATGCCGGTTCGAGAGGCCCGGGCCGATGCGATTCGGCTTGGGGGGTCGACTCCGGACCCGGTTGGCGAAACGCCGGTGAGCGGTGGGCTTCAAAATCCCGAAGCACGGCGACATCGACCGGGCCCGAACCACGCCCCAGACTCTCGGCGGTCATGACATACCCCACACACTGGAAGTTTAATTTTCAACATATTTACCAGTAGTGTCGTCATGTCTCATTGCGGCCCGTATCGCCGGGCCGCTGTCGCACGACAGCGGCCCGGTCATCGCGGCGAGGGCATCACCGTTCCGGGCCGCAGGGCCGCCGAGCGCTCCGTGAAAGGGGTACGCAGGCGGCTGCCGATCGGATGAACGGCGCAGCGCCGTCCCGGATGAAGGATGAAGCAGGAGCCGAGAGCATGACAGCACACGCCCTGGCGCGAGGTCAGGCCGTCGCCGTGTGGTGGCGGAACGCGGGCCGGGCATGGTGGCCGCCGCGAGTCGTCCGGTCGGTACGGCCTGCGGCGATTCGATCCGCGACGACACGACCGGCAGTGGTACGGACCGTCAAGGTCCTGATCGCGGCCCTCCTGGCCTGGCAGGCCGCTTCGTGGTGGTTGCCGGGGGAGCAGCGGTATCTCGCCGTGGCCACCTCGCTGGCCATGGTCAGCGCCCCCACTGTCTACCGGTCGGTGACGCAGGCGCTGCGCAGCGTGGCCGCCCGGGCGGCCGGGCTGGTGGTGGCCGTGGCCGTCGTGTGGCTGCTGGGCCCGGCCGCGGGGAGTGCCGCCGCCATCCCGGCGATCGCGCTGGTCGTTGCCGGGCGGCGGGGTTCGGACGGCCGTCTGCAGGTCGCCTCGACGGCGGTGCTGGCCCTGGCCGCGGCGACGGCCGTTCCCGTGGGCCATGTGATCGCGCTGACCCTGGCGGCGTTGACCGGAGCGGTGGTGGGGGTCGCGGTGAACGCCCTTGTTCTGCCGCCAGTGCACCTGAGCGCCTCCGATTCCGCGGTGCGCGGTCTGGCCGTGGCCATGGGAGAACTGCTCGTCGACATGGGCCGGGGGCTGAGGGACCGGCAGCACGCCGACCGCGCGGACACCTGGCTGGAGAGGGGCAGGCGCCTGGAGGACCTGGCGGTGCGGGCGCACGAGGACGTTCGTGAGAGCCAGGAGAGCCTGCGCTGGAACACGCGGTGCGTCGCAGTACGCGGACGACGCGAGCCCTCGGGCCACGGCGAGGCCCTGCGCGCTCTGCACCGGATCACCTTCCAGGTCCGCGGCATCGCCCGGACGCTGGCCGACACCGTCGACGACCACCGCCCGGGGCAGATGTTCCTCGACCACTACGCGGCGACCCTGCAGGCGGCGGGCGAGGCGGTGACATGCTTCGCCGTCCCCGGCCCGTCCGAGAGCCCGGCCGAGAACGAAGCCCGCGAGCGACTGCGCCGGGCCATCGACGACGCAGCCCAGTGGCACACGATGATGACCCGCGAGATCGAGCACGGCACCCTGACCGAGCCCGGTGCCTGGCACGTATACGGATCACTGATGACCGACGCCGAACGCCTGCTCGCCGACCTCGACCGCGCACCCCGCCCCACCGTGACCCCGCAGACCTCCCGCCTGTAGACAGAAACGGTTCCCAACCACCGGGCCCCGCTATCGGTAGCTTCGGACCTCGAGTGTGCGGAATGGGGCTGTGATCCGGCTCTGCTGCGCTTCACACCCCGTTGGCTGGGTGGCTTCATGCTGCACCCGCGGAGGCTGTCCCGGCGGCCTGCTCGGGTGGTTTCGCACCGGGGAGCTCACGAAGATCTTCCTCTACTTCGCCAAAACCCGGTTCCGGGACGGGCGGGGCTCGCCGCCCGATTTCTGGGCCGCCATGGCTACGGCTGGCGAACAAGGACGGAGCAGACCAGGCAGGGGTAATGGCAGGGCTGGAACGTTGCCGCACGCAGGCTGCTGCCGTCGGCGCGAAGTAGGGTCATGATCGACGGGCAGCCTCCGCTGCGTAGGCGGTCCTGACGGCTCCGGCGGCCCAACGCTCGGCAGTCATGGGGCTGATGCCGAGCAGGCGCCGAAGGACCGCTCGTGGCAGCTGCGTGCAGAGGTCGAGCAGGGCCGCGCATCGTCCCGATTCCGTGGAGAGCCCGATGTCACGGGGCCGTGTCGGTAGGTTCAGATATTTGATCGTGCGGCAGACGCGGGCGGGGCGTACACAACTCGGCTGTACCGCAGGAGGCGCAGAGTGGCCCAGCGCCCCAAGCAGGCACGCCGAATCCTGTCGCAACACCCGCGTTCACCCCTTACCGTCACCGCATGGCCACCGAGGACGAGAGCCCAAGTCAGCCCGACATCGCCGCGATGCTCACCGACCAGACCCGTGCCTGCAAGGCGGCACGCGACGCCATCGCCGCCGGCGGCCAGGTGATGGTCTGGGACAACGAGGCTCCCCATTGGATGGTCGCCGGCATCGCTGCGACGAGGCTGAGGCGGTCGTTGAAGATCGGCCTGACGACCCTCGGCCTCGACGAGACCGTTGAGATCCTGGCTCAGCACCGCGACAAACAGTTGCGCACCGGCATCATCGACGCAGCAGACCGGTCGTGGCACTTCACACTGTACTTCGACGCCACTGGGACCGAGCTCCTGGCGTGCAGCGGCGTCAAACGCGAGCCGCCTTCAAAGAAGGTCCAGCTGTAGAGGCCGCCACCCGTGTTCACCGCAGACGCCGGGAGCCGGGCAACTCCCTGCAGGACCGCTGCAGATCATCGTCGGTCATGTCGTCCCCGTCCTCGGACCAGAGCCGCGTGGTCCAGCGGCCTGCGAGCCCTTCGAGTTCGGCAGAGCTCGCGTTGGCCGGCGCCCGGGTCAGCCGCTTCGACAGAGCGAACACCTCGACACCATCGTTCAAGGGGGCGGTGCCCCACTCCGGCCACGCCCACCCTAGGAAACTCAACCGGCGGAGTCTCGGCCGAAGGCTGCTCGAAGTACATGTCCCACTCGGCGATGGCAGGCAAAGGCTGCCCGGCGAACCGAAAATAAGAGTTTCGAGAATCCTCCGGGCAGCCTTCACGAACACAGGGCCCGTCCGGTCACTACTTGATGCAGACAGAAATACGCCGATGCCGAAATCGTCGGCCCTCAGGCCCACGCGTGCGCATCCAAAGAGTCTCCCGAGAGGATTCCCATCATGAAGGTCGTAGTCATTGGCGGCACCGGACTCATCGGCTCAAAGCTGGTCGCCAAGCTCGACGAGCACGGCCACCAGGCAGTGCCGGCCGCGCCCAGTACCGGCGTCAACACGCTGACCGGGGAGGGCCTCGCCGAAGTCCTCAAGGGCACCCAGGTGGTGGTGGACGTGTCCAACTCCCCCTCGTTCGCAGACGACGCCGTCATGGAGTTCTTCCGTACCTCGACCGCCAATCTCCTCAAGGCGGAGGCCGAGGCCGGTGTGACCCACCACGTCGCCCTGTCGGTGGTCGGCACCGAGCGCCTCCAGGAGAGCGGGTACTTCCGTGCGAAGCAGGCGCAGGAGGGGCTGATCAAGGCGTCCGGGATTCCGTACTCCATCGTCCACGCCACGCAGTTCTTCGAGTTCATGAACGGCATCGCCGACGAGGCCACCGACGGCGACACCCTACGTCTGGCCCCGGTCAAGATCCAGCCCATCCACTCCGACGACGTGGCCGACGCGGTGGGCCGCACAGCTCTCGGCGCCCCCGTCAACGGGGTGGTGGAGGTGGCGGGCCCCGACACCTTCCGATTGGACGAGATCATCCGCAAGCGCCTCGTGGCGGAGAACGACCCGCGCACCGTCGTGACCGATCCGCACGCCACGTACTTCGGTACCGAACTGGAGGAGACCACGCTCCTGCCCGGCCCCGGCGCGCAGACCGCCGGCACCCGCTTCAGCGACTGGCTCACCCAGCAGGCATGAGCTCCCGTGGCATGCCCCGGCACAGGGGCATGCCCCCCTTCGACATTCCGGCTCAGGAAATTCCGGCCGCGACCACGGCGGCGGCTGGTTCGGCGGGGCCTTGCCGAACGACCGCGGCGAAGAGCACAGCAGCCGGGCGATGCGGGAGCCCGGAACCGGGAGAGAAACCCAATCGCAAGCGCGCGGCTGCCTGCGCCTTCGACACCGCCGCCGTCCTGCGCCAGCCGCACGCCGTACGGGTCCACTTCCGCGGCACGCATCGCGGTGACTTGGAAGGCCCTGGTCCGCGGTGGGCACTAGCCATGAGGGCGGACCATTACGTAACATATTGTTATATAAATGCTACTTTGAGTGCATGAACGATCCTGGCCACACTCGTGCCTCGTGGCGGGCGGGCCGCGCGGGTGGTGGTCGGCCGGGTCGATACCCCGAGGTTCCGTTGCCGCTACCGCCCCTTTGCTGCGCATCGGCTTCCCCACCACATGGTGATGGTGGTACATGCCGCACCGGCGGAGAGTGCCCCGGCCCCGGACAGGAGCGGCAGCATGTCGCCACCAGTGCCTTTGACATGGAGTCCGACATGACTACGCCCAAGGACCTACTGATCGCTGCCTTGGACCTCGCAGCCGACCGTCCCGTCGAACAGGGCGACCTCTCGCTGGCCCTCGCGGGGGCGGAACTCACCGACCTCGTCAACGCCGGCGCCGTCACCCTTGACGGCGATCGCATCGTGCCCGGCCCGCAGCAGGCCATGGGCGATCGACTGCTGGACATGGCTGTGTCGTCGCTCGACCAGGAGGCGCCGTACGAGTCCGTCGAGGACTGGCTGTGGCGGCGAGGCCGCGGCCTGGCCGAGACCTATCGCGCCGCACTGGAGGCGGAAGGGACGATCACCCGGCAACGGCACCGCTGGATTCCCCGCAGGTTCGACCGGACAGCGCCGGCCGAGTCACCGTCCCGTCGCCACGCGGTCGAGCGCTGGACGTCCGGCGAGCCCGCCCTCGCCGGCTTCGCGGCTGCCGTGGGGGTCCACGACGAGCCGGCCGACGACTTCGAGGGTCCCGGTGCCGACGCGCTCGTCACTGTGCTGGCCGCCGTAAACGAAGCAGTGACGGAACTCGCAGCCGTACGGCAACGACGGCAGATCGAGCAGGCGGCCTTCGACAACATCTGGCGAGAGCCGTGACCGGGATGCGGGGCGGTGAGTTCTTCGATGCACAAGCACCAGGACCGCTCGACTCGCAGCAGCCATTCACTCGGCGGGGCCCTGGGAACAAGACCGGTCCAGAAAGGGACCGGCTCCGATCAGCGACCCCAGCGGTGAAACCAACCGCGAACCGCCGAAGATCACCGTCTGGAACGGTCCGGGAAAGCCGCCGGACAGAGGAGCCGTAGACCCTGTCTTGGAACTACTCGACGATCCGGGCGGAACTGCGTAACGGGGTCCTCTGGGCCACGATCGACAATCCCCCGATCAACCTGATCGACGAACGATTCGTAGCCGACCTGATCGCGTTGCTCGACGACACCGAGGCCCAGGGCGGTGTGCGGGTCGTCGTCTTCCGCAGTGGGGACTCCGACTTCTTCATCTCGCACGTGGACCTTGAGCGGATCGCCGAGTACACGGCGGTGGCGGCGACGTCCGGCGGGCCCGACGACAGCAGCCTCGGCACGCTGTTCCGCAGGCTCAGTGAGACGCGCCCCGTGACGATCGCGGTCCTCGAAGGCCGGGCTCGCGGCGCCGGTGCGGAGTTGCTGTATGCGTGCGACATGCGGTTCGCGTCCGCTGAGCGTGCGGTGATCGGCCAGCCGGAGGTGGGCACGGGCGTCTTCCCCGGCGCGGGCGCGGTGCAGCAGCTCGTGCGGCTCGCCGGCCGCGGCCAGGCCATGCAGGTGATCCTGGGGTCCGAGGACCTCGACGCGCGCGAGGCCGAACGCATCGGCGTGGTCAACAAGGCTCTGCCGGACGAGGAGTTGATCTCCTACGTCGAGCGCCTCGCCGAGCGCATCGCCAGATTCCCGGAGGCGGCCGTGCGGCTGGCCAAGCGCCGGATCAACGCGGCGGGTCTCCCGCCCAAGGAGGATGTCCAGGTCGACGCAGCCCAGTTCCAGGTCCTGGCACGTGACCCTGCTGGCGCAGCCCGGGTCGGCGCCCTCATGCGGCGCGGGCTGCAAAAGCGTTCCCGCACCGAACTCGAGTACGGCGCGGTGCTCGGGGAGCTGTGAGCGCGATGGGACAGATAGGCCGCCGATCGCCAATCGGCCCACAGTCCGGGCTCGGCACATGGCTCGGCAAGGTCCGCAAACGCGTCAGCGAGCTCGCCGAGCAGTGCCGAGCGGACCCGATGCCGTGTCCGCCGGCAGCGGGACCGCGTCGTACGCCGTCGCATCAGGATCAACAAGGCTCCTGGACGGCCGGGAGCTGTCCTGCGGGAGCAACGGCGAACCCGAAGAACCGTGGGCTCACCCGCTGGGCCCGCCGGTTGGGGGGAAGCACGTATGCAGCGGCTCGCCGGGCCGTGAACAGCTGCTGCTCGTACAGTCGGGCAGGTGTGCCCTGACAGGACGGTGCTCATGGGACAGGCCTTGCGGTCACTTCGTACGTTCCGCGGGGCCAACCCGCCCGTTGGTCCAGAATCTCCAGACCGCGGCCTCCGCCTGGCCCGGGGGGCGCGATCGCCGGGATGGAGGTGTTGCGCTCATTCCAGAACCAGCACATGCAGCCGTATCAGCTTCCGTCTGCGTGCCCGGCCCTCTGGACCTGACCGATCCGCAGCTGTACGAGCACGCCCTGGCCGTCCACCAGGCACAGGGAAGGGCGATCGAGGAGCTGCTGATCGCTGCCGTGTCCTCGGGGGAACTCCGGGCCGGAACAGATACGGCAGCCCTGGCCGGGGCCGTCCAGGCGATCATCGCCGGTGCGGGCCTGACCTGGGCGCTGGACCGTCAGGGCATGCTGCCGCAGCGACTCCGACGAGAAATCAACACCCTTGTGTCGCCTCACATCCCGCCCAGCGAGAGCTCCGATTTGGAGGAATCATGAGAAGTGCCAAACAGCCGCTGGCCGGGAAGGTTGCCCTGGTCGCGGGAGGCACCCGGGGCGGCGGGCGCGGAATAGCCGTTGAACTCGGGGCGGCGGGCGCCATCGTGTACGTCACCGACCGCAGCAGCAGAGCCGGACGATCCGATCTTGAACGTCCGGAGACCATCGAGGAGACCGCCGAGCAGATCACGGCCGCCGGTGGTACCGGAATTGCCGTACGCACCGACCACAGCCGCCCAGAGGATGTCCGTGCTCTGGTCGACCGGATCGCGGCACAGCAGAACGGCCGGCTCGACATTCTGGTCAACTCCGTGTGGGGCGGCGACCCGCTGACCGACTGGGAGCACCCCTTGTGGGAGCAGGACCTGGACACCGGGCTGCGGCTGCTCCGGCAGGCGGTGGAGACCCATGTGATCACCAGCCGGTTCGCGCTTCCGCTGATGGTGGCCCGTAGGAGCGGTCTGGTGGTGGAGGTCACCGATGGCAACACCGCCCGGTACCGGGGCTCCTTCTTCTACGACCTCGCGAAGTCCGCCGTGATCCGCCTCGCCGTGGCCCAGGCTGCGGAGCTGGAGCAGCATGGCGTCGCGGCGGTGGCCATCACTCCCGGTTTCCTACGCTCGGAGGCGATGCTGGAGGGCTTCGGTGTCACCGAGGCCAACTGGCGTGACGGCGCGGCCAAGGACCCCAATTTCGCCCACTCCGAAACCCCCACCTACCTGGGACGGGCCGTCGCCGCCCTGGCCGCGGACCCGGACATCATGACCAGGACCGGGCAGGCCCTGGCCACCTGGGGCCTGTACAAGGAGTACGGGTTCACCGATGCGGACGGCAGCCAACCAGACTGGCCAGCTCATTGGGCCAATGCCCTGGAAGAGGAGCTTGGGCCGCTCGGGGATCCGCTGTAACTCCTGCGGGTTTCTCGCATCAGGCGCGAGCGACGGGAGCCGCAGCCGGTGAGGTCCAGTACGGCGCCGGGGCGGCAGATGGCGGAACGAGACAGATGCCGGACGCCGCCGAGTTCGGCCGCAAGCCGCACGGAGCCGAGTGCGGCGAGTCCGACCTCTGCCGGGTCCTCTTCGGCAAGGCCGAGATCGCCACGTGCGGCCCTTGAGCGGTAGCGCCCCACCGTCCGGCGCGCGACACCCAGTCACTCGGACAGGGCCTTGGTCGGCCTCTGCATCCGCAGCGCGATTGAGCCCTGCGGCGGGCTTCATTCGAGGACGCTGTACTCGCCGGCCGTCCAGTCCGCGAAGAGGGTCATCGCCTTTTCGGTCTCTGTGCGCTCCGGTCCGGTCGAGGTGGCCTGCCACCAGTTCTCGACATGATGGGCGTCGACGAGAACGGATTCCCGGTACCCGTCGAAGTCGCCAGGGTCTTCGGCGACGCCGATGTGGATGGGCGTGTCGTCGGGCAGGTCTTTGATCGCTTCGCGGAGCTGTGCCGCGTTCCAGACGTGCGGGGCGTGGTCAAAGGTATCGGCCATGGGCACAGGATGCAGGAAACGGCTCGGAGTCCTGGTGATGACATGGCTGTATCCCCGGACCAGAGCACTGGTCCGGGGGTACAGGGGCTGGCGTGAAGAAGACGCCGCCGACGGCGAACGAACCCAGCCGCGCCAGACGCCACCGGCCGGCCGGGGTCAGCCGGTGCCAGGTAGGCCCCAGTCTTCGGGAAGGTTGAACAGACGTTGTGCCCGTCGTTCGTTCTCCTGCCGGAGCATGGTGGTCCAAGGCCAGGAGTCTTCGGGCTGGAGACAGGGGCAGACCGTGCGGTGGGCGATCCTGCACCAGGTACCGGGGAGAGGTTCGGCGTCCCACAAGTTCATGGCGGCTCCGTCGGGGGTGATGATCCAGCGCCGGCGCGGGGGAACAGTGTGGGCGGGGACGATGATGCGGGGTTCGAGGAGAACCCAGTGACCGTCGTAGTGGGTGGAATAGCGCTCCTGCGGGAGCTCGCAGAACGGGCAGTCGGGCGGGGCGGGCGGTCGTGGAGCCGTAGCACCTTCGGGGAAGGCGTGGCAGGCGTGGAGGGCGTGGAACGCGCTGTCGGTAGCGTGCGGACCTGACGTGCTTTCGGTATCCCCCATGGTTCTCAGGGTCCGGACGGGCCATCAAAGCGGGTAGGGCGCGATCCAGCCATGCGAAGTGGGGAAATATGGGATCAATGTGATGTGGAGCGCCTTGTGAGGCGTACATCGGCGCAGAGGTTTCGCGGTGTCAGGCTGAACCGGCATACGCAATGGCCGGCACGGTGAGCGTGTGCGTGTCGTGGCCAAGAAGGATGACGGCGGTGCCGTGCCCCTGGGCAACAGTACGGATGCTGCCGCCGTCCTGTCCGTACGGCTCGGAACGGACGAGCGGGTCTTTCAGGGCCGGCAGGTCACGTGGCACCCTGGCCGTGGTCCTGGGACTGATCTCGACCACGGTCTGCCCGCCCGGCCCGCTCGTGGTGGGGCCTGCGTCTCGGTGGATGTCCACGGTCACATCCCGGCGGCCACCGTCACCTGCAGCGCCCCGCACCCGCGCGGCCAGGAGTTCGCCGCGCTGCGTTCGGGTCCTGGCGCTGGATGCCGTACCTGGGCCCGCGACAACAGCGGCTTGAATCCGGTGAGGTATCGAGGAGCCCGGTCGGAAGTCAACGTCAGTGCGTGATGTCGTCGATCAGATCGCGTGCGCCCTGGTGCAGCAGGCTGACGGCTACGGAGGTACCGAGGGTGGCGGGGTCGAGGGGGCCGGCCCATTCGTGGGCGATGAGGACGGTCTTGTCGTCGGGTGTGAAGACCTCAGCCCGTAGGGGCAGTTCGCCGTTGCCTTCGACATGGGTGTATCCGGCGATGGGCTGTTGCAGTGGCCTTGGAGTACGTGGAGGAACATCCGCTCGGCGGTGGTCTCACGGTGTGCGGCGGGGTGGGCTGGTGGGATGCGGCCGACTGGGCGATGCGTCGTACGGAGGAGGTTCCGATCCGGGTGCCGACCGCAGGGTCCCGTCTTCATCAATGTCTTGAACGGCCCGTACAGGGCTGTGTGGATGGCGAGACCGGAGTTCACGCCTACGTCCCGCGGCCCGGCGTCGTGGAGCGCGTACGTACCGTTCGGACCGATCCATCGAGCACCGAGGTGGGCAAGACGACGTCCGCGCCGACCTCAGCGCGCTGCACGGCCATCTGCTGCATCGCATGAAAAGTCGCGGTGAGGTCGATCTCTCCGGTCGGGGTGCGCAGCGCGCACTGCCCGTGGTCAGGCCTATGGGAAGGTGAGCGTTCTGGTGATTTCCTGATCCGCTTCACCCCTCATGACCGGCCCCCGCCCTTCCCCGGGCCCGGGCCCGCCTTCCCGGAGTCCGGACCCGATTGCGGACCGAGGTCCGCATGCAGGATTCGGAAGAACGTCTCGGCGTCCAGGCCGGTCGGTTCCTGGGCCCATCCGTCGGCGAAGCACAGATCGACGCACCCGTACCGTTCGGCGTCCAGGACCAGCATGAAGAGGTTCCCGCCCGCGTCGAAGCAGAAGGGCAGCGCGTCGACGCGCCCGTCGTGGCGCAAGTCCATGTCCTCGATCAGTGTCTCCATGGGCAGCGCGCCGCGGACGATCGCGTTGAAGCCGTGAATCCCCAGCGAGTTCGAGGCCTCCGCGGGAAACCACCCGCCGTTGCTCACCCGGTAGTGCCGCCGGAACGATTGCGGCAGGGGCCGGCCCACGAACCGCTCGAAGGCGTCGAGTTCGTCATCCGTTACAGGTTGCTCCCCCTGTTCCAGTTCCATGGCTCCATTCTGCGACGGACCCCGGCCACGGTCGCAGCGGCCCGTCCCCAAGGCGTGCAGCGTCTCCTTCATTGGCGGGATGACGGCCGCACGCCTCCCCGCCCACCGGCAGGGCGGTTCCCCTCGGAGCTCTGGCACGCCACAGGTTCATCTGGACTCATATCGACAGGAAGGAGCTGGAACGCCCATCGCCCATCGACCTCATGCAAAGCCCTAATCCCTGCGGCTCGTAGCGGAGGCAATGCCCAGCCAGGTGTGGCGGTTGCCCCACCAGCACCAGCCGACCTTCGGGGCGTCGCGTCGCTCGCGGCCGTCTCGACCTGTGCCGTTGCTGATCCAGATCGCCGGGGTGCGGGCATCCATGGTGCCGTTGGCCTTGCGCAGCCGGGAGCCGACGGTCATGAAGCAGCGGTTGCGCTCAAGGACCGCCGGCTGCTGCAGCACCCAATGGATGCCTTCGGTGAGCAGCAGCGGGGTGCGGTCCGCCTTGGTGAGCGCGGGCAGCGCCTCGTCGGGGCTCCAATTGGTCATGTGGTCGCCGCGGTCGAGGCCGGCGATGAGGTAGAGAGGAGCGTCGGGCAGTTCGACGGCGCAGGGGGCGAACCTGTCGACGTCGAACATGTCGGAGACGACGAAGCCGGACTTGCCGTCACGGCGGATCAGCGGTGCCAGGACCGACGCGGGGGCTCGGTCCGGGTGGACGGCGAGGAGCGTGTCACCGTCTCCGTGGCCGGCGTTTTCGGCGAAAGTGCGCAGGTCGTCGGCGGGTAGCCGCGCAACCTTGTGCACCCCGAGCTCGATCAGGCGTTCTGCCTGGGTGGCGAGCGGCGGGAGAGGGGACGCGGTGACGGTGGACGCGGTGTCGGACAAGGCACTCCTTCGGTTCACGGTTCGGGGCAGTGGGCCTGAGGTCAGAACGAGACGGCCCACCGGACTGTTCCCTGCGTGGCGGTGCTGCGACAGGCGACGCCCTCGGAATCGTGTAACGCAACTTCATTGGCCTGTGAAGCCCAGTGGCCTCGGGCGGTCGAGGGCGGACCAGTCCGCAGTCTCCGCCTTCGAGCGTCATCGTCTCCAGCACCCTGGACCACCCGCACCCACGCACCCACGCACCCGACTGGATTCGCGGTGGGTGCTGTTGCCATGCTTCCAGGTCTCGACGGCTCACCATGACGGATTCCCCTGGCCATGACCATTGATCTGACGTATCGTCAGCTCTCGTGCAAGCCCCCGCTGAGCCCCGCCGGAGGCCCTCGTGCCCGAACGCCCCGTAGCCCTCGACGAATACCCCGTGCACCAAGTACCGCTCTCCATGCGGTACATCGCCACCAGCGACCGCAACGCCTACGACCGCTGCATCTTCCACGTCTTCGACCACGCCGGCCGCGCCCTGCTCGTCCTGGGCCTGGGCGTCTACCCCAACACCGGCGTGATCGACGCCTTCGCCACGCTTCGTCTGGGCGACGAACTCCTCGCCGTCCGCGCCTCCGACGCCCTCTCCGAGGACCGGATGCGGATGGAGGTCGGCCCGCTCCGCATCACCGTCGACGAGCCGCTGAAGCGCTTCACGCTGCACTGCGCCGCCGACCCGGCCGACCCCGACGGCCTGTCGTACGATCTCAGCTGGCAGGGGGCCTTCGAGCCGCTGTGGGAGCCACACCACACGATGCGCCGCGGCAACCGCCTCACTCTGGAAGGCCGCCGCTTCGTTCAGGCCGGCACGGTGACCGGCGTGATCCGCGCGAAGGGCGAGGAGATCACCGTCACCGCCGACGAGTGGACCGGCACACGCGACCGCAGTTGGGGCGTGCGGCCCATCCCCGGCGAGGACGGCGGACGCGCGGGGCAGGAGCACGTCCCTGAGGGCTTCCACTGGCTGTGGTGCCCCGTCCGGTTCGACGACCGGTTCCTGATGGTGATCGTCCAGGAGGAGCCCGACGGCTACCGCACCCTCAGCGACGCCGTCGAGGTACGCGGCGGCCGCCCCGACACCCAACTGGGCTGGCCTCAGCCGGACATCACGTACCGCTCCGGTACCCGCCACCCCGAACGCGCGGTCATTCATCTCGCCGACCGCAATCGCAAGGACATCGAGCTCACCGCGGAGATCCTGATTTCCTCCCCGCTGGCCGTCGGCGCAGGCTACCCACCCGCTGACGACTGGAGCCACGGGACGTGGCACGGCCGTGACTGGATCGACCGACGCAGCTATGACCTCGCCAACCTGTCTGCGCACCCCATGGCCGTATTCGGCGTCACTGAACACGCCGCCCGCTTCACCCTCGACGGCGCCACCGGCTACGGGATCTTCGAGCACGGCACGTTCGGCCGCCACGACCCGAGCGGCTTCACCGGCTACGACTCGGTGGCGCCCTGACGTACGGAGACCTCGTATGGCTGCAAACCCCGAAGCACCCCGGATCCGGCGTACCACCCGCGACCCGGAGGAACTCACCCGCCGGCTCGCAGCCTGGCTGGCCGCCGTCCACCCCGGAGCCCGCCCGACGGCCGTCATCGTGCCGGACTCCAACGGCATGTCGAGCGAGACCCTGCTCTTCGACATCGAGCAGGACGGAACCGCCGCGCCGCCCCCCGTCCGCCGCTGCGTCCTGCGCCTGGCCGCGGACCCGAACGCGTACACCGTCTTCCCCTTCTACGACATGACCCGCCAGTACAGGGTGATGCGCCTCGTCGCCGCGCACACCGACCTGCCGGTGCCCGCCGTGCACTGGCTGGAGACCGACCCCGCCCACCTCGGCGCGGAGTTCTTCGTGATGGAGCGCGTCGAGGGGCGTGTGCCGCCGGACGTCATGCCGTACACCTACGAGGGCAATTGGCTGCACGCCGCCACGGACGCCGAGCGCGAACAGCTGGAGCACGCCAGTGTCTCCATCCTGGCGCGACTGCATGACCAGGTGCCTGTGTCGGAGGCGGGATTCCTCGCAGGGCGGGGAAGCGGCAGCCCATTGCGGCGGCATGTCGAGGACCTGCAGACGTACTACGGCTGGGTCGTCGACGGCCGGCCGCGTTCACCCGTCATCGAGGCCGCCTTCGCCCGGCTGGAGGAGCTGTGGCCGGCCGACGAGGGCGAGACCGTGGTGAGCTGGGGCGACGCGCGGATCGGCAACATCATCTATGACGGCTTCGAGCCCACCGCCGTCCTCGACTGGGAGATGGCCGCCCTCGGGCCACGGGAGCTGGACCTCGCGTGGGCGATCTACCTGCACCATTTCTTCCATGACCTCACAGTCGCACTGGGTCAGGAGGGACTGCCGGGGTTCTTCCAACGGGCCGCGGTGGAGGAGCGGTACGCGAAGCTCACCGGGTACACACCGCGGGACATGGACTTCCACACGCTCTACGCCTGCCTTCGGCACGCGATCGTGATGCTGCGAGTCGGCTACCGGCAGATCCACTTCGGCGAGGTCGCGGCGCCGACCGCCACCGATGACCTGGTCATGAACCGGGCGGCGCTGAAGGCCATGACGGAGGGCCGCTACTGGTAGTGGGCATCATTCAGTGCCCAGGCGTGCTGGATACCCTGCCCAGGCACACTGGTTACCCTCTCGGTATGAAGATCATAGTGGGAAGCCTCGCCGTCGGCGTGGGCTTTGGGGCGGCCACCTCACTCGTGAACGCGCTCTCGTCGCCATATGCGGATCTAGGAATGCCTCTCACAGGCACCGTCTGGGCCAAGGCTGCCAAGGTGCTCAGCCTGCTGGTGGACGCAGGCTGGTCCTGGGCCGCACTGGCGGTGGCGATGGGCTGGCTGGCCGGGACATGGGTCCGGGGTGCGCTGGTCGGGGCCCTGGCGCTGGTCGCTGCCACGGTGGCGTACTACGTGACGGATTCCTTCGTCTCGGGGGCCGACACGGATATGGTCAGCTGGTTGGTGGTGGGTGTGCCGTTCGGGCTGGTCCTTGGTGTGGTGGGTGCAGCCATCAGGCAGCCTGGATTGGTCGGCTTGCTTGCAGCGTTGGTGGTTCCGGTGGGCGCTGCCGTGCAGATGGTCGTGCTGCCGCCTCGGCCGCACCTCACCTTGACTCCGGCGATCGTTCTCGCCGAGGTCATCGTCTGGACGGCCGCTGTGCTCGGTGCCGGCTGCGCTGTCTACCGTTTCCGGGCCGATAGACAAGCTGCGCGATCCGTGCAGTGTGTTCAGTCCGGCTGACAAGCTGACGAGCGGTGCACTACGGAGGTCACGGGCGGGTTGCCGCGGAGTTCTGTCGGATGAGTCGCCTGGTCGTGAGGGTGATCGCAGCCGCGGTGCCCTGCAGCACCTGACGCCGTCGGGGCGTGGTGAGCCTGTGCTTCAGGCCTGGGGTCAGGCTGTGGTGGAGTGGTTGGGAGCGCTGGTGATCTGGTCCCGGACGGCGAGGCGGACGGGCATCTCGGCTCGGTGGTCGGGGCTGCCATCAGGTGGCGGCGGGGTCGGCAGTGGGGTGGGATGCCGCTGAACGCGACCAGGGTTGCTGGGGTGCGCCGACGGAGCAGCGGAAGCTTCTGCGTCGGGCGGCGGAAGAAGCGTCTGGCGGCGGCCTCGTCCCTGCGGCTCCGCAGCAGGAGTGCCCGGTGGCCGGCACCACCGCCCGGTCGCCTTCACTTGTCCGTGTGTCTGTCTTTTTTCCCCCGCACCCGCACCCCTGCTCCCCTGCCCGGACGCCCCTGTCGAACGGCATTGTCAGTGGCGCGCGGTAGCTTCGGAACTGTTCGAGATCACGGGGTGAGAGGGGTGAATTCGTGGGTGTCAGGCATGCGTTGAGCGTCGTCCTGGTCGACGTCAACGACGAGGTGGTGACGGCCTGGCGGTCCGCGTTCGCGGACACGCCGGAGGTCCGGATCGGGCGAGGGTCCCTTCTTGATGTGGACGCCGACGCCTGGGTCTCCCCCACCAACGAGCGTGGCCGGATGGACGGTGGGGTCGACGCCGTCGTCAAGCGGTACCTCGGTGCGGGTATCCAGGTGCGGGTGCAGCGGGCGATCCGCGACCGGTTCGGCGGACGGCTGCCGGTGGGCAGCGCGGTGTGCGTCCCGTCCGGGGCGGACGTACCCCGGTACCTGATCTCGACGCCCACCATGCGCCAGTCGTCGCAGAACGTCAGCGACACGATGAACGTGGCCCTGGCCTGCGCGGCCGCCTTCCAGGCGGTGCATCTGCAGAACCGGGCGAAGCCGGGCAGCATCCGGTCGGTGGCCCTCGTCGGGATGGGCGCGCAGACCGGTCAGGTGCCCGCGAAGGTATGCGCCAACCTGATGTGGACGGGCTACACCCTCTTCCACGACCACGGTTTTGCGGACTACGACGAGTTGCGGGCCGCCGTACTGGGGCAGCTCGACGACATCGAGGGAGCGGGGTCCGCACGGCGGGTCCGGATCAGCGTGCCGCAGCGGCCTTCCTTTCGTCACTGACCCGAAGACCTCGCAGGCCGGTGCCGCCCAGGGCGCAAACACCGGCGACGACTCTGCCGCATCTGTTCAGCATGCCGGGGCGCCCTTGGAGGCTTCCGGTTCGAGTATCGGGAGTTGCACCCTCGTGAGTGATGTCGACGTGACGGCCGCGGGCGATGCCGGATCCCCGGCCGGGGATCCGCTGGGGCTGGCCGACCTGTTCACCGGTGGCGGCGAGCCGTGGCTGCCGCTGCTCGGACCGTTGATCGAGGCGCAGCCGGGAGCCGCCGACTTCATCGGTCCGAAGCGCAGCCCGGAGGTCGTTCCGGTGCGCGAGCTGACGTTCCAGGCGTTGAAGCCGCATCCGCCGGAGAAGTGGAAGGTGGTCGTCTTCGGGCAGAACCCCTATCCGCGGGCGGAGAGCGCGACCGGCATCGCGATGTTCGACAACACCTTCAACGACTGGAAGGACAGTCAGTTCGGCCGGGTCGTCAGCATCCGCTGTCTCATAAAGGCGGCCGCGATGTGGAAGTACGGCATCGTCAAGAAGACCCCGATCGCCGATGTCCGCGCCCTGCTGAAGAAGGAGGGCACGGTTCAGCCGCCCGAGTGGTTCCAGGCGATGCTCACCCAGGGTGTGCTGCTGCTGAACGCGTCCCTCACGGCGAGTGCGGACGGGGCGATGGCAACCGATCGGCACACGTCGTTCTGGCGGCCCGTGGCTGAGCAGATCATCGAGGAGATCCTCCGGGCGAAGCAGGACGCGGTGGAGGAGGACGACCGGGGGGTGGTGTTCGCCTGGTGGGGCGCGCACGCCCGGAGTCTGAAGAGGGTCGTCCAGCGGCTGGAGAAGAAGTACCCGGGGGTGCAGGTCCGTCACCTGGACCACGCCAATCCGGCCGCGCAGGGGGATCTGTTCTGCGAGGGCGACCACTTCGCCCAGGTGAACGACGCCTTGGCGGCGGTGGGGGCCGAGCCGGTCGACTGGCTGCCGCAGAAGGGCTGGGACCAGGGGACGGGCGGGGCCGGCGAGTCGGCGGACGGTGGTGTCGCGCAGCGGATGGGGGCGTTCATCGCGTCCACGATGGAGTTGCACCAGCTGTATCTGGAGCGGCTCACCAGCGTCAAGGACGAGGGCCTCGTCCTGCCTCCCGTCACCGGGGTGTTCGACACGCCGCTGATGGACTTCCGGAAGGCCGTCGAGCCGGTCTCGCGGGTGCTCGCGCACCTGGACCGGCACATCGATCTGTCGAGTCGTTTCGGGGAGACGAAGGCCGCGGAGGCGGCGTCCGCGGGCGCGCTGTCCGGGGAGGCCGCGGGCGCCATGTCGGCCGACGCGATCTCGGCCCTCTACCTGTACACGTGCGAGTCGGGCTTCTACCGCGAGATCAATGCCGTGCTGCGCTCGTCGGACCGCGAGCGCGTGGTGCCGTACCTCCCGTACCTGCGGTTGCTGTTCTCGGCGATAGAGGCGTTGCCGGCGCAGACGCGGCCGCTGTGGCGTGGTGTGGCGCTGGATCTGCGGTCCCAGTACCCGCTGGGGCGGACGGTGACGTGGTGGGGCGTGTCGTCGTGCACGTCCGAGCTGGGTGTGGCACGCGCGTTCCTCGGCGGGCGTGGCCGGCGGACACTCTTCGAGGTGACACCCGCGCGGGCGGTGGGGATCCGGCGGTTCTCCGCGTTCACGGGTGAGGAGGAGTACATCCTCGCGCCGGGGACGCAGCTGAAGGTGACGGAGGTGAAGGCCGAGCGTGGGGGTCTGTGCACCGTACGGCTGACCGAGCTGGAGGGGGCCGGCCAAGTGTCATGACGTCCCCGGGCCAGGCATACTCCCGGGCTGCCGGCCGCGTTCGCGACGGGCATGAACCTCGCCGACGCCGACTTCCTCGATATCCGGCGCGACATCTCGGAAGACGGCGTGCTGCGCAGACGATAGGTGTTCTGGCACAGGCCTGTGGGCCCGTACACGGCGGTGTACGGGCCCACAGGCGGAGTACTGCTTCCGAGTGTGGCCGCCAAGCAGTACCCGATGGGCCGACGGCGTTCCACATCCCTGGAAGGGGAACGGAGTGCCTGACGGCTTGTCAGTACATGTGCTCATGGGTCTCCCGCCGCCGAAGCCATCCCTGCCCCGGACAGGTCACCGACACCGGCGTGCTCCACGACCTCGCCACCCACGGCTTCTCACCGAAGGTGGGCACTGTCATGTTGGCAGCAACTGGCCCGGTGGGCGGACCTGCCTGCCCGACGAGTTCAGGAAGTGCGACAGCGCCGGGGACCGGGCCGAGAGAGGCTGGCTGCCGCTCGCGCGATCCGCTGCGTACGGTGGGCGCTCTGCTCGACACCGGGGCCGTGCACCCCGGCCGCACCGCACTGAACCATCTGCGGTGCCTGGCTCGAAGCAACCGGATCCCGGCACGCTGCGTGCATGGGGTGATCTAGCCGGCCGGGCTGGCGGGCGCCGCGCCGACGGATGGGGACGTTCTCGCTGGGTACGGCCCAACGGCCGGGAATCACCGCGGCGTTGCTCGGGTATCCGGCCAGTCGTGGTGCTCGACGAGCCGGTCAACGGGCTCGGTGCGGAGGGAGTCTGTGGATCCGGCGCCTTCTTCGGGGCCTGGCGGCCGAGGGGCGCACCGTCCTGATTTCCAGTCACCTGATGAGCGAGGCGGCACGCATCGTCGATCACCTGGTCCTGATCGGCCGCGGCCGGGGCGGCCATCGGTTTACTCGCCCGGATCAGGGCATCGAGCTGTTCGCCGACGGAACGGATCTGGTCGGCGAGGACGGCAGGGACGGGACGGCGCTCTTGGCGACGTCATCCCACGCCGGCCAGGTAGGCACAACAAGGGTGGCTGGGCCCGATACCGGAAATGGTGATCGCGGGCGCCCCTGACCCTGCCGAAGCACCATCAGCTACCAGCTTGCAGCCCAGCCGCCCGACACCGGCAGTGCTTCTGCCGAGGTTCTCGACGGACTCACGCAGTCACTCGCTCAGGGATTGCCGCGAAGTTCTGCTCGCTTGCGGGGCACAGGTGCTTCAAGGGGCGCTGATCCAGTATTTCGGCTTCGGGTCTACGTCTGCTCGGTGGGCTGTTGGGCGGCCTCGCGGGCGCCCACGCTGACCAGTCCTGTCTCGTAGGCGACGATGACGGCCTGCACACGGTCGCGGAGTCCGAGCTTGGCGAGGATACGGGCGACGTGCGTCTTGACGGTCGCCTCGGCGAGGTGGAGGCGGGTGGCGAGTTCGGCGTTGCTCAGTCCTCGGGCCAGCAGGCCGAAGACCTCCAGTTCGCGCGGGGTGAGTGAGGCGAGGTCGCGGTGGAGGGCGGCGATGTCACTGCCGTGCTGGGTGAACCGTTGCACGAGGCGTCGGGTGATGGTGGGCGCGAGGAGAGCGTCGCCGGCGCGGACCGTGCGAACAGCCGCGGTCAGTTGCTCGGGGGTGACATCCTTCAGGAGGAAGCCGCTGGCCCCGGCGGACAACGCCGCGTAGACGTACCGGTCGAGGTCGAAGGTGGTCAGGATGATCACGCGGGGTTCGTCAGGGGCGTCGGTGAGGATGCGGCGGGTGGCTTCCAGGCCGTCCATCTCGGGCATCCGGATGTCCATCAGGACCACGTCGGGACGTGTGCGGCGGACCGCTTCGACCGCTTCGGTTCCGTTGGTCGCCTCGGCGACGACGTCGAAGCCGGCGGCGCCGAGGATCAGCCGGAATCCCGTGCGGACCAGGGTCTGGTCGTCAGCGAGAAGCACACGCAGCGGATCAGTCACAGTGTCTCCAAGGGGATCAGGGCCTCCACACGGTAGCCGCCGGTCAGGCGCCGGCCGGTGTTCAGGGTTCCGTCATAGACAGCGAGACGCTCGCGGAGGCCGATCAGGCCCCGGCCGCTTCCGGCGTTCGCACCCTCGCCCGGGTGTCCCCCGGCGTCGGTGACTTCCACCCGGAGCTGTTCCGGGCCGTACTCGACGGTCACGGCGGCGGTGGCGCCGGACGCGTGCTTCACGGTGTTGGTGAGGGCTTCCTGGACCACACGGTAGGCGGCGAGTTCGAGGCCGGGCGGGAGAGAACGGGGCAGGCCGGTCACGGTCAGCTCGACGGGCAGTCCGGTGTCCCGGACCCGTCCGACCAGTGTCTCCAGCTGATCCAGGCCGGGCTGTGGGGTCAGCTCCGCCGCCGTACCCGCCAGGTCTGCGCCTGCGTCCGGCTCCTCGTCCCCGTACTCGTCGGCCATGGTGAGCAGTCCCATGACGTGGCGTAGCTCGGTCATGGCCGCCCGGCCGCCCGCTTCGACGGCGAGCAGCGCCTCGGCGGCCTGCTCGGGTGAGGTTTTCATGATCGTTCGGGCGGCGCCCGCCTGGATGACCATCACGCTGACGTTGTGCGTGACGACGTCGTGCAGTTCGCGGGCGATCCTGGCCCGCTCGTGCTCGACGGCCCGGCGCAGCGCCTCAGCCTGTTCGTGTTCCAGGGCGGAGAGCCGGCTGCGGCCCTCGTCGGTTCGGAGTTTCCAGGTACGCAGGCCGACGGCGGCGACGGCCATCGGGGCCAGGATCAGCAACGCGATGTACTCGTTGGGGACGATCGGTGTCACCGAGTTCCCCGCGGTGCCGACCAGGACGACCGACACCGGCAGCGCCGCCAGGGTCGCCACCCGGTACGGGCTGTAGACGGCGGCGCTGTAGACGGCGATGACGAACGCGTAGAAGGTCAGCCGCAGGACGCTCTGCGGTGTCGCCAGTGTCGCGGCGGTCACGATGCACAGCACGGCGAGCGGGTAGCGGCGACGCAGCGCCAGGGCACCCGAGGCGATGCTCGCGAGGGTCACCATGAAGGCCATGCCGCCGAGGCCGGACGGGCGCGGCACGACGCGCTCCACGCCGGGTGCGATCTCGCGCACCACTACGTTGCCGACGTTGTCGATGCCGTAGTAGATGGTGATGATTCCCAGTGCCAGCGCCACCAGCACGTCGAACTGCCAGGCGCGCCGGGTGGGGCGCAGCGGTGGACCGCTCGGAAGCCTGGCGTCGCGGAGAGTGCGGCGGACGAGATCCCGCAGCCGCTCCACCTCGGTGCGTACGTTCATCACCGGCTCATTGTCGCCGCGGCGTGGACCTGCGGAGTCCGTCCTGGTGGTCATTGCCACCGCCCCGGATACATCACCTGCCTACATCGCAGGGATGACGCTGTTGCGGGCTCATCCCGACGTGGTACCGCAATGGGTTCGGGCGGGCGACGCGTGCGAGCCCGGCTCGCTCCTAGCGTTCACGCAGCCAACTGCCTGTACCGAAGGAGCCTTTCATGACCATGCCGGTGATCGAACTGCGCGAGGTGAACCGCCGATACGACGACGGTCCGCCTGCTCTGCACGGGGTGTCGCTGACTGTGCAGCCCGGAGAGGCCGTAGCGATCCTGGGCCCTTCCGGCAGCGGCAAGTCCACGCTGCTCAATCTGATCGCGGGCCTGGACCGGCCCGATGCGGGGACCATCACTGTGGATGGCGTGCGGGTGGACCAGTTGAGCGAGGCCGGATCGGCGCTCTACCGGCGGTCCAGGATCGGGATGGTCTTCCAGTTCTTCAACCTGCTCGACGATCTGACCGTCACCGACAATGTCGTACTGCCCGCGCGTCTGGCGGGTATGGCGCGCGGCGAGGCAGGCAGCCGGGCGGCGGAACTCCTTCAGCTGCTGGGCGTCGACCGGCACGCCCGCGCCTACCCGGGGCGGCTGTCGGGCGGCGAGCGGCAGCGCGTCGCAGTGGCCCGCGCGTTGATGAACCGGCCGGCTCTGCTCCTGGCCGACGAGCCGACCGGGGCCCTGGACACGGCCGCCGGAGAAGACGTCAGCAGGCTGCTCACCGACCTCAATGCGGAAGGCCAGACCGTCGTCGTGGTCACCCACGACCTGGCTCTGGCCCGGTCCTGCACGAACCGTACGGTCCGGATCGCCGACGGCCGGATCACCGAAGACATCCGGTTCCAGGCCGCCGCAGAAGCCACCACCTCGGAAGCCGCCTCCTCGGAGGCCGTCCGATGAGCGTGCTCGGCAAGGTGGTGCGCTCGGGGGTGGGGCGACGCCGGGTGCAGACGCTGGCGATCGGGCTCGCCACGATGATGGCGGTGGCCGCCTCCGTCCTCGGCGGCTCGCTGCTCGTGGTGTCCGGCGCCCCCTTCGACGACGCCTTTGCCAAGCGGCACGGGGCGCATCTGTCCGTGCAGTTCGACGCGGGCGAGGTGGGTGCCGGGCAGCTGTCAAAGTCCGGACATGCCGAGGAGGTGAGCAGTGCGGCCGGGCCGTTCCGTACGGCGACGGTCACCCCGCGGTCGGACGGGGCGAGCCCGGGCTGGCCGATGACCGTGGTCGGGCGGGGCGATCCCGGCCGGGATGTGGACGAGGTGACACTGCTCGAAGGACGGTGGCCCACGCACTCCGGCGAGATCGTGCTGTCCGCCGATTCCTCGCTCATCCCGACCATGGGCATGGAGCTCGCTTTCTCCCAGCCGTCCGGCGGTCCGACGCTGACGGTGGTCGGTGTGGCCCGCTCGGTCACGCAGACCGCGGACGCCTGGGTGGTTCCGTCCCAGATGCCGGCGCTCACCGCGCCCGGCAGCGGCGGCTATCAGATGCTCTACCGCTTCACCGATGCGGGCACCGCCGCGCAGATCACCGCGGGCGGCAGGGCCGTGACGCGCTCCCTGCCGCATCGAGCGCTCGTCGGCGAACAGTCCTGGCTCACGGTCCAGAAGAGTGCCGCGCGCGACACCGCCCTCTATGTCCCGTTCCTCATCGCGTTCGGTGCCCTGGGCCTGGTCATGTCGGTGCTCATCGTCGGCAATGTCGTCGCGTCGGCCGTGGGCAGGGGAACGCGCCGCATCGGCATCCTCAAGGCCGTCGGCTTCACCCCTGCCCAGGTCGTGCGGGCCTACGTGGGCCAGGCGCTGATCCCGGCGGCTGTCGGCACGTCCGTCGGTGTCCTCGCCGGCCACCTGCTCGCCGTCCCCGTACTGGCCGAGACCGGGGAGGTCTACGGCACCTCGTCCCTGACCGTCGTCCCCTGGGTCGACCTGGTGGTGATCGCCGGGGCGCTCGGCCTGGTGTCGGCGACCGCGTGGGCGAGTGCCCGGCGGGCGGGCCGGCTGCGTACGGTCGATGCGCTCGCTGTCGGGCGTACCGCCTCGGCGGGGCGCGGCCGGTGGGCGGCCCGCCTGGCCGGACGGCTGCTGTTGCCGCAGCCGGTCGCCCTGGGCCTGGCCCGGCCCTTCGCGCGGCCCGCCCGTGCGTTGGCCATGGGCACGGCGATTCTGTTCGGCACCATCGCCGTCACGTTCACCGTGGGGATGGGCGCCTCGCTCGGCCAGGTGATGAAGGCCAAGGCCCACGACGCCGCCGATGTCGTCGTGCCCGCGCCCCTGCCGGACTTCGGACCCCAAGGCCCTGGTGCCGGGAAGCAGCCCGAGGCCGATCCCGCTGAGGTCGCCGCGACCATCGGGGCCGCCGCCGGAACCGGGAAGTACTACAGCGCGGCGACGGTACGGGCGACCGTGTCCGGCCTGGCCGGCACCATCGACGTGATCGCCTTCACCGGCGACGCTTCCTGGGGCGGCTACACGATGGTCTCGGGCCGCTGGATCGACAGGCCCGGCGAGGCTGTGGTCCCGACCGCTCTTCTGGCCGCCACCGGCACCCGCATCGGCGATTCCGTAACGCTGAACGGCATGGCCGAGCCGGTCACGGTCCAGATCGTCGGTGAGGTCCTCGACCCTCGTCACGACGGCATGCAGGTCTTCACCGACGCCTCGAACCTCGCGGCCGCGCATCCCGACCTGACGGAGACGAGCCATCACATCACGGTCATTTCAGGCACCGACGTGACCCGCTACGTCGACGCGCTGAACAGAGGCCTGGAACCGCTGGGAGCCACCGCTCGGACCGGCGGGCTCCACGCCGGCGGCGACATGGTCGTCACGCTCAACACGCTGTCCATGATCCTCACGCTGATGCTCATTGCCATCGCCGCACTCGGCGTGCTGAACGGCGTGCTGCTCGATACCCGCGAGCGCATCCGGGAGATCGGTGTCCACAAGGCGCTCGGCATGACCCCCTGGCAGACCATCGCCATGGTCATCACCTCGGTCGTCGTGACCGGACTGGTCGCGGGTGCTCTGGGCGTGCCGCTCGGCGTGGTCCTGCACAGTTGGGTCATCCCTGCGATGGGCGACAGCGCGCGGCTCCGCTTCCCCGCGTCCGTCATCGCCGTCTACCACGTGGCGGAACTGCTCCCGCTCGCGCTGGGCGGCCTGCTCATCGCCACCCTGGGTGCGCTCCTGCCCGCCGGCTGGGCCGCCAGGGCCCGAACCGCCACGGCTCTGCGCAGCGAGTAAGGGGTCGGGTTCAGAACTCGGGTTCAGAACTCGTGCCGACCGATCTGCTCCGCATGGAGCGGTGCAGATCGGTCGGTTACCGGGTGTGGCCGGGCGTACGTCCCGGACAAGTGGCGCTGCTGGCCATCGACATGCGGGAAGGACTCGTGCGGCCGTCCGGAATTCGCCCTGCGGTTCCTCCCGCACGCCCACAACCGACTGGTACGGGGCGGGCCCCGCCGAGGTATGGCCCCATGTGCCACCATCCCGGCGGGGCTCGGGAAGCACGAGCCGTTCGAAGTACGGATCACGGCGGTGGAAGCCGCGCTCGATCTCCGCACACACCAGGCAGGGACCTTCCCTCGCCACGCCTCCTGCCTTCATCAGCGCAGCGCGGGCCGGAGCGGAAGTGCTGCCCGGTCGATCCGCCAGGCCGCGATCACCGCAATCATCGACGGCAGCGAACGCATCACAAAGACCAGCCTCGGCCAGATCGGCCAGGTTGAAGGGGAACCGGGCGGTGGCAACCAGGTTCGACAAGCGCGCGGTACGTCTCGGGGTAACCATTCCCATCGCCGCACGAGTGGCTGTGCCCCGCTGGAAGTGCCGGCCTCGCGTACCGCCCTGGCAGTGACAGACTGGGCAACGTGACCGCGTATCCCAGGATCGGCTCCGTCTGGGCCTTCCGGTATCCAGACGCTCCGCAACACGACCACGAGTTCCGGGTGACCGGGGTGTTCACGAAAGACGGTGTCGCGTACATCGAGTCTGAGCGGCTCGACAGCGGCGCACTCCACAGGGGGCGACTTGACAACTCCCTTGACCATGCGGAGCCCGTCGGCACCGACCAGGCCTGTCCGACGGGTCGCTCGGGGATGCATCACGACTAGCCCGCAACCACGGAATCGCCCCTGACCACCTGGGCAAGGTTCAATGCCGGAGTGGTCACCTGGGTGGATATGCATGATTGCTGGTTTGAGGTCGGTCGTGTTCCGAAGCTCTTGGAGCAGGTCGAGCATGACGACGACCCAGCAGCGTGGAAGGAACTGGGATGGCGGCTCGTTCTCGAGCATGACTTGGTGTCCCCGGCCAGTTTCGCTGCCCTGCCGCGTCTGGTGCGGCTCACGCCGCGCAGCGCGAAGGCGCGGCACCTGGCGGGGGAGATTCTCGAACGTGCAGCAGGGCACCATAGTTGCGACGATCTCCTGGCGGATTGTGCCGGCGCCATTGCGGAGTTCCGCGAGGTGCTGGGTCGGCACCTGCGGTCGAGGCCGGCTGACTTCCTCGTGTCCTTGCGTGCCCTGCTCGCGGTCGAGGAGGAGTACCACTGGGCGGTGGTCCTTGGCGACTTCGAGGATGACTTCTACCCCTTGGCGTGTCCGCACTGTGAGGTCGGGGTCAGGATCGCCATCGGCAACTACGGGAAGTACTCAGCGGTGCAGGACTGGAACCTGGGTGATGTGGAACGAAGGGATTTGCGGCCGTTGGCCGCCGAGAAGCTGACCGGAGCTGGCAGGTGGATGTTCGAGATGGCCGTCCACGCAGGTCAGACGGTACTCGCCGACGGAATTTCTCATCTATTCGGACGTGCGGAATGCCCGCTCTGTGCCAGCGTTTTCAACGTCGCGGACGAGTACACCTCCGCCAACCGTCCGGTCATGGGATAAGCCGACGCGTGGATCGCCTTGAGAACGGCGGCCGGCGTTCGGCGCGCTCCACCGCCGGCGCACCCGCCACAAGCCCCTCGGAGCGGCCCGGCCGGGTGGAGCCCCCGTACCCGGCAGCCGCTGACTGTCAGAGCCCGTGCCTAGGCTGTCCGCAAGGAACCGATCAAGGAGCGGGACAGTGCGGATAGAGCGTCACCAGGTGGGCGGGGCCGTCGTGTCGGCAGCGCGCGAGGACTTCACCAACCGGATCGGGGGTCAGGTGCGGTCGATGTCGCGGGCCGGCCGGATGGCCACCTACGAATGGCAGTCAATCGCCGACGAGTTCCTCGACTACCTGGGTGCCCTCTCCGTCGAGATACCCGACCTCGACACCCCGGAGGCCGAGGCCGTCCTCAAGGACGCCTCCGAAGCCGCTGCCGGCGCCGTCGCCTACGCCGCATACCACCCGCACTGCAGCTTCCAGGTCTTCCTGGATTACGTGAACTTCGGCATGAGCTACGAACCGGGCGAGGATGCTCCCGAGGAGAGCGTCACGCCCGGGGAGTGGATCGACGCACTGTGCCTGTCGGTCCTCAGGGACAGAGCAAAGTGGCACGGCGAGGCATTCTCCTTCGCCCGGGGGAAGTTCGCCGGGCAGGCACAGGGAACGCCCCTCGGCGAGCTCGCCACAGGATTGACGGCCGTGGTTCTGGACGACACCGGCGACGACGAGGAGTACCCGCCGAGCGCACAGGCCAAGATCGCCGCAATCGACGCGGCCCTGGATCGCATCCGTACCCGCGCCGGGCAGACCGGTGAGCCCCTCCTGGACCGGACGGACAGCGTGGCGCTGCGCACGCTGCGCGCCCTGGCCGCCGAGGACCGGAAGGCCTTCGATGCCGCGCTGGCCGACCTCCTGGCCGGGCACGCCACCCTGCACGGCCCCTCGGCCTCTCCGAGTTCTCTCCTACCGCTTGTTCCCATCGCCCTCGCCGCGCTCGCCTACCGGACACTGGGCTGGGTTCCGGCTGCCCGCACCGATTACCTCCCGCACGCTCTGATCACCGGCTTCGAGGCCCAAGGCCCGCGGGTCGCGGGGTTCGGCCGGAACCGGCGGTCGGACGCGGTCGCCGCGCTCGCCGCGGGCCCGCTGGTGGTGGAGCGGCCGGCCTGCGAGCGGACGGTGCCCCCGCAGGTGGAGGCCCTGTACGAGAAGCACGTCCAGGAGGCGTTCACCGCCGTCGACGGAGAACCCCTCGACGTCTGGCGGCTCAGCAGCGTCATGAGCGACCAGGAGCGACTTTTCAAGTGGCGCGCGGAGGGCTCCGGCCATGTGACGGACGCCCAGCTCGCGAACCTCAAGCTGGCCTCCCGGGCGGGTGCGGCGCTGTTCCGCATCGCCCTCGCGGAGCCGGGCACCGAGGCCGAGGTGACCGTCGACGGCCGCGCACTGCGCTACCGGGCCGAGCGCGGCGAGAAGGCCGGCGCCGGCAACTGGCAGAAGGCCACTGCTTTCGCCCTCATCACCGGCGCACGCGAGGACCTCGCCCCGCTGGTCCTCACCGGTCCTGCCTTCGCACAACCGGACGGCTCCGCCTTCAGCGCGTACCTCGAAGCCCTCCACGCCTACCTGAAGGGTGCCGATCCCGAAGCGGCCGCGCAGCGGGCGTTGCAGCAGGCCGAGAAGGCCAAGGACTGGGGCTTCGCCATGCCGCCGACCGTGCTGCTGTCGCAGCTCGTGGAGGGCGACGAGGAGAGTTTCAACCTGGCCCTGGCCGACGCGCTCGAAGCCCACCGCGACTACTACCAGGTCGCCGACCGCGCCGACGATCCGGACGCCTTCATCAACCTCGACATCCTCGCCCTGGCCTGCCACGCTCGCCGTCGCGGCTGGGAAATCCGCGTCAAATCCCCCTACCTTCCGCAGAGCCTCCTCCGGGCCGCAGAACCTTTCTAGGAAGGCGTCCACAACAGAGCGCTCCAGCCTGCCCTTCAACTCCGCGGCGGGGGCCCGCTGGAGCCCATGCCGAAATCGTCCAGGCGAGGAAGCCCCTCGCCGGGCCCGCGACACCACCTTCGTGGGATTCGCCCAACCCTCGGCGTCAGCGCCCGGACGGTCTGCCGGCACCCCCTCGACCGTTCCCAACCGGCTGACACCGCGAAACCGCCCGCCCAAGGCTGCCCGCCGCGGCGGCGAAGTCCCCACTCTCGGCCCGGGCGCGAGAGCTGGGCGGGCGTGCGGGTGGCCCACATTTCCCAGGGCCCGCGAGCCCCGGCACGGCAATGGCGGCCGCACCGCTCACCCCCGCCGCCGCGTTCCCCACCGGCACTGCGGAGGCTGCCTCGTAGGAGCAGCGCGACCAGTACGCGGGCGAAGGCCGGGCGGCGCTTCTCGGTCCCGCAGCCGAGCCGCTGTGCACTCTCGCAGCCGGCCACGCGGACCTCAAACCGAAAAGCTCCTGTCGCCGCGGCGACAGGTCGCGTGCGAAAACCTGCGGCTGGAGGTCGTGTGCTGAGGCCTGGCCGGCACCAGGTCCGGCTCCATCCTCCTGGCTGCGCAAACCTGCGCACCTGCACCCGCACCCGCACCCGCACCCGCACCCGCCAACCGTCTCGCCATCCCGGTCGAGTTCACGAACACCGACCCGGCGCAGCACCGGAATGACAGACGGTTACGGAATCCCACTGGGCCGGGTCCTGGCCAGAGCGAGCTGCCATGACTCGCCACCTCTCGCACCGGCCCAGGACGTGGATGAGGGCTCCCGAACCGAAGAACGCCGCGACCGCGAGGAGCACCAAGAGCTTTGCCCAGTTCATGGCGCATAGGGTCAGGAGAGCATGTCTGCCGGAGGAACGCAGCCGCTCTCTGTCGCGCCCCAGGTCGTTACCCACCGGTGCCCGGCCCGGTCCCGGAACGTGCACTTCTCGGCCTCCACGATGGGTAGGATCACGCCGCGCGCCGAGCAGGCGGTTCGAGCCGTGGCGCGCACGGCACAGACTGAACATCGGGGGTGCACGGCATGAGTACGAACGGCAATGGCTACTGGGGTCCGCCGGGCGGACCCGGACCCGGCTCCGGTGGACAGCCGGTCCCAGGTCCCGGCCGGCAGCCCTACGGACACCCCCCGTACCCCGGCGGTCCCGGCGTGGGGCCCTACCCGCCGCAGCCCGCGCCCGTGCCGCCGCAGGGGTACCCGGGGCCGCCGCAGAACTGGGGCCCGTACCCGCCACAGCCGCACGGCGGAGGCCCGCAGCCGCCGTTCCCGCGCCCGCCCCGGCCGCTGCTGACGCGCAGGCAGCAGATCCTCAAGTGCGTCTACAACCCGTTCTACGCCGCCCAGCGGGCCTTCCGCCCCTCGCGCCCGGATGCCGTCGAGGACCTGACGGTGCGCAAGATCCAGATGTGGCGGACCGGGCTCGGCATCACCGCCTGGCTCGTGCTGGTCATGTCGTACAAGCCGGTCGACACCGCCGAGGACGTCGAGACCATCGCGGGCGACAAGTTCGACCAGAGCTGGATCAGCACACTCGTCCTCGTGTGCGCCTTCCCGTTCGTGATCGCCCTGTTCGCGTTCGCCGCGCAGGGTGCGCTGCGCGGGCTCTACCTGCGTCGTTCCCTGAAGTCCTTCGGGACGGTGGCGGCTCTGATGGGGTCCATGGCGACGTTCCCCCTCGCCGTCGCGCCCGACCCGGAGACCGCCGGTTTCCGCGACGCCATCGGGACCCCCGGCATGGTCGTCCTCATCACCCTCTGCGCGTGGTCGCTTGGCTTCGCCCTGTACGGGATCGTGCTCTGTCTCATGCACGTGTTCCGCACCGCCGACATCCACGAGGTCCTGCCGCCGATCCTCGCCACCTTGCTGGTGTGGGTGATGGCCGCCCTTGATGTGATCAACAACGAGAACGCCGAGGTTCCCGTCCTTGCCCGGATCGTGTTCCTGCTCGGCGCTCCGGTGTCGGTGACGGTGTTGTCGTGCTGGGAACTGTACCGGCTGCGAAAGTACTACAACCTGACTGTGCGACAGGCCCTCGGCCGCTAGGTCATCTCCGCGTCGCCGAGCTCTGCCAGGAGCGATGCGCGGGCGGTGAGTGCTGGTCTTCGGGTCAATGTCGCCGCACCAGGCGGTGGTCACCCGGAGGAGTTCGTGGCCGCAGCCGTAGCCGCTGGGGATCGGATACGCGATCCAGATGATGCGCAGGGCGGTGCCGAGGCCGGCGAGGTCGTCGGTCGACCACACGCGGAGCGTCCTCCCTTCCAGGGCGGCGCGGATCTCGTCGAAGGCCCGGTCCGGTTCGACGGCATCGTTGGGAACGCCCTTGGAACGGGGCGGGACGAGGTGCAGTCGGATGGTGATCAGGGCTTCGCCGGCAGGGGTGAGTGCGGTCTGGTGTGCGGCTGAGGGTATGTGGCGGCGGCCTGCGGGGTGGTGCCGCGGTGGGTGTATGCGGTGTGCGGAAGTCGTCGAGGAGCTCGGCGGCCTGGCGCTGGACGGAACGGAGGCGCCCGATGTGTACGCAGGTCCGACACACTGCCCAGCCCGCTGTCACCCCGTACGGTGCAGAGCTGGTCAGGGCGGGCCCGCATTCGTCGCACATCCTGTCTGCGGGCCGCCACCATCGACGAAGTCCACCAGGCACTTCGCCAGCTGCGCAAGGCTGCCTCGGGACAGCCGGTCGACGTCGACGCGGTTCATGAGCGGTTGACCGAGGTGGGCTTGTGCCACTCCGAGGACCAGGACCCGGAGCGGCACATCGTGTCCCAGTCGGCCTACGCGGCTGCGGCCTGGCTGCGGCTGCTGGCGGGGCGGAAGCTGCGTACCACGGCAGATCTCGAAGGCGACGACCAGGAACTGGTGGCCGTCGTTCGCCCCATCGGCGTTCACACGAATCGTCGACCTCCTGGCCTGGACCCGGTCAAACCAGATGTATTTTCACTGGGAGGACGCCATCGCCGATCCTGAGGACTGCGATCTTCCGGCCGCGATACACGAGCTCCGGGCGATGCACGTGGAGATCAGCGGCTGGTGATCACCCTGGGCGCTGGAGCTGCCACCGCGCTTGTTCTGGCTGTTGAACCCGCGAGAACATGCTTCCTTACAGAAAACCTGGTCCTCGTGCGGCGGCCGGCCGCGGACTCGGAGGCCGAGTTGTTTGCAGCAGCCGAGTAGGTTCCCCACGCCGAGACAGTGATGCGTGGACTCGGTGATGCACGAACTTCGCATCGTGATTCGAGCATCTGATTCCGCTGAGTGAGTGATGACCTTTCGATTCCTTGACGATCTGATCGACCTCAGGCGCCACCGGCTTCGGCACACCCAAAAAGGTCTGGAGCACACGTCTGGCGGCGTCACCCACGCCCCCAGCAAGCCGGCCTCGGGCGATTTCAACGGCGCCGATAAGCTCGACACCGGTGTCCTCTACCGCGCTGGAACCACTGCCGCCGGCCGCCGGATCGGCTCCTGTTCACCTTCACCAACCGCCCTAGCAGGTCGGCGGCTTGCTCATGCGATCATACGGGCGGCTCTCGACAGGCCGATGCACAGTCAACTGATCAGACGGCCGGGCCATCGGCAATCGAGCAAGGGAGTGCGGTGTGAGCGGGGCTGGGGGGGGCAGGACAGGTCGTCCGTGTCCGAAGAGGAGTGGGAGCGGTTCCTCCGTGAATCGGTGACGGGTGCGGCCGGGGCACCTGTGGAGCCTTCGGCGCGCGCCCGTGAGGTGGAGCGGCGGCTGCGTGACCGCTCCGGGCAGCCGGAAGGCTGGCGTACGTACTCGCCGGCCCGGCCCCGACGCAGGACAGGCTGGTACGTGACTGGGCTGGTGGCAGTCCTGGCACTCCTTGTCGTGGCGCTCTTCCCACAGCAGGTGGTCGGCTGGTTCGGTGGCGACGACGGCGGGCAGGACGGGGTGCCGCTGGCTGCCGAGTCAGAAAGCCCGCGGAAGGCTCCCGGCGCCGAGCGGGATCTGCGCCCTACCCTCGCCGAACCCTTCCGGGGTTCGCCTGCCGCCCGCTGGGCCGACGGAGCGGCAGGGATCACGGTGCCACCGGCCAAGGCGACCGGTTGGATGGACGCCGCCCAGGTCGAGCGGGCACTGCGGCAGAGCAGGGACTTTCTGGTGGCCGCGGGGCTCGACTCCCGTGTGCTGCACGGCGAGCGGCCCACGAAGGCGATCGCGCTGCTGAACCCGCATCAGAAGGACGTCCAGGAGTATCTCCGTACCGCCCTGTCCTCGGCAGAGCCTGCTGACAAAACCGACCCGCTGCTGTTGTTCAGCCGTTTCAAGCCGGAGCAGTCCCGGCTGGTCGGTGACGTGGTCAAGACACGGGGCCGTCTCACGTACCGGGAAGGGAAACAGGGGGCGGTGGAGGTATCGGCGGACGTCACCTTCGTGTACCCGGTCACCCCGGCGGGCGACGACGGACAGAACGCCGAGGTCGTCCGTACGATCGTGCGACGCCAGGTGGTGATGAGTTGGGACGACCCGGCCAAAGTCATCACCGAACCGGGCACGATGTCCCTTGTCTCGTACGCGCTCGACATGACCAACGGCGGCTGCTCCGCCCCGACCGGCTACTTCGTGCCACCTTTCGGCACGGCCGACGAGCAGCCCGCCGGCGAGGCCCGCCTGGTCGATCCGTACGACCGCAGCAAGCCCATCGACACCAGCAACGGGACGACGGCCGCGGGTAACAGCTGCGCGACCGCCACCCGCTCCTAATCTTCTGAGTCGGGAATTCCGTTCAGATCTGCAGGCCTGTCCTATGACACGGATCGGCTGCCGAAGGCCTAGTTGACGCTGTCTGGCGAGGAGCGGGCCGATCTCGAGGGGGGTGCGGCGCCGTTCGACACCGCAGGCGTGGTCCCTGCGGTGTCGGATCGTCCTGGCCTGCGCTCAAGGTGCCTTGAACAAGGACGTGGCCGCCCAACTCGGGTCCACACCCCATGCGGTGGGCCGCTGGCGGGCCCGGTTCGGGCAGTATCGAATCGCCGGGCTGGGTGACCTCGACAAGGTCCACGACATCGTCGGCCTCTGCCTGGACCCGTCTGAGAGAGCTTTGGTGTTCTGCGTCGACGAGAAGTCGCAGATCCCCTGTTCACCGCCCAGGAGGAGGCAACCGGCAAGGTGATCGGTTCCCTGCACCGCCGCCACCGCACCGAGGAGTTCAAGAAGTTCTTCGTCAAGCTCGACAAGAAAATCCCGGCTGGCCTCAGGCGCTCATTCGTGCACGCTGCACCGAGGAGGACGACCGCATCACTGCCGTGACCTTGCGTCGCCGGTCCGGACTGCTCCTGAGAGGTCTGTACCGACCCGCCCTGAACCTGTGATCGACTCCGGTGGAAGGTAAATCCGCTCGACAGCACCCCTCGGCACCCGGCAAAGTGGCCGTCCGTGACGAGCAGTGAGCTGTGGACCCGCGCGACCGCCGACCGCTACGACGCTGAAGAGACCGAGATGTCCTCGGCCGCCGTTCTCGGACCGACTCTCGCCTTCCTCGCTGAGCTCGCCGGAGACGGCCGGGCACTGGAGTTCGCCATCGGGACCGGACGGGTGGGCGTCCCACTCCGGGAACGTGGCGTGCCGGTAGTGGGCATCGAACTGTCTGAGCACATGGCAGCGGTGCTGCGGCGCAAGATCGACGAGGACACGCTCCCGGTAGCCGTCGGGGACATGACTTCCACCGTCGTCCCCGGCGAGTTCAACCTGGTCTATCTCGTCTACAACACCATCACGAATCTGCTCACGCAGGACGAGCAGGTCGAGTGCTTCCGCAACGCCGCACGTCATCTGGAGCCCGGCGGCCGATTCGTCATCGAGCTGGGTGTACCGCCGCTGCGGCTCCTGCCGCCTGGCCAGGTCGCGGTGCCGTTCGACGTCTCCGAGCATCATCTCGGCTTCGATACCTTCGACCTGGTCGAGCAGATTCTCGTCTCGCACCACTTCACCCGCGAAGGCGACGACGGCCGCTACCGCCGTAGCAACTCCCGGCACCGGTACGCCTGGCCGGCTGAGCTCGACCTCATGGCACGGATCGCCGGGTTGGAGCTGGAGCGTCGCGTTGCGGACTGGGACGGAGCGCCGTTCACCCAGGACTCCGCGAAGCACATCTCCGTGTGGCGCAAGCCAGCCTGAGATCGGCCTCCGGGCCTCGGAAGTTCAGGCGTCGCCAGCAGGTCAGTGCACCAGGGGATCAGTGCAGGGCATTGATGCCGAGCACCGTTGCCTCCCAGGCCGATGCTGCGGCGGTGACACCCGGCTGACGGGGTGCCGGTGAGGATCAGGCGGTTGGCCGCCGGGCGGTCGGGCCCGATCGCCCGAGACGGCTCGTCTCCCGAGTTCTCAACGACGAACCGACAGTGCTGGTCCGGTCCGGCGGGCAGTCGGTGTCTTGCGGGGAACTACCTCGCGCTCAGCACGGCGCCCCAAATGACGAGTCGCCCCGGGCGCGAACGCTCGGGGCGGCGAGGGCCTCCGTGCCTGGTCCTCACCTCGACTGAGACGTGGTGCTTCCTGTCGTCCCGGTCAGTCCAAGAGCTGTGCGCCCTGGACTGCTTCGCGCTCAGCCGTGAACTCGTCGAGGAGTTCACAGGACCTTGATCGCGTGCCGCTCGTCCTCAGGCCGAAGGTCCCAGATGTCGTCCCAGCCATTCGGGAAGGCTACGTGGAGGACCTGGCCGGGCCAGGCGTGGCTGCAGGCGCGTCCGCGACGGGCGACGAGCCAGTCAGTCGTGCCAGCCGGTGAGCCCATATCCACCATGCCGGAGGGCGTGCTGGTCATAGCCGGTCAGGAACGCGGCCAGCAGGTGGAAGGTCTTTCCGACGAACGTGCCGGGCCGTTGGCCGACGCAGGCGAAGTACTCGCGTTCGGTCATTTCCGACAGTGGTTTCATATGCGTTCTCCCCTCGCGATCACCGCCGACCTTTCAAGGCCCGACCGACCGCCCGGGGTCTCTCTCCCCCCTCCGCCCCGGACCTCATCGGACAGAGCAATTGTCAAGACCTGCGGATTGGAGCCGCACCGACCCAACGGTGGTAGGAATCCACGTCGACATTGCTGCCGCACACGATGGTGACTACGTGTCGGCCGGCGAAGCGGTCACGGTCTTCGAGGAGCGCCGCGATGCCGAGCGCGGCCGACGGTTCGACGACGAGGCCGGCGTGGTCGAGGAGCGCCCGCATACCGGCGATGATCGACGCCTCCTGGACCAGGACGGCGTCGTCAGCGACCAGGAGGAGGTCGTCCAGGACGGCCGGGATGGGACGCCGGCCGGCTACGCCGTCGGCGATGGTGTTGGTCGAGTCGGTAGTGACGACACGTCCTTGGTGCCACGAGTGTGTCAGCGCCGGTGCCCCCAGCGGCTGGACGCAGATCACCTCGACTTCGGGTGCCAATGCCTTCACCACATGGCCCACGCCGGTGGCCAGCGCCCCGCCGCCGAGAGCAATCAGGACGGTGTCGAACGACGGCGCGGTGTCCATCAGTTCCAGACCGATGGTCGCCGCGCCTTCGCAGGTCTCGATGTCCAGGCTGTCTTCGAGCAGCCGGATACCGTCGTATCGTGCGATGGCGGCCGCCCGCTCGCGCGCCGTCTCGTGGTCGCCGTCCACCAGCTCCAGCCTGGCGTCCAACGCGCGGATGCGATCAAGCTTGGCCACAGTTGCAAAGCGGGATGCCACGACGGTGACGTCGAGCCCCCGGCCGCGACCGGACCAGGCGAGGGCTTGGCCAAGGTTGCCCGCGCTGGCGCACACCGCGGCCGGCGAGCCATTGTCGGCGAGCAGGCTCGCGAATACCTCGGTGCCGCGGGCCTTGAAGCTGCGGACCGGGTTCGCCGTTTCGAGCTTGATGCTCACCGTGCATCCGAGACTGGACTCCAGTGCCTCGCAGCGGTACAGCGGAGTGTCGAGAAATATCGGGTCGATCACCCGGCGAGCCGCCTGGATCCGAGCGGTGTCGAGGCGCGTCTCATGCACGACACAGCAGCCTAGCGTCACCGGCGCTGTTCCATGAGCAACTGTCATAATTTGCAGGTGATTGAGGTGCATCACGCTGCGGCGGGCTCCTCGGGGCGTTCGACGAGGTGACCGCTCTCGACGCCGTCGCCGGCGCGGACGAGGGCGAGGGTGACGAGGTGGGGTGGGGTCACCGCGCACCAGCGGGCCTGGGCGAACTCGACGAGCTTGAACACCATCGCAAGCGCCTCGGCCGGGCTGCCGGCGCCGCGAGTGTCCTGGTACAGAGGACCGCGGAGAAGGCCGACTCGATCGGGTTCGTGGTCCGCAGGTGGATCGAGTGCCCGGCCGGAAAGTCGTAGAACAACGTCCGGTGGCAGCCTGCGGAAGGCGGTTCCACATCACTGACCGACGAGGAGGAGCAGCGCGCGCGGGCAGCACTCTTCCATGAGCTCAGCAACGAGTTCGCCGATCGGGGCTGGGTCCGGTTTCCCGCGTACTCGCCGGAGCAGCGCCGGCGGCTGACCGACGTCGCGCACCGTCTCACCTCTCACTGGGGGATGCAGGTGTTCGTCGAGGCCGAGGACCAATGTGCTCTGAAGCTCTATCTCGCCGGGCACGGGATGCAGCCGGCGAACCCGCTGCTGCCGCAGGCGTAGGGTTGACGTCTGTTTGATCGTTTCTGTAAAGGCACCAGCCGCACGGGCGACCAGAACGTCTCCGGCCTCGCCGAACTCGCCCTCCAGCAGACAGTGGCACCCCCGAAGACCTGCGTGACCGTGCCCGCTACCAGCGAGACCAGGTGAGACTGGTTGCATCGGTCGGAGCAACGGATCACGATCCAGAACGCCATCCCAGAGCGCTGTGCACCACTACACCCGAGGAGAAATCGCTCCGTCCCGAAGCCCGAGCAGTCAGGACACGAGTCCGGCCCGGAGGCCGACCGCCGGTTCACCGAGGACGATCGCGCTGGTGAACAGCTCCATCATCAGGCGGTCATACTCGTCGCCCATACTCCGACAGCGCTCCTCATCGGTCTCCAAAACGATCGGGCAACCGAGGCACCGGCCTGGGTGCGTTGACCGGTCCGAACATGGTCGGCGTAGCGAACGCAGCTTTCGTCTTGAGTGAACGCGTATGTGAATCCCTTCGTGGACGTGGGCAATACCCCAGATTCGGTGTCCGGGGTCGGCTGCATGAGGAGGTGCTCGGCCGTCTCGACGAGTGCGGCCTGCTCGGCCTGACTCCGGTCTCGGCGTTCCCGATCGCGCCGGGATCGTGGTGGTGTGCCTGGGCCGGCGGCCGGTACGGCTGTTGTGGCGTGATGGTGTGGGCGGGTGCGGTCGTGGGTGCCGCAGCTTTTCGCCCGGTACGGGGATGGCTCCGGCACGTCGGCCCACTGGCCAGCCGTCCGGGGGCCGGCGGCGGGCCCGATGACGACAGCCTCCGGCCCGCATGCCCTGGCCTGCTGTCGTCCATCGTCAACAGCAGGCCGAAGCCCAGGAGGCACTGTCGGGCCCGGACTCGACCGGCGTGAGGTGCAGATCCGGAAGTACGCCGCGTCAGCTGCAGTTCACATGGGCCGCGTCCGCCGCGTGGTGCGCGTCCGTGGAGCCGTGCGAGTTCCAGTCCTTGCCGCGGTCGTGCAGCACGACCGACAGCTTCCCGCCACTGATCCTGACGTTCGGGGCCGCCACCCACTGCCCGTGGTGGGCGACCTGGTCGATCGTGAAGCTCGCCAGCTGCGCCCCGGAGGAACTACTCCCGGCGCGGACGGTGTAGTAGGACGGGGCACCGCCGACGTGCAGGATGTCGCCGGAGTTGGGAATGTGCACACTGATGCGGCAGGAGCCCGAGGTGACGGAGCCGGCGCTGAAGGACCACGTCGCATAGTTGCCCGCGTCGCTGCCGTTCCCCGACATCGGAACCGAGCGGAAACGGCCGTTGCAGCCGTTTGACGAGTAGCCCGCCGGTCGCGGTCGTCCGCAGGTCGTCGTCGTTGGAGACCTTGGACGAATCCGTGCTCGCTGTAGGAATCTCCGGAGCCCGAGCAGTGCGGGCCCGCGTAGGCGGAGAGCTGCTGGACGGTGGTGGACTTGACGGTGGATCCGGCCGCCGCTCCCCCACCGGCGGCCTTGGAGCCGGACCCCGACCTGGCGGATGCTTTGTGGCTCCCGGCGGGTGACGGTCCGTCTGCTGCCTTGCTCTTGCCCGCCGAGTCGGCGACAGCGTTGTTCTCCGGCGCGGGGGGCACCTTCGAAACCGGTCCTTTCTTGTCAGCCGGCGCCTTGCCGCCGGGAGCCTTGCCGTTGTCCTGCTCGGCGCTGGGGACGTATCCGGACGGGGAGGTGCTGGGGCCGTCGTATCCGGCGGCAGCGTTGTGACTCTTGTTGTCCTTCGGGGCGTCGCCCGACATGGCGCTGATGACGAAGGGAGCCGCTAGGCCGTGTATCGAAAGTAGATCTTGATTGTGGATGGTCATGCGCCATGACGTGTGACGCGGTCGCGGGCCACGGTCCAGCATAAAACGCCTG
>NZ_JBIASS010000024.1:0-81920 GCF_042890955.1 Streptomyces sp. NPDC001933 | reverse complement strand
CTGGAACAACGCCACCCGGCTGCCCGGCCGCACCCCCTCAGCAATCAGCCGACGCGCCACCCCATTGGCCAGCCCGTCCAACTCCCGATACGAGAGCTCACACCCCTCACCCACCACCGCAACCGCATCCGGCGTCCGCACCACCTGCGCCCCGAACAACTCCCCAAGACCCACACCCGGACCACCAGTGACCGCACCGGCCCACTCCCCCAACAACAACCCACGCTCACCCGCCGACAACAACTCCAGCTCACCCACCGGCACATCCGGCGCCGAAGCCGCAGCACCCAACAACCGCACCAGACGCTCACCCGCCAACTCCACCGAACGCGCGTCATACAGATCCGTCGCATACTCGATCGTGATGTCCAACCCACCAGGCCGCCCATCCACCGAACGACGCTCCGCGAAGGAGAACGTCAGGTCGAACTTGGCGAACCGCAGCCAGGTGAACTCCGACTCGGTGTCCAGGTCCCCGGCGACGAGCGTCGGTGTGGCCGCGTCGGTGAGTGTCAGCATCACCTGGAACAGCGGGTGCCGGGCGGCGGAACGGTCGGGGTTGAGGGCCTCGACCAGCCGGTCGAAGGGCAGGTCCTGGTGGCTCCAGGCGGCGAGGTCGGTCTCCCGGACCCGGGTCAGCAGCTCACGGAAGCTCGGGTCACCCGACAGATCCGTGCGAAGTACCAGGGTGTTGACGAAGAAGCCCACCAGGTCGTCGAGCGCCTGGTCCGTCCGGCCGGCGATCGGTGAGCCGAGCGGGATGTCGTGCCCGGCGCCGGAACGGGACAGCAGCGTCGACACCGCCGCCTGGGCCACCATGAACACCGATGCGCCGGATTCGCGCGCCAGCTCCGCGAGCGAGGAGTGGACGTCCTCGGGGCAGTGCACGGTGTGGGTGGCGCCGCGGTAGGAGGCGACGGCCGGCCGCTGCCGGACGGTGGGCAGGGTGGCCTCTTCCGGGAGGCCGGCCAAGGTCCGTCGCCAGTAGTCGAGTTGGCGGGCAGCGACGCTTTCCTGGTCCGCCGGGTCGCCGAGCACGCCGCGGTGCCAGAGGGTGTAGTCGGCGTACTGGGCGGGCAGCGGCTCCCATGCCGGGCGCTCACCGCGTGCGCGGGTCGCGTAGGCGGTGCTCAGGTCGCGCATCAGCGGCTGGTAGGACCAGCCGTCGGAGACGATGTGGTGCATGACCACGAGGAGTACGTGGTTGCGCTCCCCGAGGCTGAACAGCCTTGCGCGGAACGGCAGATCGGCCGCCAGGTCGAAGATCCCCTCGGACTCGGCGGTGAGCAGTGCGGCGATGTCGTCCTCGGTCGCCGGGGTGACCGGCAGCTCCACCCGGACGCTGTCGGCGGGCAGGATCCGCTGGTAGGTCTGCCCTTCCGTCTGCCCGAACACGGTGCGCAGGCTCTCGTGCCGTCCCGCGACATCGGTGAACGCGGACTCCAGGGCGGCGACGTCCAGTCCGCCGCGCACCCGGACGGCGAGCGGAATGTTGTACGTCGCCGACGGCCCCTCCAACTGGTCGAGGAACCAAAGGCGTTGCTGGGCGGCCGAGACCGGCATCGGCTCCGGGCGCTCCTGGGCGGTCAGCGCCGGGCGGGTGGACTCGCCGCCGCCGGTGGCGACGTACTCGGCCAGCAGCGCGACGGTCGGGTAGTCGAAGAACTGCCGCAGCGTCAGCTGGACGTCGAGGACGGTGCGTACCCGGCTGACCAGCCGGGTCGCCAGCAGCGAGTGGCCGCCGACGGTGAAGAAGTCGTCGTCGATGCCGATCGTCGGCAGGCCGAGGGAGTGGGCGAACAGGCCGCAGAGGACCTCCTCGACGGGGTTGCGCGGGGCCCGGCCGTCGGCTGCCGCGCCGGCCCGGGGTGCGGGCAGTGCGCGCCGGTCCAGCTTGCCGTTCGGGGTCAGCGGCAGGGTCCCCATCGGAACGACCGCGGAGGGCACCATGTACTCGACGAGCTGCTCGCCCGCGTACCGGAGGAGTTCGGCCCCGTCCAGGACGCCTTCCTCGGCGGGTACGGCGTAGGCGACCAGGCGCTTGTCGCCGGGCCGGTCCTCGCGGACGATGACGGCGGCCTGGGCGACGGAGGGGTGGCGGACGAGCACGGTCTCGATCTCGCCGAGTTCGATGCGGTTGCCGCGCAGCTTGACCTGCTGGTCGGCGCGGCCGAGGAAGACGATCTCGCCGTGTTCGTTCCAGGCGGCCAGGTCGCCGGTGCGGTACATGCGGGTGCCGGCCGGTCCGTAGGGGTCGGCGGTGAACCGCTCGGCGGTCAGGGCGGGCAGCCGGCCGTAGCCCTGGGCGAGGTGCGGTCCCGCGACGTAGAGTTCGCCGGTCTCGCCCGGGGCGGTGTGGCGCAGTTCGGCGTCCAGGACGTACATGGCGGTGTTCGCCATCGGGATGCCGAGGTGGAGCCGGTCGAGGGTGCGGGCCTCGGGGGTGAAGGCCTGGTAGCTGCAGAAGACGGTCGCCTCCGTGGGACCGTAGACGTGCACGAACGTGGTGTCCGGGCAGTGGTCGAGGGCCCGTTGGAGGGCGGTGGCGGACAGTACGTCGCCGCCGGTCCAGATCTCGCGCAACTGCCCCAGGGCGTCGATCGCCTCGCTGGCCATGGCGTCGAAGAGGGCGGTGGTGAAGTACGCGGCGGTCGCCCGGTAGCGGGTGATGGCGTCGGCGAGCTCACCGATGTCGATCTTCGGGGCGGGCAGTACGACGGCCAGTCCGCCGCGCAGCAGCGGCACCCACAGCTCGTAGGTCGAGGAGTCGAAGGGCAGCGGCGAGTAGGCGAGCACCCGCTCGTGGGCCGTGGCGCCGAAGCCCGGGTCCAGGGCCAGTTCGACGACGTTGCGGTGGGTGTTGACGACGCCCTTGGGGGTGCCGCTGGAGCCGGAGGTGAACATCATGTACAGCGGCTGGTCCGGGTGGACCGTGATGTCGGGGCCGGTGGTGGCCGTGCCGGCCGTGGCGCTCGTGTCGTCGAGCCGCAGGGCGGGCAGGTCGCCCGCGAAGCCGGTGTCCCCGGCCGGGCGGTCGGTGACCAGGAGGGTGGCCCCGGTGTTGGAGAGGATCCAGGAGAGGCGGTCCTCGGGCTGGCGGGGGTCCAGGGGTACGTACACGCCGCCGCTCTTCAGCACGGCGAGGACCGTGATGACGTAGGCGAACGAGCGGTCGAAGAGGAGGCCGACGGCGTCGCCGGGCCGGACGCCCTCGGCGACGAGGCGGTGTGCGAGGGCGTTGGCCGCGCCGTCCAGCTCCCGGTAGCTCAGGCTGCGGTCCTCGCGGACGAGGGCGACGGCCTCCGGGGTACGGGCGGCCTGCGCGGCGAAGAGAGCGTGCAGCGCACCCTCGGGGAGGTTCTCGGCCGTGTCGTTGTACGCGGCGACGTGCGCGGGGACGACGACGCCGAGGGAGAGAGCTGGATCTGCTTGCGGCTGGGACATCTCGACACCTTCTTGGTAGCTCGGATCTCGTGGTCTCGCGGCGTGCCGGGAGACCGACGGAGCCACGGTGGATGACGTGCGGATGGTGCGAATGGGGCGAAGTGGAGCGGTGGGGCAAGTGGGATGGGGAGTCAGCCGGTACGGGAGGCCGTCGCGGCGGCGTCCGGCAGCAGGACGTCGTCCGCTTCCAGGGCGTTCGCGTGGTACTTGCCGACGGAGCTGATCAGCAGCCGGAGTTCCAGGGCGATGGACTCGACCAGCCGGACCAGCCCGGCTTCGGCGTCCTCGTCCACGGCGAGCAGTGCGGCCCGGCCGAGGCCGACGGCGCGGGCGCCGAGCGCCAGAGCCTTCGCGGCCCTGCTGCCTTCCCAGATCCGCCCGCTGGCGAGCAGGCAGTGATCGGTGCGGCCGATGCGGGTGAGGCACTCGCCGAGCGGGAGCCCCACCTGGCCGAGGAAGGCGGTCGGCGCCCACGCGGTGCCGCCCTCCGCGCCGTCCACGGTGACGGAGTCCGCGCCGGCCGCCCAGGCGGTGGCCGCGGCGTGGGCCACGTCGCGGCCGGGGTGCAGCTTCACCCACACCTTCACGCGGGGGAAGTTGTTCCGCATGAGCCGGATCTGCTGGCGCAGGATCTCCTCGGTGAAGGTGCCGGGGCTGCTGATCCGCAGCACCGAGTCGCTGTCGGCGCCGAACACCGGGTCCATGGCGTACTGTTCGGCGACCCTGCCGCTGGCCTCGCGGCCCAGGACGGTGAGTCCGCCGAGCCCCGGCTTCGCGCCCTGGCCGACCTTCAGCTCGAAGGCGAGCCGGCCGGTGGCGAGCAGCGGTTCGGACACAGGGTCGCTGTAGACCAGGTTCCACACCTCCGCGTCGGCGTCCTCGGTGGACTGCTGCACCACCACGCCGCCGTGCTCGTCGTCGGCGGCACCCGTGTAGGCGGCGATCCGGCCGAGCAGCGGGGAAACTCCGGAGTCGGCGGCGGCGCGGAAGCCGTTGACCGGCACCACGTTCTCCCCGATGACCATCGGGATGCCGAGCTGTCCGGCCTGCCGTCCGGCCGCCTCGCCCAGGTCGTGGCTGGCGACCTGCGTCGAGCCGAACGCGGACACGTAGAGCGGCAGCCGGGAGGCGAACCCGCCGACCCGTGTGTCCAGTTCGACGTCCGTGTACAGCGGTTCGCGGGCCAGGTCGATGAGCTTCTTCAGCCGCTCCGGCATGAACACCGGGGGCACGATCCTGGCGCGCTCCAGCAGGTCGTACGGGTCCTGGCCGGCCGGGACCGCGCCCAGCAGGCCGGTGCCGTAGGACTCCAGCGCGGGGAAGGCCCCTGCTGCTCCGGCCCTGGCCCGGTGCCGCACCTGTTCCTCGGGGAAGCCCGCGGCGCTCAGTACGGTGCTCATGCGGACACCACGCCGGGGAGCTTCGGGTAGGCGCTGGCCTCCCAGGCGGCGGTGCGGCCGGTGACGTACCGGGTGAAGCGCTCCAGGCCGATGCCGAAGCCGGAGCTGGCGGGGATGCCGCGGCGGGCCAGGTCGAGGTACCAGCCGTACTTGGCGGGGTTCTCGCCGGTCTCGCGCATCCGGGTGACCAGGGCCGCGTAGTCGTGCTCGCGTTCGCTGCCGCTGGCCAGTTCGCCGTAGCCCTCGGGGGCGATCAGGTCGAAGTTGCGGAGGATGCCGGGGCGGTCGGCGTCCTCCTGGTCATAGAAGCCCCGCGAACCCTTGGGGTAGTCGACGACGAAGAACGGGCGGCTGGTCTTCGCGGAGAGGATCTCCTCTCCCTCCCAGTCGATCTCGGCGGCCGGGTCCTGCGGGTGGCCGAGCGCCACCAGGTCCGCGGTGGCCTCCTTGTGCGTGGTGCGGTCGAACGCCCCCCGGACCACCTCGCGGAAGGCGTCCCGGTCCCGGCCGAGGAGCTCCAGGTCCGCGGGCATCTCGCGGACGACCTCGTCGACGACATGGGCGACGAGCCGCTCGGCGAGCTCCATCGCGTCCTCGCGGCGGGCGTCGCGGATCTCCACGTCGATCTGGTGGAACTCGGCGAGATGGCGGTGCGTGACGGCCGTCTCCAGCGGTTCCAGGCGGACGTTGGGCGCGATGTAGAAGATCTTGTCGAAGGCCAGCAGCGACGCCTGCTTGTAGAGGATGGCGCTGGTCATCAGCTTGTACTTGTGGCCGTAGAAGTCGACGTCCACCTGCTTGGAGCCCCGGATGCCCGGGTCGGTGACCGGTCCGATGACCGGGGGCAGCAGCTCCTGGAAGCCCTGCGCGGTCAGGAAGGCGCGGGTCGCCGCGAGCATCCGGCTCTGCACCCGCAGCGTGGCGCGGGTCGGCTCGGCGATCAGGTGCTGGTCGGGAGAGGACGGGAACGAGGGCGCGACGCGGCCGTCGGACTCGGCGATCGTGCTGGTCATGGTGCTACCTCCTGGGTGTGCTGCCGATGGGCTGCCGGGCGACGGGCCGCCGGGGGAAGCGGGGAGCGGGAAGCGTGCTGGGGAAGGACGCGGTCGTGGCGGCGCTGTACGAACGACAGGGCGTCGAACAGCCCGGCGGCGGTGAGCCGCCGGCCGCGGTCGCGGACGGGCCCGAGGGGCATCGCCCCGATCTCGGACCAGGTGAGGCGGCCGGACCCGTCGATGTGGCTCCGGGTGCGGCCCGCGTTGTCGGGGTGCAGGCAGTAGGGGACGTCGAGGTATCCGCGGGCGAACGCCTTCAGCAGTGCCTGGCCCAGGTCGTCGTCGAGGTTCAGCACCGCGTCGACCAGGGCACGGGCCTCGGCGTACACGGCGTTGTCCGCCGGGTCGGTGTACGGATCGGGGGCGATTCGGGGGTGTGCGCCGGTCGCCGTGCGGTGGCGGGCGGCGGCCCGCGCGGCGACCCGCAGGGCCTCGACGTTCTCCGCGACGGTCGGGATGCGGTGCGCCTCGGCCGCCGTCTTCACGATCAGCCGGGCCGCCCCGGTCTCCACGGCCAGTTCGGCCGAGCGCTCCAGGAGGTCCAGGGAGCCGTGCCGGGTCTGCGGATAGAGACCCATGTAGGTGTAGAGGACGATGTGCCAGTCGGTGTCCGGCAGGAACTCGCCGGCCAGCCGGTGCAGGGCGTGCATCGCGTCGCGGTCCTGGTCCGCGTTGGTCTGCTGGGCGTAGCTGAGCGAGATGCTGCGCAGCCCCGCCCGGTGGAAGAAGAGCGCCTCCAGCGCGCTGATCGCGACGAGCAGGCCGGGCGGGCAGAGCTGGCCGAGCATGCAGCCGCCGAAGGTCTCCAGGTGCGGTTCCGCCCCGGTGCCGCGCAGCCCGGCCAGGAAGTCGCAGCTCTCCTGCCAGTTGCGTACGGAGTCCAGGAGCGGGGTGCGTCCGTAGGGCAGGCAGTAGGAGACCGGGCCGCCCTCCGTGGCGTCCAGGCCCAGTTGTGCCAGCGCGGCGACGATGCGCTGGGGGCGGGCCGAGCCGTGCCGGATCTGCACCGGGAAGCCTGCGTCGCGGACACCGTCGAGGACCCAGCGCGAGGTGTGCGGGCTGTAGGAGGTGATGGGGAATCCGTTGAGCGGGACGCCGCCGTTCAGGGCGCGGGCCGCGGACGCCTCGTCGTTGACGCGGGTGTAGCTGTCGATGGTCATGGTGCCGACGACCGCGTCGGCCGCCCCCTTGGTGGCCAGCAGGCCGGCCCTCATCAGCGCGGGGTCGGAGAAGCCCATGCGGGGCTGCACCACGAGGGTGCCGCGGGCCTGTGCCCCGGCGACGAAGCGGCCGAAGGAGAGCGGTCGCCGGTGCACGGTGGTGCGGCTCCCGGGGGGCGCCTCCTGGACCGGCGCGGTCACCGTTCCACCTCCTTGGGCAGCGAATCGACGTAGGACTCGAAGGCGGCGATGTCGACGCCGTCCTGGAAGACCGCGTCGAACCCGGCCCTCATCAGGGCGTCGGCCTCTTCCTCCCCGTCCCCGGACACGCCGAGCTTGCCGCCGATGACCGCGGGCAGGCCGGTCAGCTCCCAGCGCGAGCGGATCGCGCCGATCAGCGGTTCGGCGTCGTTGAAGCCGTGCCCGTTGACGCTGCTGACGACCAGGAGGTCGGGCTGGAACTTGCAGCAGGACTCGACGATCTCGTCCTCGGGCACGCAGGAACCCAGATTGACGACCTTGTGCCCGAGGTCTTCGAGCAGCAGTTGGATGTAGATGAGATTCCAGGTGTGCGCATCGGATTGCAGTCCGGTGACAACAACATCCAGCGGCCCGGATCGATGACGAGCCGCCCATTCCGCAGGCTTCATTGTTCGCTTCGTCCACATCATTGGATGACAAGGGGAGAAAGAGGTCCGAGCTGGCCCGGAACTTCCTTTCGGCCACAACCGTAGATTCGCTCCGGAGGCGTTTCCGGCGTGAGCGGCGGCAACTGGGCGGCAGCAGAGGAGCAGTTGACCGACTGCCCGGTGCCGGGCGGACGGTGGGACGTGAGACTGGCCGCACTGCATCCGCAGAATTCAGCGCCCGGCCCGTTGCACAACGCGCGCACCGCGCAGACCGCGCACACCGCCGGCGAACGACCGAGGAGTCATGACATGGCAGAGAGCGGCCACAGCGTCCGTGCGGCGGACGTGCTCGCGGACGTGCTGGCGGAGGTACGGGAACGGGTCGACCGGCGGGAGGCGCTCGGCGAGGCCCAGGTCGCCGTGCTCGAAGCCGCGGTGAATATTGTCCGCGCAGGCCAGCCGGGGGTCGAGGTGATGCCGGTGGAGCGTTCGGAGCTGGTGCGCGAGGCGCTCGGCGCGGTGCGCGCGGCCACCGTGGCGACCGGGGTGGCCCTCACGTACGCGCATCGCACGGCCCGGGTGCCCGCCTGATCGCGCGGTCCGTGGTGCCGCCGATCTGCCTGGGCTTCTGCCCGGCGCACCGGTCCGCGGCTCCTAGTCTCTGATGCAGACGAAAAACTCAGGCACACCTGAAGACTTCACGAATAACTTCGTCCAACCGAGGTGGAAATCATGGCAACCAACCCGTTCGAGGACTCCCAGGGCCGCTATGTAGTGCTGGCCAACGAAGAGGGTCAGTATTCGCTGTGGCCGGCCCGGATCCAGCAGCCGGCGGGCTGGGAACTGGTGAAGGACGAGGCAAGCAAGCAGGAATGCGGCGAATTCATCGAGGCGAACTGGACCGACATGCGGCCGCGTTCCGTGGTTGCGGCCCTGGGTGGCTGAACCCACCGGTTCTCCCGTTCCGAAAGGGCGGGTGCGGGCGCGAATCGCGCCCGCACCCGCCCTTTCGCACGATGACCGGCAGGAGAGCGGCCGGCAGCGAGCGGTCGGCGGCGGGCAGAAGAACTCCCGGCGGACATGGGCCGTGATCCCATGTCCGCCGGGAGCCGGGCGGGGCACTGCGGTGCCGTGCGGCGTGTGTGACATGGTCCGGCCCGTCGGTCGGTCAGCTCTGGATGCCGCGCACGCACCATTCAAGTACCGCCGCGGCGGCCGTCATCTTGTGGTGGGCCTGGCGCCAGGCCCGGCTCGACGCGCCGTCGAGCACCTCGTCGGTGACCTCCTCGCCCCGGACCGCGGGCAGGTCGTGCAGGAAGACGGTGCGCGGGCCGGCGAAACGGTCCAGGAACGCGCGGTTGATCTGGAAGCCGTCGAAGTCCTTGAGCCAGTCGGGGTTCTCCTTCGTCACTCCCATGGTCTGCCACCGGCTGGTGTACACCGCGTCCACCGGGCCCTCGACCTCGTCGGCCGTGACGACCTGGCTCACCGGGGCCTTGCCGCCGCTGAGTTCGGCCGCCAGGTCCAGGGTCTCCTTCGGCACCTCGTACCCCCGGGGGCACAACAGGGTGAGGCGCAGCCCGGGTGTGAGGGCGGCGGCCAGAGCGAGGGCGGCGCCCGAGCTGTTGCCCTCGCCGACGGCGAGCAGGTGCAGACCGTCGAGCGAGCCGAACTCCTCGGCCAGTGTGGCGAGATCGGCGATGGCCTGGGTCGGGTGCTCGTCCAGGCTCAGGGCGTTGACGACGGCCAGGTTCGCGCTGCTGCCGAGCCGGCGGATCTCCTCCATGTCACCGTTGGTCCGTACGACCAGGGCGTCCAGGTACTGGCCGAGGACCCGGGCGGTGTCCTCGACCGTCTCGCCGGTGGTGAGCTGGAGTTCGTTCGGGCCGAAGGTGATCACGTCGGCGCCCAGACGGGTCGCCGCGGTCCAGAAGGACGTCCGGGTCCGGGTCGAGGACTTGCGGAAGTACAGACCGACCTGTCGTCCGGCCAGCGGCTTCGGCACGATGCCGTCCCGGCCGAACGAGACGGCGCGCCCGACCAGGTGGTCCAGCTCGGCGGGCGTGAGGTCGGCGAGAGAGATCAGGTTGCGCATGGGTGCGGTGCCTTTCATGAGGGCGGGAACAGGGAGGGTGCGAGGGGTGGTGGTCCTCAGTCGCTCAGGGCGGCGGCGAGAGCGGCGGACGCCGTCTCCCGGTCCGCGTCGATCACCGCGCGGACCAGGTTGAGCACGGTGAAGCCGACCGGGTCGCCCGCCGTCGTGGGGAGCCGGCGGATCAGGCCGCGGACCAGCAGGGCGTGCACATCCCGGGCGGCTTCGGCCAGCGAGGTGCCAGAGGCTCGCGCGGCACCGTCCACCGTCCACGGGTCGTCGAGCGTCGCCAGTGTGCGCAGCAGCTCGGCGGCCTTCGGGTCGAGCCCGGTCACGGCGGCGGTGAGCCGCTCGCCCAGAGTGGGGCCCGCGGCGGGATCGGCCGGGGTGACGCCGTCGAGCAGGACCAGCGGTGAGGTGCGGGCGATGTCCAGGAGTTGCTGCGGGGAGTACAGCAGCAGCCAGGAGGCCGCGGCTTCCAGCGCCTGCGGCATGCCGTCCAAGGCCCGGCAGATGTGGGCCACGGTGGTGACGACGGAGTCGGTGGGGAGGAAGTCGGGCCGCATGTAGCTGACATGGGAGAGCGTCAGCTCCACGGCATGGCGGTCCGCTACGAGGGAGCCGCCCACCGCCTCGGCGAGATCGGCGGCGGTCGGCACCGGGAGCGGGGCCAGCGGCAGCAGTCGTCCGCCGGGCAGCTGGACCGGCCGGTCGGTGGTGGTGAGTATTTTCAGGCGCTCGCAGACCCGCAGCAGACTGAGCAGCCGAGGGGTGACAGAGGGTGACGCATCGTAGCCGTCCAGGACGATCAAGGTGGCCTTGGACCCTATGAGCGCGGCCAGTTCCTCGAATTCCTCGCCGTCGCGGACAAGTGCGCGCACCCATCCGGTGACGGTCGACTGCGGGGTGTTGGGAGCGGCCCCAGTGGTCTCCGCCGTGTCGTCCAGGGATACCCACAGCACCGGAATCCGGTCCCGGGCGTGGATCACCGAGGCGGCTTCCTGGGCGAGCCGTGTCTTTCCCGTTCCCGGCAGCCCCACGAGGGTCAGCAGCCGCTCGTGATCCGTGCGCAACCGGGCCGTCAGCGCCTCCAGTTCCGGGCGCCGCCCGATCAGCGGGCGCAGCGGAGGGGGCGGCGTGGCCATGCCGACTCCATAGATGTCCTGGAAGACGCGTCCCACCGCCTTCGCGTCGACGGCGAGTTCGAGCTCGACACGTCGCGCGTCGCTCAGCCGCATGGCATTGGCGAGGAGCTTCAGCGTTTCCCTGCGCGGGTGCTGGACCCGCCCGAGTTCCAGATCGCGAATGGCCCGTACGCTCACGGTGGAAAGGCCGGCGAGCTGTTCCTGGGTGAGTCCCGCCCGCCTGCGCGCATTCTGCAGCAGAACGTCGAGCCCGGCTGAGGGCTGGGAATTCATCATTGTCTCCTCGGTCTCCACATGCATAGAAAACGCAATGGCCGGTTACCCGGCCGCCCAGGACTGTCCGGAACACGCGGCGCGGTGAAGGATCCTTCTCGTTCCGCTCACGCTCCGTACGCTCCGCACTCTCCGTGGCAGCGAAGGCCTGCCGTCGATGAACAGCTTTCATCGAGCCATTCCCGAAATCTTCCCGGTGCGGTACCGCGAGTTCCTCGTGGCAGGGACTACGATCGCCTCGCGCTGGGGAAGCGCTGCGGGTGCGCAGGAACTGAGGGGGAGGATGCGTGTCATCTACGGAAGAGTTTCGGCTGCGCTTCAACATTCTTGGCCCGATTGAGGGTTGGTCCAACGGGACTCGGCTCCGACTCGGCGGAGTCATACAGGAGCGAGTTCTGGCCACACTGCTTCTGGAGCCCGGAAAAGTGCTTCCGGTATCCCGTCTGGTCGAGGCGGCCTGGGACGAGGAACCTCCCACGACGGCTCCGCACCAAGTGCGCAAGGCAGTCGCGGATCTCCGAAGACGGATACCCGGGGGCGCCGACGTTCTCCTCACCGACGGCCCCGGGTATCGCGTCGCCCATGAACAATGTGAAATCGATGTGGCCGAATTTGGCCTGCTGATACGCAAAGCGAAGCTCGCGGCGTCCGACGGCCGTACGGCCGAGGCCGCGGAGATATTGCGCGGCGCCCTGGCCCTCTGGCGGGGCCCCGTTCTGTCGGGCAGCGGCGGCCCGGTCATCGAGGCGGCGTCGACCTCCATCGAGGAACGCCGGCTGACCGCGGCGGAGCAGCTCTTCGATCTCCATCTCGCGCTCGGAGAGTCCACCGAACTCGTCGTCGAACTAAGGGAACTGGTCCAGCAGCATCCCCTGCGCGAGTCCCTGCGCGGCCAGTTGATGATCGCCCTGTACCGGTCCGGGCGGCAGGCCGAGGCCCTGGACGAGTACGGCAAGGTACGCGAACTCCTCGCCGAGGAACTCGGCATCGACCCCGGCCCCAACCTCACCAAGCTGTACGAGGGAATCCTGCGGGAGAGCCCCGAACTGGCCGGCCCCGAGCCGGCCGCCGCCCCCGTGGTGGCCGTGGCGCTGCCCGCGGAACCCCCCAGCACCCTCCCGTACGACCTCGCGGACTTCACCGGACGGGACCGGGAGCTGGCCGAAATCCTGCGTGGTGCCGAGGCCGGCGGCGAGCAGGGCCCCCAGATCGTGGCCATCGACGGCATGGGCGGCTGCGGCAAGACCTCGCTCGCGGTGCGCGCCGCGCACCGGCTGGCACCCGAGTACCCGGACGGTCAGCTCCACATCGATCTGCGCGGACACACGCCGGGCGACCAGCCGGTGACCGCGGGCATCGCGCTGGACAGCCTGCTGCGTGCCGTCGGTGTCCCGGGCAACCTCATCCCCGACGACGTTCCCGCCCGCACCGCGCTGTGGCGTGCCACCCTGGTCGGCAAGCGGCTGCTGATCCTCTTCGACAACGCGGCCGACGCCGCCGCCATCCGCCCGTTGCTGCCCGTCTCGCCCGGCAGCCTCGTCATGGTCACCAGCCGGGCCCGGCTGGTCGATCTGGACGGCGCCCGGTGGATCTCCATCGGGGTGATGCCGCCCGAGGACAGTGCGATGCTGGTGGCCGAGACGCTCGGTGCCCAGCGCGTCGCCGCCGAGCCCGAGGCCGCCGCGGAGATCGCCCGGCTCTGCGGCCATCTGCCCCTCGCCCTGCGGATCGCCACCGCCCGGCTGCGCAACCGCCCGCGCTGGACCCTGCAGTACCTGGCGGAGCGGCTGCGCGACGAGACCCGGCGGCTCGACGAGCTCAGCTCGGGCGCCCGCAGTGTCTCCGCCACCCTGCGCCTGTCCTACCAGGCCCTGGACGAGGAGTGCCGGAACGCGTTCTCGACGCTGGCCCTGCACCCGGGCAGCGACATGGACATCCACGCCGCCGGTGCGCTGCTCGGCTCGGGCGCCCGGGACGCGGAGGACCTGCTGGAGATGCTGCTCGACGTGCATCTCGTGCAGCAGCCGGAGATCGGCCTCTACACCTTCCACGACCTGGTCCGCAGCTTCGCGCACAGCCTGCTCGTCGAGTCCCCCGAGGACTCCGCGGCGGTGGAACGGTTGCTGGGCTACTACCTGACCGCCACCGAGGTGGCGTGCGATCTCCTCTATTCCGGGCGGCGCCGGCGCAGTACCGGCATCGAGCCCTCCAAAGCCGAACTGCCCGATCTCGGCACCCCCGAGACGGCGCGGAAGTGGTTCCTGCGCGAGCAGAACTCGCTCCTCGCGGCGGTCACGCTCGCCGAGCGCCGGGGGCACGACCGCTATGTGGTGTGCCTGGCCCGCAATCTCGTCTTCCAGCTCAACGACCTGGGGCTGCTGGAGGAGTTCGGCGAGCTGAGCCGGGTCGCGGTCGCCGCCGCCGGCCGGCTCCAGGACCTGGCACTGCTGGGGGTGAGCCTGTCCAACCTGGGCGTCGCCTGCTGGAAACTGGGCCGCCTCTCCGAGGGGCTCGAAGCCGCCCGGAAGAGCCGGGACGTCGCGGTCCGGCTCGGCGATCTGCACACCCAGGCGCACAGCGAGAGCATCCTCGGCCAGTTCAACAGCCTGCTCGGCGACTTCTCCGCGGCCCTGGGCCACATGGAGACGGCGATCGCGCACGAACGCGACCTGGACATGCCGCGCGCGGAGGCCGAGAGCCTGACCATGCTCAGCACTCTCTACGAACAGTGGGGACGGTACGAGGAGGCGCAGGACGCGGCCCGGCGGTCGGCCGAACTGAGCCGGGAGCTGGGGCAGCACGAGGGTCTTCCCGGCGCCATCACCGACCTCGCCTTCGCCCATGTCGGCCTGGGCGCGTACGAGGAGGCCGACCGCTGTCTGGCGGAGGCCCGCGCACTGTACGGGGACGCCGGCAACGAGGTGAACCTCGCCCTGACCCTGGCGCTGTCCGCCGATGTGGAGAACCGGCTGGGCATGGCGCCGCGCGTCCCTGACCAGGCCGAGCTCGCCCTCGACATGATGCGGACCAATCCCTCGCCGCTGCGCCGGGCCAAGGTGGAGAACATCGTGGGCCGGCTGCGCCGGCGGCAGGGCGACACGGCGGCGGCGCTCGCGCTGCACACCCATGCCCATGAGCTCGCCTCGTCCCTCAGCTACCGCATCGAGCGGGCCTACGCCCTGGCGGGCATGGCCGACGCCCTCGGCGACACGCCGGATTCGGCCCGGTATCGGGCGGAGGCCGAGCAGCTCTTCGACGGGATGGGCGTTCCGTCTGACCGCCGGCGCAGCTGACGACCGGCCGCCGTCGCCGCGGGCGGCGCCGTCGCCGTACTCCGGGACGGACAGCGACGAGCCCCGCACCGTGGTCCGGTGCGGGGCTCGCGTGTCGAGGCGGTGGGCTCACATGACGGGGGACGTCGGACCCTTGTCGTCGTCGGTGCCGGTGGTCCCGATGACCGTCGGACCCTTGTCGTCGTCGGTACCCGTGGTCCCGATGACCGTCGGACCCTTGTCGTCGTCGGTACCCGTGGTCCCGATGACCGTCGGACCCTTGTCGTCCGTGATCGTCCGAGCGATGACCGTCGGGCCCTTGTCGTCGGCGAGCACGTGGGTACCGCCGATGGTCGGGCCCTTGTCGTCGTCGGTGCCCGTCGTGCCGATGATCGTCGGGCCCTTGTCGTCCGCGAGAACCTGCTGAATGCTCCGGGCGTCGTGCGCCTGCCCCGCCTCGACCGCCGTGCCGATACCGAAGGCCAGCGTCGCGGCGACGATCCCGAAGATTCCAGCAAGCTTGCGTCCCATTGTCCCGCCCCTAAGTGGTGTTTGTAAGGTTCTGCGGTGTTCCGCTTCCCGACACCACTGATGTTGCTGATCGGCGTTCCCGGTCCGTTCCTGCCCCGATACCGCCTCCGGGAACTGCCGCGGGAACGGGACCGGAAGCCGCCCGCTCCGCTATTCCGCGTCGAGCTGGCAGGCGGCGACGCGGGGGCCGAGCGGGGTGAGGACCACGCGCGTACGGGCCGTTCCCGACTCGTGGCCGGCCAGGTCGAGCAGCGATCTCACCAGGGAGCGGAGCACCGCGCGCTCCGTCTCGTCGAGGACCGCCGCAGGGGCACCGTCCCCGGGCGGCCACGTGACGATCCCGGCCACCGTGTGCATGCCGTTCTCGGTTCTGGTCTCGACGCTGAGCTGGGGCCCCTCCCAGGACTCCGGCGCGGTGTACGGATGGGACTGGACACCGGACGCCACACGCTCGGCCCACCGTTCCACGGCGGACAGGTCCTGGAGGGCCTGACGCAGTTCCGTCCCGTCGGGCGAACGATCCCTGGGGTCCTTCACGTGAGTACTCCTTCTGCAGACAACTACAGAAGGACCCTTGCCTTCCCGGCTCCCGGTTCCCTCCCGATCCGTTCCCGCTTTCTTCCCGTTCCCGCGTTCGCGAAGGGAACGCGGCGGTAATCGTCCGCCGCATGATGACCCCGTTCGATTCAGACAGGGATCCGTGGTGATCCGCAAAGGACGCGACATCCTGGGGGATTGAGGCGTGGCAACCACACCGTTCGACGGCTCCGGCACTGTGTGCCGGATGCCGGTGCACAAGGGATCCGGGTCCTGATGGGCGCCCGGACATCAACGGACATTCCCGGCCGTTTCTCGGGAATGGGCCCCTTTCTCCTCGTCTGGTCCGGTCAGGCGGTGTCCCTGGCGGGCAGTGCGGCGGTCCGGTTCGCCTTCATCGTCGAGGTCTGGTCGGCCGGCGGGAACGCGACAGCCGTCACCATCCTGTCGTTGTGCGCCATGCTGCCGCAGGCCGTGTTCAGCCCCATTGCGGGCGCAATCGTCGACCGCATACCCAAGCGCTCCGCGCTCCGGATCGCCGATGCCGGCGGACTCCTCGTCGTGGGCACCCTGGCCCTGCTCCACTACCTCGGCGCCTTCCATGCCTGGCAGGTCTATCCGGCCACCGTACTGCTCGGCATCTGTGCCGCCTTCCAGTTCCCGGCCCTGTCCTCGGCCGTTCCCCTCCTGGTCCGCAAGGACCAACTGGACCGCACCAACGGACTGTTGGCCGGTGCGAAGAGTGCCGCCGGGATCGGCGGCCCCGCACTGGGCGGTCTGCTCGTCGCGCTCTTCGGGATCGGCCCGACGCTCCTGGTCGACCTGGCCAGCTACGCGTTCGCCCTGATCGGCATCCAGATCGTGCGCTTCAACGGCGACCGGGTGACGAAGAATCCCGACGCACCGCGCCGGCGGATCACCGCCGATGCCGTCGAAGGGCTGCGCTACCTGTTCCGGGTGCCCAGCCTGCGCGATCTGATCGTCAACTTCTGTGTCGTCAACCTCGTGATGGTCTTCGGCTTCGCCCTCATCTCGCCGATGGTGCTGCTGCGGGCCGGCAACGGCGCGCTCGCCGCGGTCAACACCTCGGTCGGCATCGGCGGAGTGGCCGGTGCCCTGCTCATGGCCGCCTGGGGCGGACCGGCGAACCGGGGCCGGGGCATGATGCTCGGCGTGGTCGGCATGTGCCTGTCCGCCCTGGTGGTGATGGGCCTGGTGGGGACTGTGACCGGCTGGTGCCTGGCCATCCTGGTCGGTGCCCTGCTCATGACGGTGGTCAACGCCTCGATGCAGACGATCGTGCAGACCAAGGTCCCGCACGAGTGGCAGGGCCGGGTATTCGGCGCGGTGATGTTCCTGTCGCAGATCTCCGTGCCCCTGGCGATGGCGGTCTCCGGGCCGCTCGCCGACCACGTCTTCGAACCGATGGCCGCACAGGGCTCCGGGCTCTTCACCGTGCTCGGTCCGCTCGTCGGCGACGGTCCGGGCAGCGGCATGGCCGCCATGTTGTTCCTGGCCGGCATCGGCGGGACCGCGGTCGCCCTCTGGGGACTCGCCAGCCGCTCGATCAGGGACATCGACACCCTGCTCCCCGACGTCGACGCACCCAAGGACCCGGTCGGGCAGAGCGAGCGCCTGGGAGGTGAGCGGGATGAGGTGCGTGCATGAACTGTTCGAGGAACAGGCGGCGCGGACGCCCGGCGCGACGGCGCTGATCGACGGCGGCGAACGGATCGACTACGCCGGACTCCACGACCGGGCCGACCGGTTGGCGGGCCTGCTGGCCGCGCGGGGCATCCGGCCCGGCGACACGGTCGGCGTGCACCTGGAGCGCTCCGTCGCACTCGTCGTGACGGTCCTCGGCATCCTCAAGGCCGGGGCGGGCTACGTGATGCTGGACCCCGGCTTCCCCGCCGAACGGCTGCGCGCGATGGCCGAGGACGCGGGGACCGCCGTGGTCGTCACGGCCCGCGACACCGCGTCCGGGGTGCTCGGCCTGGCCCGGGTGCACATCGAGGACGCCGCCGGGGCGCGGCCGCTGCCGCGCGGCTCCGCCCAGGTCCGGCCCGACGACATCGCCTGCGTGATGTTCACCTCCGGTTCGACCGGGCGGCCCAAGGGCATCGCAGCGCCGCACCGGGCGATCGTCGCCACCCTCACCGGGCAGGGCTTCGCGTCCTTCGGCCCCGGCGCGGTCTGGCTCCAGTGCGCGCCGCTGTCCTGGGACGCGTTCGCCCTGGAGCTGTGGGGGCCGCTCATGAACGGCGGTACCTGCGTACTGCACCCCGGGCAGCGTCCCGAACCGTTCCTGATGGCCCGGCTCGTCGCCGAGCACGGCATCACCTCCATGTACCTCTCGGCGTCCCTCTTCAACGTCGTCGTCGACGAGTACCCGCAGGTGATGGACGGGCTGCGGGAACTCTTGGTGGGCGGCGAGGCGATGTCGGTGCCGCACGCGGCCCGCGCCCTGGAGCGCCGGCCGGAGCTGCGGCTGAGCAACGGCTACGGCCCCGTCGAGTGCATGGTGTTCCTGACCGTCCACCCGGTGAGCGCCGCCGAGCTCGGCGCGGGCCCGGTGCCGATCGGCCGGCCGCTGGCGGGCAAGCGGCTGTACGTCCTCGACGAGGAGCTCCGTCCGGTTCCGGACGGGCAGGCCGGTGAGATCTACGCCGCCGGGGCGGGCCTAGCCCGCGACTACTGCGGACGGCCCGCGCTGAGCGCCGAACGCTTCGTCGCCTCCCCGTCCGGTGAACGCGTCTACCGCACCGGTGACCTCGGGCGGCGACGTGCCGACGGCGTCCTGGAATATCTGGGCCGGGCCGACAGCCAGGTGAAGATCCGGGGCTTCCGGGTGGAGCCGGGCGAGGTCGAGAGCGTACTGACCCGGCACCCCGGCATCGACCGGGCCGCCGTCGTCGCCCATGAGCACCCGGCGGGCGACCGCCAGCTCACCGCGTACGTCGTACCGAGCGGCGGCGGCCGACAGGGCTTCCGGGAAGCGGAGTTGCGCGCCTACGCCCGCGATGTGCTGGCCGACTACCTGGTCCCGGCGGTCTTCGTACCGCTGGACGAACTGCCGCTGACCCCCAGCGGAAAGCTGGACCGGGCCGCCCTGCCGGAGCCCGGAACCGCGACGGTGGCCACCGGCCGGGCGGCTGTGAGCGGCACCGCGGCCACGCTGTGCGAGCTCTTCGCCCAGGTGCTGCACACCGACCGGGTCGGCCCGGACGACGACTTCTTCGCCCTCGGCGGCCACTCCCTGCTGGCCGCCCGGCTGCTGGGCCGGATCCGTACCGTGCTCGGCGCCGAGATCGACATCCGGGGGCTCTTCGAGGCGCCCACCCCGGCGCTTCTCGCCCCGTTCGTCGACACCGCTCCCCCGGTCCGCCCCGCGCCGGGTGCCGTGCCCGGCAACGCCGCCGGGATGCTCCCGGTGTCGCACGCGCAGCACCGGTTGTGGTTCCTGGACCGGATCGGGGCCGGTGCCGCGTACAACCTGCCGATGCTGGTCCGGCTGCGGGGCTCGGTCGACGCGGCCGCGCTGGACGACGCGCTGGCCCTGGTCGCCGGGCGTCACGAAGTGCTCCGTACCGTCTTCGAGGAGTCCGACGGCTCCCCCGTACGCCGGGTACTGAGCGGGGCGGCCGCACGACCTGTGTTCCGGCAGCTGCGGACCGCCGGGGATTCGATGGACCGGGAGATCGAGCGGGAGGCCCGTCACCGCTTCGATCTGCGTACCGAACTCCCGGTGAGGGCGACGCTGTTCACCTCGCTGGAGCGGCCGGACGAGCACGCGCTGCTGGTGCTGGTGCATCACATCGCCGGGGACGGGTGGTCGCTGCGACCGCTCTTCCGTGATCTGTCCCGCGCCTACGGGGCACGGGTCGACGGCGCGGACGCGGCCGGGCTTCCCCCGCTCTCGGTCCAGTACGCGGAGCACGCCCGTCACCAGCTGGACCGGCTCGGCTCGCCGTCCGATCCACACGCGCTCGCCGCCCGTCAGCTCACGTACTGGCGCAAGGAACTGGACGGGCTGCCGGCCGGCGGACCGCTGCTGCCCCGCCGCGCCGGGCGCCCCGCCGTACCCGGTCCGGACGCGCGGGTCGTGGTGCGCCGGCTCGACGCGGCGGCGCACGCCCGGGTGGTCGAATCGGCCCGCGCCCGGGGCGCCACGCTCTTCATGGCCCTGCACGCCGCGCTGGCCACCGTGCTGGTGCGGGCCGGTGCGGGCGAGGACCTGGCGATCGGCGCCCCGGTGGCCGGCCGCGCCGGGGACGGCAGCGTCGAGGACGTCGTCGGGTTCTTCGTCAACATGCTGGTGCTGCGCACCGATCTGTCCGGCGACCCCACCGCGGCCGAGGTGCTCGCCCGGGTGCGGGAGACGGACCTCGCCGCTTTCAGCCATCAGGACGTGCCGTTCGAGGACGTGGTCGGCGCGCTCAATCCGCCGCGGACCCCGGGCCGTCAGCCGTTCACCGATGTGGTCCTGGCGCTCCAGAACAACGCACGGGCCGAGGTCACGCTGCCCGGTGCCGAGCAGGGCGTCGAGGTAGTGCGCACCGGCGCCGCCCGGTTCGAACTCCTGGTGGACGTCACCGACTCCACCTCGGCCGAGGGCGCTCCGGACGGGCTGACGCTGACGTTCGAGTACCGCGGGCAGGCGCTGGAGGCGGAGTTCGTCCAGTGGCTCGCGGACGCCCTCCCCGAGGCCCTGGAGGCTGCCGCGGCCGCCCCCGGCACCCCTTTGTCGCGGCTGGGCCTCACCGCACCGCCGCGACGGGCCGGTGAGAGCGACCGGATCGCGGTACCGGTCCGGCGCCGGTCCGCCCCGGAGCGCCCGATGACCGCCATGGAACAGGAGATCGCCGCCGTGTGGTGCGAGGTCCTCGGTGTGCCGAGTGCCGGCCCGGACGACGACTTCTTCGCCCTCGGCGGCAACTCGCTGCGGGCCGTGCGCGCCGTGGCCCGGCTCGGCGCCGGACGGCAGTTGACCGTGGCCCAGCTGTTCGCCGCGCCCACGGTCGCCGCCTTCGCCGTCGAACTGGAACGGGCGGTCGCCCTCCCCGCGCCCGCCGCCGCTTCCCCCATCCCGCGCCGCCCCCGGGTGCCGCGCCGTCCGCAACCCCAGACCCAGACCGGCAGAAAGCAGGAGGAGTGGCAGTGGACCTCAGTGTGATGTTCTTCGGTGCGGACAGCACCACCGCCGGCGGGGCCCGGCACACCGAGACGTACGAGGACATCCTCGCCGTGGCCCGGACCGCCGACCGGCTGGGGTTCCACGCCGTCTGGACCCCCGAGCGCCACTTCCAGCAGGTGGGGCAGGTCTTCCCGAGCCCTCCGGTGCTCAGCGCGGCGCTCGCCGTCGCCACCGAGCGGATCGGGATCCGCGCGGGCAGCGTCGTGCTGCCGCTGCACCACCCGCTGAGCGTGGCGGAGGACTGGGCGGTCGTGGACAACCTCTCGCACGGGCGGGTCGGCCTCTCCGTCGCCACCGGCTGGCACTCCAAGGACTTCACACTCGCCCCCGAGCGTTACGAGGACCGCCGGCGGACCGCCCTGGAGACGATCCCGCGGCTGCGTTCGCTGTGGGCGGGCGAGCCCGCCGAGTACCCCGACGGCACGGGCACCCCGGTCTCCGTCACGCCCCAGCCCCGCCCGGTGCAGGACACCCTGCCGCTGTGGATCACCACGTCCGGCAACCCGGAGACCTGGGAGGCGGCCGGACGGCTGCGCGCCGGAGTGCTCGGCGCGACCGTCGGGCAGAGCCGGGACGAGCTGGCCGAGAAGATCGCCCGCTACCGCACCGCCTGCGCCGGGGCCCCCGACCAGCGGGGCACCGACGCCCACGGGCGGGTCACGCTGATGGCCCACACCTACGTCGGCACCGACGACGCGGAGGTCCGCCGGATGGCCGGCGCCCCCCTCAAGACCTACCTCGCCTCGTACGTGCGCCAGACCGCTGCGAACCGCTCCGCGGACGCCACGACCGCGAGCCTCACCGAGGAACAGACCGCGATGCTCGCCGACTTCGCGTTCGAGCGCTATCTCAGCTGGGGCAGTCTGCTCGGCTCCCCGGGCCACTGCGCCAAGATGCTCGCCGATCTGGCGGAGCTGGGCGTCGACGAGGTCGCCTGCTTCATCGACTTCGGCATCGGACGGGACGACGTACTGGCCGGGCTGCACCGGTTGGCCGAACTGAAAGAGAACCTGTGATGAGCGCCCCCACCGTTTCGCGCACCGTCCCGGTCGCGGCAACCCCCTCCATGGCCGACCGGTTCGTCGCACTCGGCCGGGAACAGCGGGTCCGTCTGCTGCGCCGCATGCTGGAGGCGGGGCGGGCCCGCGAGATACCCGCCGTCATACCGCCGCGCGACCCGTCCCGCCGGGTGCCGCTCAGCCCCGCGCAGCACGACCTGTGGGTGTACGACTCGCTGTATCCCGGTACCCCCGCGCTCAATCTGTGCGCCGCCTACCACTTCGAGCGGCCCGTCGACCCGGCGCATCTGGAGGCGGCGCTGACGCTGATCCAGCGTCACCACGACATCCTGCGGACCCGGATCGTGACGGACGAGTCGGGCGGACTGCATGTCGAGTTCCCCGACGACGGGCCCTTCGACCTGGAGCGCGAGGATCTGCGGGGCACCGAAAGAACGATCGGCGAGGCGTTCGAGACCTTCCGCAGCCGCCCCTTCGACCTCGGCCGGGACAAGCTGATCCGGGCCCGGTTCGTCCGGGTCGACGAGCGGCGTTCCACGCTGATGCTGAGTCTGCACCACACCATCAGCGACTGGTGGTCGTTCGACGTGCTGCAGAACGAGTTCGCGCAGGCGTACGGCGCGCTGCGCGACGGGCTGGAGCCGCCCCTGACCCGCCCGGCCGTGCAGTACGCCGATTTCTCGTCCTGGCAGAGCGAGTTGGCGGAGTCCGGGGTCTTCGCGAGCCGGCTCGACTTCTGGCGGCGCTATCTCGCCGACCCGCCCGGTCCGCTGACCGTGCCCGGCAGCACCGGCGGCGTCACCGGGGGCGAAGGCATCGCGCAGGTGCCCTTCCACATCGACGCACCGACCACCGCCGCCGTGCGGGCCCTGGCCCGGGAGCGCGGCGCCTCGGTGTACGTCGTGCTCATGGCCGCGTTCGCCGTCCTGGCGCACCGGGTCAGCGGCGCCGAGGACCTGGTGATCGGCACCCCCATCGCCAACCGCGCGGCCAAGGGGCTCGACCAGGTCATCGGCTACGTCATGAATGCCGTGCCGACCCGCTGGAAGGTGGACGCGGACCGGTCCTTCGCCGATCTGCTCGCCGGGTTCGCGGTCGACTTCCCGGATCTGATGGCCAACGCGGACGTGCCCGTGGGCCGGATCGTGTCGGCCGCCACGCCCGAGCGCAGCGCGGGCCGGGCACCGCTGTACCAGTGGGTGTTCATGCACCTGACGCAGCAGCCGAGCGTCTCGGTGATGAAGGAGTTCGCGGAGCCCGAGCGGATCCACACGGGCGGCGAGCACGACCTGGTCGGCGTGGTGAAGGACAGCGGTGACGGCATGGAGGGCAGCTTCGGGCTGCGCACCGATGTCTTCAGCCCCGCGACGGTGGCCCGCTGGACGCAGTGCTACGTCGAGCTGCTGAAGCGGATCACCGCCGATCCGGCCGCGCTCATCGGGGACATCGACGTGGTGCCGTCGGCCATGCGCGGTGAGCTGCTCGCCGGTTCCGCCGGGCCCGTCGCCCCCGCCGCGGTCCCGCTGCCCGAGCTGGTGACCCGACTGGCGGCCGGCACGCCGGACGCGCCGGCCGTCGAGTCCCCGGGACACACCCTGAGCTATGCCCAACTGGACGACCGGGTGGCCCGGTTGGCCGGGAATCTGGTGAGCCGGGGTGCCGGTCCCGGGCGGATCGTGGCCCTCGCCCTCCCTCGCGGCAGCGACTGGCCGGTGGCGGCGCTGGCCGTGCAGCGCGCCGGCGCCGCCTATCTGCCGGTCGACCCCGCCCACCCGGCCGAGCGCATCCGCCGGGTCCTCGCGGAGGCCGCGCCGGTGCTCCTGGTCACCGAACCCGGGGCCACGCCGCTTGACACGGGTCTGCCGACCCTGGTCCTCGACGAGGAGGCCTGGGCCGGGGAGCCGCTGCCGCCGGGCGGTCCGGAGCTCCACGACACCGCCCATGTCATCCACACCTCCGGCTCGACCGGCGCCCCCAAGGGCGTCGTGGTCAGCCATGCCGGGGTGGCCGCGCTCACCCGGTCCATGGTGGAGGGCATCGCACTGGGCGCGGACAGCCGGGTGCTCCAGCTCGGGCCGCCCTCCTTCGACATCTCCGTCGGCGAACTGTGCCTGGCCTTCGGCTCCGGCGGAACGCTGGTGCTGCCGCCCCGGGGCCCGCTCGTGGGCGAGGAACTGGGGGCGGTGCTGACCGGGCGGCGGATCTCCTGCGCGTTCGTCCCGCCGTCGGTGCTCGCGACCGTGCCGGCCGGACCGCATCCGGATCTGCGCGCCCTGGTCGTCGGCGCGGAGGCCTGCCCGCCGGAGCTGGTGGCCCGCTGGGCCGTCGCTGGGCGGCGTTTCCACAACGCGTACGGGCCCACCGAGTCGACCGTCGTCTCCACCGTCTCGGCTCCGCTGGACGCCGATGGAACGGCGCCGCCGATCGGCACGCCGGTGGCGGGCACCACCGCCTACCTCCTCGACGAACGGCTCCGGCCGGTACCCGCCGGGGCGGGCGGTGAGCTGTATCTGGCGGGTGGCGCGCTCGCCCGGGGCTACCTGGGCCGTGCCGCGCTCACCGCCGAACGGTTCGTCGCCGATCCCTACGGTCCGCCCGGCAGCCGCATGTACCGCACCGGCGACCTCGCCCACCGCGACGACCACGGGAACACGTACTACCTCGGGCGCGGCGACGAGCAGGTGAAGCTGCGCGGGCTGCGCATCGAGCCCGGTGAGGTCGCCGCCGCTCTCGCCGAACACCCCACCGTGGAACGGGCGGTGGCCGTGGTGCGGCACGACCGGGGCGGTACGGCGCAGCTCGTCGCGTACGTGGTGCCCGCGCCGGGAGCGGCGGTCGACGAGGACGGGCTGCTGCTGCACGCCTCCGGGCGGCTGCCCGCGGCCATGGTCCCGGCGGCCGTGGTGGCGCTGGACGCGCTGCCGTTGTCGTCGCACGGCAAGCTCGACCGGGCCGCCCTGCCCGCGCCCGCCGCCCGGACCACGGACACTGTCCGGCTGCCCGGGTCGGCGCGCGAGGAAGTGCTGTGCGGACTCTTCGCGGAGCTGCTGGACGTCGAACAGGCCGGAGTCGACGACGACTTCTTCCGGCTCGGCGGCGACAGCATCATGGCGATCCAGCTCGCCGCGCGGGCCCGGTCGGCCGGTCTGGTGCTCTCGCCGCACGACGTGTTCACAGTACGCACCCCGGCCCGGCTGGCCGTGCTGGCCCGTACGCCCGAGGGCGACGCCCCCGAGGCCGAGGACACCGGGACCGGGCGGCTGCCCCTCACCCCGGTGATGCACTGGTGGCGCGAACAGGTCCGGGACACGGCCGCGTTCACCCAGTCCATGCTGTTCCCCCTGGGCTCCGGCACCGGACTCGCGGCGATCGAGGAGGCCGTTGCCGTACTGACCGCGCGGCACGCCGCGCTGCGGATGCGGCTGGTTCGCGAGGACGACACCGGCTGGGAGCTCCAGGTACCCGAGGTGGGCGAGCCGTGCGGTGCGCGGGCCGTCCGGGTGGCGGTGCCCGCGGACGCCGATCTGCACTCCCGGGCGACCGAGCTCGCGCGCACCGTCACCCTGCGCCCCGAGGACGGCGAGATGGTGCGGGCGGTGTGGCTCGACCCCGGCCCGGACCGGCCCGGTGCCCTGCTGCTGACCGTGCACCACCTGGCCGTGGACGGGTTCTCCTGGCGGGTGCTCGGGCAGGAGCTCGCCGCGGCGCTGGACGGCGGACCCGGGAGCGACGCCGCACCCGCGAGGACCGCCTCGTTCACCCGGTGGGCCCGGCTGCTCTCCCAGGAGGCCGGGCTAAGGATCGGCGAACTCCACTGGTGGGAACGGCAGTTGGCGGATGATACGGCCCGGCTCACCGATGGCCGGGGAGCGGCTGGCCGGCGGGAGACCCTCACCTTCGATCTGAACCCCGGGCTCACCCGCAGTGTGCTCCTCACCCTGCCGGGCGCCTTCAACTGCCGCCCCGACGCGGTGATGCTGACCGCCCTGACCGCCGCGGCCGTCCAGCGGCGCGGCACCGGTTCCTCGCTCGTCGTCCATCTGGAGGGCCACGGCCGCGAGGCCGTCTCCACCCCAGTTGACGTGTCCGGCACCGTCGGCTGGTTCACCACGCAGTACCCGGTCCGCCTGGACATCGGTGCGGCGGCGGTGGCTCCCGGCGGCCGGCCGGGAGAGGCCCTGAAGTGCGTCAAGGAGCAGCTGCGGGCGGTGCCCGCCGGCGGGCTCGGCTGGGGTCTGCTGCGCTACCTCCACCCGGAGACCGGCCCGGCACTCGCCGCGCTCCCCGCGCCCGATGTGCGCTTCAACTATCTGGGCCGGTTCGCCGGGACCGACGCGGCGGGCGGGCGGCTGCTGGAACCCGGCCCGGACGCCGTGCCGCTGGCGCACGCCCTGGAGGTGGATGTGCTGGCCCGTGAGGAGAACGGTGAGCCCGTGCTGGAGGCGAGCTTCTCCTACCCGTCCGGGGTGTTCACCGAGGACGAGGTGCTCGCGCTGGCCGGGGCGTGGTCCGAGGCGCTCGGCGTCCTCGCCGACCACTGCGGGCCGGACGGCGCGGCCTCCCACGCCCCGTCCGACTTCCCGCTCGTCGACCTGACCGGGGACCAGCTCGAACTGCTGGCGCAGGAGATGGACTTCGGCGACCTCGACGCGACCGACGGGGAGGGACGGCGATGAACGCGCGCATCGCGGACGTGCTGCCGCTCTCCCCGCTCCAGGAGGGCCTGCTGTTCCACTCCGCCCGGCAGACCGAGGGCCCGGACCCGTACCTGGTGCAGGCCCGCTTCCTGGTCGGCCCCGCGATCGCCGGGGACACGGTACGGGCCTCGGTCGCCGCGCTCCTGGACCGGCATCCGAATCTGCGCGCCTGCTTCCGGCACGAGCGCCTGGACCGGCCGGTCCAGGTCGTGCCGAAGGCGGTCAGGGTGCCGTGGACCGAGGTGGACCTGACGGGTCTCACCCCCGACGGGGCGGCCACGCGGACCGAGGAGGTGCTGCGGAAGGACGCGGCGCTCCGCTTCGACGTGGCCCGCCCGCCCCTGGTCCGTGCCACGTTCCTGCGTCACGACACCGGCGCCGAACTGATCGTGTCCTTCCACCACATCCTGCTGGACGGCTGGTCGATGCCGGTCGTCGAGCGGGACCTCGCCGCCCTCGTGGCGGGCCGGCCGCTGCCGCCCGCCGCGCCCTACCGGGACTACCTGGTGTGGCTGGGCGGTCAGGACCGGCAGAAGGCCGAAGCGGCGTGGTGCGAGTCGCTGGAGGGCCTGGGACGGCCCGCGCTGCTGGCCCCGGCCGGACCGGACACGGCGCCCGACCGCTCGCGGCTGTGGCTGACCACCGGCCTCACCGAGCGGCTGGTCCGGCGGGCCGCCGAGGCGGGCGTCACCCTCAACACCCTGGTGCAGGTCTCCTGGGCGCTGGTCCTGGCCCGGCTGACCGGCTCCCGCGACCTGGTCTTCGGCGCGGTCGTCTCGGGGCGCCCGCACGATTTGCCGGGTGTCGAGTCCATGGTGGGCCTGTTCATCAACACCCTGCCGGTACGGGTCCGGCTGCGGGACGGCGAGCAGGTGGACGAGTTGCTCCGCCGGATCCAGGACGAGCAGTCCCGGCTGCTGGAACACCACCACGCCCGCGCCGCCGAGGTGCAGCGCGCCGTGGGGGCCGGTGAGCTCTTCGACTCGATCATCGCCTTCGAGAACTTCCCGCGCGGTTCCGGGAGCGACGACGGTCCCGGTGCCGTCCGCCTGGTGAGCGTGAACGACGCCACGCACTACCCGGTCACGATCGCGGCGGTCGCCGAGGACCGGCTGCTGCTGTCGGTGAGCTGCCGCCGGGGCATCCCGGCGGCCGCCGTCACCGAGCGCCTCGCGCACGTGCTGGAGCAGCTGGCCGGCTCGCCGCGGACCCCGGTGGCGGACATCGACGCCCTGCCCGTGGCGGAGCGGCACCACCTGCGGGCCCTGGCCGACGGCCCGGCCCGCACCCCCGCCGGACCCGCCACGCTGACCGGGCGGTTCGCCGACCGGGTGGCCCGCACCCCGGACGCACCGGCTGTCGACACCGACGGCGAGACGCTCAGCTACGCCGGGCTCGACGCCGCTTCGGACCGGCTGGCCGGCCGTCTGATCCGGGCCGGGGTGGCGCCCGGCGACACCGTGGCCCTGCTGCTGCCCCGCTCGGCGTCCCTGGTCGTGGCCCAGCTCGCGGTCCTCAAGGCGGGCGCCTGCTGGCTCCCGCTGGACCCGGCGCACCCGACGGAGCGGCTGGCCCGGCTGATGGCTGCGGTGGGACCCGCCCTGGTCCTCACCGGGGGGACGGCCCCGGCCGCCGCCCGGCTGCCCGCCGGTGTCGCGGTGCTGGACATCACCGAGGAGTCCGCCCCCGCACCCTTCGGCCGGGTCGACAACCAGCCCGGGTCCGCCGCCTGCGCGATCTACACCTCCGGCTCCACCGGAGAGCCCAAGGGGGTGGTCGTCCCGCACCGGGCGATCACCGAACTCGCCGCCGACGGCCGCTTCGCGGGCGGTGCCCACGACCGGGTGCTGCTGCACAACCCGTACACGTTCGACGCCTCGACCTACGAGGTGTGGGTCCCGCTCCTGAACGGCGGGACCGTGGTCGTCGCTCCCGCCGAGGCGGTCACCCCCGAACTGCTGGAGCGGGTGGTACGGGAACGGTGGGTCACCGCGCTCATGCTCACCCCCGAACTGCTGCGCACCGTCGCGGAGATCGCGCCCGGCGCGCTGTCCGGACTGCGCGAGGTGTGGTCCGGCGGCGACGTCCTGGCGCCCGACACCGTGCTCCGGATCCGGGAGCACTGCCCGGACACGGTGGTCGTCAACGGCTACGGCCCCACCGAGACGACGGTGTTCGCCACCGCGTACACGGCCGCCGGCCCCTCCGCGGGCCGTCCGGGTGCCGTCCCCATCGGGCGGCCCCTGGACAACACCCGCGCCCATGTCCTGGACGCCCGGCTGCGCCCCGTCCCGGTGGGCTCCACCGGCGAGCTCTACATCGGCGGCAGCGGTCTCGCCCAGGGTTATCTCGGCCGGCCGGCCGCCACCGCGGAGCGGTTCGTCGCCGATCCGTACGGGCCGCCCGGCAGCCGCATGTACCGCACCGGGGACCTGGCCCGCTGGACGGCGGACGGTGTCCTGGAGTTCGCGGGCCGGGCCGACGACCAGGTCAAGGTACGCGGCTTCCGGGTGGAGCCCGCCGAGGTCGAGGCCGCGCTCGCGGGCTGCCCCGGGGTGGCGCGGGCCGTGGTCGGCGCCCGGCGGGACGCGGCAGGCGGCAAGCTGCTGGCCGCCTGGCTGGTGCCGGCCGGGGGCGGGGGCGGGGGCGGGGAGGAGCAGTGGCAGCGGACCCTCACCGGGGTGCGCGCCCATGCCGCCCGGCAGCTGCCCGCGCACCTGGTGCCGTCCCTGTGGGCCCGGATCGACGAGGTGCCGCTCACCCGCCACGGCAAGGCGGACCGGGCCGCGCTCCCCGCCCCCGGACCCACCGGGGAACCGGTGGCCCACCGGGCGCCGCGCACCCCGCGCGAGCGGGAGCTGTGCGCCCTGTTCGGCACGGTGCTCGGGGTCCCCGCGGTCGGGCCCGACACCGACTTCTTCCAGGCGGGCGGCCATTCGCTGACCGCGCTGCGCCTGAAGTCGAAGATCGAGACGGTGCTCGGCGTACGGATCCCGGTGTCCGCCCTGTTCGACGCGCCGACCCCGGCCGGTCTCGCCGCCCGGCTCGACGCGCCGCAGTCCGCCGACGGCCCCGCCGCGCGGACACCGCTGCGCCGCACCCGCGAACGCCCCGGGTCCGCAACCGCGCCGGACGGGCCGCACCACAACAGCCTGGAGCATGTGCTCACCCTGCGGACCGGCGGCGACCGCACCCCGCTGATCTGCGTGCACCCGGGGCTCGGGCTCAGCTGGTCGTACGTGAACCTGCTGCCGCACCTCGCTCCGGACCGCCCGGTGCACACCCTGCAGAGCCCGGCACTGCTGACCGGGGTCGATCAACTCCCGTCCACGATGGGCGAGATGGCGGATCTTTATCTGCGCAGTGTGCGTGAGCTCCGGCCGCACGGACCGTATCTGCTGCTCGGCCGATCCTTCGGCGGTCCGCTCGTCCACGAACTCGCGGTGCGGCTGCGCCGGGCCGGCGAGGAGGTCCGGATGCTCGCCGTGGTGGACGCCATGCCGATGCCGGAAGAGATCAGGGGCACACCGCTGGACCCGGCCGCCGTCGAGGACGAGATGCTGCGCATCCTGCACCGCTCCCATGCGCCGGAACTGCCGTTGCCCAACGGCCCGTTGAAGCGCTCCACATTGTTCGCCCAGGCCCGCGCGGACACCTTCGACGGTCTCTCCCAGGCGCAGCTCCACACCCTCGTCGACGCCGGGATTCATCACACCCGGCTCGTTCGGGACTGGCACCCGTCCCCCTACGACGGGGCGACGACGCTCTTCTCCGCGACGCACGACGACTGGCCGACGACTGCAGAGAAGACCGAGGCATGGCAGCGCGTGACCGCCGCGCTCGATGTGCACGAACTGGACTGCGGTCACAGCGACGTACTCACTCCGGGCCCGGCGGCCGAGATCGCCGCGGTCCTCGAAACCGCCCTCCGAGGGGACTGAGAACCATGACCGTCGACGCCGTCGAGCTCATCGACCTCTACGCCGGGGAGGGCTGCGGGGACGAGGAGTACGAGTTCCCCGCCTCCGACGCCCAGAGCCGCCTGCTCGTCCTCGACCAGCTGAATCCGGGCTCCGCCCAGTACAACGTGCCGGTCGCCTTCGCGGTGCACGGCCCCTTCGACACCGACGCGTTCGGCCGCGCGCTGGACGCGCTGGTCGCCCGCCACGAGGCGCTGCGGACCGTGTTCCGGACCGCCGACGACGGCACCCCGGCGCAGCGCGTCTCGGCCCTCGGGCGGGTGCGGCTCACCGTCCGGCGGGACGTGCCGGCCGCCGACGCGGAGGCCCTGGTGCGCGCCGAGGCCGCCCTCCCCTTCGACACGGCCGCGGGTCCGCTGCTGCGCTGCACCGTGTACGCCGTGGCGGACGGCAGCCACCGGGTGCTCCTCGTCGCCCATCACCTGGTCTGCGACGGCTGGTCGCTCGGCCTGATGCTGGACGAACTGTCCGAGGGGTACCGGCACGAGGCCCGTGGGCTGACGTACCGGCCGGCCGAACTCCCGCTCCAGTTCCCCGACTACGCTGCCTGGCAGCGGGAGCGCGCCGCGGACGGCGCGTTCGAGGCGTCCGTGGAGCACTGGACCGACCGGCTGCGCGGCGCGCCCACCACCATGGAGCTGCCGCTGGACCGCCCGCGCCCGCCGGTCCGCACGGCCGCGGGCGGCACCGAGCGCTTCCTGCTCGGCACCGAGGTCAGGGAGCGGCTGGCCGAGGTGGCCGCGGCCTCGGGCGCCACCCCGTTCATGACGATGTTCGCCGCGTACGCCGCGTTCCTCTCCCGGCTCACGGGCGGCGAGGACCTGGTCGTCGGCTATCCGTCGTCGGGGCGCGAGCGGCCCGAACTCCAGGAGATGGTCGGGATGCTGACCAACACCCTGGCGATGCGGGTGGACCTGTCCGGCGACCCGTCGCTCGACGAGCTCACCCGCCGCGTCCGGGCCTCGATGATGGCGGCACAGCCCTTCCAGGACGCTCCGTTCGAGGCGGTGGTCGACACCCTGGCCCCGGTCCGTGAGACCAGCCACGACCCGGTGGTGCAGGTGGCGCTCAGCTACGAGGACGAGGCCGCATCGGAGCTGCGGCTGACCGGCGCCGTCACCGAACGGCTGGCGCTGACGCTGGACACCGCGAAGTTCGACTTCCACCTGTTCGTGGAGCGGTGGGGCGCCGGACTCGCCGCCCAGTTCATCTACCGCAGCAAGCTGTTCGACGCCGCGACGGTCCGCCGCTGGACAGAGAACTTCCGCACGCTGCTGGCCGGTCTCCTCGCGGACCCGTCCGCACCGCTGTCCTGCGTGGAGCTGGTGCCTGCCGACGAGGCCCGCCGCACCATCGCCGGTGCGGACCGCCTCGCCGAGGCCGCGCCGCTGGACCGCCTGGTGCCCGACCTGATCGCCGACCGGGCGGCCGAACGCCCCGATGCCACCGCGCTGGTCTGCGGCGACCTCCGCCTCAGCTACGCCGAACTGCTCTCCCGGGCCGACGCCCTGGCGGCCCGGCTGCGCGCCGCCGGGGTGCGGCCCGGCTTCCGGGTCGGTCTGCTCCTGCCCCGCTCGGCCGACCAGGGCATCGCGGCGCTCGCCGTGCTGCGCGCGGGCGGCGCGTACGTACCGCTGGACCAGGCCCACCCGGAGGCCAGGCTCCGGCACATGGTGGACAGTTCGGGCACCGGGCTCCTGCTGACCTCGCGGGAGACCGCCGAGAAGGCGGCGGGCCTGGAGGTGCCGTGCATCCGGGTCGACCGGCCGGCCGTCACGGACCCCGTCGCACCGGGTGCCGTCACGACCGGCGGGACACCGGCCCCCGAGGACCTCGCCTACGTCCTGTTCACCTCGGGCTCCACCGGCGTCCCCAAGGGCGTCGCCATCGAGCACCGGGCGCTGATCAATCTCACCCGGGCGGTCCGGCACTCCTTCCCGGTGAACGCCGACGACCGGGTGCTGCAGTTCGTCTCGTTCGGTTTCGACGTCGCCGTCTCCGACCTCTTCTTCCCCTGGGTGGCCGGAGCGGAGCTGCACATACCGGACGAGGACGAACGGATCGGCGAGGCCCTCCTGGACCGGCTGCGGGACTCCCGCATCACCTATGTCTTCCTGCCGCCGTCCGCCGCGATGCTGCTGCCCGACCTGACCGGGCAGCTGCCCGAGCTGCGGACCGTCGCGGTCGGCGGCGAGGCGTGCCCGGCCGAGCTGGTCGAGCGGCTCAGCGCGCCCGGACGGCGGATCGTGAACGCGTACGGCCCCAGCGAGGTGACCGTCTACGCGACCACCGGGGACCTCTCCCCCGGTGAGCCCGTGGTGCTCGGCGGCACCGTGCCCGGGGCCCGGGTCTATGTGCTCGACGAGCGGCTCCGGCCGGTCCCCGCCGGGGTCGCCGGTGAGATCTACGTGGCCGGTGCCTCGCTGGGGCGCGGCTACATCGGCCGGCCCTCCCTGACCGCCGAACGGTTCGTCGCCGACCCGCACGGCGCACCGGGCACCCGGATGTACCGCACCGGCGACCTCGGCCGGATCGACGCGCGGGGGCTCATCCACTACCTCGGGCGCTCCGACCTCCAGGTCAAGCTGCGCGGCGTACGCATCGAGCTCGGCGAGATCGAGACCCTGCTGGCCGGTGCGCCGGGCGTCGCGCTGGCGGCGGCCACCGTCCGCGGCACGGGCACCGCGCAGCGGCTGGTGGCGTACGTGGTGGGCCGGGACGGGGCGGCGCCACCGGACGCGGAGCTGCGCGCCCATCTCGCCCGGCGGCTGCCGGGGTCCATGGTGCCCGAGGTGTTCGTGCGGCTGGACGAGATGCCGCTGAGCAGCAACGGCAAGATCGACCGGGCCCGGCTGCCGGAACCCGCCACCGTGCGGTGCCGGCCGGACGGCTCGACCACCGTCGCGGGCACCGCGACCGAGCAGCTGGTGGCCGGTCTGTGGGCCCGGGTGCTCAATCTCGAACTCGTCGCCGTCACCGACCACTTCTTCGACCTGGGCGGCAATTCGATCCGGCTGCTGAGCGTCCTGTCCGCCCTGCGCGAGATGGGTACGTACGGCGAACTCGGCCTGGTCGACCTGTTCCGTCACCCCACCGTCAGCGCCCTGGCCGCCCACCTGGACCGGGCGGCCCTCGGGGCCGCCGCCGCGGCTCCGGCCACCGGCACTCCCGCCGACACGGCCGCCGCGCGCGGCAGTGACCGGCACGCACGACGCACCGCCGCCGCCCGACGACTCAGCTACCGGAAAGGCACCACACGATGACCGAGAACGCAAGCGCCGCCGAGCCCCTCGCAGCCGACTCCGCGATCGCGGTCGTCGGGATGAGCGGCCGCTTCCCCGGCGCCCCCGACCTGGACACCTACTGGGAGAACCTGCTCGGCGGGCTCTGCTCGGTGACCGACTTCACCGAGGAGGAGCTGATCGCCGACGGCGCCGACCCGCAGGAGGTGCGCGGCCGTGACCACATACCGGCCAAGGGCCATCTCGCGGACGCGGACCGCTTCGACGCGGAGCTCTTCGGCTTCAACCGCACCGAGGCCGCGGCCCTGGACCCCCAGCACCGGCTGCTCCTGCAGACGGCCTGGTCCGCGCTGGAGGACGCCGGCCGCAGCCCGCTGGGCGGGCAGGCCCGTACCGGCGTGTACGTCGGCGGCGGCCCCACCGAGCACATGCTGGCCGCGCAGACCGACCCGCGGCTCGCCGCGTCCCTCGGGGCGCTCCAGGTGCGGATCCTCACCGACCGCGAGTTCCTCGCCCCGTGGATCTCCTACCGGCTGGGCCTGGAGGGTCCGAGCCTGACGGTGCAGACGGCCTGCTCGACCTCGCTGACGGCGGTGCACCTCGCGGTGCAGTCCCTGCTGCTCGGCGAGTGCGACACGGCGCTGGCCGGGGGCGTCGCCGTGGACACGGTGCGCAAGCGGGGCTACGTCCACCAGCAGGGCGGCATCTACTCGCCGGACGGCCGCTGCCGGCCCTTCGACGAGCGGGCCGGCGGGACCGTGCCCGGCAACGGGGTGGGCGTGGTGGTGCTGCGCCGGCTGTCCGACGCGCTCGCCGACAACGACCCGGTCAGGGCTGTCATCCGGGGCAGCGCCGTCACCAACGACGGTGCCACCAAGGTCGGGTTCACGGCGCCCGGCGTCGACCAGCAGACCGCCGCGATCGTGGAGGCCTGGGCGGCGGCCGGTCTCGACCCGGCCGATGCCCAGTACCTGGAGGCGCACGGCACGGCCACCGCGCTCGGCGACCGCATCGAGGCGGCGGCGGCCACCGCCGCGTTCAAGGGCGCGCTCGGCACCGGGCGGATCGGCATCGGCTCGGTGAAGTCGAACATCGGTCACCTGGACGCGGCGGCGGGCGTGGCGGCGCTGATCAAATCGGTGCTCATGCTGGAGCACGCGACGCTGGTGCCGAACGCCGACGCCGGCCGCCCGCACCCCGAACTGGGCTTCGACGACTCGCCGTTCCACCTGATCGGGCGGGCGACCGACTGGCCGGAGCCCGAGCACGGTCCCCGGCGGTCCGGGGTGAGCTCGGTCGGCATCGGCGGCACCAACGTGCACGTGGTCCTGGAGGAGGCGCCGCGGCGTATCGAGGCCGGACCGCCGGAGGCCGGGGGTGCGCCGGAGGTCCTGCTGCTGTCCGCCCGTACCCGGGAGGACCTCGATGCGGTGGCCGGCCGGCTGGCCGGGGCGCTGCGGGCCCCGGGCGCCCCGTCCCTCGCCGACACCGCTCACACGCTCCGCGTGGGCCGTGCCCCGCTGGCCGTGCGCGGTTATGTGCGGGCCGGGGGCCGGGCCGAGGCGGCGGAGCTGCTGGCCGGGCTGGCCTCGGGCGGTGCAGTGGGCCTGGGCGGGCCGAACCCGCTCGGCGAGGCCTGGCTGGCGGGTGAGCAGGTGGTACGGGAGGGGGCCGGCCGACGGGTCGCGCTGCCGACGTATCCCTTCGCCGGTGAGAGCCATGGCGCCTACCGCCTCGTACCCGTCGCGCCGGTCGCACCGGGCGGGGAGCAGCCGGAGCCGGGCGGCCGCTCCGCCGGCCTGGAGCGGGACGTCCGCGCGCTGATCGCCGAGGCGCTGGGGCTGGAGGCCGCCGACGACCCGGAGATGACGTACTTCGCGGCCGGCGGCGACTCCCTGACCGCCGTCCACCTGGTCGGCTGCCTCCGGGACGACTTCGACCTCGATGTCCCGATCACGCTGTTCCTGGAGCAGCTGACGCTGCACGAGATGGCCCGCCGGATCGTCGCGGCACGGGACGGCGACGACTCCCTCGACGCCCTGCTCTCGGAGTTCGAGGCGGAGTGAGTCGACGAGGCACAGGGCTCGGGCCCCGCCCCCGGAGGTTTCCGGGGGCGGGGCCCGAGCCCTGTGCCTCGTGCGGTGTCAGACGCCCGTACGCACCGTTCGTCCGGGCACGTGCGCGGCGATGAGATCCGCGACGCGGGGCAGGTGGTCGCCCAGGAAGAAGTGCCCGCCGGGCAGTACGTGCCGCTCGAAGGGCCCTTCGGTCTCCCGCTCCCACACCTGTACGGCGTCGACGTCGACCCGGGGGTCGTTGTCACCCGTCAGCGCGACGAGGGGGCAGCGCAGCGGCGGCCCGGGAACGTGGACGCGTCGGGACAGCATGGCGTAGTCGGCGCGCAGCGGCGGCAGTGCGAGTTCGAGGATCTCCGGTTGGGCCAGCAGCTCCTCGTCCGTGCCGGACAGCAGCCGCATCTCCCGGATCAGGTCGTCGTCGCCGGGCTGTTCGGGCAGCCGCACGCGCCGCGGCAGCGACGGGGCCTCGCTGCCCGAGACGAACAGCGCCGCGGGCTCCCGCCCCACTGCCGCGAGGCGCCGTGCGGTCTCGTACGCCAGGAGCGCGCCCATGCTGTGGCCGAACAGAATCAGCGGCCGGCCGCCGCTCGCGGGGAGCGAGGCCAGTACCGCGTGCACGACATCGCCGAACCGTTCGGCGAACGGTTCGGCGATGCGGTCGTGCCGCCCGGGGTACTGCACGACCAGTGCTTCCGCGACCCCCGCGACCTGCGTCGACAGCGGGACGTAGGCACTGGCCGAACCACCTGCGTGCGGGAAGCACAGCAACTGTGCCGCGGCGTCGGGGGCCGGGCGGAAACACCGTATCCAGTTGTCCACGACATCCCTTCTCTCATGTTCTCGGTCCGGCCACGGGCCGGCTCCGTGAACGGTATCGGCTCATTGTGCGTCGGCGATCCAGTTCTCCAGTTGTTCACGGGTGGTCGCCGGGTCCGCGACGAGAACGGCGAGTTCGTTGTCGCGGGGTTCCAGTGTCGTCAGGGCCGGACAGCGGTGGCAGGCCTCGACACCGACCTGGTTCCACCACTTGCAGTGCGGGCGGAGGTGGCACCGCGGCACCGCGGCCGGACCGGGCTCGGCCGGTACGGTCGTGATGCGTCCGATCAGCCCGCAGGCCTCGCCGACCCGGTTCGCGCAGTCCGACACGCAGTGCGAGGCGAACCGCAGCACCCGATTGGGGGCGATCCCCTCCGGGATGCTGCCGAGAACATCGGCGGCGGGCACGGGTTCGGCCAGGTAGGCGACCTGGCCGTGCTCCCCGGACCGTACGCCGAGAACAACGCTCTCCGGGCGGCTCGCATCGCCGCTCGGACACCATCTGAGGGGGCTTTCCCGCCCGTCCCGGGCAGGGTCCGCAGTGCTGTCCACGGTGCTCACCTCCGATTCGTCAGCAGGAACGCAGGCTGGTCGGGTTGATCACTATGCCGCCGATGACGCCGTCGGTGACGGCGCCCTTCTGCTGCTCGGCCGCGACCGCCTGCGCGATGCTTCTGGCGAGCTGCTCCTGGCTGGTGATCCGCTCCGGACGCTCGGCGGCGGCAGCACCGGTGGTGCCGCCCACCGTGACGAGACCGGCAACGAGGGCTGCGACGGCGGCCGCGGTACGCATGCTGTTGTTCATCCCTGTCCTCCATGGCATCGGTGATGGCTTGCAGGAAACGACGCTAGGGTCCGCCGCCCGCCGCGATCGGCAGTTGCGGCGGCGGCTCGGAGGCTTGTTCCGCGGACCTTCGGGGCCTGTTCCGCGGCCTGCGGGCACCGGTCCACCCACTGGTTGCCCATTGGTCGCGGCGTCAATAGCATCGCGGTATGTCGTCAAGCCCTCAGCGGAAGCGGATCCGGAAGTCCCCGTCGGACCGGCGTGCGGAAATCGTCGACGCGGCGGCGGCCGTCGCCCTGACCGAAGGGCTGGAGTGCATCACGCTGCGCCGGATCGGCGAGCAGCTCGGCGTACGCCCCGGTCTCATCAGCCACTATTTCCCGGCGGTCGAGGACCTCGTGGCCGAGGCGTTCGGCACCGCCGCCCATGCCGAACTGAACACACTGCTCCCGGCGGAGCCGGAAGCCAAGTCGCCCACGGACCGGCTCGCCCGCTTCTTCGCGCTCGCGACGGGCGCCGCGTACGACGACATCAGCCGGCTGTGGATCAACGCCCGGCACCTCAGCCGCTACCGCCCCGCGCTCCGCGACCGGGTCGGCCACCAGGAGACGCTGTGGCGGGGCCGTCTGGAGGACCTCGTCCGTGACGGCGTCCGCTGCGGCGAGTTCCGCACCGCCGACCCGTATGTGACGACGATTCAGATCCTGGTCGTCATCGACGGCCTGGGCGCCCACGCCAATACCGAAGCCGCCGACCGCCCCGAGGCGGTCAAGCGGATGGCCGTCAGCACGGCCGAACGCGAACTCGGCCTGGAGAACGGCACGCTCACCAGGCGCAGCGCCGCGCTCGACGCCGAGCGCGACGACCCCGCGGACCCGGCCGAGTCGTCAGAGGCGGATCGTAAAGTCCTGCCATGAGCGACTCGTTGAACAGAACCCCCCTCGGGACCGCCACTCCCGCCGCCGTCGCGGTGGAGGGCGGGCCGCTGCCCATCGATTTGGCGGCCGCCCGCCGGTCGCGGAGGCAATGCGCGTCACGCTGTCCGAAGCCTGCTGGGCCGCCGGGGTCCCGGACGACAGCGGCTGGCTGACGGAGTACACCCGGCCGGACTTCGACAGCTTCCAGGACTTCGTCGCGGGACTGCGCGACGATCCCGATCCCGACCACGTGCCGCTGATACCGCAGTTGTGCGGGCGCCTGCTCGGCGACGACACCCGTACGGAGCGCGCGCTGACCGGCGACCAGGAGATCCGCGAGCCGTTCTTCCACCACGGCGACCTCCTGGTGCGGGGCCACCTGGACGTGGCGGCCCCCTTCGTGGTCACCGGTTCGCTCGTCGTCGAGGGCTGCCTGACCGACTGCGGCCCCGACTCCGTCATCGCCGTCCGCGGCGATGTCACGGCCCGCGCGGTGAACACCGACGGGGAGATGTCCGTCGGCGGTGACATCGAGGCCGGGATCGTCTACGGCCACTACAACGACCAGACGCTCCAGGCACGCACCATCCGCGCCCGGCTGGTCATCGAGGACGAGCACAGCACGATCGCCGCGGTGGAGGCGGACACCCACTTCGATCTGGACGATTTCCAGCAGGGGTACGGCGAGGGCGTGCAGGAGCGGCTGCGCGAACTGCTGGTGGACGAGGTGTTCTCCCATGAGGAGGACGAAGAAGAGGAGGAACAGCTGGACCGGGCGCTCCTCTTCGCCCGCCTGCGCGAGGGACGGGCGGTCTTCCGCGCGGACGACGGCTCGTCGGCGAACTGATCCGGCCCGGCGCCCGTGGACAGCCACGGGCGCCGGACGGCCCGGGGCGCCGGCCGCTACCGGCTCAGACCGGCCGGCAGCCGGCGGGCGGCGTCGCGCCGGCCGGTCTCAGCTCCGCCAGGACTCTGTCGCGCAGCAGCTCGTACTCCTCGCGCAGCCGCACGATCTCCGCCGGCCGTACGATCACCTCCCCGCCGACGACGATCTCCTCCGGGCGGAACTGCTCGCGGGTGAGATCGACTTCGACGCCCATGCCCAGCCGGTTCCACCAGTGGTAGTCGACCCGCTCACCGTCCACGTGGACCTCGCCGCGGATCAGATCGCCGCCCAGGAGGTCGTGCACCACGAGCGCGGTCACTCCGCACTGATCGCGCGCCGGGTTGTCCGGGGTCCACTCCGCCCGGTGTACCGGTGTCGTGGTGTCCGCGCCCCAACTCCGGCGAACGGCCTGCTCAAGGTCGCTGAAACTACTCAGTGTCATACCGCTCAGCGTCGCAGACGCCACTGACAGTCCACGCCCCTCGCTCCGCCGCCGGGAGAACCACCTGTCATGGTGTCGCCATGATTCCTACCAGCGATGCCGAGACCGACGCCCCGACGGACGACACCCAGCGGTTCCCGGAGCAGTTCGGGCGGACCCACCGGTTCTCGCTCGGGGTGCCCCGCGGCTTCACCGTCTCGCCGGACGGCGCACGGGTGCTCTTCGTGCGTTCCGCGTCCGGCACGGACCGGGTCAGCCGGCTCTGGCTGTACGAGGACGGGAAGGAGCGGCTGCTCGCCGATCCGCTCGGGGCCGGGCACGGCGACCCGGCGGGCGGCCGGGTGCCGCCGGAGGAACTGGCCCGCCGCGAACGGGCGAGGGAGACGTCGTCGGGTGTGGTGTCCTACGCGACCGACGCACAGGTGCGGCTCGCGGCCTTCGCCCTCGACGGCGAACTCTGGGTGGTGCGGACGGACGGCGGCGCGCCGCGCCGGATCCGGACCACCGGTCCGGTGGTCGATCCCCGGCCCTCGCCGGACGGCACGCTGATCGCGTACGTCTCCGGCGGCGCGCTGCGGACCGTCACGGCTCAGGGGACGGACGACCGGGTGCTCGCCGCTCCGGACGGCGACTGGGTGACGTACGGGCTGTCCGACCATGTGTCGGCCGAGTCGATCGGCCGCTCGCGCGGCTACTGGTGGTCGCCCCGCGGTGATGCGCTGCTGGTGGCGCGGGTGGACACCTCGATGGTGGCGCGCCGTTACATCAGCGATCCGGCCCGCCCGGAACGGCCCGCGCGCGAGATGGCGTATCCGGCGGCGGGCACCGCGAACGCGGAGGTCTCGCTCCACCTGGTGCGGGTGTCCGGGGAGCGGCTCGCGGTCCGGCTGCCGCGCGAGGCGGACGCGGACCATCCCGAGGGCGTGTGGACGGACCGGTCGTTCGAGTACGTGGTGTCGGCGGCGTGGGACGGTCACGGGCCGCTGGTCTCCGTGCAGACGCGCGACCAGCGTTCGGTGTACGTGCTCGCGGTCGATCCCGGCACGGGCGGGACGAGCGTCCTGAGCCGAGCCCACGACCGGGCGTGGGTCGCCCTGCGGCCCGGGACACCGTCGCGGCTCCCCTGCGGTGCGCTCGTCGTTCCCGCGCGTCCTGGCGGCGACACCCAGGGGCTGGAGGTCGGCGGCGCGCCGACGCCCCCGGGGCTGGAGGTCCGCGAGGTGGTCGGATCGAGCGGCGGGAGAGTTTTCTTCACCGCGAGCGAGGAGCCGACCGAGGTCCATGTCTGGTCGTACGAAGCGGCGGCCCCCGGTAGTGGCGCCGCCGCTCCCGTGCGTGTCAGCGAGGCCCCTGGCGTGCACACGGCCGCGGTCGGCGGGCCCACCGTGGTGCTGGACAGCAGGACCCCGGACGGTCAGACGGTGACCGTGCTGCGGGACGGAACGCCCGTGGGCCGGATCGCGGTCCTCGCCGAGACCCCGCTGGTCGTCCCGCGGCCCGCGGCGCTGAGCCTGGGGAAGCGGGAGCTGCGCAGCCGGCTGTACCTGCCGTCGTGGCACCGGCCGGGCGACGCCCCGCTGCCGGTGCTGCTCAACCCGTACGCCGGCCACGGCATGCAGGTCGTCCTCAAGGTGCGTACCTGGTGGGTGGCGGTCGCCCAGTGGTTCGCCGAGCAGGGCTTCGCGGTGCTGGTCACGGACGGCCGGGGCACTCCGGGACGGGGGGAGGCCTGGGAGAAGTCGGTGCACGGAGACCGGCTGACGGCTGTGCTCGACGACCAGATCGACGCACTGCACGCGGCCGCCGCGCGGTGTTCCGCTCTGGACCCGGCCCGGGTCGCCATGCGCGGCTGGTCGTTCAGCGGGTATCTCGCCGCTGCCGCCGTGCTGCGGCATCCGGAGATCTTCCACGCCGCGGTGGCCGGAGCCGCGCCGGCCGACCGGCGGCTCTACGACACCCACTGGGAGGAGCGGTTCCTGGGCCACCCGGACGTGCTGCCGGAGAACTACGAGCGCAACTCGCTGCTCGCGGAGGCGGCCGGGCTGACCCGCCCGCTCATGCTGGTGCACGGACTTGCCGATGACAATGTGGCCGTCGCCCACATGCTGCGGTTCTCCGCCGCGCTGCTGGCCGCGGGCCGGCCGCACACGGTGCTGCCGTTGTCCGGGGCCGGTCATCTGGTCACCCGGGAGGCGGCAGGCAATCTGTTGCTGCTGGAGCGGGACTTCCTCCGGAAGTCCCTGGGTGTTGAACGCGGGAGTCCCGCCGCGCGTACACCTGGTCGTACACCGAAGCCGTGAATCGCGGAGTCGTGAACTCCGCGGAAGGGAAGCACCAGTATGAGCACAACGCAGAACCATGAGGGCCGTCCCGGGCGGCGCGCCGTTGTCGCCGCGGCCGGGGCCGTGTCGGTGACCGCCGTACTCGCCGCCTGCGGCAACCAGAAGGAATCGGACGGTGCGGACGTGGTCAAGCCCGCCGTCGAGGGAAGGGACGGCGGCGGCGCCGTTCTGGCCCAAACGGCGGACATCCCCGAGGGCGGCGGGAAGGTCTTCGCCGACCGGGGTGTCGTGGTGACGCAGCCGAAGGCGGGCGAGTTCAAGGCGTTCTCGTCGAAGTGCACCCACCAGGGGTGCGCGGTGTCGCGCGTCGCGGACGGCACCATCGACTGCCCCTGTCACGACAGCAGGTTCGACGCGTCGACGGGCGCCGTGGCGCACGGCCCCGCCACCGAACCGCTGCCCGCCAGGACGATCACGGTCTCGGGCGGCACGATCAAGCTCGCACCCTGATCGCACCGCCCCGGTGGTGTCAGGCTTCCACCGCCTGCTCCGGCCTCTCCCCGGCCGTGTCCTCCGGACCGTCGCTCAGGCTCAGTTCCGGGGTCGGCCGCCGGAATCCCCGGGTGAGCCGGAGGAGGTGGCTGAATCCAAGGGCGAGCCAGCATCCTCCGATGACGAGGGCCGTAGCACTGAGCTGCGTCAGCAGATAGATCGTCACGCAGGCCGCGAGTGCCGGTACGACGACGTAGCCGAACACCTTGACGCCACCGGTGCCGCGGTTACGGACGAAGTAGACGATCACGCAGACGTTGACGGCGGTGAACGCGAGGAACGCACCGAAGTTGATGAACGAGGTCGCGGTCTCCAGGGAGAGGTTGAGACCGACGAGGCACATCGCTCCGGTCAGCAGCACGCAGAACACCGGGGTCCTGGTGCGCCGGTGGAGTGTTCCGAAGAGCCGCTGGGGCAGCACCCCGTCGCGGCCCATGATGTACAGCAGCCGGCTGGAGCTGAGCTGCACGGCCAGCCCCGAGCCGAATCCGGCGACGATGCCGGCCATGTTGGTCCAGTCGGCGAAGGTCTGGCCGCCGACCTGGACCGACATGGTGTAGCCGACCGTCTCGGGGTCGTCGAACACGCCCCCCGGGTGGACCAGTTGCATGATGTGGGCGACGGCGGCGAAGAGGATGCCGCCGATCGCGACCACCAGCACCACGGCACGTGGGATGGTCCGCCGGGCGTCGCGCGTCTCCTCGGACAGGGTGGTGACCGCGTCGAAACCGAGGTAGGAGTACGCGGCGACGGCCGCGGCGGCCGGGATCGCGGTGAGGCTGCTGCCGGTGTTCCAGAGCGGCTCGGCGTAGGACTTCGGCGTCCGGTGCCCGAGATGGACCAGACAGTAGGCGACGAAGAGCAGTACGAGGAAGACGGCCAGGCCGGTCAGGACCTTGTTGACCCGGTCGGTCAGGGCCAGACCGATGATGTTGACGAGCGTGGTCAGTCCGGCGTTGACGAGCATCCACGCCCAGACCGGAATCGCCGGGAACTGGGCATTGAGGTACACCGACTGGACGAGCCAGGCGACCATCGGCAGGAACAGGTAGTCGAGCAGCACCACCCAGCCGACGAGGAAACCGGCCGGGGCGCCGATCAGTCTCCTGGAGTAGACGTACGCCGAGCCGGAGACGGGGAAGTGCCGGGCCATCTTCGCGTAGCTCAGCGCGGTCAGGAACATCGCTCCGGTGGCGACGAGGAACGCGGTCGGCGCGGTGCCCCCGCTGGCCGCGGAGATCACGCCGAAGATCACCATCACCAGGCTGGGGGCCATGTAGGAGAGCCCGAAGGCGACCACGGAGGTGAGCGAGAGCCGGCCGCTGAGCTCGACCCGGGTGCCGGTCATGACGCCTCGCGATCCGGGGCCGGGCGGTGGTGGACGACGGGCGCGTCCGGGCGCAGGCCGGCCGGGGTCTCCGGGGAGATGGCCGGGCGCCAGGTCGCGGGGTCGATGCGACCGTTGTAGAGCGGGAGTTCCAGAGGTGTGTCGCCGGACGCGAAGTGGTCCCAGGGCCAGGAGTCGCCGCCCGTGCCGTACTTCCTCGCCGCCGGAACGCGGTCGAAGTCGATGACGCTGAGCAGCGTGGTGTCCTCCATCCCCGTGGCGGCGACGCGGATGCCGCCCTCCGGGTCGATCAGGAGGCTCTGCCCCTGGGCCGTCGGTCCCGCGCCGTTCACGCTGGCCACCCAGATCTGGTTGACGATCGCGTTGGCCTGGTTGACCGGGATCTCCTGCGCCCGGCCCGACGTCGAGGTCTGCACCAGGTTCACGACCAGTTCGGCGCCCATCCAGGCGAGGTGCCGGGTGACCTCCGGATACCAGCTGTCGTAACAGATGGAGAGGCCGATCCGGCCGGTGCCCGGCATGTCGAGGACGACGAACTCGCGGCCGACGCACATCGGCTCGTAGGGCCGCCAGGTGAAGATCTTCCGATAGCTCGCCACGAGTTCGCCCCGCGGGTCGTAGACGACGGCGGTGTTGTGGACGCTGCCGTCGGCGCCGCGTTCGAGCACGGTGCCCGGGATGAGCCAGATCCCGAGTTCGCGCGCCAGGCCGGACAAGGCCTGGCCACGCGGTCCGTCGAGGGGTTCCGCGTAGGCGGCGTAGTACTCCTCGACGCTCATCGTGTCCGCGTCCACCGAGCAGAGGTGGAGCTCCGGATAGACGACGAGTTCGGCGGCGTTGGGCGACTTCATGCGCGAACGCAGTCCGTCGGCGAAGTCCTGGAACGACTCGGCGGGGGCCTGGACGAGGGCCAGACGTAGATAGCGGCTCATGGATTCCTGACATTCGTGAACGGACGGGCACGGGCGCACACGGCGCGATGCAGCGTCGGGCCGGGGGCGACGGGCGCGGCGCCGGTCGGCGTGACCGAGAACACGGAACCCGATCCGAAACACTGTTGTCAACGGTGTTGGCACTTTTGCGTCCGCCCCCGTTGTAGGGTCGTCACACGGCGGACGGGGGGCGCGGCGCCGGAGCCACCGTCCGGGTGCCGACCCGACCGAGAGGCCCTAGGAGATCCATGGCGAAGAACACGGCGGCCGCTGCCGCGAGGGCGTCCGGGGGCGGTGTCACCCGGCAGGAGCGCAGGAGTCTGCGCCAGGAGGCCGCCGTCAACGCGGCGGTCCGGCTCGCGGAGCGGGACGGGGCCGCCGGGCTCTCCATGCGCAAGCTCGCCCAGGAGCTCGATCTGGACGTGACCGTCCTGTACCGGCTGTTCCGCGACAAGGACGAACTGCTGCTCGCCCTGTGCGAGCGCACCATCGAGCTCGCGCTCGACGAGATCGGCGAGGTCCCCGGCGCGGAGCCCTGGCAGGACACCGTGCGCCGCGTCGCGGAGGCGACCTGGGAGGTCCAGAACCGTCTCCCGGTCACCACCGCGCTGACCTTCGCGCGCACCACCGGCGGCCCCGCGGAACGCCGGATGGTGGAGCTGCTGCTCTCGTGTTTCACGCGCTCGGGACTGGCTCCCGAGCGGGCCGTGCTGTTCTACCTGACCTTCATCGACACCGCCCTCGGGCTCTGTGCCCACGCGGCCTCGCTCAGCTCGCTCAATCCCGAGAACCGGGCCAAGGATGACACCACCTGGACCCGCGTCTACGCCCGGCTCCCGGAGGGCGACCACCCCATCACCCGCACGCACGCCGACGAGCTGGCCCGGGTGAGCCGGAAGGCGATCTACGACACCGCCGTCGAGGCGATCCTGACGGCTGCCGAACGAGCCGCGACGGGTTGACCGTTGCGCGGGTAGGGGCCGGGTCCGTCAGGAACCGGTCCTGCAGGATGCGCGGTTCAGCCAGCAGCCCAGTACCTCGTCGGTGGTCGTGATGGTGGCGACGAGGGCGAGCGTGTTGCGGATCATCGCGGGGGTGTAGTCGGCCGGCACCCCCGCGATGGCGTCGGACGGCACCACGGCGGTGTAGCCGAGGTTCACCGCGTCGAACACGGCGTTGGGAATGGCGACATTGGCCGAGACCCCGGTGACGACGAGGGTCCGGCAGCCGAGGTTGCGCAGCAGCGCGTCCACATCGGTGCCGGCGATGGGCGAGAGGCCGTGCAGCCTGCGCACGACGAGGTCCTCGTCGGCCACTTCGATCGGTGCGGCGATCCGTACCGCCGTGGTGCCGCGGTGCTGTTGCACGGGCAGCCGGCCGGCGGCCCGGAAGAGCCGGGCGTTGTTGTTGGCACCCCGCCCGTCCGGGCGGCGTTCGGCCACCGCGTGCAGCACCTGGACCCCGGCCTCGTGCGCGGCCGCGACCAGCTGGGCGACCCGGTCCAGGGCGCCGGAGGAGCGGGCCTGGTCGGCCAGTTCGGGCAGTGCGCTCCCCGGGCCGACGACCCCCTGTTGGCATTCGACTGTCAGCAGCACGGTGGTGGCCGGATCGAGCTGCTCGGCGAGCTGGTTCTTCGAGGGCACGGCTGACCTTTCTGCGGCGGACGGGGCGCGCGAGGCTAACCGGCATTGCGCGACGAGGGAAGAGACCCCATGATTTCTGACACACAGTCAGACAATGGGAGGGGGCGCCCCCATGGCCGCCATTCAGCGACGGGGCCGTCGGATCATGATGACGGACGACGAACGCGACGCCTATCTCGCCGAGCAGCGCACCTGCCGGGTCGCCACCGTGTCCGCGGACGGCCGCCCGCACGTCGGCGCCCTCTGGTTCGCCTGGGACGGGACCTCGCTCTGGCTGTACTCGATCACCCGCAGCCTGCGCTGGTCCCAGCTGCGCCGGGACCCGAGGATCGCGGTGGTCGTGGACGACGGGGTGGAGTACGCGGAGCTGCGCGGCATCGAACTCTCCGGCGATGCCGTACCCGTGGGCGAGGCCCCCCGCACCGGCGAGCCGTGCCCCGAACTCGCCGCCCCGGAGCGGCTGTTCGCGGCGAAGTACTTCGGGATGGACACCATGCCGCACGACGGCCGCCATGCCTGGCTGCGGCTGACCCCGCAGGCCATCACCTCCTGGGACTTCCGCAAACTCGCGGACCCGCCCACGGCGTGAGAGCCGCCCTTCCGCGACCGCGCCCACGATCCGGCGCGTCCGGCCAGTTCCGCCGCGTCTTCAGGGGCGTCTCAGCAGCCCCCGTTCCATGGCCACCACCACCGCCCGCGTCCGGTCGCTCACGTCGAGCTTGGCGAACAGGCGCAGGAGGTGGGTCTTGACCGTGGCCTCCGCGATGACGAGGCGCCTGCCGATCTCGGCGTTGGTCAGCCCGTCGGCCACCGCGTCGAGCACGTCGGTCTCGCGGGCGGTGAGCGGCTCCTGGGCCGGGCGCCGCATCCGCGCGATCAGCTTCTCGGCCACCCGGGGCGCGAGGACGGTCTCGCCGCGCGCCGCCGAGCGGATGGCGTCGGCGAGCTGTTCGCGGGTGGCGTCCTTCAGGAGGTAGCCGATGGCGCCCGCCTCGACCCCGCGCTCGATGTCCTGATCGGTGTCGTAGGTCGTCAGGATCAGGACCCGGGTGCGCGGGTACCGGGCGACGATCTCGGTGGTCGCCCCCACCCCGTCCAGCACCGGCATCCGCAGGTCGACCAGGGCGACGTCGGGGTCGTGCCGTGCCACCAGGTCGAGGGCGTCCCTGCCGTCCCCCGCCTCCCCGACGATCTCGATCCCGTCCTCACCGGCGAGCAGGGCGACGACACCCGCCCGCATGACGGTGTGGTCGTCCACCACGACCACCCTGATCCGGCCGCCGGTCATCGCGTCCCCCCGCTCTCCGCGTCGTTCGCCACATCGCCGTCCCCAGGCGCCGGTTCCAACGGGATCACCCCCAGGACCCTGGTGCCGTCGCCGACCGAGCTGGTGACCGTGAGCCGGCCGCCCAGTTCCGCCAGGCGTTTGCGCATCCCGTCGAGCCCGAAACCCTTCGACTTCCCCGGTACGAATCCGATGCCGTCGTCGGTGACCTCCAGCTCCACCGCGTGCGGCCCTCGGGTCAGCATCACGCCGACCGTGGAGGCGCGCGCGTGCTTGCGCACGTTGGCCAGGGATTCCTGCGTACAGCGCAGCAGCGCGATCCGGGTCTGCTGGTCGCACTCGACGTCCGCCAGATCGCCGGCCACCGCTAGCCCGGTGTCCTCCGCGAAGCGGTCCAGGATACGGCGCAGCGTCTGTGCCACCGACCCGGCATCCGGACCACCCCGCTGCTGGGCCGAGCCGACCAGCTCCCGGGCCTCGGCGAGGTTCTCCCTGGCCGTGGACTCGATCGAGCGCAGCTGCTGGGCGCTGCGGACCGGCTCCGCGTCGAGTCCCGCCCGCGCCGCCTCCGCCAGTACGACGATCGACGCGAGGCCCTGCGCGAGGGTGTCGTGGATGTCCCGCGCCATCCGCTCCCGTTCGTCCGCCGCCCCCTGGCGCTGGTGCGCCTCGGACAGTTCCGCCTGGGTCCGTTCCAACTCGACGATCAGCCGGGCGCGTTCGGTGCTCTGTGCGACCACCGAGTGCGCCCACAGTCCGATCAGGACCCCCACGGCGACGACGATCAGGGTGGACACCATGGTCTCGGCGAAGAACTGCAGCGACCCGCCCTCCCGGTACCAGCTCCCCGCCAGCGTCGCCGCCGTCGCCAGCCCCAGGAACCCCATCGAGGTCCTGGGCGTCCGCCCGAACATCCAGTAGTGCGGCAGCGTCACCATGAACAGCGCCGCGTAGCTGCCGCCCAGATGGGCGAGCCCGCCGAGCGCGAGCACCAGCACACAGAGGTAGCCGTGCGGCCGTACGACGGGGTTGTCGGGGAAGCGGTCGAGGAGCGCGTAGCAGAGCACCACGCAGCCGAGCAGCGCGAGCGACGCGTACCGGTCCCGGACGGATCCGTCCATGGCGGCGAGCCCGGCGGCCATCGCGGCGAACAGCAACCAGCACACGGCGTTCCAGCGGCGCAGCGATGTGGTCCAGAAGGCATCGGCCGAGGTTCCGGCGAGAACGGTCATGCCGATCAACGTACTTCGGCCAGTGGCTCGTCGCGTACGGTCCGGTCCGATCCGGCCGGGGCCGGACGCGACGGCCACCAGGTCGCCTCGCCCAGCAGGAGCAGTGCCGCCGGAAGGATCATGATGCGGACCACGAAGGCGTCCAGCAGCACGGCCACCGCGAGTACGAAACCGATCTGCTTCATCTCGATGATGTGCAGCAGGACGAAGCTCACGAAGACGGTCGTCATCACGACCGCGGCGCTGGTGACCACGCTCGCCGACGTGCGGAGCCCGTCCAGGACCGCCTGCCGCGTGGGGACACCGGCGAGCACGGCCTCCCTGATCCGGCTCACCACGAACACCTGGTAGTCCATGGAGAGTCCGAAGAGGATCACAAAGAGGAAGAGCGGGACGCGCGAGCCGATCGAGCCGGTGGAGTCGAAGCCCAGCAGCCCCTCGGCCCAGGTGCCCTGGAAGACGAGGACGAGCAGTCCGAGCGCGGCGGCGGCGGAGAGCAGGTTGAGTACGACCCCGATCAGGCCGAGCACGACGGAACGGAAGGCGTACACGGTCATCGCGAAGGTCACCAGCAGCAGCGCCCCGAGGACGAGCGGGATCCTGCTGTTCTGATGGGCCGGGTAGTCCGCGTACCGGGCGACATCCCCGCTGACGCCGTACTCCGCGCCCCGGACCCGTCCGACGGTGGCGGGCAGGTACTCGTCTCTCAGATGGCCGAGGGAGTCGCGGGCTTGTGCGGAGTTGCCGAGGTGCGGCACCTTCAGCCGCAGCACACTGATCCGGTGGTCGGCCGAGGTCTCGATGCGCGGGCCGTCGGTGAACAGCGGGTCCCCGTCGGTGAGCCGGGCCAGTTCGCGCAGCGCGCCGGTGACCTCCCCGCTGCGCGAGGCATCGGCGCGCACGACGACGTCGTGCGTCACCCGCTGCTCGGGGAACGCCTCGTTGAGGCGGTCGTACACCCGCATCGCGGGAATCTCGCGGGAGTGCGTGTCCCGGCTCATCTCCGTGATGTTCAGTCCGGCCAGTGGCAGTGCGAGTGCGATCAGGGCGAGGACCGGGACGCAGAGCGTGGCGAGGGGGTGCCGGGCCGCGGGCCGCAGCAGCGCCGTCCAGATCCGGCCGCCACCCTCGCGGCGGGGGCGCGGGGCGGGCTTCCCGTGCTCTGTGCGGCGCCGTGCCCGTCGCTCCGCCCGCTTCCCGAGCACGGTCAACAGCGCGGGCAGCACCGTCAGGGAACTGGCCACGGCGACCAGTGTGACCACGATGGTGCCGGTGGCCAGCGAGGAGAAGATCACGTCGGAGGCCAGATACAGCGTCGCGGTGGAGATGACGACCGCCAGCCCCGACACCACGACCGCCCGGCCCGACGTGGCCGCGGCCAGTTCGACCAGCGCCTCGGTGCTCAGCCGGCCGCAGCTGCGGGCCCGTTCCTCGCGCTCCCGTTTGAGGTAGAAGAGCGTGTAGTCGACTCCGACGGCGAGACCGATCATCAGGATGACGTTCGTGCCCACCCCGGCGTCGGGTGAGACGTGCGAGACCACCATCGACAGGCCGATGGCCGCCGCGATCGACGTGAGGGCGAGCAGCAGCGGCACCGCGGCCATGACGACCGATCCGAAGACGACCAGCAAGGTGACCAGGGTGACGGGAAGGGTGCTCTTCTCGGACAGCGCCAGGTCGTCGCCGCGCTGCTGGTCGACCCCCTTGCTGATGGAGGGGCTGCCCGTCTCTTCCAGCAGCAGCCCGGGACGGGTCTTCTGAACGGCCGAGGTCTGCGCCGCGACGGCGTCGGCCTTGTCCTTCGCGTCCCGCTCCTCGCCCTTCAGGGCCACCTCGACCATGAGGATCCGGCCGTCGCCGGACCAGAGCGGCGCGGCCACGTCCGCGACCTCCGGCAGCTTCCTCATCCGGTCCGTGAGATCCCGCGCGGCCTCCTCGGCCGAGTGCCTGTCGGGGGTGCCCGACCGGGTGGAGATCAGCACCTGCTCGGTGGAACGGCGCTCCAGGTGGCCCTCGGCCGCCATCGCCTCGGCCCGGCCCGCCTCGCCGACGCGGAAGTCGGCCGTCTTCGCGTTGTTGGTGCCGACGGCTCCGCCGACGACCAGGCAGAGCACCACGAACACCAGCCAACCGACGACCGCCCGCCAGGGGTGCCGCGCGCTTCGGCGCGCCATGCGCACAGTGAATGAATTCATGCCCGAAAGCCTTGTTGAACAGGGCAGTTGAAGGACAGAGGTGTCAGGTTGAACTTGCCGTCCACCGATCGGTGGACCCTGATGCTGGGGTAATCCCCCGCACACCGGGCCGATGACCGTGGCTCACTGCGCGTCCAGCTCCAGCCCCGCCGCGCGCAGCGCGGCCACCGCGGCCCTGATCGACGGACGCCGGTCCGCGTCGGTACGCCAGACGGCGTGGACGTGACGTCGCATCTTCTGCCGTACGGGCACGAGCCGCACCCCGTCGGGTACCGGACCGCGGCCCAGCCTCGGCGCCACACAGACGCCCATCCCGGCAGCGATCAGGGCGAGTTGGGTGTGGTGCTCGCCCGCCAGGTGCGCGATGCGCGGTTCGATGCCCTTGGAACGGAGGGTGAACATCAGCCAGTCGTAACAGAATTCGCCCTCGGGCCAGGAGACCCAGTCGTCGTCGGCGAACTCCTCCAGGTCCACCTGGTCCCGGTCGGCGAGCCGATGACCGGACGGCATCGCGATGTCCGGTGCGTCGTCCAGGAGTTCGGCCTTGGCCAGGCCGGCGGGCACGGGCAGCCGCTTGTTGCTCCAGTCCAGCACCACCGCGAGGTCGATGTCGCCTCTGATCACCGCACGGATTCCGTCCTCGGGCTCCAGTTCCCGGGTACGTACGCGCAGTTCGGGGTGGTCCCCGCGCAGCGCGCGGAGCGCGGAGGGGAAGAGTCCGCGTGCCGCGGTCGGAAAGGCGGAAAGCCGGACCTCGCCCACCACCTCACCGCGTTGCGCCTCGATGTCGGACTGGGCGAGCTCGACCTGGGACAGGATCCGGGCCGCGTGGTCGGCGAGCAGCCGGCCGGCGTCGGTGAGCCGGACCCCGCGCCCGTTCCTGGCCAGCAGCTGCTGCCCCACCTCCCGCTCCAGCTTCGCCATCTGCTGGGAGACCGCCGACGTGGTCACGTGCAGCCCCTCGGCGGCGCCGCCCACGGAACCGTGCCGGGCCAGTGCGTCCAGGGTGCGCAGGCGCTCCAGATTCAACATATAAGCAATGCTACGCAGACACCCGCACAAAGTCTCGCTTGTCCTACGCGGTTGGGGCCTCCATCGTTGACCCCATGAGCGCCACCGCCGCACCGGAAACCATGCCCGCCACCGAGTCCGCCGCCTTGAGCCCGCCTGCGGCGCCCGCCGCCCGCCCGGCGCTGGACTGGCGGATCCGCTTCGGGGCGCTCTCGCTCATCTGGGGCTTCAGCTTCCTGCTGATCAAGGTCGGCACCGAGGGGTACGCCCCGTTCCAGGTCACCCTGGGCCGTCTGCTCTCCGGCACCGCGGTGCTGGCCGTCGCGATGGCGGTCCGGCGCGAGCGGCTGCCCCGGGGTGCCCGCACATGGGGGCACCTGGCGGTCGCCGCGTTCTTCCTGAACGCGCTTCCGTTCTCGCTCTTCGCCTATGCCGAGCTGACCATTCCGTCGACGCTGGCGGGCATCTGCAACGCGACATCGCCCCTGTGGGGCATGGCGCTGTCGCTCGTCGCGCTCTCCGAGGACCGGCCGACCCGCCGCCGGGTCGCCGGGCTCGGGCTGGGCTTCCTCGGCGTGCTGACCGTGCTGGGCGCCTGGCAGGGCTTCTCCGGGCTGGACTTCGGCGGCACGGCGATGGCTCTGCTCGCCTCCCTCAGCTATCCGATCGGCTGGATCTACGTCCGCCGGACGCTGGCGGGCAGCGGCTCGTCGACGCTGGCGCTCACCGGCAGCCAGCTCTTCCTGGGCACGGCGCAGATCGCCCTGGTGACCCCGCTGTTCACCTCGGCACCCGACGGGTTCCCGCTGCTCCCGACCCTGGCCGTGGTCGCCCTCGGGGCGCTCGGCACCGGCCTCGCGGTCCTGCTGCAGTACGGCCTGGTGGCGGAGGTCGGGCCGACGACCGCGCAGATGGTCACCTACTTCATCCCGGTCATCGCCACCGCCGCCGGAGTGATCGTGCTCGGCGAGCAGCTGAGCTGGAACACTCCGGTGGGCGCCCTCGTGGTCCTGGCGGGCGCCGCCCTCACCCAGAGCAGGGCCCGGGGCGGCCGGGCATCCACCGGCCGGACACCCAGCGGCGGAGCCGGGACCGGTTCCGGGACCAGGACCGAAGCCGGGTCCGGGTCCAAGACCGGCGCCAGGACCGGAATCGGAGCCGGGGATCACCCGTAGGTCAGCGGCTTCACCGGTCCCGCCGCTGCCGCCACCGCGTCCGCGAGTGATCCGATCTCGTCCTCGGCGAGCGACGAGACGGTGAGCCGGATCCCCTGGGGCGCGGCCAGCCGGAACCGCGCCCCGGGCGCCACGGCCCAGCCGGCGTGCAGCAGCCTCGCCACGACACCGGTCTCGTCGCCGACCGGCACCCACACATTCATCCCGCTGCGCCCGTGGGCCGCCACGCCCCGCTCCGCCAGCGCCCGCACGAGACCGTCCCGCCGCTTCGCGTATGCCCGCGCCACCTCCCCCGGATCGACCGCACCCGTGGTCCACAGGTGCACCACGGCCCGTTGCAGCAGCCTGCTGACCCAGCCGGGGCCCAGCCGCTGGCGCCCCGCCACCCGGTCGGCCGTGACCCGGTCACCGGTCAGCACGGCGACCCGCAAGTCCGGCCCGTACGCCTTGGCCACGGACCGCACGAAGGCCCAGCGGTCCGTGGCACCGGACAGGGGATGGAGCGGCAGATCGACGATGCCGTGTCCGTGGTCGTCCTCGATCAGGAGTACGCCGCGGTGTCCGGCGAGGACTCCGCGCAGCTCGAAGGCGCGTCCGGCGGTGATGGCCGCCCCGGTCGGATTCTGCGCGCGGCCGGTGACCACGAGCGCGCGGGCACCGGCCTTCAGCGCGTTCTCCACGGCGTCGGGCAACGGCCCGTCGTCGTCGACCGCGACGGGCACCGGACGCAGCCCCAGCGCCGGTACGAGATCCAGCATGCTGCCCCAGCCGGGGTCCTCGACGGCCACCGCGTCGCCTGGTCTGAGGTGCGCGACGAGAACGCGCTCGATCGCGTCCAGCGACCCCGAGGTCGCGACCACGGGCCCGGCCGGCACCCCGTCCGCGTCCAGCGCGGCACGGGCGAGCGCGGCGAACTCCGGATCCACCGGCGCCTGCCCGTACATCCCGGGCTGCTGCGCATACTCCTGCGCGACCGCCGCGAAGGCATCACCCAGCGCGGGCAGCAGCCCCGGATCGGGGTTGCCCGCGCCCAGGTCCCGGACGCCCGCCGGCGCCTCGACCCGGAGCGAACCGCGCGCCGTACTCGCGGGACGCGGCCGCACCCTGCTGCCCCGGCGCCCCGCCGTCTCGATCACCCCGCGCTCGCGGAGCGTGCGGTAGGCGGCCGCCACCGTATTCGGGTTGACCCCCAGCTGATCCGCCAACTCCCGCATGGGAGGCAGCACTTGGCCTGGTTCGAGCTCACCGGAACCGACCCCGCGCTCCACACTGGCGGCAATCTCCGATGCACGCCGCCCAACAATCCGATACTCTCCTAGCACAAACAGGATTATGCACTAGTGCAATGGAGTACGCAATGTCGGACACCGCATCGCCGCAGACCACGACCCCTGACGCCGCAGCAGCCGGTTACGAGCCGACCGAGCGCACCATCCCGACCCGTTCCCGTGAACGGGCGTCATACGACCGGGAGGTGGTCCACTCGATACTCGACGAGGCGTACCTCTGCCACCTCGGCTTCGTCCGTGACGGCGCGCCCGTCGTCCTGCCGACGCTCTTCGGCCGGATCGGCGACCGGCTCTACGTACACGGCTCGACGGGCTCCCGTCCGCTGCGCGAGGCGGGCCGCACCGACCCCGGTCTGCCCGTGTGCCTCACGGTGACCCATGTCGACGGGCTGGTCCTGGCCCGCTCCGCCTTCCACCACTCGATCAACTACCGCTCCGTGGTGGTCCACGGCGTCGCACACACGGTCACCGACCCCCAGGAGCGGCGGACCGCACTCGACGCCATCGTCGACCATGTGGTGCCCGGCCGGTCCACCGATTCCCGGCCCGCCGACGAGAAGGAGCTCGCCGCGACCGCGGTGATCCGGCTGGACCTGCGGGAGGTGTCCGCGAAGATCCGCACGGGCGGCCCCAACGACGAGCCCCGCGACCTCGCGCTCCCCCATTGGGCAGGCGTCGTCCCGCTCGCCCGCGGCTACGCGGCGCCGCTGCCCTCGGACGACCTCGACCCCGCGATCGGCGTGCCGGACTACATCACCGCACTCTGACGCACACCGGGTGACGTGCGGGCCCGCCACCGGGTGGCGGGCCGCCCATCACCCGCCATCACAGGTGGGACGTCACGTAGCGGCACGACCGGCGGACAACTCCCCCTCGGCAGCAGTCCGGCCGCTGTCCGGACCTTCGGCAGCGGTCAGGCCGACGTCCGGCCCGGCGGCCCCCGTGCCCGGTCCCGACGCGACGGGCCCCGAGGGCGTCCTCGGTGTCGACGACTGGGCGATGAAGGCACCGATCAGCACCATGGCACCGCCGATGAGCTGGGGCGCCGACAGGTGCTCGCCGAGCATCACCCAGGCGAGCACCGTGGCGATGACCGCCTCAAGACAGGCGACCACGCCCGCCACCGCGGGTGAGAGCAGCCGCACCGAGATCACCCCGGTGACATACGCGATCACGGTCGCCAGCAGCACGATCCAGACGAGCAGCAGCCAGGCCGGAACATCCGTGCCGTCCATGCCCGCCGTGCCGCCCAGGACCGACCAGTCCATGCCCCAGGGCTGTGCGACCACGGTGAGGACGGCCGCGCCGATCAGCAGCCCGTACGCGATGACCCCGACCGGATGCGGCGGTTCGACACCGTCCGCGCCGTCCGCGCTGCCCTGGTCCGACAGAACGAAGTAGCCGACCTGACAACAGGCGGCACCGAGCGCCAGCAGCAGCCCGACCACGTCGAAGCTCAGCCCCGACCAGACCTCGACCACGCACGTCAGTCCGCCGACGGCGAGCACCACGCCGACCGCGGCCCGCCGGGTGACCGGCCTGCGCTGGACGAACCGGACCCAACCGAGCACGAGCGCGGGCGCCAGGTACTCGACGAGAAGCGCGACCCCGACCGGGATCCTGGAGAGCGCGGCGAAGTAGAATGCCTGCACACCCGCGACGGCGAGCAGCCCGAAGCCGAGCAGCAGAACCGGCCGGCTGCGCACCAGATCCCGGTGGCGCCAGGCCACCGGCAGCATGACCAGCGCCGCGCCCGCCACCCGCAGCCACACCACATGGAGCGGATCGAGCCCTGCCTCGATCAGCGGCTTGGCCGCCACCCCTGAACCACCGAATGCGAACGCCGAAGCCAGGGCTAGTCCCAGGCTGGCGCTTCTCCCCTGAGACGCGTGCATCGGCCCATCATGACAGCTGCGGTCAGGGGCGTCACCCCCGGTCACCCCTGACAGGCCCGCTGCCGGGCGGACGACTCCACACCGCCCGTCCGGACAGCTCCACACCGGCCGTCCGAGCAACTCCCACACCGCCACCCCCGTCGGCGCCCGGGACCGGACGCTCAGACTCCGCCCTCCGGAACGCCCTGCCCGGCAACATCCGCGACCCGGGCGGCAAGCCGGTCCGCGTCGACCCCGCCCCGTACCAGCACCTCCACGGCCCGGCACTCGTGGTCCGAGGCCAGTGCCGCGAGCAGATCGATCCCTCGCGCCCGTACGTCGCCGCGCGACTCCGCCCGGTCGAGCGCCCCGGCCATCGCGGAAGCGGCCGAGGGCGACCAGCCCTCCATCCCCATGTCCCGCACGACGGGATCCGTGCCCCGCACGACGGCCCCCGGGTCCGGGACGACCGGGACGGCGCCGGAGTCCTCGACCGAACCCTGCCAGCGGAGTCCGTATCCGATACTGCGCTGGACGAGGTAGCCGAGCACCCTGGCCAGCTGAGGTCCGCCCTCGAAGGCCGCCCGCACCGCGGGGTCCGATTCGATGAGGGAGTGCAGCAGATGCGCCGTGTCGATCTGCCGGTCGCCGTCGCGCAGCGCACGCCTGCGGGCGCCCGTCACCACGGCGGCCAGCTCCACGGTGAGTCTGGCGTCGAGCTCGGCGCGGTTCGGTACGGGTTGCTGGGGGATCCGCGGCGTCCGGTTCTGCACATCTCTCACCCCATCAGGCCCGGAGCGCGAGTACATCCCCGGATGGGCCCATCCAGGCATCCCACGCAAGTTGGGCACACCCGAACGGTTTCTCCTCCTTGCGGATGAGATCTCGCCATTTCCGGATCCGATCGGCGAAAAGGGCGCGCGCCGCCTTGCCACGCGCTCCCCGGGCAACCGGAAACCACCCCTGGACGTCCCACAGGCCATACCCCCCACGCGACAGCCGGAAGGGAGCCCGCGTACGTGTCCTGGTTGGTCGCCCTGCCGGCACTCGACGGACGGGAGTACGTGTACCGGGTCCACGCCCCGGCCGACGCGCTGCGCGCCGACCTCTTCTGGGCCGCGTTCCACTGCCACGACGACGGTCCGCACCCCCGCGCCTTCGACCGGTTCGACGCCGCTCTGATCTGGCGCGCGGGAGCGGACGGGAACGGCCACATGGATCTGACAGTTCATCAGTATTGAATGTTCCGGCCACTGCGGCTACGTTCCGCGACACCGTAACCCGCCGAGAAGGGGTGGTCACATGGCCGAAGTCAGTGCAGAGGCACGCATCGAAGCACCGGCCGAGAAGGTGTGGGCCCAGCTGACGGACTTCACCACGTACGGTCAGTGGAACGCCACCCACACCAGCTTCCCCAAGGGCGGTCCGGCGACACTCGAACTCGCCGCCACCTACGAGGAGAACATGAAGCTCATGGGCTTCCCGGCCGAGGTGACCTGGACGGTGGCGGAACTGGAGACCGCGCGCCTGCTGGCCACCAAGGGCAAGGGCCCGATGGGCGTCAACCTGGCCATGCGCTACTCGCTGACCCCCGACGGGGACGCGACCACGGTCCGCATCGACGGGGAGTTCACCGGCGCCGCGGTCTCCCTGATGGCCGGGAAGCTCAAGGACTCGGCGACGGCCGCGCTCGTCGAGTCACTGCGCAAACTGGGCGGCCTCATCGCCGCCTGACACCACCCGGCCGACGGAAAGGGCCTCGCGGCTCGGCCGCGAGGCCCTTGGCACCGCACCCACGGGCAACCACACCCATGGACTCAGTGCTCGTCGGCAAGGATCAGGTACAGCTTCTTCCGGGCGTCATTGATGACCGTGAGAGCCTTCTCCCGCTGATCGGCCGAGCCGGTCTTCCAGACCTGGCCGAACGCCTCCATCAGACCGAATCCGGCCTGCCGGATCTCGTTGACGCTCTCCCAGTCGACACCGCGCCCGGCCTCCTCCCAAGGCGCCTCGGGCCCCGACTCCGCCTCGGCTCGCCCGGTGTCGGTGAGCGTGAACAGCTTCTTGCCGCCCTCGCTCGCGCTGACGATCAGGCCCTCGTCCTCCAGCAGTTGAAGGGTCGGATAGACCGAGCCCGGACTGGGCCGCCAGGCCCCGCCGCTGCGCTCGCCGATCTCCTGGATCATCTCGTACCCGTGCATCGACCGGTCCTTGAGCAGCGCCAGGATCGAAGCGCGTACGTCACCGCGCCGCGCCCTCCCCCGACCGCCGCCCCGACCACGCCCACCCCCGAAGGGGCCACCGCCGAAGGGGCCACCCCCGAACGGCGGCCCGAACTGCCCGAAGGCCGCCCGCCGCCCCTCGAACTCACCACGCCCCTGATGACCGGGCCCGCAGTGCCCGTGTCCACGCCCGTACCCGAACTCTTGCTCGTGCCCATGCGAACGCATCGCTGTACTCCTTCTATCGTTGATCTGTCGCGATGCTTCAACGATATATCGGAACCGATCGCCTGACAATCCCCGCAGCGACGTGGCCCCGCCCCGGGTCCACTCCATCGAGATCAAGCCGCACAGAGTGCTGTGCGTCACAAACGGCCGGCCGTCGTCCGACTAGCCTGGCTTCGCATGACCCACTCCGAGATCGAAATAACCGCGGATCTGATCCTGGAACTGCTGCACGACCAACACCCCGACCTGGCCGATCACCCTGTGCAGCTCGGCGCACGCGGCTGGGACAACCAGCTGTGGCGGCTCGGCGACGACCTCGCCGTCCGGCTGCCCTGGGCAACGGAGTCGGCGGACGAGCTGCTGCGCAAGGAGTACGACTGGCTGCCCGGTCTCGCCCCGCACCTTCCCCTTCCGGTCCCCGTCCCACAGCGCATCGGTGAGCCCTCGGCACGCTTTCCGCGGCCCTGGATCGTCACCACCTGGGTGCCCGGAACGCCCGCCGACCGCGCCCCCGCCACACGCGTCGCGGAATCGGCCGACGCCCTGGCCGCCTTCCTGACGGCCCTTCACAGGCCCGCCCCCGACGGCGCTCCGGCCGGCCGTGGCCGCGGAGGGCCGCTGGCCGACCACGCCGAGGGGTTCACCCAGCAGCTCGCCTCGGCCACCGAGCAGGGACTGATCCCCGACCCGGACGCCGTCCGCGCGGTCTGGGAAGACGCCGTCGCCGCTCCCGACTGGTCAGGCCCGGCGCTGTGGCTCCACGGCGACCTGCACCCCGCCAACGTCCTGACCGAGGACGGGACTTTCTGCGGTGTGATCGACTTCGGCGACCTCTTCGCGGGCGACCCGGCCTGCGATCTCGCCGCTGCTTGGCTCCTGCTGCCGGACGGCGCCGTCGACCGCTTCCATGACGCCTACCGGCCGGCCGCGGACCCCGCGACCCTGCGCCGCGCCCGCGGCTGGGCGGTGGTGAAAGCCCTCGTCTGCATCCTCATCGGAGAGGCAGGCGTCCACGGCCGCCCCGGCGGCAAACCCACCTGGGGCCCGCCCGGACACGCCTCGCTGAGACGCCTCATCGCTTGAAGAATGCGTTGGCCGGTCGCCGCCGGGCTGCGACGATGCCCCTGTTTCTCAAGTGGAGGGCATTTGTTCGTATTCGAGTGTGCGGGGTGCGGCGCCGCGCTGACCGCACCGCTGTCCGAGGTCGCCCTGCCGGCCCACGCCCATCAGACGTACGGGAACGGGAATCAGCTCCCCGTCCTCATGGAGTCGGGCACGTTCGCGGTGGAACCGGAGCCCTGGGGGCCGCCGTGGCGGAAGTGGGAGGAGATCGATCCGGACGAAGCGGAGGCCCGCGGCATCCACGCACCGGTCCACGGCCTGTCCGACGGCCCACCCGGCATGGTCGTCATCGCCCCCGGGGACATCCGCGGCACCATGGATCGAATCCCAGGACGCTGCCCATGCCACTCCCCCATGCTGCGGACGGGCCCGCAGATTACCGCCGAGTAGGCCGGTGGCGACAGGGCCCTCGTGGACCCGAGCCGCCGCGCCGTCGCACCGCTCAGGCGTGATGTGCCCCGACCGTCATCCGAGGAAGAGCGGGAACTTCGCGGCCCGTTCGCCCAGTGCCGCCTGCTCCGCGCCGGTCGGCGCACGCCGTCCCGTGCCGACCAGCAGCGCGTCCTTGTCGGAGAACGACGCGGGGAACGCCGCCCCGGCGATGGTCTCCAGCATCTCCCGCGCCCCGGCGAGCCCCTCCGCAGGCGGTTCGGCCGCGCCCGGAACGTACGCGCCGAGGTCGAGGTGGTGCAGCGTCCACTCCAGGACGTACGCACGGAGGTAGTCGCCCGCGGTGAGAACCACATCACGGGTGCCGACCCGGAGAGCCGGGTCGGCGAGTGCGGCGGCGCGGCCGGCGGCGGAGCCGACGTCGTCGAGGTGGAACTTGAGCAGGCGCGGCTCCTCGTACGCCGCGGCCAGCCGGACGATCAGCGCATCCAGCGGATCGTCGCCGGTCGGCGGCGTCCTCGAGACGTTCCAGTAGGTCACCGCGTCGCGGGTCGGTTCCGTCCCTGCGGGCGTCGCAAGGGTGATCAGGACGTCCTGGGCATCGATGACCAGATGGCACACCAGGTCCCTCACCAGCCAGCCGGAACAGCCGGACGGCCGCGCGAAGTCCTCGTCCGGAAGTTCGGCGACCGCCGTACGCAGCGCGGTCCAGGAGCGTGAGAAGAGATCCACATCGGCAAGGTAGTGCGGTGCGGCGAGGACGGTCCAGTTCCACAGAGGTCCAAGGACACGGAATTGGCCTTGGCGTACGGCTCCGCACCGTACGTATGGTCGCGGCATGAGGATTCGAATCGTCGACACGTTCACCGACCGCCCCTTCACCGGCAACCCGGCGGGGGTCCTGGTCCTGGATTCCGACACCTTCGCCGACGACGATCGCCTCCAGCGGATCGCCATGGAAGTGAACCTCTCCGAGACCGCCTTCGCCCATCCACTGCCTCCGGGCGGCGAGGCCGACTGGGCGCTTCGCTGGTTCACCCCGACCACGGAGGTCGACATGTGCGGGCACGCCACCCTCGCCACCGCGCACGTCCTGCACACCACCGGGACGGCGAGCGGCACGGTGCGCTTCGCGGCCCGCTGCGGGATCCTCACCGCGACCGCCCGCCCGGACGGCGCGATCACCCTCGACTTCCCCACGTCCCCGTTGACCCCCGAGGCCACCCCGGCCGGGCTGGCCGCCGCCCTGGGCGCGGAACCGCTCTCCGTCCACGACACCGGCCCGCACATCGGCGACCTGCTCGTCGAACTGTCCGACGAGGCGACCGTACGAGGGCTGACCCCCGATATCACCAGGCTGGCCGACGTGTCCCGGCGGGGCGTCATCGTCACAGCAGCCGCGCAGGACCCGGCCCGCGGCTACGACTTCGTCTCGCGCGGCTTCTTCCCTCGCGTCGGGATCGACGAGGACCCCGTGACCGGCAGCGCCCACACCGCCCTGGCACCCTTCTGGTCGGCCCGCCTCGGCCGTGACGAACTGACCGGCCTACAGGCTTCCGCCCGTTCCGGCCTGGTACGGACCGCTTTGCGCGGCGACCGTACTCTGCTGACGGGCGACGCCGTGACGGTCATCGACGGTGAACTGCTCACATCGCTCTGAATCCTCGGACGAGGGTGCGGGGTCCCGAGGACCGCTCCACCACTTCCCCGCACCCTCCCCTGCACGCGTCCCGCATCCCGCAACCTTCACGGCCTTCACGGCGTGGGCAACCAGCCCACCTTCCCCGCCAGCAGCGCGTATCCGACGAACGCCCCGATATCCAGCAGCGCGTGCGCCGCGACCAGCGGCCCTACCCGCCCCCAACGCCGGTACAGCAGTACGAAGACGACACCCATCACCATGTTCCCGATGAAGCCGCCGATCCCCTGATACAGGTGGTACGAGCCGCGCAGTACCGAACTGGCGACCAGCGCCGCCACCGGCGTCCATCCCAACTGCCCCAGTCTGCGCAGCAGATACCCGACGACGATCACTTCCTCCACGACGGAGTTCTGGATCGCGGACAGGATCAGGACCGGGAACTTCCACCACACGTCGGGCAGTGACTCCGGGACCACGGTCAGATTGAATCCGGCGGCCCTGGCCACCAGGTAGAAGGCGAGGCCGGCGCTTCCGATCCCCGCCGCGACCATCGTGCCGCGCCCCAGGTCCGGCCACGGCCTGGTGCGGTCGAAACCGATGGCCCGCAGACCGGTGCCCTCCCTGAGCAGCAGATGCGCGACCAGGGCGACGGGCACCAGGGCCGTCGTGATACCGAAGAGTTGCCAGGCGAGATCCAGCCAAGGACGTCCCGGAGCGTACGAGCTGTTGAGCGTCGCCGCCTGATCCTTCAAACCCCCTGGTTTCGTCAGCGATCCGACAAAACTGATCAGGGCAGACACCGCGCTGGCGCCCAATGAGAGAGCCAGCACGATGACCGTTTCGGACCGCAGGATCCGTCGCGAAAAAGCCTCCCGGGAGAAAGAATCAGCCATAAGCCCCGCCTCCACCTGTACACCTGCCTTGAGTTGTGCATTCACGCCCCATCCTGCTCCCCCTCCGGCTAGGGTCTCGAATGCAGGTACGAAGATCATGCGCGACAGGCCGGGGGACAACCACCATTGCCGATGGTGTGGTCCCCCTTTTTCCTTGTTCATCCTCAAGGAGGGGCACCACCGACATGGGACGTCACAGCTTGCCCGATGACTACGCGGGAGACGGAAGCGGGGACGGATCACCACCACGCCGTCGGCGTACCGTTGCGATCGCCACCACGCTCGTCCTCGCGGTGGTGGCGGGCACGGCCGTAGCGGCGCAGGGCGGCCTGTTGTCGTTCTCGAAGAGCTGCGAGGACTCCGCCGTACGTCTGTCCATGATGGCCTCCCCGGACATCGCCCCCGCCGTTCGCGCCATCGCCGACAAGGCGCGCAAGGACGAGGTGCGTTCCGACGGTCGCTGCCTGTACGTGACGGTGGTCGCCCGCGACTCCTACAAGGTTGCCGACGCCCTCTCCGACGGCACCCACACCCCGGACTTCCAGATCTGGCTGCCCGACTCCGACCTCTGGCCCGACCGGGCCAAGGGTTCCGGTGACGGCGTCCCGGTCACACCGGGCGACTCCATCGCGTCCTCCCCCGTGACCCTGGCCATGGTTCCGTCCGCGGCCAAGAGCCTCGGCTGGCCGAAGAAGAAGTACTCCTGGGCGGAGTTGACGGCCGCCGCCATGGAATCGGACAAAGTGCGCCTCGGCTCGGCCGACCCCGCACGCAGCGCCACCGGTCTGCTGGCGCTCACCAGCATCGGTGCGTCCTCCGAGAAGCAGGGCGGAGACAGCGACACCAGGGTCGCGGAGACCGCCAAGCTGCTCGCGCAGCGCATGTCGGACAGTGACACCCAGGTGCTGGAGACCCTGGCACAGAGCGACTCGGGCGCCGAACAGGGCAACCCGGAACGCAACCAGGCGGTGCCCCTCTCCGAGCAGGCGGCGTTCACCCACAACGCGGAGTCGACCGGCAGCGGAAAGCTCGATCTCTTCTACCCCGAGGACGGCACACCGCTGCTCAACTACCCCTACACGATGGTCGACGAGACCACTATGAGCACGGCCGAGAGCCGGGCGGCGCTGCGGTTCAGAACTCTGCTGGACGAACCCGCCTCGCAGGCCACGCTGGAAAAGCACGGCTTCAGGAACGTCGACGGCACCGCGGGCGAGTCGGTGGTCGCTCCGGCCGGCGGCAAGAAGCCCCAGCCCTACGCCACCGCGGCCGCCGCCGCACCGACCGCCGAGGAGCTCCAGCAGACCCTCGGCATGTGGACGATCACTGTCCAGAGCGCCCGGCTGACCACGGTCGTCGACGCCTCGGGGTCCATGGCCACGATCGTCCCCGGACGCAACCAGTCCCGGATGGATGTCACCAAGGCGTCCCTGATCCAGGCCCTCAACCAGTTCACCCCGAACGACGAGATCGGGCTCTGGGAGTTCGCCACCAGGCTCGACGGCGACAAGGACTACCGCAAACTGGTCCCGGCCACCAGGCTGGGCGATCCGGCGAAGGGCGGCAGCACCCACCGCGAGAAGCTCTCCGCGGCCTTCGCGGCGCTGCAACCCGTACCGGACGGCGCGACCGGTCTCTACGACACCATGCTCGCCGCCTACAAGGACGCCCAGGCGACCTATGTGAAGGGCAAGTTCAACGCGGTCGTGATCCTCACAGACGGCTCGAACCAGGACAGCGCCTCCATCTCCCGCAGTGCACTGATCGCGGAACTGAGGCGGATCGCCGATCCGGAGCGTCCGGTGCCGCTGCTCGCCATCGCGGTCGGTCCCGAGGCCGACCGCGATGAGGTGAACGAGATAGCGAAGGTGACCGGCGGCGGTGGCTACCAGGTCATCGACCCGGCCGAGATCCAGACGGTGATCCTGCAGGCCATCATGACAGCCGGCCAGAGCGGTCACTCCGGCCAGGACTAGGGCCTGTCCGACCCTGATCCGCCGGACAGGCCCTGGCCCCGGACACGGCCGGTCCCGACCGGCCGTACCGCGCGGGGAGCCGGGCCACGGCATCCGCGGTGCCCTCGTCAGGGCTTGGGAGCACCCGTCGGCCAGCTGTGCACGGGCTCCCCGCTGTGCATCAGCTCGGCGTACCGCCGGGTTGTCGCGGCCAGCGCCGCGTGCCGGTCGAGCCCTGCCTCCCGTGCCCGGTGGTAGGTGTCCGCCTGCCAGGACGCCCCGTTCACCCGTCGTTTGCAGCGCTCCTCGATCACACCGAGGTAGCGGTCGCGGTCAGCGGGCTCGATGTTCCAGGCATCGAGCCCCGCCGCGGCCAGCGGCAGCAGCTCGTCCCGTACCAGCTTGACGGCGGGCACCCGGGTGAGCCCGCCCGCGCGGCCGGGACGCGGCCAGGTCAGCTCCGCGTCGATGCCCAGCCGGCACGCGGTGTCGAAGTTCTCCTCCGCCGCGGCGAACGGCAGCCGCGTCCACACCGGACGGTGTTCCTCGGCAAGCGCCCGCACGAGCCCGTAGTACAGGGCCGCGTTGGCGATCAGATCGGTGACCGTGGGTCCCGCGGGCAGGACCCGGTTCTCCACCCGCAGATGGGGTACGCCGTCGACCAGCCCGTACACGGGCCGGTTCCAGCGGTAGACCGTGCCGTTGTGGAGCACCAGTTCCTGCAACCGCGGCACCCCGCCCTCGTCCAGGACCCGCAGCGGCTCCTCCTCGTCGCAGATCGGGAGCAGCGGCGGGAAGTAGCGCAGGTTCTCCTCGAAGAGCTCGTACGCAGAGCCGATCCACCGTTCACCGAACCAGGTCCTGGGCCGCACTCCCTGGTTCCGGAGTTCGGGCGGCCTGGTGTCGGTGGCCTGCTGGAAGAGCGGAGGCCGCGACTCCCGCCACAGCTCCCTGCCGAACAGGAACGGCGAGTTGGCGCCCAGTGCGATCTGGACCCCGGCGACGGCCTGGGCGGCGTTCCACACGGCCGCGAATCGCGCCGGTGTCACCTGCAGGTGGAGCTGGACCGAGGTGCAGGCGGCCTCCGGGGTGATCGAGGCGGAGGTGGACACCAATCGCTCCACGCCCTGGATATCGAGGGAGAAATCCTCGCCCCGGGCGGCCACGATTTGATCGTTGAGCAGTGTGTAGCGGTCCGCGTTCGAGAGGTTCGCCGCGACGAGGTCCTCGCGGCGCAGGGTGGGCAGAATACCGATCATCATGATCCCCGCGTCGACCTCGCCCGCCTTCCGGTGGGCATATCCGAGCCCGGTCCTGAGCTCTTCGGCCAACTGGTCGAAAACCTGCCCGTCCAGGCGGTGCGGGACTATGTTCACCTCCAAATTGAACATCCCGAGTTCCATCTGGAAATCACGGCTCGCGATGCGCGGGAGGACCTCCCCATTCATCATCTTCGGCATGCCGTCGGCGCCCGCGAGATTCAGCTCGATCTCCACGCCCATGAGGTTGCGCGGCCGGTCGAACCTCCGCTCCTCCAACAGCCGCTCCAGCCCCTCCAGGCACTGGTGGAGCTTCCTCCGGTACCCCTGCCGATCGGACAGGTCAAAGGCGCCCGCCACGACCTTCTCCCCCATCGGAGCGTCCCTCCCTCAAGTGGGCGGCCCGCGGCCCAGGCCGCTCGCGTCACGATCGATAATGCCCAGGCCGGGTGATCCATAACGCCCCCGCGAACGCCGCGGACCCAGTAATCTGAGTGCGCCCGCCCGGGGCACATTCCATGGGCATGGTGCAGCACCGGTTTCCCCGCCCGGCGCACGCTGAATACACGGTCGCGTTTCAGCCGTCCACGCCCGGGGAAAAATCCCAGGCGGCGGCTGCGCCGCTGACGCAAAATCAGCAGATTCTCCGCATAATAAAGTCTCGATACCGCCTTGTCGGCAATACCTGCGACGGCTAGTGGAATCACCGCGTGAACACGTGTCGTATAAACTCCGCGGACGAGGCAGAGAGTTGACGCACCGGCCCAGTCACCGGCCTCCTCTGGCCCCGCATGCCGACAGCGCCGTCTGCACCCGCCCACGCACCACCGTGTCTCCGAAGTGAGAGGCGACCCACTATGCCGCTGCATGTTCCCCCGGCTCCCGCGCCCGCTCTGCGCAGCGTTCTCGCGGCACTCGGTTCACCCACCGCAGTCCGTGAGGCCCGCACCCCAGCCCTCCGATCCGCCGAGGGACCGCTGAGCCCCGAACTCCCGCTCCCCGTCCATGTACTGGACCGGATCGGGCCGGGCGGACTCGCTCCCGCCACCAGGCTGGCCGGGTGGCGGTTCCTGATCCGCGGCTCGGAGCAGCCCGTCGCCGCGGCGGACACCATGCTCACTCCGGACGGCTGGACCTTCTCGCACTTCTTCGAGGGCCCCTACATCGCCTCGACCGAACTCGCCCTGCGCCAGGCCGAAACGGTGACCAGTCACTACCAGCCACGGCTGCTGTCCATTCCGGAGCTCTACATGCTCGCTCTGTGGCTGCACGGCGACGCCGAGGCCGACGCCGCCGGCGGGGCGCTCGCCCCCGCCGATCTACTGGTCCCGCTGGCTCCCGCCCCGCCGGGCATCGCGGCCCATCGCCCGCACCGTGTCGCCGATCTGCTGCGCGTGATGACGCTGCGCATCACCCCCGGCCCCGGCCCCCTGCTCGGATCACCGGCCTGAGGACCGGACCCCGTACGAGAACGCTGTGCCCCGCCACCGTCCCTGGTGGCGGGGCACAGCGCTGAGGGGGCGCACTTCGGTGCCCGACCGGACTAGCCCGGTCCGGCCACCCCGAACCACCCGAAGTGACAGTGCAGTTGCGGTGAACCGTCCGCGTGGGTGACGCGTCCTTCGAGTAAGGACAAGTGCTGCTGCGAAATCCCTGCGGAATGACGCCCGTGGGGCAACACTGGGACCGGACCGATCGATACGGGGGGCGGCCATGAACACCTCATCCAGCCGCAGGACATTCACTACAACGCAGCGAAAGAACCCAGCCATGTGCCAGCACCAGCCACCATGCCCGACCGCCGATTCAGCCGACCGGGAAGCCGCCCGCCTGACGGCCCACCACCCGGAGCAGGGCTGGAGCCTGCTGTGCAACGGAGTCCTGCTCTTCGAGGACACCGGTGAGCTGCTCCCCGACGGTCAGATCATCGCTCCGCACCGGCCCCTGGGGACCGACCGGGTGATGAGGGCCGCCTGACCGCGGCCGGTACGAGCTGGGGCCGGCCCGGAGAATTCTCCGAACCGGCCCCGACGCATGCCCGCGTCACTCCCCCGCGCTCATGACTCAGTTGTCGTACTCGTCCAGCGGCGGGCAGGAGCAGACGAGGTTGCGGTCGCCGAAGGCGCCGTCGATCCGGCGCACCGGCGGCCAGTACTTGTCGGCGGCCGAGACGCCGGCCGGGAAGACCGCCACCTCACGGCTGTACCCGTGCTTCCACTCCCCACCCAGCATCGCCGCGGTGTGCGGAGCGTTGTGCAGCGGGTTGTCGTCCGCGCTCCACTCACCGGAGGCCACCTTCTCGACCTCGCCGCGAATGGCGATCATCGTGTCGCAGAACCGGTCGAGCTCCGCAAGGTTCTCGCTCTCGGTCGGCTCGATCATCAGCGTCCCTGCGACCGGGAACGACATGGTCGGCGAGTGGAAGCCGTAGTCGATCAGACGCTTGGCGATGTCGTCGACGCTGACGCCGGTGGCCTTGGAGATCGGCCGCAGGTCCACGATGCACTCGTGCGCGACCAGACCGGCCGGGCCGTTGTACAGGATCGGGTAGTGCGGCTCCAGACGCTTGGCGATGTAGTTGGCCGCGAGCACGGCAACCTGCGTGGCCCGCTTCAGGCCCTCCCCGCCCATCAGCCGTACGTACGCCCAGGAAATGGGCAGGATGCCGGCCGAGCCCCACGGAGCGGCCGAGATCGGTCCGACCCCGGTCTCCGGGCCCGCGGCGGGCTGCAGCGGGTGGTTCGGCAGGTACGGCGCGAGGTGCGCGCGCACCCCGACCGGGCCGACGCCGGGGCCGCCGCCGCCGTGCGGGATGCAGAAGGTCTTGTGCAGGTTCAGGTGCGAGACGTCGCCGCCGAAGCGGCCCGGCTTCGCGAGGCCCACCAGCGCGTTGAGGTTGGCGCCGTCGACGTACACCTGACCGCCGGCGTCGTGCACCTCGGCGCAGATGTCGGCGACGTGCTCCTCGAACACACCGTGCGTCGACGGGTACGTGATCATGAGTACGGCGAGCTCGTCGCGGTGCTTCTCGATCTTGGCGCGGAGGTCCTCGACGTCCACCTCGCCGTCGTCGGCGGTCTTCACCACGACGACCTTCATGCCGGCCATGACGGCGCTGGCCGCGTTGGTGCCGTGCGCGGAGGACGGGATGAGGCAGACGGTGCGCTGGTCGTCACCGTTGGCCCGGTGGTACGCGCGTACGGCCAGCAGGCCCGCGAACTCGCCCTGCGATCCCGCGTTCGGCTGGATGGAGACCGCGTCGTAGCCGGTGACCTCGGCGAGGCGCTCCTCCAGCTCGCGGATGAGGGTGAGGAAGCCCTGGGCCTGCTCGGCCGGTGCGAAGGGGTGCAGCGCGCCGAACTCGGGCCAGGTGATCGGCTCCATCTCGGTGGTCGCGTTCAGCTTCATGGTGCAGGAGCCGAGCGGGATCATGCCGCGGTCCAGCGCGTAGTCCCGGTCGGCGAGCTTGCGCAGGTAGCGCAGCATCGCGGTCTCGGAGCGGTGCTGGTGGAAGACCGGGTGGGTGAGGATCTCGTCGCTGCGCAGCAGCGCCTCGGGCAGCGTGTCGCCGACGGTGGCGTCCAGCGCCTCGATGTCCCCGTCGGCGCCGAAGGCGGCCCAGACGGCGGCGATCTGCGTACGCGTGGTGGTCTCGTCGCAGGCGACGGAGACCAGGTCGGCGTCGACGAGCCGCAGGTTGACCCCGTGCTCACTGGCGGCGGCGACGGTCTCCGCCGCCTTGCCCGGGACGCGCACGGTGAGGGTGTCGAAGAAGGCGCCGGTCACGACGTCGACCCCGGCGGCGCGCAGGCCCTCGGCCAGGATCGTCGCGTAGCGGTGGGTGCGCCGGGCGATCGTCCGCAGCCCGTCCGGGCCGTGGTACACCGCGTACATTCCGGCCATCACGGCGAGCAGCACCTGGGCGGTACAGATGTTGCTGGTGGCCTTCTCGCGGCGGATGTGCTGCTCGCGGGTCTGCAGGGCCAGCCGGTAGGCCTTGTTGCCGTCCGCGTCGACGGAGACACCGACGAGGCGGCCCGGAAGGCTGCGGGCGAACTTCTCGCGCACGGCCATGAATCCTGCGTGCGGTCCGCCGAAGCCCATCGGCACGCCGAAGCGCTGCGTGGTGCCGACCGCGATGTCCGCGCCCAGGTCACCGGGCGAGGTGAGCAGGGTCAGGGCGAGCAGGTCGGCGGCGACCGTGACGATCGCGCCCAGCTCGTGGGCCTGATCGATGACGGGCTTGATGTCCCGGACCGCTCCGGAGGCGCCCGGGTACTGCACCAGCACGCCGAAGACACCGCGCTCGGCGAGCTCCGCCGGGATGCCCTCGGACAGGTCGGCGACGACGACCTCGACGCCGGTCGGCTCGGCGCGGGTCTCTATGACCGCGACCGTCTGCGGCAGGGCGTCGGCGTCGACCAGGAAGACGCCGTCCTTCACCTTGCCGACGCGCCGGGAGAGCGCCATGGCCTCGGCGGCCGCGGTGCCCTCGTCGAGCAGCGAGGCGCCGGAGGTGGGCAGCCCGGTCAGCTCGGCGACCATGGTCTGGAAGTTGAGCAGCGCCTCCAGGCGGCCCTGCGAGATCTCCGGCTGGTACGGGGTGTAGGCCGTGTACCAGGCGGGGTTCTCCATGACGTTGCGCAGGATCACCGGCGGGGTGAAGGTGCCGTAGTAGCCGAGCCCGATCATCGGGGCCAGCACCTGGTTGCGGTCCGCGAGCTCGCGCAGCTCGGCGAGAACCTCGGCCTCGGTGCGAGCGGACGGCAGTGCGAGCGCCTCGGCGCTCTTGATCACATCGGGCACCGCGGCGGCAGTGAGTTCGTCCAGCGAGCCGTAACCGACCTGGGCGAGCATCTTCGACTGCGCCTCGTCATCGGGACCGATGTGGCGCTGCTCGAACGGAATGCCCTGCTCCAGCTGGGAGAGCGGAGTGCGACGGGGGGTCATGGTGGAGGCCTCCTGGTCTGTCACGACCTGCGAGGGGCACCACGGCGCGGGTGCCCGAACGGCCTCCCCCTCTGTCATCTCAACCTGAGAGCTTCACCGGCGCGCCTTGCGGCGTACCGGCTTTCACCGTCGGTGAGGAAGGGAATCGCACCGGCACTCGGCCGCACGAAACCCGCCCTGCTTTCCAGAGTGACCTCGTCCGTGCGGTACGGGGGCCTGAGAGATTCCGGGGAGGATTTGCTCCTTCGGCGCCTTCGGATCAACTCCGGAGGACTCTCCCGCACGGGGTCAGCAGCCAGCACCAGCCTACCAGCGGGGTTCGTGGCTGATTTCTCGAGTGGCCAACCACCCGGATCTGCCTTTTTGTAGTGCTTGTGGAGTAGCCGCGACCAGTGGGAGGGACCGTGCAGACCGACATCGATCCGCGCCGCCTGATCGGCCGCAAGGCGTTCGACCGCAAGGGCACCAAGATCGGGACCGTGGACGAGGTGTATCTCGACGACGCGACCGGTGTGCCCGAGTGGGCAGCCGTACGTACCGGACTCTTCAGCCGGGACGCGTTCGTCCCGCTGGAACCCAGCGAATTCGTGGAGGACACGCTCCGCATCCCCTTCGACCGTGCGCTCATCAAGGACGCACCGGACTTCGGTGTCGGCCGTCATCTCTCGCCGGAACAGGAGCTCCAGCTCTACCGGCACTACGGTCTGGACTCCCCGCCCGAGGAGATCGGTCCGGACAAGGACTTCGGCAGGCTGGCCGGCCAGGACGAGTAGTCCACCGGATCCCTCACCAACGGCAGTGGATCGGCGGGCCGCAGCTCCGGGTCGTCGATCCGGAACGTACGCACCCGGCCGGGCGCCGACCCGGGCTCCTCGAACCGCACCGTCACCCGGCCGACGCCACTGCCCTGCACCCAGCCATGGCCGTACGTCCCGTGGTGTACGTCGTGTCCGGCGGGCCAGCGCCGGGCTGCGCGCTGCTCGGCGGTCTCCGGGGCCTGCGCCCGGGGACCGCCCGGCGGCTCGTCCCCGTCGTCCCCCGCCGGTACCGTCCCCTCCGCCGATTCCTCGGCCGATTGACCGGCGGCTTCCTCGGCCGCGGACCGCTCACCGGCGGCCTGGGCGAAGAGATCCTCCTGGGTGTAGTCGGCGAGCCCCGTCACGCCCACTCCCAGGAGCCGGACACCTCCGGTGGTGTCAACGGCCTCCAGGAGCCGTGCGGCGGCCTCACGGACCACCGTGGGGTCGTCCGTGGGCCCACGGAGCGTCTCGGACCGCGTGAGCGTCGAGAAGTCGTACCGGCGCACCTTCAGCACCACCGTGCGCCCGGACCGCCCCGCGCCCCGCAAGCGCTGGACGCACCGGTCGGCCAGCCGCTCGACCTCCGTCCTGATCCGCACCCGGTCGTGCAGGTCGGCGTCGAAGGTGTCCTCGACGGACACCGATTTGGCGTCCCGCTCCGCGACCACCGGCCGGTCGTCGTACCCCAACGCCATGTGGTGCAGCGAGCCGCCGTGCGCCTTCCCCAGCAGGCGTACGAGCTCGTCCTCGCCCGCCTCGACCAGGTCGTCGACCGTCGTCATCCCCGCACGGCGCAGATGATCCGCCGTCGCCGGCCCGACCCCGGGGAGAATCCGCACCGACATGGGTGCGAGCAGCGCCCGCTCCGTGCCCGGCTCTATGAGCAGCAGGCCGTCCGGCTTCGCCTCCTCCGAAGCGATCTTGGCCAGCATCTTGGAACCGGCGAGCCCGACCGAGCCGGTGAGCCCGGTGACCGCCTTGATGGCCGTGCGCAGCTGCTCACCGATCTCCCGCGCCGAAGCCGCGTCGTCGGCCGTCCCCCCTGCCTCCAGGTCCACGAAGGCCTCGTCCAGGCTGAGCGGCTCCACCAGCGGCGAGAGCCGGGCGAGCAGCTCCATCACCTGGTCGCTCACGGTCCGGTACAGCTGGAAGCGGGGCACCAGATAGGCCGCGTTGGGCGCCAGCCGCCGCGCCTGCGCCGTGGGCATCGCCGAGTGCACCCCGAAGCGACGGGCCTCGTACGACGCGGTGGCGACGACTCCGCGCGGCCCGAGCCCGCCCACCACGACCGGCTTGCCGCGCAGGCTGGGCTTTGCCGCCTGCTCGGCGGAGGCGTAGAAGGCATCCATGTCCAGATGCAGGATGGTGGGCGCGGCTCTCACATCAATCGATGCTGCCCTACGGCACTGACAATCGCCGCGCCCGGACCGCGGGCCGCGTCAGCCGGCGCGGTTGCGCCGCCGCGCGAGCTCGTCGGTGGGGTTGTTCCCGATAAGGGTCTCGCCGGTGTCCACCCGCTCGCCGTGCAGCTGCGAGAGCGCGGCGTCGACGTCCTGCCACACCACACCGACCGCAATCCCGAAGACCCCCTGGCCACCCTGGAGCAGGCTGACGACCTCGTCGGGCGAGGAGCACTCATAGACCGTCGCCCCATCGCTCATCAGCGTCATCCGCTCGAGGTCCTGGAACCCGCGGGCCCGCAGATGCTGCACCGTGGTGCGGATGTTCTGGAGTGCCACGCCGGTGTCCAGGAAGCGCTTCACGATCTTCAGCAGGACTACGTCCCGGAAGCTGTAGAGCCTCTGTGTGCCGGAACCGTACGCCGGACGCACGCTCGGCTCCACCAGCCCCGTGCGCGCCCAGTAGTCGAGCTGCCGGTAGGTGATCCCGGCCGCCGCGCAGGCGGTCGGCCCGCGGTATCCGATGTCGTTGGCCGAAGCCACTCCGTCCCCCGCCACCGCCGCCGGTTGAACCGGTTGCACGATGGTGTGGTCGGCTGTACTCCCCTGCTGCGGATACGGCCCACCCGCTGCCGTACCGTCGCCGCTGCTTCTCACGCCGACCTCCGTCCTTGACCTGCCATCTCGAAGGTAGGCAGTCACTCGGGGTGCGTCAACGATCGCCACACTCGGCACGCCGAGTGATAATCACCCTGAGGGTGGTTTCCCGTGTCTCTCGAGCGGGAAAGGCTTGCCGGATGCGCTGACGGCGACCCCGAAGAACGGTCACTGACTGTTGGTGCCGAAATCCTCCGGGGAGATCTGATCGAGGAACTCGCGGAATTTCTCCACCTCATCCTCCTGTTCGTCCGGGATGGCGATGCCTGCGTCGTCGAGCACCCCGTCACTGCCGTAGATCGGCGTTCCGGTGCGCAACGCGAGCGCTATGGCGTCGGACGGCCGCGCGCTCACCTCGACCCCGCTGGCAAAGACCAGCTCCGCGTAGAAGACCCCTTCCCGAAGGTCCGTAATGCGGACCTCGGTGAGCTCCTGGCCGACGGCCTCGAGCACGTCCTTGAAGAGATCATGGGTCAGCGGCCTGGCCGGAGCCATGCCCTGCTGGGCGAAGGCGATCGCGGTCGCCTCACCAGGACCGATCCAAATGGGGAGGTACCGGTCGCCTCCCACTTCACGCAGGAGCACGATCGGTTGGTTCGAGGGCATTTCCACCCGGACACCCACAACGTCGAGCTCGTTCACACAGCAACCCTAGGACGTGCCCGGCAGGTTTGGGTAGTCGGGCAGCCTGGCGATCAGTGGAGCCGGATGTGCAGGGCGCTCTGTACCAGGGCCGAATGAAGCCTCACGGACAGCTCCGCGAGTTCTTTCGCAGTGGCCTCCGCATGGGCTCTGGTCTGCGGATTCCGGTGCCTCCGCAGGGGTGCGACCACCTGCTCGATGAGCCCGACCTCGCGATCCGCAGCGGCCCGCATGGCACGCAGGTGACGCGGCTCCAGACCGAACCTGCCCAGATCCGCCACAAGCCTGGCCACGGTCACCATCTCGGCGTCGTAACCGCCCTCGGCGGTCGGAACCACCAGTCCGTACGACTCCCACTCGTCGAGGTCGCTCTCGGTGACCTCGGCGGCCGCCAGCAGCTCCGCACGGCCGATCCGGGCCGCGGTGGCCCGTCCCGGCTCCGCGTCCCAGCCGCCGCCGGTCAGGTCCCGCGGGCCGCCCCCGGAAGGCAGGGCGGCCTGTTCACCACGGGCGAGGGCATCCAGATGCTCGCGGATGACCTTCAGCGGGAGGTAGTGGTCCCGCTGCATGCGCAGCACCTGCGCCAGCCGCTCCACATCGGCGCCGCGGAACTTGCGATAGCCGGAAGGGGTCCGCTGCGGCTCGACGAGCCCTTCGGCCTCCAGGAAGCGAATCTTGGAGATCGTGACCTCGGGGAACTCGTCCCGCAGCCGCAGGAGCACCGTGCCGATGCTCATCGGGCGGTCGTCGGCGGAGGCGGTGCCGCTCACGGCACCGCCCGTCGGTGTTCTCAGCATGGACCTTCCCTGACGGGTCAGATACCGCGCTGGCTCGCGTAGAAGACCAGCCGGTACTTACCGATCTGGACTTCGTCGCCATTGGACAGGGCGACGGAGTCGATGCGCTCACGGTTGACGTAGGTGCCGTTGAGGCTGCCCACGTCCCCGACCGTGAAGCTGCCGTCGGGGCTCCTGCGGAACTCCACGTGCCGACGCGACACCGTCACGTCGTCGAGGAAAATGTCGCTCTGCGGGTGGCGGCCGGCCGTGGTCAGCTCACCGTCCAGCAGGAAACGGCTGCCGGAGTTCGGACCACGACGCACCACCAGGAGCGCCGAGCCGAGCGGAAGGGCATCCACGGCGGCCTGAGCCTCGGGCGAGAGCGACGGCACAGCCGTCTGCCCGGTGGCCTCCGCCTCGTACGCCTCGAGACCGGAGATGGAGATGGTCGACGTCGTCTCCGAGGCACGCTCGGGAACCCCGCCCCTCAGCGGAGCACCGCAGTTGGAGCAGAAACGGCTGGCCTCGGCATTGCGATGCCCGCACCTCGTACAGACCGGCATGGACGAACCCTCCTGCCTGGGGGCGAACTCTCCACCCGAACTCGAGGTCGACGATTCCCCGAAACCTATGCGGCCGGGACCGGCAGGGTCAACAGACGACGCGCCGGATACTCCCGAATTGTCACTGCCCGTACCCGACACCTGATCACGGAAGAGCGGGCGCTCCGTGCCCTGCTCCTCCGCCTGGCCATGGCGCGGCGCGCGATGGCGGGCGGCCTCGTCGCGAGCGCTCTTGCCGAACAACTTCCCAAACAACTTCACGGGCGATTCCCCTTGACCGAAATAGACCCGCCCGTGGGGCAGGACGAACCCTGAATGAACACACCTGCCGACCCGGACATCCTCACAACGTCCGTATCCACTCGACAGTTTCCACCACGCACCACCAATACGATGCGGCGACCCCCCGCAACCTTGCGCCCGTCTCCTCCGCCCCTTCCGCACCGCCGCCTCACGGGGACGACGACCGAGCGTAGTCAGGCTGCTTCGCCGGTCGCAAGGCGTCCACGACGATGTCGTCGGCCTGCTCCACCTGCACGGTGGCCTGCTCCTTCTCCAGCGTCTGCACCACGCCGCCGGGAATGTTCAGCGCCGGCTCCAGATCCTGGGGCTTGCCGATCACCTCGAAGACGTACGGCGCGGTGATCTTGCGGTCGTCAACCCTGACGTTGCCGCCGTCACCGGAGAAGTACGTGTTGGCCACCACGCGCACCCCGTTGACCTCGATCGCCTCGGCGCCCGCCGCCCGCAGCTCCTGGAGCGCGTCGAGCAGCATGTCCGCCTTCACCCCGTTCCCGGGGTCGTTGACGGTCAGCGTGATCCCGGGCCCGTGTGCCGCCACGGTGCCCGCGAGCACGCCGAGTTGCCGCTCCTTCTCCACCGTCTGCTTACGCGCCTCCTCGGCCTGGTCGGAGCTGTTCTCCAGCTCCGTGCGCTGAGCGTCCAGCCGCTGCTTCTCGTCCTCCAGGCGCTGGGTCCGGTCGTCCAGCTCGTCGAGGATCCTGACCAGGTCCTCCTGCCGGGCGCCCCGCAGCGCACTGTTGTCGCTGTTGGACCGCACCTGAATGGCCAGGCCGAGACCGAGGACGAACAGCAGTAGCGCGACGATGAGTTGGGCCCGCGTCACCCGCGGCGGCCAGAGTCCGGCGATCAGCCGCTGACGACCGGTGAGCTCGTTGGCTGAGCCCGCCGCAGGCTCTGCGGCGTGCTCCGTCCCCTCGGGAAGTTCTTCGTTGCTCATCGGCCTCAGGCCCGGAAGACGTGCCGGCGGATGGCCGCGGCGTTGGAGAAGATCCGGATCCCGAGCACGACCACCACACCGGTGGACAGCTGCGCACCGACGCCCAGCTTGTCGCCCAGGAACACGATCAGCGCGGCCACCACGACGTTCGAAAGGAACGACACGACGAACACCTTGTCGACAAAGATCCCGTCGAGCATGGCGCGCAGACCGCCGAAGACTGCGTCGAGGGCAGCCACGACGGCGATCGGGAGATAGGGCTCGACCACCGCCGGCACCTCGGGCCGGACCAACAGTCCGACCACGACTCCCACGACGAGGCCCAGTACGGCGATCACGATGTGCCCTTCCCTGTGTCTGCCGCACCACTGCCGGTGTCTGCGGCCTTGTAAGGCTCTGCTGTACGTACGATCAGGCTCGGCGCGACCGGAAGGCTCACCTTCTGCTGCACGGACAGGCTCGTCCGGACGTCGAAGGTGTCCTTGAGCGCCTGAAGATACTGGCCGTCCGCACTGTCCTGGAACGCGGTGCCGAGTTGCTTCCCGTTCCCCACCGCCAGCACCGTGTAGGGCGGGACGAGCGGCCTGTTGTCGACCAGTATGGCGTCGCCCGCCGCACGGATCGCCGACAGGGCTGTCAGACGCTGCCCGTTGATCGCGATCGCCTCGGCACCGGACTGCCACAGGCCGTTGACGACCCGCTGGAGGTCCCGGTCGCGGACCCGCCCGGTGTCGGCGAATCCACTGGTCTCCCGCGGTCCGCCGCCGCCCTGGTCGGTGTCCTTGGCGTCGTCGATGACGAGCTTCACGCCGGGCCCCTCCACGGGGGTCGCTCCGGCGAGGAGTGCCACTCGTTCCCCCTGGTCCCCACCGTGCTTCTCCAGCGCCTTGCGCTGGCGCCGGCCCACGTCGTCCCGGAGTTCGTCCACCTGCGACTCGAGGTCGTCGGCCGCCGCCGTCTCGTCGTCGATGCGGTCGATCAGCTCCTGGCGCTCCTTGGCGAGGACCGGCGCGGAGACGCGCGCCTCCGCGGCCCCGAGCGTGACGACGAGGGCGGCCAGCACCAGGCAAGCGGCGAGGCCGAGTTTCGACTTGAGCGTACGGGGCAGGCCCGCGGTCCCGTCGGCCTTGCGACGCGCCGAGGCCTCGGCGTATCCGTCGTCCAGGCTGTGGTCCATCACATTGGTCAGCAGCGACATGGACGCATCGGGACGCGCGGGAGGCGAGGCGGTACTCCGATCGGGGGGCTGCTGCGACATGCCGCACATCGTCGCACGTCGCCACGGCTAGCGCCGAATGGCCCCACCGGTGTGCCCGCTGACGCCGCCTGGCGCCACCGGACACACCGGGAGAACCGTCACTGACCTGCGCTGTCCACTACTGCCGCCCATTCGTCCAGCAGCGCCTGCGCGGAGGCGTCGTCCGGACCTTCGGCCCACAGATGGGTGACCGCTTCGGCCGGGTCCGGCAGCACCATCACCCACCGCCCGTCGGCCTCGACCACCCGCACCCCGTCCGTCGTATCGACGCTGCGGTCACCGGCGGCCTCCACGACCCTCCGCATGACCAGCCCCTTGACTGCCCAGGGGGTGGCGAGATCACGGCGCAGGACATGGGCACGGGGGATGCGGGCATCGATCTGGCTCAGGGTGAGCTGGGTCCTGGCCACCAGGCCGAGGAGCCGGACGAACGCAGCCGATCCGTCGAAGACGCTGCTGAATTCGGGAACGACGAAGCCCCCGCGCCCGTCTCCACCGAAGATGGTGCCTTCCTCACGTGCCACGCGGGTCAGGTCGTCGGGCGATGTCGTCGTCCATTCGACCTGCGTGCCGTGGTACGCCGCGACCTGCTCGGCGACGCGTGTCGTGGTGACCGGCAACGCCACCCGCCCGCTGCGCCGCTCGGCTGCCACGAGGTCGAGCAGCACGAGGAGCGCCCGGTCGTCCTCGACGATCCTGCCCCGCTCGTCGACCAGGGAGAGCCGCTCGCCGACCGGGTCGAACCGCACGCCGAACGCGGCCCGCGCCGAGGAGACGATCTCGCCGAGCCGTACGAGTCCCGAGCGTCGGGTCTCGGCGGACTCGGTGGGTCGCGATTCGTCGAGGCCGGGATTGATGGTCAGCGCGTCGACACCGAGGCGTCCCAGCAGGCTGGGCAGCACGAGCCCGGCACTCCCGTTGGACGCGTCGACGACCACCTTGAGACCCGCATCGGCAATCCCCGCGGTGTCCACGTTCCGCAGCAGCGCCCCGGTGTACGAGTCGAAGACGCTGGACGGGAAGTGCAGATCGCCGATCTCGCCCGGGAAGGCACGGCGGTATTCCTGACGTGCGTAGACCCGGTCCAGCTTCCGCTGCCTCGCCTGTGACAGGTCCGCTCCGCGCTCGTCGATGAACATGATGTCGACCGAGTCGGGCACGCCGGGAGACGTACGGATCATGATCCCGCCGGCGCTGCCCCGGGCGGTCTGCTGGCGCGCGACGGGCAGCGGTACGTTCTCCAGGTCCCGGACGTCGATGGCGCTGGCCTGAAGGGCCGAGATCACCGCTCGCTTCAGGGCACGGGCACCGCGGGAGTGGTCACGTGCGGTGGTGACCGTCGAGCCCTTCTTCAGGGTCGTGGCATAGGCGCCGGCGAGCCGGACGGCCAGTTCCGGGGTGATCTCGACGTTCAGGATCCCGGACACACCGCGGGCGCCGAAGAGATGAGCCTGTCCGCGCGATTCCCAGATGACCGAGGTGTTGACGAAGGCGCCGGCCTCGATGGTCTTGAACGGGTAGACGCGGACATTGCCTTGGATGATCGACTCCTCACCGATCAGGCATTCGTCCCCGATGACCGCGCCGTCCTCGATGCGGGCCGCCCGCATGACGTCGGTGTTCTTGCCGATCACGCAACCGCGCAAATTGCTGTGCTGACCGATGTAGACGTTGTCGTGCACCACGGCCTTGTGCAGGAATGCGCCGCTCTTGACGACGACGTTCGATCCGATGACCGTGTGCTCGCGAATCTCCGCTCCGGCTTCCACCTTCGCGTAGTCCCCGATGTAGAGAGGTCCGCGCAGAACCGCGTCGGGATGTACCTCCGCGCCTTCCGCGACCCATACGCCGGGCGAGATCTCGAAGCCGTCGATGTCGACATCGACCTTGCGTTCAAGAACGTCGGCCTGTGCCTTCACGTAGCTCTCGTGGGTGCCCACGTCTTCCCAGTAGCCCTCGGCCACATAGCCGTAGATGGGCTTGCCTTCCTTCATGAGCTGCGGGAAGACATCGCCGGACCAGTCCACCGAGACGTCGGCCGCGACATAGTCGAATACCTCGGGCTCCATGACGTAGATGCCGGTGTTGACGGTGTCCGAGAAAACCTGACCCCAGGTGGGCTTCTCCAGGAAACGTTCGACCTGGCCGCCCTCGTCCACAATCGTGATGCCGAATTCCAGAGGATTCGGCACACGGGTCAGACACACCGTGACGAGACCGCCCTTTTCCTTGTGGAAGGCGATCAGATCGCTGAGATCGAAATCGGTGAGAGCATCACCGGAAATGACGAGGAAGGTGTCGTCCTTCAGCGCTTCCTCGGCATTCTTCACGCTCCCCGCGGTACCGAGAGGTTTCTCCTCGTTGGCATAGCTGAGCTCCATCCCGAGCTCTTCGCCGTCCCCGAAGTAGTTCTTGACCAGCGAGGCGAGAAACTGGACCGTTACGACGGTCTCATTCAGCCCGTGCCTCTTCAACAGCCGAAGCACGTGCTCCATGATCGGCCGATTGGCGACGGGCAGAAGCGGCTTGGGCATGCTCGAGGTCATGGGGCGAAGGCGTGTGCCTTCGCCGCCAGCCATCACGACGGCCTTCATGTCGGAAACGTCCTCCTTGAAGAGACGACGGTCTAGCCGACTTCGCCCGTCGGGGCACCATCCGGGACATCAGCGGCGGGCCGGCCACACTGCACGGCATCGCATCAACGAGCTCAATCGGCTGCTACATCCGCCTTGACGAGCCGGCGGACCTGAACCACGTAGAGGATCCCTGCCCACCAATAGAGCGTTGTACCCCAACCTGCGAACGCCCATCCGAAAATAGCGGCCAGCGATGCAAGCCAACCACTTCCGTCGCTGAGCAGCAACAAGGGGAACGCGTACATCAGGTTGAACGTGGCAGCCTTGCCCAGGAAGTTCACCTGGGGCGGCGGATAGCCGTGGCGCCGCAGGATTCCTACCATCACGAGGAGCATCAGCTCACGTGCGACAAGTGCTGCGGTCAGCCACAGCGGCAGGATCTCCCGCCAGGTGAGGCCGACGAGGGTCGAAAGGATGTAGAGGCGATCCGCAGCAGGATCCAGGAGCCGGCCGAGGTTGCTGATCTGGTTCCACCGGCGGGCGAGCTTACCGTCGAGGTAATCGCTGATACCGCTGAGCATCAACACCAGCAGGGCCCAGCCGTCGCTCTCCGGACCGCCGAACACAGGGCGAAGAATCAGCCACAGGAAGAGCGGAACCCCGACAAGGCGAGCCATGCTGAGGATGTTGGGGATGGTGAGTACCCGGTCCGTCTGAACCCGAGTCTCCTGGACCTCCACCCGGGGGCCTCCTGTGAAGAAAGTGCCAATGATGCCCCCTGACCTTACCCTCAGCCACCGCTCGCGGATGCACAGGGGTGAGGCAAGGACCTCGTGAACGCAGAAAAGCCCCGTGTCCACAAGGACACGGGGCTTTCCCGTAAAAGGAGTTCGGCGGCGTCCTACTCTCCCACAGGGTCCCCCCTGCAGT
>NZ_JBIASS010000023.1:0-82269 GCF_042890955.1 Streptomyces sp. NPDC001933 | reverse complement strand
TTGTCATATCTGGTGGCCACAGCACGGTTGCGTTTGAGGCGATTGATGCCGCACTCGACCGCGTGGCGCTCGCGGTAGTCGGCCGGATCGAAATGGATCCGGTGCGCGGCAAGATGGCGGATGCCGGGTGGCGAACTGGTCGGCGGGGATATCGAGCATGAGTGCACCGCGGTCGAGCCAGACGTGGCCCCCAGGTGCCGGTATCGCCCCACCGGATGCCCGTGCACAGCCGCGAGTGGCCCAAACCCGATCGCCTCAGCGGGCGTTGAGGGGTGGCCCATGCCGTTACTGACTTCGGCTCGGCAGGGTGACGTTGGGGTGTCGAGGGTCAGCCGGTGCCGGCGTCAGGCGCGGTCCGGATCCTGCAGAGCACCTGGTCGTAGAAGTCGTTCTTCAGGTCGAGGTGGCGCTGGGTGAGCGCGTTGCGGGGAACCTGGGCCTCGACCGCAAGCGCGACGATCGTCAGCGCTTCGTCCGAGTGCTCCGGGGCACCGCTCAGGATGCGGTCCATCGAGGCGCGGATGCGGTCGTGCTCGTCGGCGGCGGGGCTCATCCGGTCCGCTCGTGGCGGTGGATGCGGTCGTGTTCGTGGCGGTCGGCCAACTCGCGCAGCTGCCCGGCACGCCGGGCCAGCCGGTCGGCGAGCGGACCGCGCAGCGCCTCGGGCGCGGAGTGTTTCTCCAGGGCTTCGGAGTGGGCGAGGAGGCCGGCGGCGTGGTGGTCGGTGCGCGCGATGTTCGCGCACGACGGCCGGCAGCGGTCCCGCCGCGGGGAGTCTGTGGCGTCCAGCCGGTGGCACAGCGCCCGGCCCGGGTTGTAGACGCACATCAGCAGGGAGCGCGGGCTGTCGCAGACGGTCGGGGCGGGGTTGCCCAGGATGTCGCGGGCCTGGTGGTGGGTGCGGATCGCCCCGGCGAACGCGGGTGCCTGTGCGGCGGCGTGGGTCGCACGCCGCGCGGAGGGTCCGGAGATACCGACCCCGTGGGCGAGGCCGTCGCGAAGGGTGGTGAGCGTGTCGGCGGTGGCCCGGGAGGTCTCGATGCCGAGCAGTTCATGGATGCCGTCGCGGCCTCGGGTGCTGGTAGTTCCGGCTGTCGGAAGCTGCTGAATGCCACCGCGTTCTCGCGCCACGGATCGATCGGCGGGTGGTGCGATTCATTCCTGGGGGACCGTAGTTGGCGCAGGGTGCCAGGGTGCGTCAGCGCGCACGGAGCGAGCGTCTGCGGCCAGCCGGATCCTGTACACCGACCGGTCGCCCGGTACGGGGCCGAGGTAGTCGTGGCCGACCATGTGACACCAGGCCGGAAGGTCGAGCGGAGCTGCAGGGTCTGTCGCGATGACGTGGACCACGGTGCCCGGTGGCACGTTTTCGATCTGCTTGCGCAGGCGCAGCAGGAGTGTGACGCAGAGCAGTCCGGTGCCGTCGACCGTGATGTCTGCGGCGGGTATCGGGTCGGTGTTCATCGGGGCAGGGTCTGGGTGACGCGCCAGAGGCGGCGGGGCAGGTCGCCTTCTTCGAAGGTGTGGACCTCGCCGAGGGTCCAGCCGTCGGCGAGGGAGTCGACCAGGTGACGGGGGAAGAAGTGCACGGCGAAGCCGCCGTGTTCGTAAATGTTGTCGCCGTGGGCGGTTCCGGCGCCGTAGTGGGCGTCGCCGGTGTGGCGGACGGTGTAGACGAGGACTCCGCCGGGACGGAGTACGCGGCGGATCTCGCCGGCCAGGGCGTGGATCTCCTGGGTCGACAGGGCCATGCACAGCAGCATGTGCGCGAAGACCGCGTCGATGGAGGAATCCGGCAGGGGGAGTGGCTCGCGTACGTCGTGGACCGCGGTGCTCACGCGTTCGGCGACGCCCTGGGTCCGGGCGGCCTGCTGGAGCTGTTCCAAGCCGATGGGGCTGAAGTCGGTGGCCTGGACGGTGAAGCCCTCGCGGGCGAAGTGCAGGGCGTCGCGGCCGTGGCCGGTACCCAGCTCCAGCACGTCTGTGGCTCCGGCCGCGCGGAAGGCTTGCGCAGCGTGGACGGCGGGCGCGGAGGGCTCCTCGCCGTACATGCCGGGGTGGGCGGTGTAGGTGTTCTGCCAGTGCTGCCGCTGTGCTTCGGCCAGCTCGCTGGCGTCGTCGCTCATGTCTGCTCGTTCCCCTTGCCGGATCTGCTGGACAGCCTAGAGGGCGCTGGTCAGGGCCTGTCGGACCTGATCGATTGTGGGGACCCCGGCCAGGCCGTCGGCGGTTTGGTAGTGGCGGCAGGTCAGGCCCGCCTCCCGGTCGGGTTCTGCGAAGGGGTCTCGGCCGTCGATCAGGATCGTCGGCGAGCCGGTGAAGCGTTCGGTCTCGGCGGCGGCGTGGTCGGTAATGCGGGTCTGGAACGTCAGTCGTGCAGACCGAGTTCACCGAGTGCCTGACGCAGCCGCTCGGCTGCGTTCTCGGTGTTCGGGCAGCCGGGAACGATCAGCGGCTCGATCTTCATTGCGTCCTTGGGCATGTCGTGTCCTGGGATGGTTCAGCTGCAGCAGTCGCAGCCGGGGCGACAGCCACAGGGATCGACCTCCGCGACGGCGGTCGGCGCCGCAGGGGCCATGGCGGGTGCGCAGCAGCCCTTGCCCTGCCAGGCGTCGCGGCCTTCCTTGACGGCGATGGCGGCGATGACGAGGGCAGCGACGGGGTCGGCCCAGGACCATCCGAGCAGCAGGTTGGCCAGCAGGCCGACCAGGAGCACGGCGGAGAGGTCCGTGCACAGCAGGGTCTGCTTGGAGTCGGCGACGGCAGAGGCGGAGCCGAGTTCGCGGCCGGCTTTGCGCTGGGCCGCAGAGAGGAACGGCATGATCGCCAGGGAGAGAGCCGCGAGGACGATGCCGGGGATCGAGTGGTCTGCTTCGCCGGTTCCCGTCAGCGCCCGGACGGAGTCGACGCTCACGTACGCGGCGAGCGCGAAGAACGAGACTGCGATGATCCGCAGGGTGCGCTGTTCGCGGGCCTCGCGGACGGCGTGATCGCGGGCGGAGAACTGCCAGGCGACCGCGGCGGCGGAGGAGACCTCGATGACCGAGTCTAGGCCGAAGCCGATCAGAGCCGTGGAGGAAGCCAGGGTGCCGGCGGTGATCGCGATGATGGCTTCAATGATGTTGTAGGCGATCGTCGCGGCGACGAGCAGGCGTATGCGCCGGGTGAGGGTGTCGCGGCGGGCGGGGCCGGGGCCGAGGGATATCGCGGTCATTCAGCAGCAGCCCTTCTCCGCGGCGTCCGGGCAGGTCTTGTCGGCCTCGACGGCGACCACGGCCGCCCGCAGGTCGTCGAGTGCGTGGCCGAGGCGTTGGTCGGCGAGTTCGTAGCGGGTGCGCCGGCCGTCGGGCACGGTGACGACCAGGCCGCAGTCGCGTAGGCAGGCCAGGTGGTTCGACAGCCGGGTCCGGGAGATCCCCAGGGTGTCGGCGAGGTCGGCCGGGTAGGCCGGTGCCTCGCGCAGGGTGAGCAGGATGCGGCAGCGGATGGGGTCGGCGAGGGCGCGGCCGAACCGCGCCAGCACCTCGATGTCAGCGGCGAGAGTGAGCACGCCACGACAGTACATCGAATCCTGAATTCATGGAATCGTGGATTATTGGCGGGTGATCAACACGGCGTAGGCGTGGTCCTGGCGGGTGAGGCGGTGCCAGGTGTCGGCGGTGTTCTGGTGGATGCCGAGCAGGCGGCTGACGATGACGCGGGCGGCTCGGAGGCCAGTTCGATCAGGGCGATGTTGCGGGCCGTCCGCGGTCGGACGCCGAGCAGCCGGAGGCGGCCGGTCAGTCGGCTGGAGCTGAGGTGCTTGGCGGGGAAGCGGCCGGGGAACAGCCAGTGCTCGGCGGCTGTGTCCCGTTCCATCGCCTCGGCGTGGAGCGTTCGGAGGTGGCCGTCGAAGGGCGGGGGCACCTGTACCGGGACCTTTCCGAGCCGGAGGATCACCGCGCTGCCGCTGAAATCGGTGTGGCCGACGATCAGGGCGGTAAGCGGTAATACGGGAGGGTTCCTGGGCGCACAGCAGGGCAAGGAGTCCGGCCGCCTTGTCCGCGACGGTGATCTCGTCGTCGTGGATGAGCCGGTCGACCAAGCGCCACCGGGCGTCCTGAGTGATGAGCTGCCCGGCGAACACCGAGGTGGAGACGTCGACGGTCAGCGTTCGAGCGTGGCACTTGTGGCCGGTCCGGACGAGGACGCCGTGTACACGGAGGCCGCGGGCGGGTGGTCGTCCAGCCAGACGCTCAGGAGATCGTGGGTGCACGAGCTCGATGCTGCGCTGCGAGTACGCCCCCTCCGGGTCGATTAGTACCCGCAGTCGCACCAACCGGGCCGGCACGGGCCGGGTCGCTTCCTCGCTGAGCCGCAGCACCCCGGCCGCCGCCCCGCTCATTCGCACTCCCGCCCCGTCTCCGTCCTCCAGGACGTCCTCGGTGTCGTGGTCCTGGTGAAGTTTTCGACCTCGGTGGTGGTTGGTCGGGGAGCCGCCGACGAAGATGCTGCTGCCGAACAGGGGAGGTCTGAGCTGGGCGTGGGCGGTGTAGAGGGCGGCGGTGTATCCGGCGGGGCCGGAGCCGATGATGACGACATCGCGTATGTCGCTCACGCCGTGGTATCCGGGGCGACCTCGGCGATCAGGCCCTGGACGAGGGTCTTGATCTCGTCGCGGATGGGGCGGACGGCTTCGACGCCCTGTCCGGCCGGGTCGTCGAGCTTCCAGTCCAGGTAGCGCTTGCCGGGGAAGACCGGGCAGGTGTCTCCGCAGCCCATGGTGATGCACACGTCGGACTCGCGGACGGCGTCGATCGTGAGGATCTTCGGGGTCTCGGCGGAGATGTCGATGCCGACCTCGGTCATGGCCTCGACGGCGGCGGGGTTCACGGTCTTCCCGGGGTTGGAGCCGGCGGAGCGGACCTCGACACGGTCCCCGGCCAGGTGGGTCAGCCACGCGGCGGCCATCTGGGAGCGGCCGGCGTTGTGGACGCAGACGAACAGTACGGACGGCTTGCCGGAGGACTCGGCCATGGTGATCGTTCTCTCTCGTCGCATGGCGGAACCCGGCCGCCAATGACTTCAGCCCCCGCTGGTATCAGCAGGCAATGATGTGAGAGTATCAGTGAATGCTGACTTCAGTCGATCCTGATGTGATCCGGGCGCTGGGCGATCCGCTCCGCCTGAAGATCGTGACCCTGCTGGCGCGCGAGACGCTCTGCACGACGCACCTTGTCGAGGAGACCGGGGCGAAGCAGACCAACCTCTCCAACCACCTGAAGGTCCTTCGCGAGGCCGGGCTGGTGGAGACCGAGCCGTGCGGCCGCTTCACCTACTACAGGCTCAAGCCCGAGGTCCTGGCCGGTCTGTCCGAGCAGTTCGCCGCGTTGGCCGAGTCCGCCCGTACCGCAGCTGGGAACAAGAGGGCCTGCCCGTGACCACCGAGCGCACCACGAAGGCCCCCGCTGCGGACCAGGCTGGGGGAGAGGGCGACTCGATCGTCAGGAAGCTCTCCACTCTCGACCGGTATCTCGCGGTGTGGATCCTGCTCGCCGTGGCCGTCGGCCTGGGCCTGGGGCGTCTCATCCCTGGGATGAACGACGCTCTGGCGAAGATCGAGATCGGCGGGATCTCCCTGCCGATCGCGCTCGGCCTGCTCGTGATGATGTACCCAGTCCTGGCCAAGGTCCGCTACGACAAGCTCGACACCGTCACCGGCGACCGCAAGCTGATGGTGTCCTCGCTGGTCATCAACTGGATCGTCGGCCCGGCGGTCATGTTCGCCCTGGCGTGGATCTTTCTGCCGGACCTGCCCGAGTACCGCACAGGCCTGATCATCGTCGGCCTCGCCCGCTGCATCGCCATGGTCATCATCTGGAACGACCTCGCCTGCGGCGACCGCGAAGCAGCCGCCGTACTCGTCGCCCTCAACTCCGTGTTCCAGGTCATCGCGTTCGGCCTGCTCGGCTGGTTCTACCTCGACCTGCTGCCCCGGTGGCTGAACCTCGGCGACGGCCAGGGCCTGGACGTCTCCGTCTGGCACATCGCGTTGAACGTCATCATCTTCCTCGGCATTCCGCTGCTGGCCGGCTTCCTCACCCGCCGCATCGGCGAGCAGAGGATGGGCCGCGAGAACTACGAGGCGAAGTTCCTGCCGAGGATCGGCCCCTGGGCTCTGTACGGGCTGCTCTTCACCATCGTCATCCTGTTCGCCCTCCAGGGGAAGACGATCACCTCACAGCCCCTGGACGTCGTACGGATCGCACTGCCGCTGCTCGTCTACTTCGCGATCATGTTCTTCGGCACCTTCCTCCTCGGCAAGGCCCTCGGACTGGCCTACGACCGCACCGCGACACTGGCGTTCACCGCCGCGGGCAACAACTTCGAACTCGCCATCGCCGTCGCCATCGCGACCTTCGGCGTCACCTCCGGCCAGGCCCTGTCCGGAGTCGTCGGCCCACTCATCGAAGTCCCCGTCCTGATCGGCCTGGTCTACGTCGCGCTCGCCTGGCGCAAGCAGTTCGCCGCCGACGCGGTGACGACGGCACCGTGATGCACATGGTGGACGTGGCGGTGATCGGCGGCGGGCAGGCAGGGCTCGCCGTCGGCTACCACCTGTGCCGCGACAAGCTCGACTTCGTCATTCCCGACGCGCAGAGCACGCCCGGCGGGGCATGGCAGCACACCTGGGACTCCCTGCACCTGTTCTCCCCGGCCACCTTCTCCTCCCTGCCCGGCCGCATCATGCCCACCCATACCGGCGAGGAGTACCCGGACGCCGGACACGTGGTGGAGTACCTGACCGACTACGAGCAGCTCTACGGCCTGCCCGTCCAACGCCCGGTCCGCGTCCGGGCGGTGCGCCGGGACGCGGACCGGCTGCGGGTGGAGACGGACACCGGCGAGTGGCCGGCGCGGGCGGTCGTCTCCGCGACCGGCACCTGGTGGCGCCCCTTCCTGCCCGCCGTCCCCGGCCAGGAGGCATTCACCGGCCGTCAGCTCCACACCACCGGCTACCGCAGCCCACTCGGCTACGGTGACTGGACGGGACCGGCCTCCGCCACGCTCATCGGCGTCGGGCGCCACGCACGCGATGCCGCCGAGGACATCGCACGGCTCCTGACAGCACGGCCGAGGCCGCGGACCGGTGCCACCAGCACCTGGGCTTGACCTTCGAGTCGAGTTGAAGGTCTACCGTCTGGCCATGACCACCTACCGGATCTCGCAGCTGGCGGAACGATGTGGCGTTCCGGCCACCACGCTGCGCTTCTACGAGGACGCCGGGCTGCTGCTGGCCGAGCGGACACCGTCGGGCTACCGCCTATACGGGGAGGATGCCGTCGAGCTACTGGCATTCATCTCCTCGGCCAAGCTCCTGGGCCTGGCACTGGAGGAGATCCGCGAACTTCTGGATGTCAGTCAGGAGGGGGTGTGCGCGTCGGTACGGGAGCGGATGGTGTTGCTGGTGGCGGGCCGGATCTCCGAGACGGAGGGACGGATCGCCGAGTTGTCGGCGTTCTCCGCGCACCTGGCCGCAGTGCACGCCGACCTGTCGGGTCCGGCCCCGGACGGCGGGTGTGGGCCGGACTGCGGTTGTACCACAGGCCCGGCGGCTGCCGGGCCTGTACCGGTGACGCTGTCGCGCACCCGGCCCGCACCCATCGCCGAGCCGTGGCGGGAGGCGCTGGTGGCCTGCACCCTGGGCGGCCCCGAGCTGGAGGAACGCACCGAACAGTGGAGGCGAATGGTGGGCAGAGCCGAGAACCGCGAGGAGATCCCGGACGGTCTGCGGCTGACGTTCCGCGCCGACATGGAACTGGCCGGGCGGGTCGCCGCCCTGGCGGCGGCCGAGCAGGGCTGCTGCTCGTTCTTCGACTTCACCCTGCACTTGACCCCTGCCGCGCTGGAGCTGACCGTGCGCGCGCCCGAAGCCGCAGCCCCGCTGCTTGCCGACCTGTTCGGAGCGACCGTATGACCCACCCCATCTCCTCTTCCCGCCGCCCGCGTCCCTGGGGAACGGTGGTCGCCGGCGTCGCCGCGGTGGCAGCGTGCGCGGCGTGCTGCGCGGGCCCCCTGCTGGCCCTGCTCGGCGGGATCGGCGCGGCCTCGGCACTCGCTTCTGTGTGGTTTCCCGCTCTGGCGGTGGCGACTGTTGCCGCCGTAGTGGGCGCCTTCGTGGTGCACCGCCGGCGCCGGGCAGCAGCCTGCCGCAGCACGGCGGACCCGGTCGACCTCGGCCTGCCCTCCGTCGGCGCTCTCCGGGACGCCGATCACGTGCGCTGACCTGGGGCGAGGCCCGGGCCGTCAGCCGGCGCCTGTGAGGATGACGAACACTACGGCCGCCATACAGGGGGCCGGTATGGAGCATGGGAGCACGCGGTGTCGCAGGAACCGTCAGGTCTGGTCGAGCGGATGGAACACCACCAGATCGCGGTGTATGTCGGAGCGATGGCAGCGGGCGCCCTGGTGGGCTGGGCGGCACCGGCTGCCGGGCCGGGCCTGGAGCACGCCATCAACCCGGTCATCGGCGCCCTGCTGTTCGTCACCTTCCTCCAGGTCCCGGCCGCCGAGCTGGTCCGCTCCCTGCGGGATGGGAGGTTCCTGGCCGCCGCCCTGGTGGTGAACTTCGTCGTGGTGCCGCTGGTGGTCGCCGCGATGTTCGTCTTCCTGCCCGCCGACCAGGCCGTGCGCATCGGCGTCCTGCTCGTGCTGCTGTGCCCGTGCGTGGACTACGTGATCGTCTTCTCCGGACTGGCCGGCGGATCCAGCCGCCGCCTGCTGGCCTCAACACCGCTGCTGCTGGTCGCGCAGATGCTCCTGCTGCCGGGATTCCTCTACCTGTTCATGGGCTCGGAACTGGCCGATATCGTCGAGATCGGTCCGTTCGTCGATGCGTTCGTCGTCCTGATTGTCATCCCGCTGGCACTGGCCTGGGCTCTGCAGGCGTGGGCGGCCCGCCGGCCGGTCGGGCAGAAGGTCTCCGACGCCGCTACCACAACGATGGTTCCGCTGATGGCAGCCACCTTGTTCGTCGTGGTCGCCTCCCAGGTCCCCAAGCTCGGCGACAGCCTCACCGACGTCGCCGCCGTCATCCCTTTCTACGTGGCCTTCCTGATCGTCATGGCCTTCGCCGGGAAGACGGTCGCCCGCCTGTTCCGCCTGGACGCCCCGGCCTCGCGGGCGATCGTCTTCACTGGCGCGACCCGTAACTCCCTGGTTGTCCTGCCCCTCGCGCTCGCCCTGCCCGACGGCCTGTCGGTGGCCGCGGTCGTGGTGGTCACCCAGACCCTCGTCGAGGTCCTCGGCATGGTCGCCTACGTCCGCCTGGTCCCCAGCATGGTCCCTGCCGACAAAATGACCGCAATCGCGTGACCGGTCAGCGCGGCCGCGGCGCTGTGAGCACGCGGGGCGCCCTGCCCGCGACGCCGTCCAGCAGATCACCGAGCAGCCGGCCTGAGCGCCTGCGGCATGCTGGAGGCATGCGGATCGAGGTCGTGGTCGTGAAGGAATGCCCGAACGAACAACTGGCTGTTGGCCGGTTGCGGCAGGTGCTGGAGGCGTCCGGGCTGGACGACGCCGATGTCGTCACACGGGTGGTCACCGACCAGGCCGAGGCCGAACGCATCGGCTTCACCGGCTCCCCGACCATCCTCGTCGACGGTGAAGACCCGTTCGCGGAAGCCGGACGGGCGCAGGGGATGGCCTGCCGCCTCTATCGCACGCCTGAAGGCTTGGACGGCGCTCCCAGCACCAGTCAGCTGCAACAGGCGCTTACGACCACCTCCCGCCACTCCTGATCCTGGTTCGCCCGGCCACTGCGGTACGCATTCGCTCCAGGACGTGCCCGGCATCCCGGCCGACGCAGCGCAGGATTTTGGACGAGAAGCTGCGCTGGAACTCCATGCCGACGAAGGCGAGCCCCGGGACCGCAGGGGAGAGGCCGCCCTGATGCAGCGGCGCGCCATTGGTGGCCAGGACACCCGATCCCGTCAGGTAGGGAAATGCGAGGCGGTATCCGGTGGCGAGCAGGACAGCGCCGACCTCCTCCTTCGTTCCGTCGGCCCACACAATGCCGTCGGCCGTGAACCGGCTGAACACGTCGCGTCGGTCGACGCCGTGCTGATCCAGGGCGGTGCGGTGGTGGCCGTCATCGGGCACGGCGACGGGCACCTTTGCCAGTAGCCGCCGGATCGGTGCGATGTCGAGGCGGGTGTGCTTGAGCCACCAGTGCAGGTCCTGGCCCAGCGGGCGCTGGGGTGTCCATCCGATCGGGCGCCGGGTGACCAGGGTGGTGTCGGCGAGCGAGCCGAGCTCGGCGACGATCTGGATCGCGGAATTGCCCCCGCCGACCACGACGACCCGCTGCCCGGCGAATGCGTCCGGGCTGCGGTAGTCGGCGGCGTGCAGGATCCGGCCGCCGAAGTCCGCCTGTCCGGGGACGTCGGGAACGAAGGGTGTGCCGTATTCGCCGGTCGCGCGATGACCGCCTGCGCGGTGAACTCCCGCCCGTCCTCGGCCCGTACGGACCAGGTGCCGTCCTGGCGTGGCACTCAGGTGAAGGTCGTCGAGGTGTGGATGTCGGCGGGTAGACGGTTGGCGTAGTCGCGCAGGTAGCCCACCACTTCGTCCCGCCTCGGGTAGCGGTCCGGGGCGCCGGGGAAGCGCATCCCGGGCAGGGACGAGTACCGGGCCGGGGAGAACAGGGTGAGGCTGTCGTAGTAGCGCGGCCAGGACCCGCCCGGCTCCGCCGCGGCCTCCAGCGCCAGAATGCGGGTGAAGCCGTGTCGCGGGGCGAGGGCCGCGGTGGCCAGGTCGGACTGCCCGGCACCGATGACGACGAGACCGGCATGCTCCATAGTTCGCCGGCGGGATCGGGCTGACGGTCGGCGAGATCGCCGACCGCTGCACGCTGAAGCCGTCGACCGCCTCGGAACACCTGAGCCTGCTGCGCCGCAGCGGCCTGGTGGTCTCCCGCAAGGAAGGCGAACAGGTCTTCTACCGGGCCGACGGCGCCACGATGGCCCAGCGCATCTCCGCCCTCCAGGCACACCTGGCGCGCTGCTGCCCGCCCGACTGCACCGGCTGACCTGCAGGCGCGAACCGGAGGTCAGGTGCGCAGGTCGAGCATGGCGGACATGGCCGCCACGACGGACGGCGCGACCTGGTAGTACACCCAGGTCCCCCGCCGCTCGGAGGTCAGCAGACCGGCCTCGCGCAGCTTCTTCAGGTGGTGGGACACGGTCGGCTGGGAGACGCCGACGTCGGAGATGTCGCACACGCACGCCTCACCGCCCGGATGCGAGGCGACCTTGGAGAACAGGCGCAGCCGCACCGGGTCGGACAGGGCCTTGAACATGACGGCCATCTTCTCCGCGTCGTCCTGCGACAGCTCCCCGGCGGTGATCGGCGGGTAGCACGGCACCACAGTCCCCGCCTCCAGGACCGGCAGCTCCGCAATCTCTGACTTCGACATATGTCTATGTTGACACTTGTCGATACCCGGTGCCAAGCTCCGGATATCGACAGCAATCGAAACAGCTGTCGGATCGGCCGCCTACCACGGAGGACATCACTGCAATGACCACCACTGCAGACCTGCCGGTCGTCGTCATCGGAGCCGGCCCCGCCGGGCTGGCCGCCGCCGCCCACCTGGTCGAGCGCGGCATCGAACCGCTGGTCCTGGAAACGGGACCGGCCGCCGCCGCAGCGGTTCGCGACTGGTCGCATGTGCGGCTGTTCTCCACCTGGGGCGAGGTCACCGACCCGGCCGCCGAGAAGCTCCTGGCACCGACCGGCTGGACCAAGCCTGACCCGGCCACCTACCCGACCGGCGGGGACTGGGCCGAGCATTACCTCCAGCCCCTGGCCGACGTCCTGGGCGACCGCGTCCGCTTGGGCGCCACTGTCACCGGGGTATCGCGCACCGGCCGCGACCGCATCATCGACGCCGACCGCGAGACCCAGCCCTTCGTCGTCCACTTCACCACCGCCGACGGCAGCGAGGAGCGTGTCTTCGCCCGCGCGGTCATCGACGCCTCCGGCACCTGGACCACCCCCAGCCCGGCCGGGGCCAGCGGCCTGCCCGCCCTCGGCGAAAAGACGGCGGCCGACCGCATCACCTACCGCGTCCCCGACCTCAAGAACCCGGCCGCCCGCGCCCGCTACACCGGCAAGCGCACCGCCGTCATCGGCTCCGGCGCCTCCGCGTTCACCGCCCTGGCCACCCTCGCCGACCTCGCGAAGGACGAGCCCGGCACACACGCGGTATGGATCCTGCGCCGCGGCATCAGCGGCTCCACCTTCGGCGGCGGCACCGCCGACCAGCTCCCCGCCCGCGGCGCCCTCGGCCTGGCCGCGAAGGCCGCCGTCGACAACGGCCACGCCGACGCGGTCACCGGCTTCCGCACCGAAGCCATCGAACGCGACACCGACGGCCGCCTGATCCTGACCGGCGAGGACGGACGCCGCCTCGACCCAGTCGACGAGGCCATCGTCCTGACCGGCTTCCGCCCCGACCTGTCCTTCCTCTCCGAGATCCGCCTCGGCCTCGACGAACGCCTCCAGGCTCCCACCGAGCTCGCCCCGCTCATCGACCCCAACCAGCACTCCTGCGGCACTGTCTACCCCCACGGCCACCGCGAACTCTCCCACCCCGAACCCGGCATCTACCTGGTCGGCATGAAGTCCTACGGCCGCGCCCCGACCTTCCTCGCCATGACCGGCTACGAGCAGGTCCGCTCCGTCACAGCCGCCATCGCCGGCGACACCGAATCCGCCGACCGCGTCGAACTCACCCTCCCCGAAACCGGAGTCTGCGGCGGCGCCGGACTCTTCGACGCCCCGGCCACCGACCAGACCGACGCCGGAGGATGCTGCACCACCCCGGCACCCGCACTCGTACAGATCGATGTCGCCACCCCTCTGCCGATCGCAGCCACTGCCGACGAACCGTCGTCCGGCGGCTGCTGCGGAGCCTGAGCCCCAGCGCCCCGGCCCATGACGGCCGGGGCGCTTCCACCTGTGTCAGGAGGGTCGTCGTGTCCCGAGTACGGCTCGCACTGCGTGTCCCCGACCTTCCCGCCTCGATCGCCTTCTACAGCAAGCTCTTCGGCACCGAGCCGGCCAAACTGCGCGACGGCTACGCCAACTTCGCCATCGCCGACCCTCCGCTCAAACTCGTCCTCATCCAGGGCGCACCGGACGAGGACACGCGCATGGACCATCTCTGCATCGAAGTCGACACCACCGAGCCGTCCACGCCGCCACCACCCGCCTCGCCGACCAGCGGCTGACGACTGACGTCGAGAACGACACCACCTGCTGCTACGCACTTCAGGACAAGGTCTGGGTCCACGGCCCCGGCCAGGAATCGTGGGAGGTGTACGTCGTCAAGGCCGACGCCGACTCGATGACCAAGCAGAAAGGCAGTACCTGCTGCGCGGGCACGCCCGTCGCCGAAGCAGGCCCGGGCGCACCGGCCGAGGCCGGTGGCTGCTGCCCGTGACCGAGCTCGACGCCCCCAGGGTCGCGACCGGAACAGGGGACCGGTCGCGGCCCCGCGCCGTACATCCGGCCCTGTGCGTCACACAGATCACCAGCTGGGGAAACGTCTACTGCGCCTTCCCGGTCCTGAACCCAGCCATCACCGCCGACACTCCCGGGCAGTCAGCAGGTCCCATGTCTCCGCCTCGGTGAAGACTTCCAACGGCACATCCGCCACCTGCGCACGCAGCGGCGCCCACTCACGCCCCGACGGCTCATCCCGCCCTACCAGCACCACCATCACGTTCACCGGCACCGGACCGAACTGCTCCTCCAGCAACCCCAGCAGCCACCCGTCCAGGTACCGGCCGGTCTGCTCCCACGTGTCGAAGAACAGCACCGCCCACCGATGCCGCCCACACAAACGCTCCAGCTCCGAAACAAACACCCGACTCAAACCCGCCTCATCACCCCCACGCCCACGCCGCTGCGCCAGGCTCCGGACCGCAGCCGGTCCAGCCCCTGAGCCGCGGTATCCGGTTCGCCATCGCGGTCACCACGCCGGCCCCGGGATCAGCGACGCCGCACCCAGAGCGGCCTGCGTCACCACCCGGCTCGACACCGACGCCTCCCCCTCCCCAGGCCCCGGCTCGGCGGGCATCTCCTGCTCCAGCGCCTTGTCGAACTCCTTGAGCGGACCGCCCTGCTCAGCCGACTGCCGGGCCAGCTCCCCCAAGGCCTGCTGCACACCACGCACGTCACTCTCATCCACCACCGCAGTCACCGCACCCGTCCGCCGCGCCGCCCCCTGCCACTTGGACCAGCAGGTCCCGAAGGCTGGGATGTACCCATCTCTTCGGCCGGCGCGCGCTGGAGCCGTACTTCCGAGACCGGAAGTCACGGCAGGGCCGGCGGACGGACAGAGTGAGACCGCCGCAGGAAGGATGGGAGGAGACCCGGCCCGTGCTCGTCGGCTGGCCGGGGGTGCGCTGTCGGTGGAGCATTAGGGGTATATGGGTGTGCGGTGTTCGTGGGATCAGCTTCTGGAGCCGCCATCAGGCCGTGGTCTGGTGGCGATCCCGTTCGTGCTGATTGTGACGATCACCGTGCTGGATATCTACACCGGGCGCGATGTGCAGCTCGGCCCACTGCTGGTCATCGCACCCGCTCTGACCGCCTCCCTTGCCGGGACACGGCTCACCGCTCTCGCCGGGGTACTGGCAGTGGCGGCCCAAGTGTTCATCGCCGCCTCCCTCGGCGGACTGACCACGCCCAACCGCATGGCGCAGATCATCGCGCTGACCGCGCTCTCCGCCTTGGTGGTCTTCATGCGGTTCGTAAGGGAGCGGCGCGACCGGGCGCTGAGCCGGGCACGCTCCGTGGCGGAGACGGCTCAGCGGGTTCTGCTTCGGCCTCCGCCACGCCGGATCGGGCCGTTGCAGGTGGCATGGCTCTATATGTCCGCACAGGACGAAGCCGAGATCGGCGGCGATCTTTTTGCGTTCACCCGCGCCGACCACCCCGCGACCCGGGTGGTCATCGGCGATGTCCGGGGCAACGGGCTGGCCGCCATCGGCGAGGCCTCGCTGGTGCTGGGAGCATTCCGTGAGGGCGCTCACCGGTATGCGACCCTCCCCGAGCTGGTGACTGCCCTTGAAGACAGCGTCTCCCGGAACCTGGAGGACGTGGCGGACACCGAGCACGACCTCGGCGAGCACTTCATCACCTGCCTCGTCCTGGAGATCCCCGACGACGCCCCGCCGGCCGCCGAGATGATCAACTGCGGGCATCCTCCGCCTCTGCTGGTGCACGATCAGCAGGTCACAGTCCTGCATGCCCGACAGCCACTGCCTCCGCTGGGCGTGTGCGAACGGCCGATCGACGACGACCGCATCGACCCGTTCACCTTCACATGCGGTGACATGCTCGTCCTCTACACCGACGGAGTCATCGAAGCCCGCTCGCCGTCCGGAGCGTTCTACCCGCTCGCCGAACGAATCGCCTCCTTCCCCACCAGCAGCCCCGACACTCTGCTGCACCACATCCACCGCGATCTGCTCACCCACATCGGCGGCCACCCCGCCGACGACGCCGCCCTCCTGGTCATCGAACGCACCCCGTCCCACCGGCCGCACCTCACACCCCATTCCCTTGGTCACCACCGGCACCAGCTCAGTGGATCGCCCCCGCACCCAGGCCGCTGAACCCAGGACCGGGCGCCCCCCCGGTGCGCCGGGCACACTGCTGCGGACGCTTTGGCACGGGCGCGGGCCCGGACGCGAGGGAGGCCGCGGTGGCTCCACAGCCGGCGGCAGCTCGTCGAAGACCACCCGCTGCGGCTATGTCCCTGGCGCATGGAAACCACCACCGCGGCAGGCCAGACCTTGAAGAACACTGAAACCAATCGTTGCCTGGAGATCGACTCCACCCCCTACTACGGCGTCAAGGCGCTGGTGACCACCTGCAACAGCGACGAACTCCAGCAACTGTGGACCCGAGGCTGAGAAGACTCTGGCCTGTCGGCGCCGCGAAGGCCACCCGCGGCTACGACACGGGCAAGAAAATCAACGGTCGAAAGCGACACCTGGTCGTCGACACCCGCGGGCTTCCCTTGCTCGTCATGGTCACTCCCGTCGACCTCCACGAGCTGCTGCCGCGAAAGAAGTCCTCTTCCGGCTCCGTCTGATGCACCCCGAGATCACGATCGTGTGGGCCGACTCCGCCTACGCCGGAACGCTCGTCGACTGGGCGAAACAGCGCCTCACGCTAAGGACACCTCCGGCTTCGACGTGCTGCCCCGCCGCTGGGTCGTCGAGAGGTCGCTCGCCTGGATAATGCACGCCCGCCGCCACGCAAGGGGCTACGAACGGCTCATCCAGCACTCCGAGACCTTGATCACCTGGGCGGCCGTCACCCGCATGACCCGGCGGCTCGCCTGGAAAGGCGCCACCCTCAGCTGGCCGAGAAATCCGGCGCCGGCTGACAGCTGACCGGGCTGCATCGCAAGGGTTCGGTCAGCCGCGTCGTCCCAAAGGCGGGGTGTCGAAGAGAGCCAGCTCGTCATCGGCGGGTGCCTGGAAAAGCTTCACATACTCCTCGAGCAACTCGCGGCTGACTGGGACAGTCCCCGGCCCACCCTCCCGGCTCCGGGCTTCGAGTCGGCGGCACAACTCATCAATCGGCGCAGCAAGGTAGTGCAGCTCAACGGGGATCTCGATTGCGCGCGCCGCCAAGCGCTTCTCATCCCGCTCAGAGCGTCCCCAGAAGCCGAACTCCAAGATCACAGTCTGTCCGAGCCTCAGCAGGTCCTGGGCATGAGCCCAAAACCGCCTCTCGAGCCGGTCACGCAGCCGTTCATCGAACAGGTCGACACCGAGATCCGCCAGCCATTCATCCGGACACAGACGCACCGCCGGAATCTCTCTCGCCATGCGCTTGGCCAGCGTTGTCTTCCCAGAACCGGGAAGCCCGCACAGCAGGATCAGCCTGGGCTCGGGATTCACATCCATCAAGGCCCTCCACAGCACCGCAGCAAGGTCATTCCGGCATGCTCGCGCAACCGCCCCGGGCAACGGAAATGGTTTTCCGAGCCCGTGACTTCACTCTCCGCACGCTCGTCTCAGCCCCGCCCGCGCTCGATCTCCCCCTATCCCGGCCCAACGATCCCTTCACCAGGCCCGTTACGGGCCCCTCACCGCACACCGTCTCGGCTATGGCTCCATCGACACCATGAACCGGGCCGGCGCCTGGATCCTCACCGAACTCCGCGCACAGGGATGGATTGGGCTAATCGGCTCCTGGAACAGGGCCCCCGGCCGCACCGCCACAGACGCTCTCGCTCTCATCGACTTGACCATCCGTCGTGCCTCACACGCAGGCCAGTGACCCTCTGTCGTGACCACTCACCCTCTGCGCGCCGCCCGCGACCGCAGGCGAACCGCTGTACCGCATCACTCTGCCAACCGTCCTGGAGATTGATCACGCCGATCCTGCCGTGGATGACCCGTTCCGACCGGCGCCGCTGGCGTTCCGCCCGGACCATTGCCGAACTCGGCGAGCTGATGGCCCTATGGCTGGAGGGCGAGATCGGCAGCTGGCCCGGCTACCGGCCCCGCTGCGGCCCGGACGAGGAGACCCTGCCCTGGACCGGAGTGCTCGCCGCCGTCGACCGTGCCGGATACCTGACCATCGGCAGCCAGCCGGGCTTCTCCAGCGAAGACTTCGACGGCAAGGCATGAGGGCAGCGCGCCGCGGTTGAGGGGTTCATCGCCGACCGCGCACTGCTCCTCGCGCTGACCGACGCGGCAGCGAAGGCGGGGACCGACGTACGGCTTCACAGCCTGCTGGACACCTGGGGTAGTAGCGCCAGCACCGTCACCACCCGGGTTGGCGAGCCGAACACGGAATTCGGCACGCCCCTGAGCATCGGCGACCTGCGCTTCATGTGGCGCGGTTGTGCCCCGGAGGCAGTCGACGCGATCGCCGAAGCCAACTACGTGACGATCACTGATCGCGAGTACGGCCCGCACGCGCGGCTTTGGAAGGTTCTCGAGCAGGTCGTCACCCGGCCGGTCCCGCCCCCGCCGGCACCCGCGCCCCGTTTTGTGCGCCGGACGTGCGGCTGCACCGACATCGGCTCCCAGGGGGGAGTAGCAGCCCGGACAAACCCCCACCCATGCGCCACGATTGACTTGCACGGCCGGCCAGGGAGCCCCGGTGTCCCCGCGCCCACTCCCCGGCCAGGCCGTGCCACACCGCATAACCCCCGGAAACCCGGGCACCAGGCCCTATGACCCGAGCTTGAGTAGGCACATCCCCCGACCCGCTCAAGCCACCTCGGCCCCCACCAGCACCCCCGGCTGGTGGGGGCCGACGCGTGCCACGACACGCCCTTCGCGAGAGCTGCGGCACGGAAATGTGATGGGAGCCACTGCCGATTTCCTGGGCCTCGGGAAGTCTTGGAAAGTCTCGAAAGATCTAGTGATGCCCAGTGTCAGAGAATCCAGCCAATGTTGTACTAGAATGTCATGAATTTCCCCCTGGTGTTGTCAAGTCCCCTTGCAGGGTCGCTGGTCTGACGCACCGTCCAACTACACTCCTCATCAACGCAAAAGGAGCCCCGCTTCCTCGACGCGGTTTCCTAGGCCATGGGTCGAGGGGGCTCCTTGCGCGGCGTCCAAGCATCAGCAAGACGGAAGGACTCCGGATGCAGAGTAACGCGAAACCACCTCCCGAGCACAGCTTCGGCGTGGACAGAGGACGTGGACCAGTTGCCCGTCACCTGCGGAAATGGCTGGTCAGCCGTGGACAGAGTGTCCACACAAGTTTCATGTGCGGCGTGGCGTACCGGCTCGGCGACTTCGCGACCGGCCTGGTCATCGCCTGGCTGATCGCCCGGTACTGACCGGTCGTAAGAGTGAGGCCCGACACCACACGGTGCGGGCCTCACTTGGTTTCGCGCGACTTCCAGAGCCTTCACAGGAGGCTTATGACGTGCCTGGCTCAGTTGCGATGACCTTCGCGTTGAGGTCGCACCAGGTCGTTGAAGTGCCGCCGGAGGCAGCCCAGTTTCCCTAGTGCCAGTACCTGTACTTCGCGGCACCCGGCGTCTCGCACCTGATGGCAAGGAAGAACGACGATCCGCCAGTACAGGAGATCTTCGCTCCCTTGTGACTGCCGCTACCTACGATGAGCTGCGGATAGCTCGGGCAGATGAGTGCCGGGCGTGCCAACCGGTCGCGGTGTACGACGGCTCACCTCCGCTTGCGCGGAGAGGACATGGCTCGGCAGCCGATTCCTTCGCCGCAGATCGGCTCGCCTCCGCCTGCTCGGCACCTCGGTGTGGGACAGATGCACGGATTTCCCGCAGAGGCGAGCTGCGAACGGGCTCCGCACGCTCCCCCTGTACGTCGCGGAGTGGCTGAGGCTCGGGCTGGCCGATCCTGCTGCTGGCGTACGGCTCGGAACCGCACTCAGCCTGCTGGCCCGCGTGGGCGCCGAGGAGCACGGCATGCTCCGGGAGGTTGTCGTGGACTCGGTGCACCGGGGCACGTCAGCGCTGGAGAGCGCGATGTGGATGTTCGGGAGGCCCGTCGGGTGGGCGCTCGACCGGAGACTCCGGCGATGAGTGGAACCCAGAGGTGGAGCCGTGCCCGGGACCGGCTGAACGTCGCACGATGAGACCGCGCCAGTGGAGGCGCGAGTAGAACGCGGTCAGGTGAGTCCACAGGCACCTTCCAGCCAGTATCGGGCCAGGAGCCCCACCGGGCCGGGCGGACGCCTCCCGCCAGCGCTCACGGAGGCCGGTGCTCTGCGCGATGCGCGGCACGGACCAGGTGAGGAGGTTCTCGGCCTGCGCTCCCAGCCAACTGAAAGCGGACACCGGGGCGGTGGCGGACGGGTGTTTGGTGTGTGTGGGAGGCTCGTGAGGCTGAGGGAGTGGCAGCGGGTCCGGCATCATCACTGTGTGATTGTGATGCAACCCGTTCTGGAGATCTTCGCTGCCGACGACTTCGCGCTTTGGCCGGTTGGCGAGCACGAGTCGTACGGCTACCTCGTCCTGGACGGGGAGCTGACTCCGGCGGAGGTCGGCACGGCGGTTATGCGGATCGCCGACTGCAACGACTTCGAGCCGGAGGAGGAGCACGGGCCGTGCCCGACCGACCCGCTCGGCGCGTTCCTGCACGGGCTGCTCACCATGCCCGACCTGTTCGCCGCCGGCGGGTTCCGGGTGACCGACATAGCCACCGACACCGTCTTCGTCGAGCCGGGCTGCTGCAACGGCCTGGAGACCTGGCGGGACTGGCGGGAGGTGCTGGACGGCACCGGCTGCTCCTACTTCGGCCACGACCCGTCCTCGGCGGCCGAACGTGTCGGCGACACCGTGCGGCTGACTCTCGACGCCCACGCGAAGGATGGCAGCCCGGTGATCGAGCTTCCGGTGGACCAGGTGCGTGCGCTCGTCACCGGTGCCCAGGCGGACTTGCGGGACTTCCTCAGCCTCGCCGGAACCTGGGCCGAACAACACCTGCCGACACACGCCGCCGCCGTCACGGCCGCCTTGGCCCGGGCACTGGACCTAGAGCTCACAGAGTGACCAGCTTCCTGACCCACCGGGCGCGCGTGCACGACGCCCGGCTCCCCCTCCACCGGCGGCACAGCGCGCTGCGTACCTGCCTCACCGTCTTTGCTCCTTACGGCCTGCGGGCTACGTACCACCACCTCACGCTCAGCGCCGCGATCCCCCGGCGGCTGGAGGCGGACCCGGACGCGCTGGCGCGGGCGGTGGAGGAACTGCACGAGGCGCGGGTGCTGTGGCTCGTGCGGGCAGAGGAGTACGCCGTGCAGCGTCGGGCGGAGAAGCAGGCCGGGCGGCGGGCTGTACCGAACCCTCGGCCGTGGTGGCTGCGGAGCTGGTGGGAGAGCCCGGACCGTGCCTGGTTCGAAGATCCGTTTCGCCACCCGTCGCTGCGACTGTCCGAGTACGTCCGGCGGCAGAACGCGCTTCTGGACGGCGCAGATCTGCCCGGCTGCCCGGCTTGCGGGGACGAGGGACCGCTGGAGCCGAACTCGACCGGGCATGGCTGGGTCGAGCTGTGCCGTGGGTGTGCGTGGGCGCCGTCGCCGTGTCCGTGCGGGCAGCGGCACCGGCTCGTGTCGGAGCTCCCGTACGGCTGGAAGGAGATCTGGCAGCGGGCGCACATGAGCGATGACGGCATGCTGAACCCACACCGGCCTGCGAGACAGCCACTCGGATGCGGCACGGCGAACGCTCGGGAAGCCAAAGCCCGTGAACCACGGTGAACCCACGCGCAGGACCACCACAGCCATCAGCTGACATACAGGTTCCGCCCCAACGCTCAGGATTCCGGGAACCCGCACGTTTTCGCCCGCACGGACACCAAGGCCTCCTTGTTGCTGGCCTTCAACGGTGTCGTGCTCGCCGGAATCGCCAGCCTCGCCGACAAGGAACTGCCAGCTTCGTGGTCCGTAAATGCGGCTACCTGCGGCATGCAGTCCGCCTCATCCTTGCCGCGCTCGCTCTGCTCGTGCTGGCCGCTGCCAGCACCGCGCTGTGAGCAGTAGAGACCGCGTCCTGGCAGGGCTACTTCCCGGGCCTGACCGGCCCCACTCGGCGCCGTCACCCATCCCGCAGCGGTGAGCGCGCCGTTGATGGCCGACCCTTCCTTGGCTGATCACGCCCAGCCGTAACGATGGCCCGCCTCTCCGGGCCGCCCGCTTCCGTCGATCACCCGCGTATCCCGCGCTGGTCGAGGTCCGCTCGGCGCTGACCGAACTCCGGCCCCCGCCGCCCACTCGGATCACCCCCTGCCGGCGGCCGGGCCGGGTGCACGGTGACGGTCAGTGGATCCCGGCTGTGGCCCAGGCGGCATGGATCTGTTCGTAGGCGGTCTGGACGTGAGTCCACACGGCCTTCCGAGGTGGAGTGCGGCCGCTTCCGTGACCACCACAAGGTCTGGCTGCTCCCCGTTCGCCGGATGCGCGATCTTCACCGACATTCGGCCGCGGCATCCACGAGCGGGGGACACCGCGGATCCCCTCCACGCCGCCCGTGCCGCTGAGGTCACTTCGCTCTGGCGTCTTGCCGGCACTTGACGATCAGCGCCGGTTGTCGCCGGGGGCGAGCAGGCTGGTGACCTCGGCGATCGCCTCGAGGTAAGGGGGAAGCGCACTTCCGGACTCGCGCTGGTGGTCGGTGTCGACATCGGGCCGGGGCTCACGGCATCCGGTGGATGCGATCGCAAGGCGGAGAGGCACCGGCCACGCAACCGTTCGAGTTCGATAAGAGTCTAGTGACCGGAAACCTTTCTCCTGGAAGGCACCGCCCGTTTTCCCGCGTCCCAGCAGAGGATCTCTCCAATGCCGATTCCCGTGCACAACCGTCGCGCCTCCCGTGCCGTTGCTGCCACCCTCAGCGCTGCCGGCCTGATCGCACTGGCTGCGGCTCCTGCCGCCTTCGGCGATGAAACCGCACCCGAGTTGGTCATCGGGGGCATCGAGCCGGTCAACGGGGTGAAACCTGGGAGCAGCTTCGATCTGTCGGCAACCGTGGCGAACAAGGGCACCAGGGCCGCCGAGAAGGTGTGGGTCTCCTACGGCGTCACCCGGGGACTCGACTTCGCGGAGGTTCCCTCCAACTGCCGGACACAGCAGGTCCGGTCCTACGACGAGATGCCCGAGAGATGGATCGCGGTGTGTGCGTTCGACCAAGTGGTGGAGCCGGGCACCGTTTACACGCCCGAGAGGCCTCTCCGCGTCGAGGCACTGGACCGCGCGCTCAACGACGAGCTGCGGGTGAATGTCTGGGACGTCGATCCCGGAGCGGACGAGAACGGCACCCAGCCGGTGGCGGGAACCGCGCCGGCGGTGAAACTGGTCGAGGGACAGGCCGGGAGCGAGGGGACCGCACGAGTTGTCAATGTGCCCGTCAGCTCCGTCAACACGGCCGACTACCAGGTGACGGGTGCCGCGCTGAAGGGAAGCGTCGGTGACACGGTGAAGATGAAGGTGAAGTTCGTCAACGCCGGGCCCGCCTGGATCCTGACCAAACAGGGGGAACGGTCCGTCAGCGTCACGATCACGCCTCCCGCCGGAACGTCGGTCGTCAAGCGCGGCCAGTTCTGCCAGGCCAAGGGGAAGGCGTACGTCTGCGGCATGCGGTCGCTGAACGAGGGCAGCCAAGAGACCTACACCTTCGAGCTGAAGATCGACAAGCGGGTGGCGAACGCCGAGGGCCAGGTGGCCCTGAGCACCGAGGCGCGGCCATTCGACCCCAACAAGGCCAACGACAAGGCCGACATCACGCTGGACGTCACGGGTGGGGAGCCGACTGGCTCGACGGGCGGCTCAGCCAATGTCTCGGGTGGCTCGGCCGACGGGTCGTCGACGGCCGGCGACGACGGGACCACGACGAACGGAGGCACCCTGGCAGAAACCGGCTCCTCGACGCTGCCGATCACGGGCGCGGCTGCCGCAGCGGTGGCCACGGGCGCGGGCATGCTCTTCATCGTGCGCCGTCGCCGGACCCAGAGCCCGAGCTGACGACCTGGCGGCGGTCGCTTTCACAGGCGTCGAGGCGTACGGCGGACAGGTAGTGCGTACTCTGAGGGTTGACGTCTGCGGACAGTAGGAGTTTGCGGTCCGACGGGTCGAGGACCTCGGTCAGTTCATGGATGGGGTAGCCGAAGAGGTCGAAGTCGCCGAAGGCGACCGGAACGTCGGCGGCCCGGTCCGGGACGCGCTCGGTCCGCTCGACGATCAAGTGCCCCATGATCTGATCGGCACAAGCCGTGCAGGCATAGGCCGTGACCAGGATGTCGCAGTGAACGAAGAAGAAGGTCCAGTGCGCTCCGCACATCCACCCGCCGGCGCGGATGTCCGCCAGAGTTGACGCCGTCCACTGTGCCGCATGCTCGGTCATGCCGAATCGCAGGACGCCTGCGTTCGCTGGGAGGACGAGCCCGGTGCCGGGCATCAATCGAAAGGTCACTCGAATAGTCTGCCGGGACGCGGCGGTTGGGCCACCCCGCTTGCGTTCCGTTCGTCCCGACACAGATCCGAACCCGCACAGCTCCCCAGCCATATCGGGCGACGTTCTGGTACTGCAACGGTGTTTGTGGTGAAGGTTGGGCAGGTCAGTCGTTGGTGTGCTCATGGGTGGGGACCTATCTGATGCCCGGTCGTGGGCGGGTGAACTGAGTTCTTTGCACGAGCGGTTTCGTGCACCGTTTCGCCAGGTCTGATCCGCGTGAGTCGGTGCTCGCGTACATGCGGGGACTGCTCGCTCGGCTGGAGGAGCGGAAGAACGGCTGGATGCCGGCGGACCGAGCCGGAAGGGCGAATGTTTTTCACGTCATGGCCACCACCCGGCACGACACCGTCGTCACCTGCCGGGTCATCGACCACCTCGTCCACGGCCTCGTCACCTGATGGGACCGGCAGGGCGGCTGTACTCCGAGGCCATTGTGCGCCGTTACTTCCATCCCTCGGCGGAGGCGATTGCCGAGGCCACCAGCCTGCTTGCGCCCAGCGACAGCCGACGCCGACCGCGGACCGGGGCGGGACCGTCACGATCCGTCCTTCCGTCCCAGGGAATGAGCTGCCCGCACTCCAACGCGCGGGCGGGAAAGAGGTACTTGGGGCGGACGCGTTCGCCACCGGTCCGTATCGACCGCGAGCGCTCCGGCCGGCACTGGCCACTCCGACACCGGGCGAACTCAGTGCCGTGCAGCACCACCTCAGCGCCGGTACCTGCCGGAAGATCATACTGAGGTCTAGCGGACGTCACCTGAGCCCAGCACAATCGCCCGTATGACGATCACCACGAGCGCTGCGCCGCCCACGCACAACAGGCCCGTCGCGCTCGCCCGGGGGTTCCTCACGGGCGGCGTGACGGGGGCGTCCCTGGCGGCCGTCGTCGTCGGGATCGTCATTGAGAACGAGCCGCTGATCGTCGGGGGAGTGTTCCTGCTCGCGGTCTACGTCCTGATCCGCTACCTCGCCGGCATGCCGAGGCGCGCCCGGGAAGCGGCGATCCCGCCGCACTCGGCCCTCGCGATGATCGAGAGCCTGGAGGCCGTCGGGGGTGAGACGAGCGACATACCGGTGAAGTTCGACCTCACCGTCGCACCGGACGACGCACCGGCGTACCGCGTCGAGTTCACGCAGGACATCAACCTCGCCGACCTGCCCGACTACCGGCCGCGCAGCATCCTGGTCGTCCAGTACCCGCCGGACCGGCCGCTGAAGGTGAGGATCGTCAAACGACCGACACCGGACTGGGAGGAACGGGCCGCCTCGGCCCGCCTCGACTCGGCACCCGGACCGGCCCGGGCGAGCGACCCCTTGGAAGGCTGCGGTGCCACCCTGGTCGGGTCCCTCGGTCTGCTGCTCGGCGCGGCCCTGGTCGTCCTGTTGTTCCGCGCGGACCTGTTCGACCAGGACGACACCGACACCGCGCGGCCGTCGGTCTCCTCCTCCAGCACCTCCTCGTCGTCCACGACCACCGTGTCGTCGGCGTCCGGCACGGTGGCCCTCGGACCTGGCCAATCCTTCCTGGACGAGGGCAGGTTGGGCCGTTCCGTCGCCGCGCTCGCCAAGGGCGAGGACAAGCAGCGGGCGCTCACCGTCGTCGTACAGGAACGCCTGCTGACGGTCGTCTTCGCCCCCACCGGCACCCAGGCGGCCTCCCGACTCGACCTGGATTCCCTGCCGTACGACCGTGTTTCCGCCCTGGTGAAGGAGGCCACGACCACGCTCGGCATCGGCTCCCCGCGCACCTGGCAGCTCACCGCCGACCGCCTCACCGGCAGGGTGGCCCTCAGGGTCTCCGTGACCGGCACCGAAGGCACTGCCTATCTGGAGGCGGATGGGCAGGGCAAGGTCGTACGGCGCGTCTCGGCAGGAGGCTGATCCATGGACTGGCATGTGTATCTGGCGCTGTGGTGCGGGGTGTTCGGCGCGTGGGCGCTGGTCGGATACGGGAGGTCGCTGGCCGGGATGACCCGGGCGCAGCGGACGGTCCGGGCGACGGGACGGATCGAGCGGGTGGACGAGCCCCGGCACGGAAGCTCCCCGAGCGACGGGATAGCCGTAGTCGTCTCCTTCCAGGACCCTTCCACCGGGCAGGAGTTCACCGTCACCAACGAGGGTGAGCGCGGCGAGAGGATCAGCGTGGCCTGGACGGGCCGGGAGATCGGCGTCCACTATCCGCGCGGGAGACCTCACGCCTTCCGGTTCGCCAACCACCTCTCCGAAGGAGGGCGCGGCCTCGGCTGGGCGAACTTCGCGCTCTTCCTCGTCTACGCCGGTCTGGTCGCCGTTGCCGCGATCGACTGGGGCTGGCCGTGGGCGCTGCTCGGCTTCTGCGGGCCCTGGGCCCTCTCCGGCCTGTACCACCTGCCCGGGAACATCCGCGACAGGAACGGCCGTATCGACCAACTGGCCGCCATGGCCGCCGTACCCGGCCGTGTCGTCGCCGTCCTCAAGAGTGTCACCGTCGACTCCAACGACGGCCACACCCTGACCAACCTGATGCCGGTCGTCACCTTCACCACCCTCGACGGCAGGGAGGTCACGGCCTACTGCGAGTCCGGAATACTGGACCCCGCCGGATCACGGGACCTGGACCTCACGATCCACTACGCCCCCGACGACCCGGCCCTCTTCGTCCTGGACGTCGAGGCCGAACGCCGCTCCTGGAAGCGGGACATGGCCGTCAACGTGGTTGGTGTGCTGGTCGTGGTGGCGGCAGCCGTGGTGGGGGTGGTCGCGCTGTGACCCGGGAGCCGGGCTGTCTTCCCGCCATGGAGCCGCTGACGTTCGACTACGAGAACCTGCATCTGCGCGTGGACCGGGGGGTGTTCGAACTGTTCAACATGGGCAGATCCGAGCTCCGGGTGCCGCTGCGGTGGCTCGGGGCACTGGTGCACTACAAGAAGCCCGCCCGGTCCGGCCAGTTGTTCATTGGCACCGTACGCGATCCGAACGCCGTGCTCTACGGCACCGACCGGGCCGCCTTCTGGTACAGCACCTCGCCCGCGTTCCGGGTACCGCCCGGCGACGAGCCGTTGTTCCGTGCGTACTTCACCGAGGTGGCCGCGCTAGCCGACCGGAGGGTGGTCTGAGACGGAAGCGGCGGAGCCGAAGGTCTTCCAGCACGACCGTCTGTACATCCAGGTCGACCGGGGGACCGTCGAGGTCTTCCGGCGCAGTAACGTCATCGGGCCGTACCGCTACCCGCTGGCCTGGGTGACGGTGTACGCCGAGGCGCGTCAAGGGGGCCGGACCCGGCTGTGCTTCGGGATTGCCGAGGATCTGGGCGAGCCGGTCTACGGGTGCGTGCCGAACTCCGGACCGGTGTTCTTCCGGCACGAGATCCCGGCCGCCGACGAACCCCTCTACCGCGACTTCTTCACCGAGCTCGCCCACCTGGCCGACCGCCCGATCGCCTCGTGGAGTCGAAGCCGGGCAGTCGACGGCTATGGCCTTGACTCCGGCTGCCCCAAGCACCGGCTCCCCGTCCCGATTTTCCCTGCCCGCTTGCCCTTCTTCCAGGTCCTGACCGAACGGGAGGAGAAGAACAGCGTCGCCATCGCCTCCAACGAGTCCTTCGGCGGCTGGACCAAGACCTTCACCGCCCCCGCCTCTGCGCGGCCATCGTCGACCGCCTCACCTTCAACGGCACCATCATCGAAACCGGCACCGACTCCTACCGGCTCGCCAGCACCCGAGCCCGAGCCGAGGAACCAGTCAAGGCCAGCTGACATACGGCCGAATGATCGCCTGCAGGTCCGGCGGATCAGGGCAGGAACGCGTCGCCTGTGCTCTGCGAGCTCTACCATCGTCCACGTCGTTCCGACGGTCAGGGGGCTTGATGAGGCAGCAACTCGTAGAGCACATGCGAGGCTGGACCGCACGACGAAAGATCTTGGTCTATCTGATTGCGCAGTCGATTCTGCTCGGTCTGGTCATCATGATCGTCCGCGCTTGGAACGCCGATGCCGCCTCTCTCGCCTATCTCGGTCCATGGCTCGGCGCAGCCGTCGGCGGACTGATCGGCATCACCCTCGGATCGAAGAGGCCATCCCCGTGACCGCTCAGCCGCGCTGATCTCATTAGCACCGGGCGAGCCACGCAGCCACATGCTCAGAACGTGCCTCGACGGCCAGCCGCCCAGGCAGTGCCGTAACTTCTCGGGCTCTGGCTCGACTTCCGTGCTCTATGCACACTGAGTGACAGCTGCACCGGCTCCGGCCATGATGATGAGGACGTGAAACGTTCGTCCCGTCGCTTCAACAGGCGCCGCCGGGGCGCCCGAGGCCAGAAGGCCGAGTGCTCGTGGCGTCGGCGCCGGTAGTGGGCTTTGGCTCCCATGGAGGCCGTCAGGGAATCCGCCGGGGTGCGCGTCTTTTCGCGTGCGGCGGGACCGGGGCCGCCCCAACGCGGGAGCGGCCCCGGTGCGCGCTAGGCGGCCTGGGCCAGGGCCTCCGCTTCACCGCGCTCCAATTGTGCGGTCAGGGCGGTACGCGCGCGGGCCACTCGGGAGCGGACCGTGCCCACCGGGCAGCCCGCTGCGCGGGCGGCCTCGGCGTAGGAGAGCCCGAGCAACTGGGTGAGGACGAACGCCTGTCGGCGGTCGTACGGGAGCGCGGCCAGGAGCTCCTGGAGCGCCACTCCTTCCTCGAAGCCGGGCAGCCCTGTCGGCTGGCCGCGCTCGACGGTCGCGCGCCAGTCGTCGGTGTCGGCGAGCAGAGGACGCGCGGCGGCCCTGCGGAAGTCGTCGACGACGGCGCGGCGCGCGATGGTGAGGAGCCAGGCACGGGCCGAGGAGCGGCCCTCGAAGCGGTGCAGGGTGCGCAACGCGCGCAGGAACGTGTCCTGCGCGAGGTCCTCGGCGGCCTGCGGATCGGCAGACAGATGGGCCACGTACCGCACGACGTCGCGGTGCAGGGCCCGTACGAAGGCGTCGGCTGCCTCGCGGTCCCCGGCGCGGGCGGCGAGCGCCCAGCCGGTCGAGACGGCGTCCTCCGCAGTCCTGTCACGCGGGACGGAGGCGCACTGTGACCCGCGCGGGGCGGGCAGTGTGGTGTTCATCGCCAGGTGTGTCCTTCACGGATCGGTCCGGCCCCCGGGCGTCCGGTGACGGCGCATGGTTGCGCACCGCGGCCACGGCGCGCGTGGCGGCGTACGGGACGGATCCGGGTCTCCGGTGAATGGGGCACCCGGGCCCTTCGGGGCCGGGTGTGCCGGAGGACTCCCGCTGCGCGCGGGTACGGTGGCGGGCCGGTCGGTGACCGGTCGCGGGCCAGGGGTGTACGTCCTCCGGAAATGCCTGCCGCGTCCTCAGAACGCGGCAAGCACCCCGGGCGGCCCGCGCCGGTCCCGCGCGCGAGCGCACCGCAGGCCCAGCGGCAGCCGGTCGCTCAGGCCCCGGTGCGGGCGCAGGCGGCGGCGCGGGGACGGCAACGGCGCTGTGAGGAGGGGGCGGAGGGGAGCGAGCAGCCAGCCCGCGACCGCGCGCAGGATCTGGAAGGCGGCGTGTTCGCCGCGGGCCAGCCACACGCCGCAGACGAGGGCGGCGAGGACGTGCGCGGCAAGCATCCCTGCCGAGGACATCCCGGCCATGTCGTGGCCCATATGGGCCATCGAGCCCATGTGGCCCATGGCGGAGGCGTGATCCATGCCGGCCATGTGTTCCATGCCGGTCATCGCGCCGCTCGCGGCCGAGTGGCCCATGCCTGCCATGTGGTGCATGGACGTCATGGTGTCCGTCGGCGCCGTGCTTGCTCCGGCGACGGTCTGCGTGGCCGTACCCCCGGCTGTTCCGAGGGCGGACTGCGCGGCGGCGAAGGCGTTGTGCAGCACGCCCTGGGTCACGACGGCGAGGCCCGTGACCAGCCAGGGGCCGCGCTCACGGGCGGCGAACCACCAGCCGGGGACCGCGAGCGCGAGGAAGCCGGTGGCCAGCACCCAGAAGGGAATCGGGGCCTCGGACATGAGGACGTGTCCGGTCGCGGCGAGCGTGACGGAGACGGCGGCGAACATCGCCGCCCTCATCGCGCGTCCGACCGGTCCCGCTTCCATGGCGCCTCATGCTCCCATCGCGGGGGGTCGGGCGACATGGCAGGACCGCTTGTTTGCCCTCAATGCCGTAAAGGTGCCTGCTGGAGCGGAGTTCCGGCATATGCGGCGGGAACAGGCGGCGGTGTGGGACATGGGGCTACGGGCCAAGAGGGCGGTCCGTCTCCGTACCCGGCCGAACCACCACCGCCCGGACCTTCAACGGCTTCCCGTCGGCGAAGCGCAGCGTGAAGGAGACCTCCTCGCCGGGCCGCCACGTCCCCTTCGGCCGTACGGTCACGTCGATTCCGTGCGGGGCCATCGTGAGCCCGTCCCCGGCCGGGACGATGACGGAGTCCACCAGCTGCCGGTAGGCGGCGCCGGAGGACGTCATGCGGTGTTCGCTCAGCGCGGGAGGCGCGGTGGTGTCGGGCGAGTTGACCCCCACGAGCCGGTCGGCGGAGCCGCCGTCGTTGGTGAGGGTGAAGAAGGCGGCGGTTTCCGGCGTCGAGCCGGACGACTGGTAGACGTAGGCCCTCGTGACGGCCACATGCGGGGGGCTCCCGGCATGTCCGTTCGCCGTCCAGACGCCGAGTCCGGCGAGAGCGAGGGCGCAGGCGAGGACGGGAACGCCGACGGCGGTGGCCGGGGCACGCAGGCGCGCGGAGAGAACAGGCATCAGAAGGCCACCCTGGAGGAGGGGCGCCAGCGCCGCGCGACTGCCGCCGCCGCAGCCGGCTGCCAGCGGCGCAGGCGGAGGCTGCCGAGGACGACGAGGACCGAGCTCAGGGACATCGCGGCGGCTGCGAGCATCGGGTTGAGCAGGCCCACCATGGCGAGCGGGACGGTGACGGCGTTGTAGCCGAAGGCCCACAGCAGGTTGCCACGGATGGTGGCGAGGGTGCGGCGGGCGAGGCGTACGGCGTCGGCGAGGGCTTCGATGTCCTCGCGGACGAGGGTGACGTCGGCGGCGCCGATGGCGACATCGGTGCCGGTGCCCATCGCGATGCCGAGGTCGGCCCCGGCGAGTGCCGCCGCGTCGTTGACGCCGTCCCCCCACCACCGCGACCCGCTTCCCCTCCGCGCGCAGCGCGCGGACGAGCTCCGCCTTGCGCTCGGGGGTGCAGCGGGAGTACGTCTCGTCGATGCCGAGCGCGGCGGCGACGGCCCGCGCGGGCTCCTCCTGGTCCCCGGTCGCGAGGACGGGGTGCACGCCGAGGCGACGGAGCCGGTCCACGGCGTGGTAGCTGCCGGGACGTACGACGTCACCGAGCGCGAGGACGGCCTCGGGCCGCCCGTCGACGCGTACCAGGACGGGGGTATGGGCGGCTTCCAGGGCGGTGGCGAGGGCCGCGCCCAGTTCTTCGGGCAGCTCACCCTCGGGGGCACCGACTTCGACGAGTCGGCCGTCCACGTGTCCGCGCACGCCGTTGCCGGGTGTCGCCGTGAAACCGCTGAGCGCGTCGGGCCGTACCGCACCCTCGGCGAGGGCGTGGTACGCGTGGAGGACGAGGGCCCGGCCGAGCGGGTGCTCGGAGCCGGTCTCGACGGTCGCCGCAAGCCGCAGCACCTCCTGTGCACCGGGGCCTCCCGCGCGTGTGGTGAGGGCGGCGACGGTGAGGTGGCCCGAGGTGAGGGTGCCCGTCTTGTCGAGGACGACCGTGTCGATCTGCCGGAGGGCTTCGAGGGCTTGCGGTCCCTTGACGAGGACACCGAGCTGGGCGCCTCGGCCGGTGGCTGCCATGAGGGCGGTGGGGGTCGCGAGGCCGAGTGCGCAGGGGCAGGCGACGACGAGGACGGCGACGCAGACGGTGACGGCCGGCTGCGGGTCCGCGCCCGCGCCGAGCCAGAAGCCGAGCACAGTGACCGCGAGGGTGAGCACGACGGGTACGAAGACCCCGGCCACGGTGTCGGCGAGCCGCTGGGCGCGGGCCTTCCCGGCCTGGGCCTCGGTGACGAGAGCCGTGATGCGGGCGAGCTGGGTGCCGGCACCGACGGCCGTCGCGCGGACGAGCAGGAGCCCGCCCGCGTTGACCGAGCCGCCCGTGACGGCGGACCCGGCCGCGACCTCCACGGGGCGCGTCTCACCGGTCACGAGGGACAGGTCCACGGCGGACGTGCCCTCCACGACCTCGCCGTCCGTCGCGACCCGTTCCCCGGGCCGTACGAGGAAGACCCGGCCCACCGTGAGGTGCGCGGCCGGGATGGTGCGCTCCACGGCCCCGTCCCGCACCGTCACTTCCTTCACGCCGAGTTCGGCGAGCGCGCGCAGGGCGGCCGAGGTACCGCGCCGGGCACGGGCCTCCAGGTGACGGCCGAGGAGGACGAAGAGCGGGACGGCGACCGCCGCTTCGAGATAGACGTGCGCCGTCCCGTCCGACGCAGTGGGCATCAGCGTCAAGGGCATCCGCATGCCGGGGGCGCCGGCACCGCCGAGAAAGAGCGCGTACGAGGACCAGCCGAAAGAGGCGAGGACGCCGAGCGAGACGAGCGTGTCCATCGTCGCCGCGCCGTGCCGCAGCCCGCGCCGGGCCCGCTCGTGGAAGGGCCACGCGCTCCAGAAGGCGACGGGTGCGGCGAGGACGAAGCACAGCCACTGCCAGTTGCGGAACTGGAGCGAGGGCACCATCGACAGGACGAGGACGGGGACGGCGAGCAGCGCGGTCACCAGGAGCCGCTGCGGGGCGCCGGCCTCGGCCTCCTCGGCGTCCTGGTCCCCGCCGGACGCGTGCGACTCGGGTAGACGGGCGGTGTACCCGCCTTCTTCGACGGCGGCGACGAGCGTGTCCGTACCGAGATCCGCAGGATGCTCGATACGGGCCGTACCGGTCACGAGGTTGACGGTGACGCGCACACCCTCCAGGGCACCGATCTTCTTCTCGACCCTGCGTACACAGGCCGCGCACGTCATGCCACCGACGACCAGATCAGTCGTGACGAGGGTGTGCGGGGCGGTTTCCCGGCTCATCAGTGGCCCATCCCGCCCATGTCGTGCGAGCCCGGGTCGTCATCCTGGTGCGAGACTCCCCGCATGTCGGGGGCGACCGGCCCGGCGAGGTGTCCCACCCCGTACGAGACGGCGAAGAGCGCGACGAGCAGAAGCAGGAAACCCCCGAGCCGCGCGTACGGCACGGGGGTGGAACGCCGTCCGGGAGAAGGCGTCACCGAGTGGTCCATGAGGGAGACTCCGGGCGAGAGTGCGGGTCGTACGGACCAGAGGTCGGCCGCACCGGGCCGCGAGTTCCCCCGCGCTCAAGTGGTGTGCGTCACACAACGGACGCTTGTGGCGTGTGGTCCCAGCAGCATCACGCCCCTGGGACCACACGAGCCCGACACCCGTTCAACCGACGTCGATCGCCACGGATCACCCCATCACGACGAACATCATCGCCATGCCCAGAGCCATCAGCCCGTGACAGCCCACGTCCCAAGCGGCGTGCGCCGCCCCGCCCGAGGACGCGCCGCCCGTCGTGCGGGGCAGGACGCGGCCCGTGTCGAAACCCTTCGCGAGCCACCACAGTGCGAGCGCCAACAGGACGAGCGCGAGCAGGCCCGCGCTCCAGCGGTCGCCGGTGCCGCTGAGCGTCATCGTCGCGAGCGCTCCCGGGGCAGACATGTCCGTCCCGGGCATGTCGTGCGCCTGGGCCGCGCCCGACGCACCCATCGACATGCCCGACGACATCGCGGCGACCATCCACGCCATCGCGCCGGTCATCACGGCGTGCGGCAGGCTGCTCGCAAGGGCGCGCACCCGAGGTTCCGGGCCGTTCGGCAGGGCGAGGGCAGCCAGCACGAACCACACCGCAACGGCGGAGAAGAAGATCACCTGCGGCGTACCGGGCAGGTCCATGCCCCAGGACCAGGACATCGCGAACATGGCCAGGGCCATGACCGCGTGCAGAGCGTGGGCGAGCCGCGCGGTCCACGGGTGGGAGCGGGCAGCGAGGGCGCGCCACAGGCCGTAGGCGGCGAGCGCGCAGAAGAGCAGCGTCAGAATCCAGCGCAGCCCGGTGGCGGCGATCATCGGGCCATCTCCTTCGGTGTCTCGGCGTGCGCGTCCGTGCGCGCGCGCTCGCACCGGCGTGCCCGCGCGACCGCCAGGTCCCCGAACAGGAAGCAGACCAGGGGCAGCCCGAACAGCGGCAGGCAGTAGGCGAGGACAGCGGTCATGACGACGAGCGGCGCCATGGCCCTGCCCGGCACCCGGCGCCAGGCTCCCCGGGCCGGCGGCCGGCCGAACCGCGTCCCGCCCGCCCGGGTGGGCCTGCGCAGCCACCACATGCGGTAGCCCCAGAAGAGCATCCCGATGAGTGCGATCGCGATGAGCGCGAGGACGATCTGGTTGGCGAGACCGAAGAGCAGCCCCATGTGGGCGTCGATGCCCCATCGGGTGAGCTTGGCGAGGACGGGGAAGTCGTCGAACACCAGCTTGTCCGTGACCTTGCCGGTGACCGGGTCGATCGCGACCGAGTCCTGCTGCTCCGGCCAGTGCCGCGTGTTCTCGCGGACGACGTACGCGCTCTCGGCGTCTGCCGGAGCGGTGATGACGAGCTTGCCGCGCAGCCCCTCGGAGCGGGCGATGCGGACGGCCTCGTCGAGATCGATCCGCGCGGCCGAGGACTCCGCGGGGGATTCACCCGAGTCCGCCCCTGCCGAGCCGCTGTCGTGAGAGCCGTGGCCGAGGGCCGAGGAGACGGAGGGCGTCGCGCCGCCCAGCGAGTCCTGGATCCTGCCGATGTTCACGCCCGCGTGTGCCGACCAGGTCAGCCCGGTCGCCGAGAGCGCGAGGAAGCCGGCCGACACCCACAACCCGACGGCCCCGTGCCAGGACAGCGTGCGCCTGCGCCCCTTCGGTCCCCGGCGCGGCACGAACAGCTTGCGCAGCCGCTCCCTGCCGCGCGGCGCCCCGAGCCACAGCGCGAGCCCGCCCAGCACCTCGACCCACAGCCAACTCGCGGCGATCTCGCTGTAGTTGCGGCCGAAGTCGCCGAGGTTCAGGGTGCGGTGCAGACCGTCGAACCAGGACCGCACCGGCAGCCACTCGCCGAAGGTGCGCAGTGTGCCGCGTACCTTCGCGTCGTACGGATTGACGAAGGCGGTCTGTGTGTAGCCCTCGGGCAATCCCTCGACGTTGAACGTGACCCGCGTCGTGTCGTCGTCCCCTGCGCCCTTGGTGACGGAGACGAGCTGCCCGCCGGGTATCGCCTCGCGGGCAGCATCGACCTGAGCGGTGAGCGGCTTCGGCTCGCCGTGCGGGGTGACCTTCAGCTCGTGGCGGTAGACGACGGACTCGATCTGCGGGGTGGCGGTGTAGAGCAGCCCGGTGACGGCGGCGACGAGCAGGAACGGGCCGATGAGGATGCCTGCGTAGAAGTGCAGGCGCAGCAGGAGGGGCCGCAGCCCGCTCCAGGTGCCGCTGTTCTTCGGCGGGGGAGTGGCGAAGTCCTCGGCCGGGGCGCTCTCCTCGGCTGGGCGTTGCCGGAGCGGTGGGGACGCAGCAGGCGTGGTCTCGGTCATCGACACTTCCTCATGCGTGGACCGGTGGGAACGGTGACGTACAGGAGTCGGAGCAAGGGGTGCGCGAGTTCCCGCGCGCAGGGTGTGATGTACGGCACAGGAGGTGTGCGGTGCTGCGACGCGCCCGGACGAGCCACGCCGGGCCATTCGTTCCGTGCGCACAGGCTTTGCGCCCCGCCCGCCGACCGGGCAATCGCCGTTGCCGCATCACGTCCCCGACCACCGGGAACTTCTCCGCCCCTGCCGCCGACTCCTGCAACAGCACCTCGAAGCACCCGACTTGATCACCGAGGAGAACCCGATGCCGACACCCAGGGTGCCCGCCGTCGCCCTCGCCGCTTTCCTCTGCCTCACCGGGGCCGGCTGCTCGGACTCCGGCCCCGATGCGGACAGCAAGAAGACTGGCTCCACCGGCAAGGCTGCTTCCGACGCACAGGGCGTGTACCCCGTCACCCTCAGGAACTGCGGGCTTAACCAGACGTTCGACAAGGCCCCCAGCCGGGTCGTCGTGATGAACGGGGCCTCGGTCGCCGAAGTGTCCACGTTGCTCGCCCTCGGCCAGGGCGACCGGATCGTCTCCAACCAGCAGACCTACGGCATGTCCGAAGTCCCCGGGCGCGCCGACGAGATCAAGAAGCTGCCCAGAGGCGGGGTGAAGCCGAACGACGCCTTCGACATCCCGCGTGAGGCCATGATCGGTCTGCGTCCCGATTTCGTGCTCTCCACCACGTCCTACGGTTTCGACGCCACGAACGGCTTCGCCACCCGCGAGCAGCTCAAGGAGGTCGGAGCGCGTACCTACGTCTCGTCCGAGGGCTGCGGACAGGACAACCTGAACATGACGATCGACGACAGCTACGAGCTGCTGCGGGACATGGGCAAGGTCTTCGGCGTCGAGGCAAGGGCCGAGAAGCTCGTCGCCACGGAACGGCAGAACATCGCCGACGTGGAGGAGAAGGTCGGCGACGCGAAGAAGCCGAAGGTCATGGTCATCTTCTCCAACATGACCACGGGCGGCAACGACTTCAGTTCCGTCGCCGCCCACGGCATCTACAACGACATCCTTGCCAAGGCCGGCGGCAGCAACGCCTTCGCGAGCGCGTCGAAGAGCTCCTTCGCCGACCTCAGCAAGGAGAAGGTCGCCGCCACCGAAGTCGACGCCCTCGTGGTCGTCAGCTACAACGACCCGAACCCGACGGCGTACGCGAAGAAGCTGCTCAAGGAGTTCCCCCAGTGGCCCGCAGCCAAGAAGAACAAGTTCGTGGTGCTGTCCGACTCGATGTACCTCGGCCCCAGCAACGACATGGCGGTCGAGAAGATCGCCAGGATGCTGCACCCAGACGCCTTCTGAGCCGTCTCCCGCTGTGGGTCTGCGTTCTCGTGCTCACCGTCGCGCTGCTGATCTCGACGGTCCTCGCCGTCGGCAGCGGTGCGATCAACGTGCCGGCCGGCGACGTCTGGACGGTCCTCGTCCACCACGTCACCGGCCGGGGGCCCGTGGACGATGTCGCCCTCGACCAGATCGTCTGGCAGTTCCGCACCCCGCGTGTGGTCCTCGCCGCGGTGGTGGGGGCGGGACTCGCAGTCTGCGGCGCCGTCCTGCAGACCCTCGTTTCCAATCCGCTCGCCGATCCCACGGTGCTCGGCTTCTCGCACGGAGCGTCACTGGGAGCGGTCCTCGTGATCACGCTCGGCGGAGCAGGGCTTGGCGGACTCGGCGTTTCCGGCGCGGCGTTCGTGGGAGCACTCCTGGCAGGGATGCTGGTCTTCGTGCTCGGGCAACGCGGGGGACGGCTCGCGCCCACGCGGCTCGTGCTCGCCGGGGTCGCGGTCGGCTACGTGCTGCTGTCGGCGACGAGCTTCGTCCAACTACGGGCCACACCGACCGAGCTGCGGGGTGTCATGTTCTGGATGCTGGGCAGCGTCTCCGGCGCCCGATGGAGTCAACTGCCCACCGTCACTGCCGTGGTGGCGATCGGGGTGACGCTGCTCGCCCTCTTCGGGCGGCGTCTGAACGCGCTGCTCGCCGGGGACGAGTCGGCGACGTCGCTCGGCGTGGACGTGCACCGCACCCGTGCGGTGCTGCTCGTGGTGAGCGCACTCCTGACCGGGACCGTCATCGCCGTCGCAGGTGGAATCGGCTTCGTCGGCCTGATGATCCCGCACCTGGTACGCCTCACCCTCGGCGCAGACCACCGCAGGTTACTCCCGCTGAGCGCACTCCTCGGGGCCGTTTACCTCGTACTGGTCGACCTGCTCTCCCGTACCGTCAACCGGCCCAACGAACTGCCGCTGGGCATCCTCACCGCACTGCTCGGCGCACCGTTCTTCCTCTGGCTGCTGCGCCGCAACAAGGGGCTCGACGCCGCATGAGACTCACCCTGGACGGCCTCCACGTCACCCTCGACCACACGCCGGTCCTGCACAACGTAGGACTTGACGTGGAACCAGGCCAGATCGTGGGCCTCGTCGGCCCCAACGGGAGCGGCAAGTCCACCCTGCTACGAGCCGTCTACCGTTCACGGCGGCCCGCCGCGGGGGTCGTCAAGGTGGGCGGCCGGGATGTGTGGCGGCTCTCCTCACGGGCCGCCGCCCGACACACCGCCACCGTCCTCCAGGACGGGGCGGGCGCGGGCGGCCTCACCGTCGCCGAGACAGTGGCGCTCGGCCGTACCCCGCACCACGGGGTACTCGGACGCGACGGCGAGAGCGACCGGCGCGCCGTCGCCGAGGCGATGGAGAGCTGCGGCATCGCGTCGCTCGCCGACCGCGACCTCTCCTCCCTCTCCGGCGGCGAACGCCAGCGCGTCCTGCTCGCCCGAGCCCTCGCCCAGGTCCCGGAACTCCTCGTCCTGGACGAACTGACCAACCATCTCGACATCCGCGCCCGGTTCGAACTCCTCGGCCTGATCCGTAAGACCGGCGTCACGACCCTTGCCGCGCTGCACGACCTCGACCTCGCCGCCCGGTACTGCGACCGCCTCGTCGTCCTCCACCATGGCCGCGCAGTCGCCGCGGGCCCGGCCCTCGACGCCCTCACCCCGGGCCTGCTTCACGAGGTCTTCGGGGTCCGCGCCCGCGCCGAACGACACCCGGACGGCGTCATCCGGGTCATGTACGAGGCGGACCCGCTCGCCTCGACCCGACCGGCGTGACGCAGCAGACGAAAGGACGTACCACATGCCCACGGAGGCCCAGCCCGGCCCGCTGCGAGTGCTCGTCTTCGGCGCCGCACTGCGGGCCGATTTATCCAACGCCCGCCTCGCGTCGCTCGTGGCCCGGCTGATTTCCGAACCCGTGTCCACCCGGACATGTTCAGCCTTGCCAACAGCTACCAGGCCCTCGCGGAGGACGGAACGCTGATCGACCCGGGGCTGCAGCAACGTCTGTCCGAAACCGTGGCCGGTTTCCTCGGCCTAGTCGAAGCCGATGTGCGTTACGTCTGTCTGGAGCGCCGGTGGTACGAATTCCTGGGCGACCGTACTGAGGCGTCCATCACCCAACGGGCCGAGGAATGAGCCCGACCGAGGGGCCGGCGCCCGGTGCCAGCTGATATTCCGCCGGGCTGGGGTGTCCAGGCGCACCCGGAGTAGTCTTGCGAACTGCTGACAGGAGCCGGTGCCGAAGGCGGTGTCGCAGCAGAAGAAGGAGCACCGCTTCAGGGTCGATGACCTACAGCCGCACGAACCGGGCCAGCACGGCGGGTCGCGTTCCGAACCGCAGCACCCCGGCCGCCGCCCCGCTCACCCGCACCCCCGCCCCGTCCCTGCCCTCCAGGACGTCTCCGGGTCGGCGTATGGCTTTCTTTCCTCAGCTGCGTACGGACGCATCCCCAGGTTCTGTCTGAGGGGGCGGGCAAGGTGGAGGAGCTGGGCTGGGATCGGTGTGCTGTCCCTTCGTGAGCTGGACGATCTCCCGTCAAATCTCGTTGAAAGGGTCTGGCTGCGGTGTGCGAAGGTGGCGCGCATGGGTAACTCGCGGGCGTATCCGGTCTTCCGTACCACCGACGCCGAGGAGTCCTGGACGCAGGCATTGCGCCTGATCGCTCTGCTGGAGGAGCGGGGCGACGAGGTGACCTTGATGGCCGATCTGCTGACCGTGAAGGACGCGCGGCGGATGGCGGCGGCGCTGCCCGGTGCAGGGTTCGACTACGCGGATGCCCGGGTGGACCCGGCGACGGGTGAGTTCCTGGATTTCGGCCTGGACATCGGCACCGCGGAGCACTCCGTGCTGGAGGCGGAACTCCCTCTGTCCGTCCTGCACTACGTCGCACCGGGCACCGTGGAGCGCCGGTTCGTGGAGGCGGTGGGCCGAGGTATCGCTTCGATCGGCTTGCCCGGCAGGTGGCCCGACGATCCGGAGACGGATTCGTACGGCGTCTCGAAGTACGACGGCGTGGAGGTCCTGTTCAACTGCGACGACTTGAACTGGTCGCAGCGGACCGATCACCACACCGTGTTCGCGCACGTCGACAAGTGGGGCGATCTGCCACGAGCCAGGGGCCTCGCCGCATTTCTCGGCAGCACCGTGCTGGGGGAGGCCCAGCTCGGGTGGTGAGGCGCCGGCACTCGGCGCGTCCACCTGCTGGATGAGGACAGATCGGCTTTCCCGGCTCGGCCGCCCGACCCGGCTGGCCATCGTTCCCTCGCTCGGCTGCATCTGCAGTGCCCAGCCACGGTCTGGACGAGGTCGGGCATGGAGTCGCGAAGGTCGGCGCGGACGAGCTGGTGGTGGCGGTGGGCCAGACCGCTTCAGAGCCTACCGGCGGGCCCGAAAGGGAAAGACCGAAGACCTGGCATAGATCAGATCAATCGCCAGCACCGGAGGCGCGGAAGCCGGGTCGCGATGAGTCGATGAGAGCGAGACGCGGCCCCGTTGCGCTTACCTGGACGCTGTCCTGGGTTCGCTTCGCCGCACGCCGACGCGCCGCAAGTGCGCCTGTTGGAACCCTTGTCGAGCGAGAATAGATCTGATCTACTTCCCACGCCATTGGACAGGATGCGAAACATCCTGGCATCCCTGAACGCAGGGGTGTGGGCAGGAGGGAGGCCTCGATCCCGCGACTTGAGGACGGTTGTGCGGGCGGATGGGCCGCTGAAGATCCACAACGGCGTGGCATCGGCCATCTCGACAAGTACAAGGACGTGAAATGAAAAGATTGCACAAGATCCAGTGCAGCGTCGTCGCGCTCGCGATGGTGCTCGCCTTTGCGGTCGGCAATGCACTAACGGGACCGCAAGCCCACGCTGCTCAAACGGGAGGCACGGCGCCGTACCTGAACCAATGGGCGGTCTCCGGTCCCTACACCAATCCAGTGGTCGAGCAGTCTCCCGAACCCGTTGTTCCCGCCATCGGCACCTCGTTTGCTGCCCCGAGCAGCAACGAGACGTCGACCTGGCAGTACTTCGACGATCGCATCTTCAATCGGAACTACGACGACTACAACGACCTGATGGGCTACTTCGACGTCAAGCAGGGCCAAGCCACGACCGACAAGTGGGTTGTGGCCGCAAGCTACGTCTACAGCCCGACCACGCAAGACGTTCAGTGGCAGGTTGGCAGCTCGGGCGTGTACCGGCTGTTCGCAAACGACGCTCAGGTTGGACAGCAAGGCAGCGTCGTGAACAGGGTCAACAAGAACGGCACGAAGTATCCTATTCAGCTGAAGCAGGGCTGGAACAAGCTTCTGATCGAGATTCGGCACAAGAACACCAGCAAGAACAAGAACTTCCTCGGCTTCTACGCGAGACTGTGCGACGGCAAGGGAGACCTAATCCCCGGCCTGACGCCCTCTGTGGCGGGCCCGAATGCATCCAACAATCAGCTGTCTGTTGTCACAAAGGGTCTCAGTGTTGACCGGGATGCGTTCGAGAAGCGCAACGTGAATACGCCGGCGAACGACTATCCTTCCAATACCTTGCCGTACGCCTACGACGAGAATCCGTACGTCGGGATGGTCGCGACCATCGACGGCAATCGGAACACGTCAGGTATCGCCCCACAGGCTGCTCCGTTCACTTTCCAGGCCGCCGGTGGAGCTCCTGGGTACTCGTGGACCGTCGCGCATGGCCAACTGCCGCCCGGGCTCACACTAGCGGCCGACGGTCACATCGACGGCACGGTCTCGGACGGTGCACAAGGAAATGCACAGAAGGATTATGCCTTCACCGTGAAGGTGACCGACGCTCAGGGTGCGTCCGCGATGCAGCAGTACACCATCACGGTCAAGAGGAACCCGGTCGATTGGTTCATCAACGGGAAGATGGCGGCCCTGTCACACACCACAGGGACCATGCCGAACCTGTACGACCCGAACTACAACTACGATGAATGGGCCCAGAAGGCCAAAGAGATGGGCATGACCATGCTTTCGACAGAAAGCATCCAGAACACCATCTACTACTGGCCGTCTCCGAATGCGAACCTGACCCCGAGTGACAGCAACAAGCTGTACAAGTACAACGCGCTGTACAAGGCTGATGACGGCACCTGGCACGTGAAGGACCGTGTAAAGCAGGCCAAGGAGGCTGCCGAGCGTTACGGATTGAAGTTCGGTGTCTACCTCTCATCGCTGCACGAGGGGTCCGAGATTCTTGAAAGCGACATCCAGGGCTTGGTCGCGCGATACGACCCGTGGTACGTGTTCGCCGATGGTGGCCCCGAGTCCTATTCCAACATCGACGTCGCCTGGAGCTCGGCCCGCAACTACAACGACCGGGTACTCATCGATGCGAACCCGAATGCGCAAACAGGCGATCAGGACATCACGTTGCACGAGCGGCCGTTCTGGAACAGCGAACCGTACACGGACGGCGGCTGGCATACCGGAATCCTGCCGCAGGGCAGGAAGGTCGCCCATGAGGAATGGAATGATCCCTACACCACAGCCCTGGACATCTGGACCCAATACGCCAAGGGCAATGAGCGGGACAACTGGGCCGAAGCAACAAAGGAACTGATCAACCAGTACGGCCACGGCTACGTCATGAACTATGACTCCTCGATCACCGTGACCCGCGGCATGGACAACCTGAGCAGCAATCTGGACAACACCAACATCTTCTCGATGGTCCCGATCTCCTCACAGCAACTGTCGGACATGCGCGCGTCGATCGTGAAGTGGATGGACAACAGCGCCGGGCATGATCTGCGCGAGTCCATGTACGGCACCACGCCGTACACCATGGACTACACGCTCAAGCCGGGCTGGTACACAGACCCGCAGAAGGCCATCGCTCACGGTCAGGGCCCCGAGTGGGGCTACGCCATGGCTCGCGACCAGTACACCTACATGCACATGGTCAAGAACCAGATTTCCGGCGTGGCGAAGTCAGGCTTCGGCGGCCAGGACCAAATGAGCCGGATCGGTCCGTTCGACTACAAGGTCGACGCCGTGAAGTGGCTGAACAAGGGGCTCGCGCTGCCATTCACCACGGAGCGGGACGGCAATAAGTACTACATCAACATCGACACGTCCCAGGTGACTGCGGATCCCATCGACACGATCATCAAGATCAGGACGAAGAGCCCGGTCAGGGAATACAAGATGACGAGCGTCAAGCTGTTCAGCAGCCAGACCTCGAAGAAGGCCCTGAAGCTCAGGGCCGAGAGCTACATGAACGACTACACCAACTTCTTCGCGCCGGCGAAGCTCAAGTTCACCAGCGACAACGAGGCGGTCGCAACGGTGGCCGGCTCCGGCCGGGTCAAGGCTGTCGGCGACGGGACCGCGACCATCACGGTGACCGCAACCTACGACGACGGTGTGAACGATCCTCAGGTCAAGACCGATACGTATCCGGTCAAGGTTCGCAAAGGTGCGATCTCGGCATCCCTCTCGCTTGTCGGCGTGAACATGTTCACGAAGGGGGCGCAGTTCTGGGGCCAGTTCTCGACGAACAAGGACCTCCCAGTGACCTTCAAGGCCTTCACCCGTAAGGGCGGCACGGTCGACATCCTCAATGCGTCCAAGATCAAATACCACTACGCGTCCGTCGACGGCAAGCGCGACAACGCGGCCGGCAAGATCGTGGTCACCGAGGTACCGGCCGACGAATCGCCGTTCGTTGTCGAAGGCAACACGATGAAGTTCACTGGCAAGGTCGCCAAGCCGACGATGTACAGCTACTGGGCCGACATCACGGTGGATGGGAAGACCTACACCTCAACCCGGAACTACGTCACGCTCCTCCCCGATTTCAATGCCGCGCAGGGGATCGCACCGGAGGTGTCTACCGACAGCGAGCACGCGAGCAAGTTGTCCGACGGCACCATCAATGATGCGTCGGGAGCCAACTCCGAAAAGTGGGTCGTGCCGGCCGGCGATGAATCGCCGAGCATCACCTACGACCTGCGGAAGATGCAAGACCTCACTCGCGTCAACGTCTTCTTCAACCATCACATGCCGAATCGCGACAATGTGACCTACTACAACGTGCCGAAGAAGGTGAAGATCGAGTACAGCGAAGATGGGGTGAAGTGGACCAAGGGAAACGAAACGTCGGTCCTGTCTGGGGCGGGTTTGCCGAAGTCGAAGGACACGCAGGCCGTTCCGACGAGTGACACGACACTGTACGGCTGGGAACAGGAGGGCCTCTACTACAACTATCCGGTCGATCCGGACCATTCCAGCGTGAAGGCGCGCTATGTGAGGGTCTCGTTCCCCGGCGGTGGCCAGAACGGCAGTCCGGTTGACGTGCTCGAGGTTCAGGCCTTCTCGTCGAGAGATCTCACCGCACTCGGCAGCATCAAACTGGATCCGAAAGTAGGCGCGGCCGGCCGCACCGTCGCGACTCATGTAGCAGGATTCTCCTTCCTCGGTCAGCCGATCGACCTGGGGGATGCAAAGCTCGCTTTCACCAGCGACGATCCATCCGTGGCCGAAGTCGGAGCCAACGGTGTGGTAACGGCCGCCGAGAAGGGGCGCGCCAGAGTCAGCGTGACCACGGAGCTGGATGGGTACCGCGCAAGCGATTACTTCTACGTCGACGTGGATGCATCCGGCAAGCTGTCCACTCCGGTATTCCTCAAAGAAGTGAAGCTGTCGCTCAACAAGAGCGACATCAAGACGAAGGAACCGATCGTCGGAGCAGTCGAAGGAACCCTGAGCACCGGCGCGAAGGCAGACCTGTCCAAGGCGACGGTCGCCTACGCGTTCAGCGACGACCGTCTGGCGAATGTACCGGGCAGCAACACCATCGTTTTGAAGGAGCCGATCACCGGCACATTCAAGGCGACTGCAGAAGCGGTCGTGACGTTGGACGGGGTGAAGGTACGCTCGAACCAAGAAGCGATCGTTGCGCGCAGCGCCAACATTGCCGATCAGGCAAAGGTGACGGTCTCCTCGGTCCGAGATCGAAACGGCGACCCGGACGGCAACAATCAAGACGACCGCTATCTCGGCACAAAGGCCATCGACGGTTCCAAAGCCACGTCCTGGGCGGCGAAGAAGGCTGACCGGACTCCGTGGATCAAACTCGACTTCCCCACTGCCGTGGAGATTGACCGCATCAATCTGATCGATCGCGGAGGGTCCGGCGACCGGATCGTGGAAGGAGTCCTGGAATGGGAAGGTGGCAGGAAGCGGGTCACCGACATCCAGTGGGATGGCCAACCTGACAATGTCGTGATGCTTGATGCACCCGTCAAGACCAACTGGGTGAAGTTCACCATCGATCCCGATGGCAAGTACGAAAACCCAACCGGCGCGGAGAGCGGTTTGGTCGAGCTTGAGGTGTACGAGGCGCAGAAGGTGACGTCCATCGTCGACTTCAAGACCGTTGCCGTCGATACGAAGGTCGGCACCGTGCCAACGCTGCCTGCGCAGACCGAGGCCGTCTACAGCGACGGCACGACCAAGTCCGTCGATGTGACCTGGGACCCCATCTCGGGGGACAAGGTGGCCAACGCTGGATGGTTCACCGTGGCGGGAGCTGTCGCCGACACGTCGGTCAAGGCGCGTGCGGTCGTCACCGTGATCGACAAGTAGCCAGCCCTGCAACTCAGTTGCCGAAGGCGAAAATGATCAAGCCGGCTCCCGCTGCCGCCCAGGCCTGGGCGGCAGCGGGAGTCCGTCATGAAGCTCCCTCTTGATGATGGACACCTGGAGACTGGGACGTGAGGTTCCAGAGGAAGTAGTGCCAGGTGGGAAGCAAGAGCAACCGCAGTAGGCGGTATGCGGAGGAGTTCAAGCACGACGCGGTCGCGCTGGTCCGGTCCTCCGGCAAGACCGTCACCGAGATGGCCCGGGAGATAGGGGGCAGCGCCGAGGGACTGCGGAACTGGGTCAAGCAGGACATGATCGACCGCGGGCAGGGGGCGCCGGGCGAACTGACGAGCACAGAGCGGGAAGAGTTGCGTCGGCTGCGGAGGTAGAACCGTGAGCAGGCCGAGACGATCGAGGTGCTGCGAAAAGCGGCGGTCTTCTTCGCGAAGGAGAGCGATCGATGAGCGAGGTGTACGCGTTCATCGAGGCGGAGAAAACCACACACTGGACGAGACGGCCCAGGACAATCGCGAGGAGCTCGTGCGGGCGACGCTCATCCGCACCATCCAGGCCCTGGACCACCTCGAAAGCCCGGAAGGCGCGGAAGCTGTCGCAGCCGCCGCTCTCATAGCGGCACAGTGCCCGGGCGGTGAACCAATCAGTACAAGTTACGGACCTGAAGAAGCCCTCCCAGCCTTCGCCGACGATCTTCGGCCGCTTGCTGTCGAGGCGCTCGACCGAGTACTTGCTAAGGAGTCAGAGCTCGCCGACCTCTGGGACGAGACACCCAGTGGTCCGAAGTGGCGCCAGACCATCAGCCGTCTTCGCGCCGTCCTCGCACCGGAGTCAGGGCAGGGCTTTGTGATCCGGTTGACGGTCCGGCGTTTCATCTGTGGGGCGGCGGACTGTCCGCGTCGGACGTCCGCCGAGCCGTTTTCCAGGTTGGCCGCCCCGTACGCACGGTTTACCAGGCGGCTCAACCGCGCCCTGAAGCGAGTGGGGCTCGCGCTGGCCGGGCGGGCCGACGCTCGGCTGGCAGCCCAGCTGGGCTTCGGCGCGGGAAGGATGACCTTGTTACGCAGGTACCCATTCGATGTCGACGAAGCCACCCGTCCTCTGCGTGCCGTAGGGACAGCGGGGTGGGCTCTCTTACGGCCGTGCCTGCGAGGGCAGGGTGAGGATCTCGACTCCGTCGTCGGTGATGGCGATGGTGTGCTCTCTGCGCGCGGTCCGGCAGCCCGTCGCGCTGCGCAGCGTCCAACTGTCGGCGTCGGTGACGAGCGTGGCCGGTGCGGACCACCGTGGGCTGTGCCGGCTGTGTCATGCGGGTCGGACGAGCCTGCCGCTCGTTGCTGACGGCGTCAGCTCTCCCGGCCCAGCTCAACCAGCCATCGGCCACAGGCGGGGGCACAGTGCGGGATCGGTGTAGTCGGGGGTGCCGTCCGGGCGGGCAGCGACCAGATGGTCGAGGTGGTGACCGGCCTTGGTTCCGTCAGGATTGAGGACAGTGGCGTGGCGATTGTCGCCGGGCTGCAGGTGGATGGCGATCGACCGGCGTGGTTCGCCGCTGTGGTTGGGTCCGCTGCCATGGAACGTCTTGCAGTGATGGAAGCTGATCTGGGCGCGGGTGAGCGGGACGCTGACGATGCGGAGATCGTGCTCGCCTGCGTGCCGCTCGATCGTGGTGAGGTCCTGGTCGAAGAAGCTGAGATCCGGTTGTTCGTTCCAGCGGTGGCTACCCGCCGCGAACATAAGAGGCCCATGGGCGTCCGTGACGTCGTGGAAGGGCACCCACGCGGTCAGCATCTCCTCGCTGGAGCAGCTGCGCCAGTAGTGCCGGTCGGTGTGCCATCCGACGTTGCCCGGTCGAGCCGAACCGTACGGCTTGTACAGCAGTTGGTCGTGCCACAGTCGGATCTCCTGCGCTCCGGCAAGTCGGGCGGCCGCCGCGGAGATGTAGGACTGGCGTACGAGAAGTGCCAGGTCCGCGACCCGCAGTGACGCATGGTCGTTCTTGCGCAGCACGTCGCCGTCGGTGGAACGCCACCCCCAATGCTTCCCTTCCGGGTCGCCGTGTACTTCGTGGTCGACATCGTCGGCGTAGTGGCGACGCATGCCGCGCTCGGCGGCGTCCAGTGCCTCGTCGGTGAGGACCGGCGGGGAGACCCAGTACCCGTTCTCCTGGTAGAACGCCACGTCCTCGTCAGTCGGAAGCAGATCGAATGTCTTGTTCGTCATACCTCGGACGTTACGAGAACAGGTCTTGCCTCAGCGTGCAGGTGACCCGGGCGAATGTACACAATCCTCGGGTGACGATCGAGCGCCCCACTGGACTCAGCGCCGGGTTCCATGCGCACCTGCGGCAGGCCGGCGTGCCCGGGCTGGCCCACGCAGGTGATCAACATGCCCCCACCAGCTGGGTAATCGGCAGCCACACCCACGACGTCTGGGAGCTGTACCTGCAGCTGACCGGTCCACCGACCCGTTGGACGGTGGCGGACCACACCTGGCATGTTCCGGCGCGCGGCCTGCTGATGGTGCCTCCAGACGTGCCGCATGCCATGGCGGAGTCCAGTACCGCGCCCTACCACTTCCACTTCGCCGCGCTCGCGCCCGCGGACATCGTGCCGCCGGACGATCTGCACCCCCTGTGGGGGCAGCGCCGGCCGTTCGTGATCACGGATGCCGGATCGATGGTGGCGCCGTTCGCGCTGTTCCTGAGGGAGGTCGCCACGCACCAGCCGCTACGCACCGTCGGACTGGCCTGTGCCGCCGCCTTGCTCGTGATCGAGGCATCGCGGCTGGCCGACAGCCGACCACCGGTCCGCCATCTGGCTATGCATCCGGCCATCGCAACGGCCAATCGGCGAATTGAGAACCATCTCGCCGACGGCCTCACGGTCGATGACCTGGCAGTGGCCGCGCACTTGTCACCCGCCCACTTCGCCGAACTGTTCCGCACCGAGATCGGTGAAACACCTGCCCGGTACCGCACCCGCCTGCGCATGGAACGCGCCCGGCTGCTGCTCGCTGAGACCGACCTGCCGATCACTGTGATCGCCATGGACCTCGGCTACTCGTCGTCTCAGCATTTCGCCACGGCCTTCCGCCGTGAGACCGACACGACGCCGTCACGGTACCGCTGTGCGGTCAGGAGCCATGGTCCTTCCGGGCCCGCTGGGTTCGTTCTCGCCGATCAGGCATAGGGCTGGTGCCGGGGCCCGGCAGAGGACGTGACCGACCGACTGATCACCGGCCTGCAGCCACCGGAGGAAAGCCGCGACGGATCACGTCCGTCTCGCAAACACCGCCGTCCGTCGCGGGTCTACAGAGAGCGCTGGCCGGATACCTAATGTCGTTCCCGAACCCGGCCGCACTCCGACCGGTCAGGACGTGGGAGGAACACAGTGACGATGACGTTGGGAACGGCCGACCTCACGGCCCTGGCCAGCCATTACAGCGAGAACGGTTACGTGCTCGTCAAGGGGTTGCTGAGCAGGGAGGAGGCGGCTGCCTACCGCCAGTGTGCCCACGATGTGCTGGCCATGCTGGACGACGACGAGAACGCGACGTGGGACTCGGCGGCCGGCATCGCGGCCGGAACACCGACCCGGCTGCAGCATCTGCACGACGTGCAGTTCTACGCCGCGGCGTTCTCCCGGCTGCTGACGGACGAGCGCTTCACCCGCATCGCCGCAGCGGTGCTGGGCGGGCCGAACGTGCAGCTGCATCACACCAAGCTGTTCGTGAAGCCGCCGGAGAACGGGTCGCCGTTTCCTCCGCACCAGGACCACCCGTTCTTCCCGCACACCTTCCACCGCGTCGGTGCCGCGATCTTTCACCTGGACGACGCTCCGGAGGAGAAGGGCTGCGTTCGGATCGTGCCGGGCAGCCACCGCCAGGGGCCTCTGGAGCATGTGGAGGATGGCGGCCATCACCTTCCTGACGTGTCGTTCGACGCGACCGTGCCGCTTCCCGCCGAGGCCGGGGACGTGCTCTTCTTCTCCTATTTGACCGTCCATGCCTCCGGTGTCAACCTCAGCGGCGAGGCTCGCACCACCTGGCTGGTGCAGTTCCGGGACCCGGCGGATCCGCCAGTGATCCGGGCGCATGACCACTCACTGGGACAGGGCATGATGCTGGCCGGCGTCGACCCCACGGGCAGGAGAACCGGTTGAACCTGAAGAATGTGGCGAATGCCGGTTCGCTCACAGAGCTGAGTGGTGTGCTGCAGACCTGCCAGGCCGGGGCCTTCCAGGTCGACTTCTTCAGCTGGGGCTTCTATCCGACGTCGCCATGGCGCAACTACTGGCACCGGCACTCCTTCTATGAGGTCTGCCTTGCCTACAGCGGCGCCGGGCGGTTCAGCATCGGCGCGGAGCATCACGACGTCGGTGCCGGTGACGTCTTCCTCGCACGGCCCGGTGACGTGCACGAGATCGAGTCAAGTCACACGGACCCCCTGGGCATTGCCTTCTGGAGCTTTGCTCTACGGGCCGGGAAGCACGGCCCAAGTCCTGGAGAACGGGGCTGGTGGTCGGGGCTCACCGACACCACAAGGCCGGCGGTGTCACGGCGTATCGGTTCGTTGGCGTCCCTGGTCACGGCACTTGGCGAGCATGCGGCTCCGGTACGGTCCGGGTACGAGTCCGTACTCTCCGGCCTCGGGGCCGCACTCGTGGTGGACACCGCGCGAGCCTTCGCGGCCGAGGAAGATCTGTGTACACGGTCACCTGCGGCGACCCGGCTGTCGCCCGCGGTGGTGGCGATGCAGCGCTACCTGGCCGACAACCTGTCCCGGCCCATGACGGTCCGGGACGTCGCGGCCGCCGTTCACCTGTCGGCACGCCATGCCGAGCGGCTGTTCCGGCACGAAACCGGTGGCTCGTTGATGGCGACCCTCCGCCGGATGCGGCTCGGTCTGGGCGCGGCCCTGCTCCTCGACGCCGGCACTTCAGTGACGGAAGTGGCCCAAGCCTGCGGTTATTCCGACGTCCGTGCCTTCAGCACCGCGTTCCGGCGCCTGTACGGCCACCCACCCCTTGCCCACCGTGCCCTTGAGGGCACGGTGCACCTGTGACGACACTGGACCTGTGCCCCCGAAGAGAGCCGAGGCGAGTCTCTCGACACAGAGGGTTCAGGCCAGGTGGTCCGGCATAGAGGTTCAGAACCTGGTACTCAGGCGGTCCGGCGAAGCCGGATCAGCGAGCTGGCGTAGTCGCCGGCGGGCAGGGCCGGGCCGATGCCGCGTCGTACCAGGACGGCGCCGCTGTGGGGCGTGCCTGCGTCCAGGTCCGGGTACCGGGCCGTGGGGTCAAGGGCCGGCAGGACGAGTGCTGTGGGTGGGTGGCCGAAGCGGGTCGTGGGGCGCCATGCGAGAACGGCGTGTTCGGCGCCGTCCTGGGAGGCGTAGTGCACGCCCGTCACGCCGCCGGAGCCGCTCAGGCGATGCTGTCACCCGTGCTGTACGAGGGGGCGGATCTCCTTGTAGCGGGCGACGAGCGCCGCTGCCTCGTCGAGTTCCTCCTCGGACCAGCGGGTGAGGTCTCCGCCGAGGCCGAGCGCTCCGGCCATCGCCACGTGGCAGCGGAAGCGCAGGGGAGTGGCTCGGCCGGTGGCGGTGTTGGGACTGTCGGTCACTCGGGCGGCCACGGTCTGCGCGGGGAAGAGCTGGCTGAAGCCGTGCTGGATGCCGATCCGGTCGACGGGGTCGGTGTTGTCGGAGGTCCAGGCCTGGTCGGTGCGGGCGAGGATGCCGAGATCGACCCGGCCGCCCCCCGCCCGCGCAGGCCTCGATCCGCAGGCCGGGGTGGTCGGCGCGCAAGCGGTCCATGATGCGGTACACGGCGCGGGTGTGGTCGATCCACAGCCGGTCGGGGTCGGGATGTCCCGGCCAACCTGCCTCGGTGACGAGTTGGTTGGCGTCCCACTTGAGCCAGTCGACGGCATGGTCACGAACCAGTCGGTCCAAGCTATTTAGCGCCCACGCCTCGACCTCGGGGCGGGCGAAGTTCAGCATGAGCTGATTGCGCAGCTCGGTGGCCTCCCGGGTCGGTGTGTGGACGACCCAGTCCGGATGGGCAGGGGTTGGCGTGGTCGCTGGTGACGCCGCAGCGGCTGGTGAAACGGTCTCGGTGACCGTGAGCCGGTCGCGCTGCAGCTGGAACTCGCTGTTCCAACCGCCGACGAGGTGGCTGAGGCGGTAGTCGGGCAGAGGCGGCGCCGTCCAGGAGGCGGAGTCCAGCCGGTCGACCGTGATCGGACCGGCGTCCTCGGCCCCGGTGTGGGTGAGTTCCACCCAGCGTTCGATGACGTCGCTGCCGGGGCGGACCCGGTAGCAGAGCTCGGCAGTCAGCGAGTAGTGACGGTCGGTCAGGCGCAGGCGAATCTGCCCGTCTTCGATGTGGTGGCCGGTGAAGTGCCACTGGGCGCCCCGCGTGCCGTCGGCGAAGCAGACCTGGAGGCTTGCCGGCCCGAAGCGGGCTACGGTCTGCGGAGCGAGTTCGTCCGGGGCGGCGTCGGCCTCGAAGCTGCTTGGCCGCGGGGGAGGCGGCGTCGGGCAGCGCCTTGAGCTCTGCGTCGTCGAGGCCGGGCCCCCAGCACAGATGTCGGGGGCTGCCGTCGGAGCCGATGCGTAGGGCGAACACGCTGTGGGGGTCCGGAGGACCGCGAGCCCGAGGGCGCGGTCGAACGTAACGGTCGAGGACGTTCGAGGCACGAGTGGTCCCAGGAAGCTGTCGAGCGAACATGCGGATCGATGCGCGACGGAGGGGCGGCCGCCGGCAGGGCCCCAGGCGAGGCCCGGAAGTGACCCGAGAGTAGGGTCACGGTCCGCGAAAATCAATACTGGACGAACTTATTTATTTGCCTTACGTTGCCGTCGTGTTTCCAAAGCAATCAGGGCCGTTGGTCACCGCCCCGGCCGAAATCGCCGTCCTGAGCCTCCTGTTGGCCGAGAGCCCGCTCAGTCGGGTCGAGCTGGCCCGGCGCACAGGGCTGTCCTCGACCGCAGTGACCAAGGCTGCCAGGCCGTTGATCGACGGCGGCTACCTGCACGAACTTCCTCCGGAGCGGACCGCTCCGGGGGCCGGGCGCCCGGTGAACCCGCTGTCCGTCACCCCGGACCGCGAGTTCTTCGTCGGTGTGAAGATCAGTGCCGACACCCTGTACGGCACGGTGTGCGACCTGCGGTCCCGGCCCCGTGTTCATGCCAGCCGCCCGCTGGATGACCGCGAACCGATGGCGGTGTGTGCCCTGATCGCTGACATGGTCGACGAACTGCTCGATGCGGAACCGGAGTTCCGGGCCCGGACGCGAAACCTGGGGATCGCCGTCTCCGGAGACGTCGACAGGCCCCGGGGGAGCGTGCGCTACTCGGTGCTCCCCGGCTGGCGCAATGTGCCGCTCGCCGACATCGTGGCCCGTTCGACAGGGCTGAACGTTGTGATAGACAACGATGTCAAAGCCTTGACCGTCGCCGAGCACTGGTTCGGCGAGGGCATCGGGACCGAGTACTTCGCGCTGGTCACTATCGGCGCGGGCATCGGCTCCGGCATAGTCGTCAATGGCCAACTGGTCGACGGTGCGTACGGGGTCGCCGGCGAGATGGGACACATCAGTGTCGATCCGGCGGGGCCGCGCTGCCACTGCGGTGGGATCGGCTGCGTCGAGGCGATCGCATCGAGTGACGCCATCCTCGGCGCGGTGCGCCGAGCCACCGGCCGAAAGGACCTCGACTTCGACGGCACGGTCCGCCTCGCCCGCGACGGAGACCCCGCCGCGCGGGAGGCGTTCGTCCGAGCCGGTAAGGCCATCGGCGTCGGCATCGCCACCCTTGTGAGCCTCCTGGGCCCCGAACGTGTCGTCGTCACCGGAGAAGGGCTCGAGACCTACGACCTCTTCGGAGCACACATCAAGGGGACCTACGACGCGCGCTGCTTCAAAGCGGCCGCGAAATGTCCGCTGACCCTGCGTCCTCTGCCCTGGGAGGAATGGGCCCGAGCCGCCGCCGTCGTCAGCGTCCAAGCGCTCTTCCCGTGAAGACACCGCGGACCTCGACGAACCGCCACACCATGAGCGCCGTCTGACCGGGTTACCGGTCATCGGCCCACGTCCCCGGCGTGACCGGTGTCCGTCACCGCCTGCCAGCTGTGAACGTCGGACACCGGCCCCGCCGGACAACACAACCCGCACGCCCACATCACCACGCGAGGAAACGACATGAGCGCACAGAGAGCCCAGCTTAGCCGCAGAGGATTCCTCGGAGGATCCCTCCTCTTCGTCGCCGGAACGGCGATCGGCTGCACCACCAGCCCGACCGACGGCTCCTCGTCCGGAGCGAAGACCACCCTGAACGTCTGGTCCCACGCCTACGGGGAGGCCGGCACCCAGCAGGCCCTCACCCGCTACGCCACCGAGTTCACCAAGGCGAACCCGGACATCGCCGTCAAGGTCACCTGGGTGCCCGGCGACTACACGGCCAAGCTCAACGCGTCGCTGCTCACCGACGCAGCACCCGATGTCTTCGAACACGGCGACTTCACGCAAGGACTCGCCCGCCGCGGCCAGGTCGCCGCACTCGACGCGCAGTACGGAAGCGCCAAGGACGACTTCAACCAGGGCGACCGTGACCTGGTGACCGTCGACGGGAAGCTCTACGGCGTCAAGATGCTCGACGACGTCCAGATGCTCTACTACCGCAAGAGCGCCCTCGCCAAGGCCGGGATCACCCCGCCCACCACCTTCGACGCGCTCGTCACCGCCGCCAAGGCTCTGACCACCAAGAAGAGCAAGGGGCTGTTCGTCGGCAACGACGGAGTCGGCGAGACTCCGGCCCTCTCGGTGTTCTCCAACCGCGGCGAACTGGTCGCCGACGGCAAGGTGGCCTTCGCCTCGCCCCAGGCCGTCGAGGCCGTCACAGCCCTGAAGCGCCTTCACGACGACAAGTCCCTGCTGCTGGGCTTCACCACCGACTGGTGGGATCCCTCGGCCCTCGCCCAGGGCGTCGTGCCGATGCAGTGGTGTGGGCTCTGGGCCATGCCCGCCATCAAGGACGCACTCGGCGACGACTTCGGCATCCTGCCGTGGCCCGCCTTCAAGGCCGGCGGTGCTCCGGTCCTGCGAGTCGGCGGCTGGACGAGCTGCGTCAACGCCAAGGGCAAGAACGTGGACGCGGCCAAGAAGTTCGTCCAGTGGCTCTGGATCGAGCAGACCGATCTCCAGAAGGACTGGTCCGAGAGCTACGGCCTCCACGTCCCGCCGCGTAAGTCCGTCGCCGCCACGGCCGGCAAGCTCAGCAAGGGAGTTGCCAAGGAGGCCGTCGAGCTGGCCGCGAAGTACGGCAGGAGCAACCCGAACACGTGGGACTCCGCCTCCGGCACCCCGTTCGGCGCCGCCGCCGCGAAGATCGTCGCCGGCCAGGGAGACCCCGCGCGGCTCCTCGCCGATGCGGCCCGACAGGCCCAGACCGCCGTGGACAAGCAGCTGTCCTGATGAATGCCACCACGCACTCCGTGCCACGCTCCGAGAGAGCAGGGCGCCCCGCGGACATACCGCGGGGCCCCGCCCGGACCCGCGGTCGCCGCGCCGACCTGCGTGCCTGGGGCGCGTTCGCCCTGCTCACCGCTCCGATGCTGATCGGCCTCGGAGTGTTCAAGTACGTCGCCATCGCCTGGAGCTTCCTGCTCAGCCTCAGCGACGCCCAGGGCACCATCGCGCTCGGCGACTGGGTGGGGATCGACAACTACCGGCAGCTGTTCGACGACGCCGTCTTCCGGACCTCGCTGGTCAAGATCCTGCTGTTCACCCTGTTCATCGTGCCGATCACGTTCGCGGCTTCGCTCGGCCTCGCGCTCCTCGTGCACCGGATCCGGCGGGGCCGGGCCGTCCTGCGGACCGCGTTCCTGATCCCAGCCGCCGTCTCGTACGTCGCGGCCTCGCTGCTGTGGAAGATGTCCCTGTTCAGCGGGATGCCGGCGGGCATCGCCAACACGGTCGGCGGCTGGTTCGGGATGGAGGCCGTCCCCTGGCTGCAGACCAGCTCGCCCCCGCTGTACTGGATCGTCCTGGTGACCCTGCGACTGTGGCTCCAGGTCGGGTTCTACATGGTGCTCTTCCTCGCGGGCCTGCAGGCGATCCCGAAGGAGATCTACGAGGCCGCGGCCCTGGACGGAGCCACCGGGCTGCGTCTGCTGCGCCGGATCACCCTGCCGATGCTGCGCAACACCTCGGTGGCCGTGCTGATGCTGCTGTTCATCGCGGCCTTCCAGGCGTTCGACGAGTTCTACAACCTGTTCGGCGGCGGTCTCTCCGGAACGGGCACCGCGCCGGTGAAGACCCCGCTGATGTACCTCTACGACACCGCGATGGGCGTCCAGAACTACGGTCTCGGATCGGCCGGCGCCTTCGTCCTCACGGCCCTGATCGTCGGAGTGACGCTGGTCCAGGGGCGGATCACGGGCTTCGGAAAGAGCGAGGAGTGAGACCGGTGACGACCGTACGAGAGGGAGCGCGTGCCCTGCGGCGTCCCGCGCGCGGCTTGCTGGCCGGAGTCCTGATGGTGGTGTTCCTGGCCCCCTTCTACCTGATGCTGCGCAACGCGCTGATGGACACGCGGACCCTGACGGCGCCGGAGTGGACCTGGTGGCCCTCGACGATGCACTGGGAGAACTTCACCTCCCTGTTCAGCGACCCCACCCTGGACATGGGCCGGTCCCTGGCCAACTCCCTGCTGATCGCCGCGATCACGGCGCCGGTGTCGACTCTGCTGGCCTCGGCCGCCGGATTCGCGCTCGCCCGCATCCCCGTGCCCGGACGTGGCGTCGCGCTCGGCCTGGTCCTGGCCACGCTCATGATCCCCGGCTCGGCGACCTTCGTGCCCACCTTCGTCGTCGTGGGCTCGCTCGGCGGCATCAACACCCTGTGGGGCATCATCGCCCCCGGGCTCTTCAGCCCCTTCGCGGTCCTGCTGTTCCGCAACTTCTATCTGCAGTTCCCCCGAGAGATCGAGGAAGCCGGCCGCCTGGACGGCCTCGGCTGGCTCGGCCTCTACCGCCGGATCGCCCTGCCGTCGTCCGGAGCCATGCTCGCCTCCCTCGGCGCGCTCGCCTTCATCGACAGCTGGAACGCCTTCCTGTGGCCCCTGGTCATCGGCCAGGACCCGTCCTCCTGGACGGCGCAGATCGCCCTGTCCACCTTCCTGACGGCGCAGACCATCAACCTGCCCGGCCTGTTCGCGGGCGCCGTCGTGACCATAACCCCACTGGTGGTCATGTTCCTGGTCGCCCAGCGCCACATCGTCGAAGGCATCGCCCACACCGGCCTCAAGGGCTGACGACCCCTTCGGCTCCCCGATTCCGGACCGCCGGTCCGGTATGGCAGCACCTCCTTCACATTCCACGCCTTGGAGGGCAGCACCATGAGATCGATCAGTCGCAGTTCCGCCGGCCGAGGAGGCATCGGGCGGGCACTGCCCGCAGTTCTGGCCGCGGCGGCACTCCTCGTCGGCCTGACGCCCGGCACGACGTCGGCCGCAGCCTCCGCCGAAACCACCGTGACGACCGTGCTCACGGGGGAGCAACTCGCCGCGTCCTGGCGAGGACCGCTGAGCACGCGCGGTCGGTACATCGTCGACGCCGACGGCAACCGCTTCAAGCTCAAGGCCGGCAACTGGTCCGGCGCCCAGGGCACCTGGGAGGGCAGCGGCGACGTCAACGACCCCGCGAACCACCAGGCGGACCAGAAGTCGAACAACATCCCGCTCGGCCTGGACCGCGTCCCAATGACGCGGATCCTCGCGGACTTCCACGCTCTCGGCCTCAACACCATCCGTCTGCCCTACGCCGATGCGATGATCGACGACGACACGGTGGTGCCGGACGAGGCCGTCACGGCCAACCCGGAGCTCAAGGGCAAGACCCCGCTCGACGTGTTCGACGCCGTCGTTGCCGCACTGACCGCCGACGGCTTCGCCGTCATCCTCAACAACCACACCACCACCTACCGCTGGTGCTGCGGCCTCGACGGCAACGAGCGCTGGAACAGCAGCCAGACCACACAGGAGTGGGTCGACAACTGGCGGTTCATGGTGAACCGCTACAAGTCGAACAAGCGGGTGGTCGGCGCCGACCTGCGCAACGAGGTCCGCCGGGACTGGAACGACGACCCGAACTGGGGCTGGGGCAACGAGCACGACCTCTACAAGGCGTTCCAGGAGGCCGCCCTCAGGATCCAGGATGCCCACCCGGACATACTGGTCATCATGGAGGGCATCAACTGGCAGGGCATCCCCCAGGGCATGTTCCCCCACGGCCGGCCGACGCTCACCCCGGTCCGCAACCTGTCCAACACCCTCATGTACTCCAACAAGCTGGTCTACTCCGCCCACTTCTACGGCTTCACCGGCCCCAACCACACGGGCTCGACAGGTGGTTGGCAGAACGGCGAGACCAACGACCCGCGCTACCGCGACCTCAGCCCCGAAGACCTGATCAAGGTCATCGACGACCAGGCCCTGTTCGTCACCGAGTCCGGTCAGCACTTCACCGCCCCGGTGTGGGTCAGCGAGTTCGGTACGGGTGGACGTGGGCAGACCGACCAGAAGGAGACGGACTGGTTCAACCGCTTCACCGACATCCTGGTGGAGAACGACACCGACTTCGCGGTCTGGCCGCTGACCGGCTGGATCACCGACGGCAAGATCAATGACGACTGGGCGCTGGTCTCCTACGACGAGGCCGGCAAGCGGCAGAGCGTCCTCGACCCCGGTGACTGGCGCGCCACCGCCTGGAACAAGCTCGTGAACGCCACCGGTAAGACCGGCAAGGTCGCCGAGGCCGACCGCTGGAACATGCTGAACGTCGCCTCCGGCAACCAGAACGCCTCGTCCTGGATGCGCGCCCACGCCCCGGTCCAGACCCCGGGCAACCTCCAGGGCTCCTGCCCCGACGGCCAGCGCCTGATCGGCATCAGCCGGGAGAACCGCCGCGGTCTGTGCACCGACGTCAACAAGCTCGCCACCGGCTCGGGCGACTGGGTGGTCGTCAGGGACCAGACGACCGTCACCCAGGACTGGGCTCCCTACTGGGAGAAGCTGGAGTGCCCCACAAACCACTACGCGGCCGGATTCGCGTTCTGGGACACCGCGATCTCCGGACTTCTCTGCGCACCCGCGGCCGGCACACTGCCGAAGACCAACCGCGTCGCCTGGTTCGACCGAGGTGACAACCCGGCGCTGAACGAGACGCAGATCAAGAACGACTGGGCCCCCTACGACTACAAGGGGCAGTGCCGCACCGACGAGTACCTCGCGGGCGTCGCCTACACCTTCAACCGGACCCAGGGCGCCCCGGCCCACGGCAAGCTGGGCGTCCCGGACGCCCTCCTCTGCCGCCCCCTGAGCTGACCGACAGCCTCAGGCCCCGGCACCCCAGCACCGACACCTAGGAGCACCACAGTCATGCCTCGACTGGAGATCGCCGCAGACGGATTCCGTCTCGACGACCGACCGTTCCGCATCATCTCCGGCGGACTGCACTACTTCCGCGTCCACCCGGAGCAGTGGGCCGACCGGCTCCACAAGGCGCGGCTGCTGGGACTCAACACGGTAGAGACCTACGTCCCGTGGAACCTGCACTCGCCCCGGCGCGGCGAGTTCCGCGCGGACGGAGGTCTCGACCTGCCCCGCTTCCTCGACCTGGCCGCCGCCGAGGGACTGCACGTCCTGCTCCGGCCCGGCCCGTACATCTGCGCCGAGTGGGAGGGCGGGGGACTGCCCTCGTGGCTGCTCGCGGACCAGGACATTGAACTGCGCAGCCGCGATCCCCGCTACCTGAAGGCGGTGGACGACTACCTCGAATCCCTCCTGACGACCGTGGGCCCGTACCTCTCGACCCGCGGCGGACCCATCATCGCCGTACAACTGGAGAACGAGTACGGAGCCTACGGAGACGACTCCGGATACCTCGCCGAACTGGCCGAACTGTTGCACCGGCACGGTGTGGACGTCCCGCTCTTCACCTGCGACCAGCCCTCCGACCTGAAACGTGGCGGCCTCGACGGAGTCCTGCGCACGGTCAACTTGGGCAGCCGCGTGGACGCCGGGCTCGCCGAACTGCGCACCCAGCAGCCCGAAGGCCCGCTGATGTGCTCCGAATTCTGGATCGGCTGGTTCGACCGGTGGGGCGGCACCCATGTCACCCGCAGCGCGGAAGACGCGGCGGCCGACCTCGACCGGCTCCTCGCGGCGGGTGCCTCGGTCAACCTCTACATGTTCCACGGAGGCACCAACTTCGGCTTCACCAACGGTGCGAATGACAAGGGGACCTACCGGCCCACCGTCACCTCCTACGACTACGACGCCCCGCTGGACGAGGCCGGCGACCCCGGCCCCAAGTACGCGGCGTTCCGCGAGGTCATCGCCCGGTACGCCCCCGTGCCCGACGAGCCGGTCCCCGCGCCCGCACCCAAGCTCACCGAGGCCGTCGCCGACCTCTCCTCCTGCGCCGGCCTCCTGGACCAGATCGAGCTGCTCGGCGGCCCCGCGGTGCACGCCGACCACCCGGTCACCATGGAACAGCTCGGTCAGTCCTTCGGATTCATCCTGTACGAGACGACGCTCCCGGACGCCGGCCGCACAGTGCTCCGCGTCGAGGAGGTGCACGACCGGGCCCAGGTCTTCGTCGACGGGCAGCCGATCGGCGTCCTGGACCGGGAGAACCACGAGCACGCGCTCACCTTCCTCGTCCCCCGGCGGGGCGCCCAGCTGGCTGTGCTCGTGGAGAACCAGGGCCGTGTGAACTACGGGCGGGCGATGCACGACCGCAAGGGACTGCTCGGTGCCGTCACAGCCAACGGCCTGATCCTCGTGGACTGGTACAGCCGTCCGCTGCCGTTGAACGACCCGAGCGCGCTCTCCTGCACGGCACTGGATCCCTCCGCGCCTCCGGTCGGGCCGGCCTTCCACCGCGGGCACGTGGACATCGCCCGCCCGGCCGACGGTTTCGTCGACCTGGATGGCTGGACCAAGGGCCTGGTGTGGATCAACGACTTCGCGCTCGGCCGCTACTGGTCCCGAGGTCCGCAGACCACGCTCTACGTCCCCGCCCCGGTCCTGCGGGCGGGCCGGAACGAGATCACCGTTCTCGAACTGCACGGCTCCACGACCCGGACGGTGGAGCTCCGCGGGACACCCGACCTGGGACCCGTCGAGGACTGAGACCGCCGCCCCTCGACACGCCACCACCATCCGCTGAGAGAGACTGACGATGTTCCCGTACGCTTCCGATGCTCCCGACACCGTCGCTCCGGCGGCAGCCCCACCGGGATGGTGGCGGGAAGCCGTCATCTACCAGGTGTACCCGCGCAGCTTCGCCGACGGGAACGGCGACGGCATGGGAGACCTTCCCGGCATCCGCAGCCGACTGCCTTACCTGAAGGAGCTCGGCGTCGACGCCCTGTGGCTGAACCCCTTCTACGCCTCCCCCCAGGCGGACGCGGGCTATGACGTCGCCGACCACCGGGCCGTCGAGCCCGTGCTCGGTACCCTCGCGGACGCCGAGGAGCTGATCCGGTACGCCCACGAGCTCGGGATGCGGGTGATCGTGGACCTCGTGCCCAACCACTCCTCCGATCAGCACGAGTGGTTCCGGCGCGCGCGGGAGGAGGGACCGGGCTCGCCGTACCGCGACCGCTACCATTTCCGCCCCGGAAAGGGCGCGAGCGGGGAGCTGCCGCCCAACGACTGGACCTCTGTATTCGGCGGCCCCGCCTGGACCCGCACGGAGAACCCGGACGGCACTCCCGGCGACTGGTACCTGCACCTCTTCGCCCCCGAGCAGCCCGACTTCGACTGGGAGCACCCGGCCGTACGGCACGAGTTCCGCTCGATCCTGCGGTTCTGGCTCGACCGGGGAATCGACGGCTTTCGGGTCGACGTCGCCCAGGGCCTTATCAAGGCCGAGGGACTGCCCGACATCGGCCGCACCGACCAGCGCAGGATGCTCGGCACCGAGGCCACGCCGATCTGGGACCAGGACGGCGTCCACGAGATCTACCGCTCGTGGCGCCGAATCCTCGACACCTACCCGGGGGAGCGGATTGCGGTCGCCGAGGCGTGGGCGCCAACAGCGGAACGCACCGCCCTGTACGTACGCCCCGACGAACTGCACCAGACGTTCAACTTCGCCCTCATGGGCGCCTCCTGGGACGCCGAGGAGATCCGGCAGGTCGTCGACACCTCACTGGAGGCCGTACGGACGGTGGGTGCGTCGGCGACCTGGGTGCTGTCCAATCACGACACCTGCCGGCACGCCACCCGGTTCGCCGGTCCGCAGCCCGAGGGACAGCGCCATCGGGCGGGCGATCGCACCCTCGGCCTGCGCCGGGCCCGCGCCGCCACGCTCCTGATGCTCGCACTGCCCGGTTCCGCGTACCTCTACCAGGGCGAGGAACTAGGCCTCCCCGAGGTCACCGACCTGCCGGACGAGGCGCGCCAGGATCCGGCCTTCGCCCGCAGCGGGGAAACGGACGGATTCCGCGACGGCTGCCGGGTGCCGATGCCGTGGACCGTCGCCGGCCCCTCGCACGGCTTCGGAACGGGCGGTAGCTGGCTGCCGCAGCCTGAGGGCTGGGGAATGCTCAGTGTCGAGGCCCAGATGAGCGACCCGGACTCGACGTTGGAGCTGTATCGTGCGGCGCTCGCCCTGCGCCGGCGGCATCCGGGCCTCGGCGCCGGCGACACCGTCCAGTGGGACGACGCACCCGACGGCGTCCTCGCCTTCCGGCGGCCGGGCTTCGTCTGCACGACCAACACGGCGGACCGGGCGCTGACCATCCCCCTGCCAGGGCGCCCGCTGCTTTCCAACTCCCCGATCGAGGACGTCGAAGGCCCGCCTGGCGCGGCTTTCGCCCTGCCCGCGCACACCACCGTGTGGTGGACGGCCTGACGCACCACGGCCCCGCCAGCCTTCGCCCGAACGACCACGGAGACATCGATGCACAGCAAGCAACGCCTCACCGAGCAGCGGCTCGCCCGCGTCCTCGACGAGCGGATCAGACCCGCCGTCCACGCCCGTACCGTCCCGCTCGACATCGCGATCTGGAACGTCCCGGGCGAGCCCGTACCCGTCGCCGAAGGCCTGGCCGCACCGTACGAGCCGGTGACGCTGGGTCACCGCTGGGGGCCCGCGTGGACCACGAGCTGGTTCCGGATCAGTGGCAGGGTGCCGGAGGAGTGGGCCGGTCGTCGTGTCGAGGCTGTCATCGACATCGGCTTCAACTTCACCGGTGCGGGCTTCTCCAGCGAGGGCCTGGTCTACCGGGCGGACGGCACCGTCGTGAAGGCCCTCAACCCACGCAACGCCTACATCCCGGTGGCCGACCGGGCGGTCGGCGGCGAGGAGTTCACGTACTACATCGAGGCCGCCGCCAACCCGAACCTGAACGATGACCACCTGCCCAGCCACACCGGCGACCGGCCTTCCTGGCTGACCGGCAACGACAGCACCACCATCACCGGCGCTCCGATCTACCAACTGCTCCGCCTCGACCTGGCGGTCTTCGACGCCGCGGTGTGGGAACTCGCCCAGGACCTGGACGTTCTCGGCGAGCTCATGCGCGAACTCCCCGAGGCCGAACCACGCCGCTGGCAGCTGCTGCAGACCATCGAACGGGCCCTGGACACCATCGACCTGCAGGACGTGTCCGGCAGCGCCGCCGCCGCCCGCAAGGCGCTCCGCCCCGCGCTCGAGGCTCCCGCTGCCCCCAGCGCCCACCGCATGTCCGCCGTCGGACACGCCCACATCGACACCGCCTGGCTCTGGCCACTGCGCGAGACCGTACGCAAGGTCGCCCGGACACTCTCCAACGTCACCCACCTCATGGACGACCACCCCGGCTTCCGCTTCGCCATGTCCCAGGCCCAACAGCTCGCCTGGCTCAAGGAGCACCGCCCCGAGGTCTACGGCCGGGTCCGGGAGAAGGCGAAGACCGGACAGTTCCTTCCCGTCGGCAGCCTGTGGGTGGAACCCGACACCAACATCATCGGCGGCGAGTCCCTCGCCCGGCAGCTGATCCACGGTAAACGCTTCTACCTCGACGAGTTCGGCGTCGAGACGAAGGAGATGTGGCTGCCCGACACATTCGGTTACAACGCGGCCATGCCACAGCTGATGAAGCTGGCCGGCGTGCGCTGGTTCCTCACCCAGAAGATCTCCTGGAACACCACCAACAAGTTCCCGCACCACACCTTCTGGTGGGAGGGCATCGACGGCACCCGCATCTTCAGTCACTTCCCGCCCGTCGACACGTACAACGCCGAGATCACCGGCGCCGAACTCGCCCACGCCGTGAGGAACTTCCAGGACAAGGAGGCGGCCAACAGCTCACTTCTCCCATTCGGCTACGGAGACGGCGGCGGCGGTCCCACCCGCGAGATGCTGGCCCGGGCGTCCCGCCTGGAGGACCTGGAGGGCTCGCCGCGGGTCGCCATCGAGAGCCCCGCCGACTTCTTCGAGCGGGCGCACGCTGAGTACGCCGATGCCCCGGTGTGGCTCGGCGAGCTCTACCTGGAGTTCCACCGCGGCACGCTCACCAGCCAGCTGCGCACGAAGCAGGGAAACCGGCGCAGCGAACATCTCCTTCGGGAGGCCGAGCTGTGGTCCGCCACCGCAGCCGTCCGCACCGGATTCGCCTACCCTCACGAGGCCCTCGACCGGCTCTGGAAGACGGTGCTGCTGCACCAGTTCCACGACATCCTGCCCGGTTCCTCCATCGGGTGGGTGCACCGCGAGGCCGAGGCGACCTACGCGTCGGTCACGGCCGAGCTGCACGGGATCGTCGACGCCGCCCAGCGCGCCCTGGCCGGGAAGGGCGAGGAGCAGGTGGTGTTCAACGCCTCCCCGTTCACCCGCGACGGCATCCCCGCCTTCGGTGCGGCGCCGTGCACGGGATCGCCGGACCGTCTCGTGGCGCCCGTGCCGGTCGAGGGCGGCCACCTCCTCGACAACGGGCTCGTCCGCGTCCGGATCGACGCCCGGGGACTGGTGACCTCGGCGTACGACATCACCGCAGCCCGCGAGGCCATGGCACCCGGCACGGCGGCCAATCTCCTCCAGCTCCACCAGGACTTCCCCAACGAGTACGACGCCTGGGACATCGACGCCTTCTACCGCAACACCGTGCACGACCTCCGCGACGCCGAGTCGGTGCGCGCGGAGACCGACGGTGTGCGGGTCGTACGGACCTTCGGCGACTCCCGGATCGAACAGTTCATCTCCCTCGGGGAGGGATCCCGGCGCCTGGACATCGACACCGAGATCGACTGGAACGAGAGGGAGAAGCTCCTCAAGGCCGCCTTCCCACTCGACGTGCGGGCCGACCACTCCAGCGCGGAGGTCCCCTTCGGGCACGTCCAGCGCCCGACGCACACCAACACCAGCTGGGACGCGGCCAAGTTCGAGTTCTGTGCCCACCGCTTCCTCCACGTCGGAGAACGGGGCTGGGGCGCGACCGTGGTCAACGACTCCACCTACGGACACGAGGTCACGCGTGATGTCCGCTCCGACGGCGGCACCACCACGACGGTCCGGCTCTCGCTGCTCCGTGCCCCGCGCTATCCCGACCCGGACTCCGACCAGGGCCAGCACCACCTGCGGTACGGATTCGTGATCGGCGCCGACATCGCGGACGCGGTGCGCGAGGGATACGGCTTCAACGTCCCCGAGCGCTCCGTGCCCGGTTCCTCGGCGGACGTCGTACCCCTGGTGGCCACGGATGACGACGCCGTCGTCATCGACACGGTCAAGCTCGCCGACGACCGCTCCGGCGACATCGTCGTGCGCCTCTACGAGGCACACGGAGGACGGGCCACGGCCCTGCTGAGCACGGGCTTCCCGCTGGAGTCGGCCACCGTGACTGATCTCCTGGAACGCCCGCTCGCCCCCGGCGAGGAATCCGGTGCCGCCCGGGAGACCGACGCCGGACAGGTGTCCCTGAACCTGCGCCCGTTCCAGATCCTCACCCTCCGGCTGCGCTCTGTGTCCACGGCCCATACCGAACGGTGACGCACCACTGGTGAACGGGTGACGGAAGGAGGGGAAAGGATGGCGTACGGAGCTCTCGACATCGGGGGGCACGAAGATCGCCGGGGCCCTCGTCGACGGGGACGGCCGCCTCTTGGCCAGGTACCAGCGGCCCACGCCGGCGCGAGAGCCAGCCGGAGCCCCCGCCACGACTAAGAGAAACAAGGCCGGGGGGCGACACGGGAAATCCGTGTCGCCCCCCGTTACCGTCTTCGTGGCTCTGCAACGGAGCCTCCGGCTTTCGGGTCCGGCATGACTTCCCCCCTGTTGCGGTTGATGATCCGGGGGTGGTGTCACCGGGCCCGGAGGCATCGACGGACCGCTGATGAGGGGCTTGAGCACCGGCTTCACCCGAGCCGGAAGAGCTCTCCGTAACGTGGATGTGGCAGCTCGGTGCCGAGGCAAGGCCGGACGAAAGCGTGATGGAGGGGCCTGCACGTGATCGACACCGGCGACATCGACGTCTTCCTCGGTCTGGACGTCGGCAAGGGCGAGCGATCTCGCCTGACGGCGAGGTGCGGTTCGAAATCGCCGCGCCGCGCCGCTTCGACCCCGTCGTCGGCGCGGACGGACTGCACTCCAACGTACAGCGCCTCGTCTTCGATGACGAGTCCGCTGCAACGCCTTCATCGGGGCCTGCCTCGGGGTTCTGACCCTGCCGAACGTCGCCGACCTCGACCGCGAGCTCCTCATCCACGTCTGTGTCGGCCGCGCTGCCGGCATGTACGGCGCGCGGCACCTCGGCGACGCGCGGGCCTTGTTCCTGTTCCGGAGCGAGCCCGAGCTCGACTACCACCACCGCGACGTGCCCCGGCAGAAGGAGCTACTGCGCGGTGCGTTCGCCGGCATGCACACCCACGTTGACCGCTGGCTGGACGGACTCGACCACATCCCGGCGTTCTACTTCGACTCGATCACCCAGCTCCGCATGGACACCTGGTCGCAGGGGAGGGTGACGCTCGTTGGCGACGCGGGCTACTGCCCCGGTCCGGCCGTCGGCGGCAGCACCAGCCTGGCCGTCGTCGGCGCGTACGTCCTCGCCGGAGAGCCGGCACGGGCGGGCGGCGACCACGAGCGCGCCTTCCCCGCCTACGAGCGCGTGATGGCGGAGCACGTGCGCAGCAGCCGCGCGGCAGCGTTGAGCGCGGCGAAGACCCTGATCCCCATGTCCCACCTCGGCGTGTGGGGACTGGCCCAGGGCGCCCGCCTGATCTCCGCCCTGCCCGCAGGCCCCAGCCGCGCCCTCGTTCGGGCCGGGGTGACCCGGTTCTTCTCGGAGAAGATCTCGACCCGTGCCACCCGGCGGCCGGAGCTGGAGGCCGCCGTGAAGCTCGCCGGGGAGATCCGCTCCTCCGGCGTCGCCGTCACGCTCGTCGTCCACGAACACAAGCGGCTCGGCCGCGGCATCGAACTCGCCATGTTTGCCGAGGAACTGAAGGCCAGTGACATCGACCTGGAGTTCCTCACCGGCGAGCTCAAGGGCTCGCACGACGCCTCCGGCATCGTGTTCACCGTGCTCGCGGCCATGTCCGGCATGGAGCGCGAGTACATCCGCGACCGCACCCTCGAAGGCCACGAGTCCGCCCGCAAACGCGGCAACCATCGGCGGCGCAGGCGTCACCGACGACGGCATGCTTTCCATGGCCCTTCAACTACGCGAGCAGGAGGTGAGCCTGCGTGATATCGCCAAGCGGCTCGTCATCACCGCGGGCACGAGGAAGGGCCGGCACCCCTCGCCCGCCACCGTCATGCGGATGCTGCGTGAACACGATGAGCAGGCCGCCACGGCGGCAAGCGCGTGATCACCCCGCTACTTTGCGGCTGGTGTCCGAGCTAGGACTTCGGGGCCACCATCCAGCGGTCGTCCGGCGCCCGCAGCCGGGCCCCGCGCTCCGGCCGGTCCTCGAATTCCCCGCTCGGCGGAAGCCGGCTGTGGTCGGCCAGCGGCGGCGATCAGATGGCGGGTCCATCGAGATAGGTGTAGGTGCTCTGGGAGCTACCGCCGAGGGTGCTGACCGTGATGGCGATTCCTCCAGCGGGGTGGGGCGGGGCTGATGCGGTGATCGTATGGTCGGAGATGACGACGAAGGCCGCGGGGGTGTTGTCGAAGGTGACTCCCTGGGCGGTGGCGAGGTTGGCGCCGGTGATGGTGACGTCGGTGCCGCCGCTGGTTGGTCCGGTGTCGGGGCTGACGCCGGTCAGGGTGGGGGTGTCGAGGTAGGTGAAGGTCAGGCCGTTGGCGTTCCCGACGGGGGTGATGACGGTGACGGACACCGGGCCGGAGGAGGGAGCGCCGGGGACGCCGACGGTGACGGCGGTGTCGGTGACGGACTGGATGGTGGCCACTCTGGAGCCGAAGCGCACCGAGGTGGTTCCGGCTAGGTTGGCTCCGGTGATGACCGCGGTGCCTCCGCCGGTGACGGGGCCCATCGTGGTGGTGATCCCGGTCAGCAGCGGGGCAGGGCCGTAGTAGAAGGTGCCGAAGGCGCCGGTGCCGTCGGGGGTGGTGACGGTCACGGGGACCGGGCCCTGTCCGGCGGGGGCGCGGACGGTGACCGAGTTCGCGGTGTTGGCCAGGATGGTGGCGAGTCTGTCGCCGAAGCGCACGGCGGTTGCACCGGCCAGGTCGTGCCCCCGGATGGTCACGATAGTGCCACCGGCGGTGGTGCCCTGGCTCGGCACGAGCGTCAGGGCGATCACGCTGACTGCATTGTCAGCGTTGTCCGTCACGTACAGCCGGGTCCCGGCAGGGGTGACCGCGATGCAAGTCGGGCCGTTGCCCACGGGAATGGTGCCGGTGACGGTGTTGGTGGCGGTGTCGATCACGCTGACGCTGTTGTCGACATAGTCGGCGGTGTAGGCGGCGGTCCCGTCCGGGCTCACGGTCACGAAGCGGGGCATGGTGCCCACCCCGATGGTGGCGATGACGGTGTTGGTGGCGGTGTCGATCACGCTGACGCTGTCGCCGCCTGCATTGCAGACGTAGGCGCGGGTGCCGTCCGGGCTGAAGGCAATGATCACCGGCACGTCGCCGGCGGTGAAGCTGCCGGTGACGGTGTTGGTCGTGGTGTCGATCACGCTGACGGAGCTGTCGCCGACGTTGCAGACGTAGGCGCGGGTGCCGTCGGGGGAGACGGCGACGCCGATCGGCACGGGGCCGGTGGTCACCGTGGCGGTGACGGTGTTGGTGGTGGTGTCGATCACGCTGAGGGTGTTGGCGTTCTGGCTGGTGACGTAGGCGCGGGCGCCGTCCGGCGAGACCGCTACCCCGAGGGCTCCGGCGCCGACCGCGATGGTGGCGGTGACGGTGTTGGTGGCGGTGTCGATCACGCCGAGGGCGCCGTCGTCGAACAGGGTCACGTAGGCGCGCGTGCCGTCCGGCGAGACCGCCGGGAGGGTCGGGCCGCCGCCGGCGGCGATGGTCGCGGTGGCGGTGTTGGTGGCGGTATCGATCACGCTGATGGTGTTCGACGCCCGGTTCGTGACGTAGCCACGTTCCCCGTCCGGGGTCAGTGCCACCCCCAGCGGGGAGCTGCCGACGGGGATGGTGGCGTCAGCCGACGGCAGCACCGTGGAGCGTTGCCGTGGCAGCGCGACGGCGGCGAGCAGCGGATCAGGTCGGGTCAAGACGGTCACGGCGCAGCCTTTCTTAGCACGTATCGGGGAACCGCGGCCCCTGTCCCGGGGCAGGCCGCGGCTGATGCCGCTGGGTTCGCCTGCGGCGGTACGGCCCGCGCTGCAGGCTGCCGACGGTCCTCACCGGTCCCCATGGCCCGAACGACCACGCCGAAGAACCGCTCCAACCGCCTCCAGCATGTGACCCGGCAAAGGATGGGCGGCCCGCCGGATTCACTACTCAAAGTGATGCACAGTGTCAAACGGGTGAGAAGAGCCAGTCGTGCGATATCACCCAAACGGCCCAGTGCGCGACGCTTCGGGATGCTTGATCTCCCGCATCACCAACGTCAGGGCATCCTGATCGTTGTGGAGGATGTGGCGCCGGGCATGGATCAGGGCCTGCTCGACGCCTCGGCGGATGCGGGGCATGTGGTCGGTGTGGGTCCAGAGCACGCCCGCGTTGAAGTACGGGCGACCGCGCAGGTGGGGCCAGCGCTCGGCGGCTCCGGGCACTCGCCGATTTTTGGCCGGGTTGAACTCGTCCCGCACGGCGCCGGTCTCGTCCGGCGCGAGGGAGCCGAGCGGCTCGCTCACGTCTCCGCGTACGAGCACGTCGGCGTCCACGTAGATCAGGTAGGGACGGCGGACGAAGCTCGGCGTGAACTCGAACCGCAGATAGGTGGTGACGGTGATGTACGAGGCGTCCGCCATGGGCGAGGAGCGCAGAGGGGCGCGTCGGCGGAGGTAGAAGGAGCCGAAGCCGGCCCGCTTGGCGAGGTCGGCGAGGAGGAGGGTCTGCGCCGGGGCCAGGTCGAGGGTGAGGACCCGTACGGCGGCGTTGCGGCGGGCCGCCCGGGGTGAGGCTGTCGGCCAGGCCGGCGAGGGTGGCGAGGCCGGGTACGAGGTAGTGCTGGTCGATGCAGAGGCCGAACGCGTACACGGGGACTTCGCCTTTCGGGCGTGTGCACGGGCGTGACGGAGGGGTCGGCAGCGAACGCGGGTGCTCACCGGCTGTCCCGGGCTTCGGAGCGGGCGAGGATTTCGAGGCTCTCGGGGTCGTCGGCCTCCCAGCGGGGCTCGCCCCCGGTCGGCGGTCGCAGCACCCACACGGTGCCGCCGGCGCGGACGTCGGTGACGATCGCCCGCCGTCCGTCGCCGTCCCGCACGAGGTCGCCGACCCAGGCACGCTGGGCGCTCACGAGGCGCCTTCCTCGTACGTGTCCGGCTGCGTGAACCAGCCGGAGGCCGCGTCCGCGGTGTTGCGACGACGCCGGGCCTGGCCGGGGGTTCGACGGGCCGGTGTGCCGTTGGACGCGTCCGCGAGGAACCCTCCCCGATCGCGGAGGAGGACGCCGAGAGCCGCAAACTGGGCGGCGTCGGCAGCGACATGCGTCGGGCCGCTGACGACGACGCCCCGGATCATCCCGGTGGACAGGGCGGCCGTGACGGCGTGCCAGCCCGGTCGCTCCATGAGCGGCAGCGCCGGGTCGGGGTCGGACCACGCGCCGGCGACGTGCCAGTGCCGGGCGTCGGCGTAGTAGCGGCCACGCTCCTCGCTCTCACCGAGGGCGGTGGAGATGGTGGCGCAGGAGTAGACGGCGACGGGTACGTGCCCGCGCCCGCCGGGCGGGTTGTTCGGCATGCCCACAAGGCTGCTGGGCTGCGGAGCTCGGGCCCAGGCACGGGCCGTCGCAGTGAAGAGACTCCGTATCCGGTCGGACCGCCACGTCCCGTGGCAGTCGCGTTGATGGCGCGCTCGTACCTACTACGGGCCGGGTACTTCGACTCGTAGGTCAACGCTTCGACGGCGCCCGGCTCGACCTCGGCGGGGATGCCGATGGCCGCGTCATGGGTGGCTGCGGAGGCGCAGCGCGGCCCGCTCGTCGCGGTCCATGGACCGCCGTGGCGCCTGCTGGCCAAGGAGCACGGCGATGTCCGTACCTAGCGCGTCGGCGATCGACAGCAGTGCCCACGGGTGGGGAGGCCGGGATGTATGTGCGACGGGTCGTAGGGTCCGGGATGCGCCGCGAGACGTACACGGTCGTGGACGGCGAGGGACGGGTGGTCGAGATGGTGGGCGACTACCTCGCCCTGTGCACGTCTGCAAACGTGGCGGGGCGGGCTATCCGCTAGGGCGATGCGGTGGGCGCGGCGCTGTTCGCGCTCGATGGTGCCGTCCGGGCCGGTCGGGCTCACCGGGCGGGGCTGGAGTGCGGTGAGCCTGCCGAAACCGGCGGCAGTGAGTACCGCGGGCTCGACCCGGGCGAACACATCGCGCAGGGTGCGTTCGCCCGGAGCCCTGAACCGGCCGGTGAAAGGATCGAAGGGCAGCCCAGCCGGGCCAGGACATCCTGGTCACAGCAGCGTACCCACTCGGCAATGGCGGTCAGGGAGTTATGACCGGCGCTGGTCACAGCACACACACACCGACCGTGAGCAACGTCGCCAGGCGGAACCGCACCCCACGAGGACTACGCGGGTCGGGCACCCGGCCCAGTGCGTCGAGCAGCCTGGACGGCACTACTGCTGACCTTACCGGGGCCGAACTGGTTGGCCGGTCGGTGCAGTGAGTTCTTTGGTCATGAAGAAGCGGCTGGTGCCCGGCGGATCGCAGGGGACCTCTCCCAGGAGTTCCCACCCCTGTTTCCGGTAGAAGCCGGGAGCCTGGAAGGTGATCGTGTAGAGCACGGCTGTGCGGCAACCGCGGGTGTGGGCCTCGTCCTCGGCCTGCCGCAGGATTTCTCTTCCCAGCCCGCTGCCTCGCAGCTGAGGCGGCAGGTAGAAGAGGTCGATGAAGAACAGCCCGAGCGAGGTGCGCCCGGTCAGTCCGCCGACCGCCTGGTGCGTCTGGGGATCACGGACCAGGACGGCGAGCGGTTTGCGGTCGGCAATTCCCGTGTTCTCGATGTTGAAGCGGTCCAGCGCCTCGGAGATCACCGCGATATCCGCCGCCGTGGGGGCGTCGGTGACCACGAGGTCCGTCCGGAGTTCGGGATGTGGTGAGGCGGTGACAGCCGTGTCGGACGCGGTCATGGTTTGCTCCAGTAGGTGAGCGGAGGCGGCTCGGCCTCGCGGGTGGATGCAGGTGCGGGGCCGGCAAGCCCTGCGCACGTGCCGACGCTAGGAGGTGGACGCTTCGACGAACGTCGAAGGGACGTCGGCGACAATGGGCAACGTGGACATTCAGCGCGCAGGTCAGGACGTAGGGGTAGACCTGGCGGGCGTGGCCAGGCTGCTGGCCGACGGGACCAGGGCCGCCTTCTGCCTGGCACTGCTCGACGGCCAGGCGTGGACGGCGAACGAGCTCGCGCGTTACGCCGGAGTCGCACCGTCCACTGCGACATCGCACCTGAACCTGCTCGTCAGTGGCGGACTCCTCGTCGAGGAGCGGCACGGACGCCACCGTTACATACGGGTGGCCGACCTCAGGGTGGTCGAACTGATCGAGAGTCTTGCCGCGCTGGCCCCGCAGCGCAGCGCCCGACCACGTTCGCTGTCAGCCTCCGGCCGACAGCAGGCACTGGCCCGTGCACGGCTGTGCTACGACCACCTGGCTGGAACCGTCGCGCTGGCGATCACCGACGCCATGGTCGAGCGCGGACTGCTGGAATGGGGGCCCGAGCCGAGCCTGACCGGCAAGGGCACCCTCTGGCTGACCGAGACTGGTATCACGGTGCCCGGCGGCTCCCGCCGACCGCCGGTGCGCGCATGCCTTGACTGGACCGAGCGCCGTCCCCACCTGGCCGGCGCAGTAGGTGCTGCCCTTAGCGCCCACGCACTCGCCGCTGGATGGATGACGCGCATCGGCACCACCCGCGCCCTCATCGTGACGCCAGTCGGCCGTCGGGCATGGCACGAGCACCTCGGCCTGCAACCTGCTGACCTCTGACCCTGTGGCGGTCTTCGACAACCCAGACGTAGCCGGACCCACGGCAGTGCGAACGTTGTCCGATGCGGCAAACGGTTGTGGATGCGTCGGGCAACGCCGTGGCGGAATACAGCAGGGGCCCCGCGTCGACGACCGGTACTCAGACGGCAAGCCGCACTATTGCCTTGTCGGACCCCGATTACTCCGCGGACCTCACATGCGCTCGGCGACAGACCAAGCGCCTTCCCGCCCCGGTACGGATTTCTCGGAGCCCGTGCCGGGGCGGAGTGCTGTCCCGTTACGTTTCCGCAGCGCGTAGGTCACCAGCCTCACCGTCGCCCGACCAGATCAACTGAGACAACGGCCGCCAACTACCCCTCCAGGGCCAGGTCACCTGAGATTTCCGGCAGCCGAACGTCTCAACCGATCTGGTCGCTGCTGGCCCCAGCTGGGCCCTGGGTCCAGATCACTTGCGACGGGACACCGGCGTCGCCGCCCCTGCCACCGCCAGGCGCAAGGCCAAGAAGGCCCACTGCATCGTGCACTGGCGCTTCCTCACCCCTGCCCAGCAGGAAACGCTGATCACCCGCTACCCACACGGCCCCCGGGCACAGATCAGGTTCCTCCTGGACCACTACAACAACCTCCCCGACGTCCTCGCGTCCCTGCTCGGCATGCGCCGCTGGGTCGTCCGCCGGATCGCCCGCGGCTGGGCGATCCCGCTCAGCTACGCCCGGCGCGACCAGCTGCGCTGGCGAGCCGTCACACAGGGGCCAGGTCTCGCCCTCCTCCACCGTCGGGAACCCGCCGAACCGCGTGGCGGCGAACTCCCAGGTCGCATGGGGCTGCGCAGGAACGGCCGGAGGAACGGCGTGCCGTCGGCCGCGCCCACGCGTACGTGTCTCGGGCGGGCTTTGGACTGGCTGGAGCACGGTGCGCGTCCGCATCAGCGGCCGCAACAACTGCACGACCTGTTCCTTCTGAAGTGCGGACACGCACGCATCGTATGCGGTGGACCAGCAGCCGCGTCGATCGCGTGTTCCAGGCCCGGCCCGAGACCTGGCCGACGCGGTGCGCCCGCACGTCAGCAACCTGCGCATCCCCCCACGTCACCTGGCACCGGCCTGTCCAGACCTCACCGAAGTCCGCGCCGCACCTCGCTTTCGTCGACCAGGCGCAGGTAGCGGTCCAGGACAGTGGGACACCCCCGGGGTGCACCGCGCAGGACCTGGTCAGCGGCGGGCCAGCACCGCCACCTCATGGCCGAACCCCACTACCAGCCAGCCATCCGAAGTGACAGCCACCGCGAATACCTCCGCGGGGAACACCAACTCTGGTCCGGCCGGCCGGTGGTCAGGTCCCACACCCGCACCATCCCTTCACTGCCGGTGTGGGTGACGGCGACTGGGCGGCCGTCCACCACCCCCGTCGCCACCACCTCCACATCGCAGTGGAAGTGATCTTGCAGGGGTTCGCCGATCTGCTCGCGGGTGGTCAGGTCCCACACCCGCACCGTTCCGTCATAGCTGCCAGTAACGGCGACGGGGCGGCCGTCCACCATTGCCGTCGCCACCGCAGTCACCCAGTTGGTGTGTTCGTGGAGGGGTTCGCCGACCTGCCGACCGGTGGCCAGATCCCACACGCGCACCGTCCCGTCCCTGCCACCACCCCCGTCGCTACTCCAATCACCCCGTCGGTGTGACCGGCGAGGGTCTGCCAGAGGCTGCGATCGACCATGCTGCCAGTCGCCCACTCCACCCCCCACGGCGCGGCGGGTTCGCCCTCCACCAGTACGGCGGTGATCCGCGCCGCCAGTCCCCGATCCCCGTACCGGGCGGCATCCAACGCCAGCAACTGCCTCCGTACCCCCGCGCCAGCATCACGGTGCAGGTGCGCCGACGCCCGCTACACCGCCCCCGTCAGCAGCCCAGCAGGCCCCGAAGCCGCATCCACCAGCCCCAGCACCTCCTCCGGGTCGGCATTCATCAGAAATCCCGGATCCGCCAACCGCCCATCCGCGCCCGCAAGCACGGCCTCAACCCCGTCAAAGTTCCGATCATCGGACATGCCCGCACCCAACCAGCCAACCACGCAATTTCGTAGCCAATTACGAAACCTTACTGACGAACCCTCCAGCAGTCTCAGCGACAAGACCCGGCCCAGACCCACAGTCCGCCACCGCCTCACCAATTCGGGCGGGTTCTAACCCACCGCCCTACAACTCGAACGCCAGCTGGCCAGAAAGCCGAAGCGGCATGCCGACACGCTCGTTGCCGCGAGCTACTGGAAGGCGTCCTTCGTCAGGCCGCACGGCAGCCCGTTCTCCAACAGCCCGCTGCTGCTTCGGCAGGTGTCCGGCGGCCCGCAGGGGCAGCCGTCCCGGTACCCGGCGCTGAAGGCCTTGCTGGTCATCGTGCCGCCGCGCCGTCCCTGCGCCCGCGTCGGCCCCTGACCTCAACGGCGCTCACCCACCCCGAGGCCGTGGTTGCGTGCGACGGAGCCGTCGCGCTTGAGAGTGCGGATGATCGGGGCGGTCTCGACCGTGTCGATGCCCAGGAGAGCGCCGATGCGGTCGGAGAGGTACGCGTAGAGGGACTCGTCGTCGGAACAGAGAACGTTGGCCAGGAGGTTGGTCCGCCCCGTGGTGGCGGCGGCGTATGCCACTTCGGGGTGGCCCGCCAGCGCGGCGCCGGTGGCGGCGAGCTGCGAGGGCTGCACAGACATCCAGATGGCAGTGCCGGTGGGGTTGCCCAGGAGACGCTCGTCCACGTCCAGCACGAAGAAGAGTGCTCCAGCCGTGCGCAGATGCGCGATGCGGCGGCGCACCGTCGACTCATGGCACCGGGCCTCCACGGCCAGCGCGGCGTGCGGCGCGCGGCCGTCGCGGTTCAACGCGGCGAGCAGGACCTGGTCGAGATCGGTGAGCTCCACCGCCGCCGCCTGGGAGTGAGGGGGCGGGTACGAGGGCGCGAGTGCGTCCATCTGTTCCCGGCTCAACGCGGAAGTGGGACCGTCCCAAGTGATCGGACCGCCTTTGAACAGCCGCAGCATGCGGTGCGCGGTGATCGAGGTGACGCGGCGGCTCGAAGGGAGCCTGTCCATCAGCAGCGCGTCCCGGTCGCTGTCACTGTGGACTGCGAGGTGGCAGATAATCTCGGTGCCACCGGAGGCGAGCTGCACCCATCGTGTGTCCCCGCGCTCGGCCAGTGCCTGGGCCAGGCCGAGCGAGGCGCTGGGAACGCACTGCAGCCGAAGCGCCCACACGGTCTGCCCGACGGGACGGGGATTGAGCCGGCCCACGACTCGGAGCCCGGCCGTCTCACGCAGCCGGGCGTAGCGGCGGGCGGCCATCTGATCGGAGACGCCCAGCACCGACGCAATCCGGCGCAGTGGTGCACGGCCATCAATTTGCAGTGCATGGATGAGCTGGAGATCGATGTATTCCACGCACCCCGACTCTATCTCGCGCAATATCCGGCATGCCTGTCCGGGCTCGTTGCGCCTGGTCCGGGCCGGTCCGGATCCTGGCGATGCATGCCCGCGCGGTGACTGTCCTCGCGGAGCTGCCCCTTGTGGGCAACCGCTCAACGCGCAGCCGCTGCCGTCACGAAAGAGAAGAGGAGGACGGGAGGCACGGGTGTAGTGCCCGGTTCCCCGACGACACATGAACGCATTCCGTGACCTTCGGCATTACATCGACCACATGACGCAGACGCTCGGGAAGGATGAGGTCCTCCGGATCGACGGCGCGGACCGGGACCTGGACATCGGCGGGATCACCGAACTGATGGCGGAGAAGGAAGGCCCCGCGCTGATGTTCGACAACATCCCCGGCTACCCGGCGGGGCACCGTGTGTTCACCAACTTCATGGGGACCGCTGCCCGGACCGCGGTGGCACTCGGGCTGCCCCACGACACTCCGAAGCTCGACATCGTGCGGGCCTGGAAGGACCTGAGCAAGCGGCTCGAACCCATCCCTCCGGTAGAGGTCGCCACGGGCCCGGTTCTGGAGAACGTCCTGGTCGGCGACGACGTGGATCTCGGCATCTTCCCCACGCCGCGCTGGCACGACGGGGACGGCGGCCGCTACATCGGCACTGCCTGCATGGTCATCACCCGCGACCCCGACAGCGGCTGGGTCAATGTCGGCACCTACCGGGCCTGTGTCCAGGGCCCTGACCGGCTCTCGTTGTGGATGCTCGGCAACCGGCACGGCAAGGCGATCGCCGAGAAGTACTGGAAGCGCGGCCGGACCTGCCCGATTGTGGTGGTGGTGGGCCAGGACCCGATCCTGTCGACAGCTGCGGCGATCGCCGCGCCGTCCGGGATGTCGGAGTACGACCTGGCGGGCGGACTCCGCGGGCAGGGCGTCGAGGTCCTGTACGCATCGGGCAGCGACCTGCCGGTCCCGGCGTACGCGGAGATCGTGATCGAGGGCGAACTGCCGCCGGTCGAGGAGGAGTCCGTGCTGGAGGGGCCCTTCGGGGAGTGGACCGGCTACTACACGCACTCGGGCCAGGAGACCGTGGTCCGGATCAACCGGATCATGCACCGGAACGACCCGATCATCTTGGGCGCCCCGCCGATGCTCCCGACCGTCCCGGCCGGTGACCAGGCTGTCCCGCTGTACTCGGCATCGGTCACCTGGGACCATCTGGAGGCCTCCGGCGTCCAGAACATCAAGGGCGTGTGGGCCTACGCCCGCCAGCTCATGGTGGTCGTCTCCATCGAGCAGACCGGCGCGGGCGACGCCATGCACGCACTGCTCGCGGCGGCCGGGCGCAAGCGCACCGGCGGCATGGAGCGGTACTTCGTCGTGGTCGACGAGGACATCGACATCACCGACATCAACCACGTCCTGTGGGCGATGTTCACCCGCGTCGACCCGTCCGAGTCCATCCAGGTGCTGCGCGCGCCGACCACTGCCATCGACCCGCGACTGTCGCCCGACAAACGCGCCGTCGGCGACCTGTCGATGGGCATCGTGCTGATCGACGCGTGCAAGCCGTTCGCGTGGAAGGACCAGTACCCGGCGGCCAATCGCGTCGACGAGACGATCCGAGACGAGCTGCGCGAGCGCTGGGCGGGTGTCCTGTCGATGTAGCCCGGCACAACAAGGGAGGGGGCGGCGCGTCCCCTCCCCGCCAGCCCGTTCCCTTCCGCCGCAACAGGAGCCCGCCGTGACAACCGCTTCCCCCACCCGCCTCATCGTCGGAGTCACCGGCGCCACCGGGGCCCCGATCGCTGTCCGCCTGCTGGAAATCCTGCGGGAGGTGCCGCAAGTGGAGACTCATCTGGTGCTGAGCACCTGGGCCCGCTCCACCATCGAGGTGGAGACGTCCCGCACCAGCAGGCACTGCGCCGAACTTGCCGACGTGACACATAAGTTCGGCGATCTGGGCGCCACGATCTCCTCCGGGTCCTTTCCGGTCACGGGCATGGTCATCGTCCCGTGCAGCATGAAGACGCTTGCGGCGGTACGGCATGGCCTGGCCGACAACCTGATCGCCCGTGCAGCCGACGCCACACTCAAGGAACGCCGTCCGCTGGTCCTCGTCCCCCGGGAAACACCGCTCAACGAGATCCACCTGGAGAACATGCTCGCCCTCTCCCGCATGGGAGTCCGCATCGTCCCCCCGATGCCGGCCTTCTACGACATCCCGAACGGCATCAGCGACCTCGTGGACCACATCGTCATGCGGATCCTCGACCAGTTCGATCTCCCAGTGGGCACCGCGGACATCGCGGCGCGATGGCAGGGCCTGGCCCATACGCGCAGTCGCGGACCCATGTCAGGAGTGGACCGGATGCGGCGGCGCAGCCCAGGAGACGGCGAACGCCAGTAGCCCGGTCGGCGGGGCTCGGGACACCCTTGAGTATTGCCCCGGAGCGAAGTCCTTCGCTCCGGGGCCGACCTCCGAGCCGGGGGCAGTGTTCCAGTACGGGCGGTGGAGGCCACGGACACCGGCGACGCCCACGCCCACGACGGGGGAACCGCGCTGACCGGCTACCGCGGCCCGGCCTCCGAGCCCGCCGGCCCTCCGCCCCGTGGCCGGGTGCAGATATCCGGGACCAGGGACGCCACCGCCTCCACCGGCGGAATCAGAATGCTGACTTGATCTTCGCGGGGCTGTTGTTGGTGAGGAACGCGGTGACGTCGGCGGGTGTGGGGAACCTGGCAGTCGAGGGTGGGATGGTGTGGTCGTGCCCGGCCCAAACGGGCTGGACGGTACGGAGCTCACCGAGGTGCAGGAGTAACGAGCTGGTGCATGATTGCGTTAGAGCTGAGGGTGCCTGAGCTGGGGCTTGTATCGGCCGATGGTGTTGCGGTCGAAGACGAGGCTGGCGATGGCCCGGTAGGTGGCGGGCAGGACATCCCGTCGGTGTGTCCAGCGGGTCAGTTGTTTCCAGCGTTTGTGGTCCGCGAGGGCGTGTTCGACGGTGATGCGCTTCGACGAGTGCCGGGGGCGGGCTCGCTGGCGGGCTTCGTGGACCTCAGGAGGGCTGATCTTGTTTCCCTCCCTGGGCGGGGTCACTGCCTGGCCGGGGTGATCACGGCGGAGCCCGAGGTAGCCGTCGTCCAAGAGGACCTCTACGTCGGGAAAGTGCCGGAAACAGGTACCGACGCCTTCGTTGCGTGCGGCGGTCGCTCATGCATCCGGCCAGTTCGCAGGGCAGCAACCCATAACGTGCGGCCTCGGTTGTCGGCGATGACGGTGGCCTTCATCGTGTTCTGCTTCTTCTTGCCCGAGACGAACGCACCAGAGCGAGATCCTCCAACCCATCACCCCAGCGAGTCCCTTTCACGGAAAACGGAATGTGTGCCAGAACCCATTTCTCGTGAACACTCCCGGGCCCGTCGACCTCCGGTCGCTGCCTGGCGTGCCGGGCGAAGTTGTGGCGGAAAGTGAGAAAAGCCACACCCCGACATGGTCTCTCGCGTCCGCTAAAGTCGAGTGAGACCAGCCCTGAACTGGGATTTTGCGTCGCCCACAGAGATGTGATCGCCGCGGGTCAAGCTTTACTGGAGGTTCGCATGACCGATCTGGCATTTCGCTCCGCAGGCCAGCTCGCTGCCGCCGTCGCGGCGAAGGAGGTGTCGAGCGTCGAGTTGCTCGACCACTACCTCGCCCGTGTGGAGCAACTCGATCCGAAGGTGAACGCCATTGTCGCCCGAGACGAGGAGGGTGCGAGGGCCGCAGCGCTGGAGGCCGACCGCACGGTCTCGCGCGGCGAACCGCTCGGCCGCCTGCACGGCGTCCCTGTGACGATCAAGGACAGTCTCGAAGTTGCGGGCATGCGGACCACCGGGGGTTCGGCTCGTTGGGGACAGCATGTCTCAACGAGCGACGCCGAGTCGGTCGCGCGCCTCAAGAACGCGGGAGCGATCGTGTTCGGCAAGTCCAACATGCCGCCGGACGCCCGGGACTGGCAGACCTACAACGAGGTTTACGGGACCACGAACAATCCGTGGGACCCGACCCGCGGACCCGGCGGTTCGTCCGGCGGGTCCGCCGCGGCGCTCGCCGCAGGGCTGACCGGCCTAATGGAAGGGCTCCTTGGCCCGACATCCGATTAGCCGTTCATGACCCCAGCGACCTGCAGGGCCCTCGGTCTGGACCGGAGCTGATGGCTCACGAGCACGTAAGAGGTAGTCCCCGCAGGGGGCTTGGACCACGATCATCATCGGTGATCACGCGACAGCTCTCGTCGCCGACTGCGAGTGTCAGCACACGTCAGTCTTCTTTGAGGGCTCCAAGGCCCCGATCGTCGGTGGACGTTGTGCTGACGCCAGCGGCCGACGACGAGAATGGACCTTCAGTAGCTCCAGCTGCCGCCCATTAGATCGTCGGACGGAAGCGGAGCATCGTCGTCGACACCATCGGCCTCCTGCTCGCGGTGCTGGTCACCGCGGCGAGCGTGCAGGACTCCGTAGCCGGCACCCAACTCCTCGACCAGGTCTCCGCCGAACACCCCGGCATCCGCAAGGTCTGGGTCGATGGCGGCTACCGCCGGCACCTCGTGGAACACGCAGCCGCACTCGGTATCGACATGGAGATCACCGTCGCCTGGCCCGCGACTACGAAACCCTGCCCACACGCTCCGAAGCCGTGATCCACCTCGCCATGACCGACCTCATGGCCCGCCGCCTCACCGGCGAAGCCACCATCTCCTGGCGCGACCTGACACCACAGACCAAACAGCAGATCCCGGGATAAAACACTGGGAGAAAACGACCTCTTGCAACCCTGGCGCCGGCATCCGGAAACCAGCCTGTACTCGCCCCTACCGTGCCTTTGCCCTACCGAGCGCGAACCGCGCCAATCTGATACGAGGACAACCAAGGCGCTGTCACGTTGTTGAGTGTGTGCGTGTCTGACGGCCTGAGCACGGAGCCGGAACCCGGTACCACCACACCCGACACACCGTCAGGCACTCACACTCAACAACGTGACAGCGCCCGTGGGGCGCTTTCGTGGGCAGGGCGTCGGGTTGTCGGCACACGGGGTCGGCACACGGCCGGACCGCCGGAATGAATTGACAGTAAGCTGTCATAATGACAGTATGTTGCCGTGCTCTCGACGGTCACTTGTGGTCGTCGTCGGAGAGCGAGGCCGATGGGACAGTTCCGCCGAGGAGGCGTCATGACCGACATCCGTAGGACCGTGCACCTGGCCGTGTACGACACCCTCGCCGACTGGGAGACGGGGCACACCACCGCCCATCTCGCGCAGGCCGGTTTCACCGTACGGACGGTCGGCCCCACCACCGGCCCCGTCACCACCATGGGCGGGCTGCGCATCCTGCCCGACCTCGCGCTCGCGGACCTGCGCCCCGAGGACAGCGCGCTACTGGTGCTCCCCGGCGCCGGGCTCTGGGACACCGGTGACACGCTCGCCCCCTTCGCCCGGGCGGCGCGCGGCTTCCTGGACGCCGGGGTGCCGGTCGCCGCGATCTGCGGTGCGACGGCGGGCCTGGCCCGCGAGGGTCTGCTCGACGACCGCGCGCACACGAGCGCGGTCTCCTTCTACCTCGCCGCCACGGGGTACAAGGGCGGCGAGCGTTACGTCGACGCGGACGCGGTGACGGACGGCGACCTCATTACGGCCGGGCCGACCGAACCGGTCGCGTTCGCCCGCGAGGTCTTCGCACGGCTC